>NZ_RQTJ01000052.1:0-211 GCF_003858535.1 Paenimyroides viscosum
TTCATCTCCTTTATACGCACCTGACTACTCATGTAGCCTTTTCTTCCTACCGTTTAACACCAGTTTATTACTAAGCCAGCATCGGGAAGCGGTTTAGTACCTACGCTTGAACGTCGATACTGATGGACCTACCATCATCTTCTATACAGCACGGATAAAGCAAGCTTTATCCTTCACAGCACACTTTGGCGAAATGCGGGATTAAGTGCAA
>NZ_RQTJ01000052.1:221-10279 GCF_003858535.1 Paenimyroides viscosum
ATTTTTAAATTAGCAAATAGAAATTGGCTTTGGCTTAGTTCGGTCTGAATTGAACGTCCGCTCGATTCAAGCCCGCACTATCGCCAAGCCTCGAAACGTTATCGCTCAGTGTAAAAAAGACAACGACAGTGAACAAAATAAACGACAGAAATAAAATGCCAACCGCACATTCAGGCACATTTGCTTGCCACAACACACGGGCGACCGCTTCGCAAGCAAAAGAGCCTGAATTTTTGCCAACGCACAGAATAAACAAGTAAATTTGAACCAAAGAAAAATATTATAATGACTTACAATTTCATAGACTTATTTGCAGGAGCAGGAGGACTTTCAGAAGGATTTATCCAAGCTGGTTTTGAGCCTATTGCTCACGTTGAAATTGAAAATTCTGCTTGTAATACTCTGAGAACAAGAGCTGCTTACCATTACTTAAAAGCTAACAACAACTACAAAATTTACATTACCTATCTAAAAGGGGAAATAACTCGTGAGCAATTATATTTAAGTGTGCCAAAAGACATTTTGGACGCTGTTATTAACCTTCCAATTGGAGATGAACACAATGAAACTATACACCAGCAAATAAAGAAGAGCCTAGGAAAAAGAAAAGTTGATTTAATTATTGGCGGACCACCTTGCCAAGCATATTCATTGGTGGGACGGTCACGGTCTAAAACCAAAATGGAAGGTGACCCAAGAAATTACCTCTTTATTCAATATGCTGAATACTTAGAAAGATATAAGCCTAATATGTTTGTTTTTGAAAATGTTTTGGGATTAAAGTCTGCTAAAGGTGGGCACTATCTTGAAGAAATGGAGAAGATTTTTAATAAAAAAGGCTATCAAATAAAACTGCACACGCTTGAAGCAAAAAACTTTGGAGTATTGCAAAACAGAAAACGAATTATCATTCTAGGTTGGCAAAAAAACAAAAAGATTAGTGTACCAAATTTGGAAGAAATTTCAATTGAAAACAATTATTTAGTAAAAGATTTATTGGACGATTTGCCTGTAATAAAAGCCGGTGAAGGTGTAGACAGATTTTTAAAATACAAAACTGAAACAACGGAATACTTAAAATCTCACGCTTTACGCAATGGTATTGATATTTTAACCCAACATATTGCAAGACCACATAGAGAGCAAGATAAAGAAATTTATAAAATTGCCGTTCAGAAATGGGATAAAAAACAAGAACGATTAAACTACAATGATTTACCAGAAAGATTAAAGACCCATCAAAATCGCACTTCATTTTTTGACAGATTTAAGGTGGTTGCTTCTGACTTACCCTACTCACAAACAGTAGTCGCCCATATTGCCAAAGATGGTCATTATTATATTCATCCTGATAGTAAGCAAAATAGATCAATCAGCGTAAGAGAAGCAGCACGACTTCAATCTTTTCCAGATGACTATTATTTTGAAGGAGAAAAGGAAGGAGCTAATAGAACAGCTGCTTTTAAACAAATTGGGAATGCAGTACCACCTTTAATGGCAAAAAAAATAGCTGAAGAATTGTTTAAAGTTTTGAAGAATGAAAAATAAAGAACAAGCTATTGTTGTCTCTTATTATTTGTCCCGCTTCAATGATGATGCTGTTAATAATTTAGGATACAAAACTTGGAAAGATGCTTTTGATGATTTATCTGACAAGCTTCAAATTAACAAACATACTATAAAAAATTGGAGAGATGAGTTTGATCCATTTCACGGACATAGAGCAGGTTGGCATCAGAGACAACCAAGAAAAACAATTTCAAATATTATTTCCCAATTTGAGCAGTTGGAGGAATTTGATATAAGACAAATAGCAGTGGAAATTATAAATGGGAATAAGATTGATTTGCCTGAAATAGATAACTCAGATAATGAAGTCATTACTAATCCGATTTTTATACTAAGAGGTCCAACAGGAAAAAAAGCTGAACAGTTTTTTATTGAATATCATAGATTAAATAATTTGCCTGTTGCAGGCGAGTTAATTGATTCGCGAGATTTAGGATGTGGATATGATTTTGAAATCAAATCTAAATCATATCAACATTTTATTGAAGTTAAAGGACTGGCTAGTAATATAGGCGGACTTCTCTTTACAAATAAAGAATGGGAAACTGCAAAACGAGAAAGGTCACGATATACAGTTTGTATTGTGTCTAACATTAATGATTCTCCTGAAATTTCCTTCATAAATGACCCATTTTCAAAATTAAATCCCAGAAAGAATATAATCCAAACAGTCCAAGTGCAGTGGAGTGTTTCCAATAACGAATTACAAGGAATAAATGATTGACTATACCAACATACAATCAACTTCTGCAGAACCAGAAGCAAGCTCAATGATTGAAACCTTTCGTGCGATTGGTTATTCTATTGAAACTGCTATTGCTGACATTGTTGATAACTCTATTACTGCTGGAGCGAAAAATATCTGGATAGATTACGATTGGAAAGGTTCAAATACAACATTATCTATCCTAGATGATGGTACAGGAATGAACAATGAACAGCTTGTTCAAGCTATGCGACCTGGAAGTAAGAATCCATTAGATGAAAGAAATCGAGATGATTTAGGTCGTTTCGGTTTAGGCTTAAAGACGGCTTCATTTTCACAATCAAGAAAATTTACTGTTTTTTCTAAAGCTAAAGGCTACAAACCTGTTTTTTGGACTTGGGATTTGGACTTTGTCAATCAAGAAAAAGTATGGAAATTAATTAGATACATTCCTAACGAAGGAAACTGGACTAAGAAAATAGAAACTGTTGAGACAGGAACTTGTGTAATTTGGTGGGATTTGGATAGACTTACAAAGGATACTTCAGAGGACAATGAAGAAGCAAAAAGTAAGTTTTTAGGAATAATGGATTCCGTAAAATCTCACTTATCTATGGTTTTTCATAGATATATGGATGAAGGTTTGAAAATCTATTTACGTGAGAGGGAAATAAAATCTTGGGATCCATTTATGATTGGAATAGATAATTTACAAAGCAAACCCGAAACAAGATTAGAAGGTGGTTCAATAAAGATTAAAGGTTTTGTTTTACCGCATCGTTCGAAACTTTCAGCAGAACAATATAATTATGGAAAAGGTCCAAAAGATAGTTGGACAGCTCATCAAGGTTTCTATGTTTATAGAAATCGCAGATTGTTAGTTGCTGGCGATTGGCTTGGTCTTTTTAAAAAAGAAGGACATTATGACCTTTGTAGAATTCAAATTGACTTACCAAATAATTTTGATGATGACTGGCAAATTGACATCAAGAAATCTATCGCCAGACCTCCTTCAATTTACCGTGAACAAATTCTTGCACTAGCAAAAGATGTTAGAAATCAAGCTGTAGAGGTTTATAGACACAAGGGCAAGGTGCTTAAAAGAAAATTGGCATCGGATGAATATTTTCCGTTTTGGGAAGAAAGAGCCAGACACGGTAAAAGATTCTATAAAATAAATCGGAATCACCCGCTTTTAAATGAATTACTTTCTAAATCAGGCGATTTAAAAAAAGAAATTGAAAAAGTAATTCAGTTCATTGAGGAAACAATACCTGTGCCTTTAATCACGCTTCAAGAAAGCGAAAATGAAAAACCACACGGGCAACCATTTGAAGGAATAGACCACAACGCAATTAAGGAAACAATGCAAAAGCTTTTTAACGGATTTGTAGCAAGTGGTCTATCAATCGAAAAAGCAAAGGCAAGAATTCTAAATACTGAACCATATAATTTCTATCCAGAATATATTGAATTTTTAACCAATGAGTAAAAAAGACCCTATTAAGAACATCCGTCAGTTACTATCTGACAGCTCATCTTATACAAGAGAAGAAATTGAAGATGCCGTTGATGAAGTGCTTAAAATGAAGTATTTCATAAATGAAAACCGTGAAATGCTTGTAAGAAGAATTGAAGAACTTTATACAATTCGTCAAGATGAATTTAGGTCAATTGAAAAAGCTGATGAAAACTTACCTTGGTTAAATGAGAAAAGAGCTGAATTAGATTTTTCAAATGGTTTTTGGGGTAGATATAGAGAATACCTCGAAATAGAAAAGAATTTTGCACCAGAAGTTATAAATAAGCTAGATAGACTTACAGATAGCATTCTTGATAATTTATTTGATCCAACACTAAAAATCACAATAAATAAGAAAGGTTTAGTTGTTGGTCAAGTTCAATCAGGAAAAACAGCAAATTATACTGGTCTCGTTTGTAAAGCTGCTGATGCTGGATTCAAATTAATAATTATTATGGCAGGAATTCATAATAATTTAAGAAGCCAAACGCAACTTAGAATTGACGAAAGTTTTTTAGGATTTGATACGAAACATACAAGAGCTTTTGACCAGAGAAGTATTCAAATAGGTGTTGGTGACCCCTACTTTGGTTCGCCTATTGTGGCTCATTCTCTAACTTCCAGCATTGAAAAAGGTGATTTTACTCAAGGAGCGGCAAATGCCCTAGGTTTAAACTTCAATACTTCTGAACCAATTGTTGCCGTAATAAAGAAAAATCCACACGTACTCAGAAGAATACATCAATGGCTTGCAGCTCAGGCAAATGAAGACAATGAATTAGGACGAGTAATTCGTAATAAATCACTCTTACTTATAGATGACGAAGCAGACAATGCCTCTATTAACATTTCAAATGACCCTGAAAGACAAAGTTCTATTAATGGCTGGATTACTCAAATTCTAAATCTATTTGGAAAGAATGCTTATGTTGGTTATACAGCTACACCTTTTGCTAACATTTTTATTCCGTTAGATGACCAAAATTTATTCCCGAGGAACTTTATAAAAAATATCCCAGCTCCTTCAAACTATATTGGACCAGAAAAAGTATTTGGATTTAGTCCATTAGAAGAAGACGAGGCCTCAAATACAGTTTTACCTATAGTAAACAGGATAAATGACTACAGTGGATTTGTTCCTGATAGGCATAAAAAAGATGATCAATTACCATCATCTTTACCTGAATCTTTGAAAAGGGCTATTCGTTGTTTTATAATCACTTGTGCAATTAGAAGATTAAGAGGGCAAACAACAGTTCATAACTCAATGCTGATTCACGTTTCCCGTTTTATGCGTTGGCAAGACCATATTGCAGAATTAGTTTCAAATCAATTCATTTATTACCGAAGAGGAATTGACCAAAATGATACAGAAGTTTTAAATGAGTTAAAATTGACTTTTGAACAGGATGAAAACGGATATAAATCTTATGTTTCTGTTTCTCAACAAATTTTAGATTCAGAACTTAAAAATTTAGATTCGCAAATTCAGGTTCATAAATGGAGTGAAGTTTTACAACATTTGAATGATGCTGCTTCACGAATTGAAGTAAAATCAATTCATGGAGGTTCGGGCGAAGCATTAGACTATTTCGACCACAAAAATGGACTTTCAGTAATTGCAGTTGGTGGTAATAAGCTTTCAAGAGGTTTGACTTTAGAAGGACTTTCCGTTAGTTATTATTTAAGAGCATCAAAAATGTATGACACATTGATGCAAATGGGGCGTTGGTTTGGATATCGAGGTGGCTATGTTGACTTATGTCGTTTGTTTACAAGTAGGGAGTTAAACGAATGGTTTTGCCATATAACTCTGGCTTCAGAAGAACTAAGAGAAGAATTTGATTATATGTCAGACATAGCTGGTTCTACTCCAGAACAATATGCTCTAAAAATACGCACTTCTCCAGACGGACTAATGATTTCAGCAATCAATAAAATGCGTAACGCAATTACTGTACAAATTTCGTGGGCAGGCAGATTGGTTGAGTCATACGAGTTTAAGAAAGAAATACCAATCATTGATAACAACTTAAATACGCTCAGAAATTTCATTTCTACATTGCCATCTAATTATCAAGAAAAAGATAACGCTTTGTTATGGTTTGATATTCCAGCCTCCGAAGTAATTAATTTCTTCGAGGGAATTCAATCTATTGAAAACTTGAAAAAAGCAGAGCCAAAAAAAATTATCCAGTTTATAAATGCTCAACTAAAGAACAATGAACTTACGGATTGGAGAGTCGCACTTATGTCAAAGCCTAATGCAAAAAACAATACAAATTTAATTGTAAATGGTGGTGAAATCTCAATTGGACAATGGCTAAGAACCGAAGACGGAAGTGAACAAAACTCTAATGAACAAATATATTATTTGAGAAAATCGCACATCATAAGTCCTTGGGATGAATTTATTGATTTCACAGATGAAGAAAAAGCTAGAGCTTTGGAGATAACTAATCAGCGTAGAACTAAACCTGGAACAGCTTCATATCCTAAAGGTCAAATTGTAAGAAACGAGTTAAGAGACCCTAAAAAGCCTTTGCTTTTGATCTATTTGTTAGATACAAAAGAAAGTCTTCAGTTTTTCCCCTTACCAGACGGAACAAACCCTTTTGTTGGCTATGCTATTAGTTTTCCTAAAAGTAATTTCAACGCCCCTGTTTCTTACGCAATTAATGAAGAGTTGTTAGACAAATTTGATGTTGTTGAAGAAGATTTTGAAGACTATGGAGATGACGAAGATTGAAAATATTTGGACTGGATTAGAAAGTGAAACTTCTAATCATTCTGGTTTGCTCTATAAACGATATTCAGCAGAAGTAATGCCTGATGTATTTATTGCAATCAAGGCTCCAGAAAAATTAAGATGTATTGCATTTAGAATAAGCGCTACTTTCTCGTTTGACGAAAACCAATGGAATAAACTCAAAGACATCAAGATTGAAACGCTACCGGATGAAAGAGATAGGTCAAAGAAATTTTTGCTTATCCTTTTACTAAACAAACAACATAAAGATATTTTCTCTACGCTTTGCGAAGATTTGATATTTGGAGTATCAGACGTGTCCACAGAACAAACCTTAGTAGAAAAACTATTGGAGCGTTTGGCTAAATGGCAGTCTTTGTTTGAAAAGGTTGGTAAACAAGGTTTATCAGACGAAGCACAAAGGGGGCTTTACGGTGAAATTTATTTTTTACGATTTTTCTTGACTAATAATTCGGATAAAAACTATTGTATTAAATCTTGGCTTGGCCCAGAAAAGTCTATTCAAGATTTTCAATACTCAAACTGGGCAGTTGAAGTAAAAACTACACACGGTAACAATCATCAAAAAATTCATATCACGAGTGAAAGACAGTTAGACGATTCCATCATTGAAAAAATATTTTTATTTCATCTTTCGCTAGATGTAAGAGTGGGAAACGGTGAATCATTGAATATACTAATTGACGAAGTTTCGGAATTATTGAATGATAACACAATGGCTTCCAATCTATTTAAGCTGAAATTATTGGAATCTGGATATTATGATATTCACAAACCTCTTTATGATGAGAGAGGTTATACTATTCGTCAAGAAAATATATACCGAGTTACGGGTAATTTCCCAAGAATAACTGAAAATCAAATCCCTATCGGTGTTGGAGATGTGAGATATTCTATTGTTCTATCGGAATCAGAGGAATGGAGAATTAACCACCAAACTCTTTTGGGAGAAATACAATAACATTTTTATGGAAAACAAAGAATTACAAAAGTTCTATAGAGACATTCAGGAAGAAATTAACGCAAGTCTTATCTCTGAGGAAGAAGGAACAAATCCAGAACAGATTTTTACAGAGTTAGCACTATCGTATTTATCCGAAGCAGGAGAAACAGAAAATTATCGTGTTTGCTTTGATGAAAAGATTAGTAAAAGAGGTGTTGAACATAAAATCAACGGCTACTCTCTTTATGAAAATTACGAAACACTTGATTTGTTTGTAACTATATACAATGGTGATTCCACCATTCAAAGTGTTACAAAGGGTGATGCAGACAAAACAATTGAAAGAGCAGTAAAATTCTTTAGAAATGCAATTTACAAAGATTATGTGAACGAAATAGAGGAAAGTTCTGAAATATTTGATCTTGCTCAAACTCTAGCGAATGTTCCAGAGGTTAAAGAATATCTAACCAGAGTAAATATATTTTTAATAACAAATGGTGAGGTAAAATCAGATGTGAAAATTTCTGATACAATAGCTGGTTACACTATTTTTTACAGAACAATTGATATAAACTACCTTTTCAATCTTTCTGATAAAACCAGAGTGCCTATTGAAATCAACTTTGAACTAGCAGGATATAAAGTGCCTTGTATTGTTAATGAAAGCGAAAATTCTGATTATCAATCTTGGCTTGCGATTATCTCAGGTCTTGCCTTAGCAGATATTTATGAACAATATGGGGCTAGACTTCTGGAGCAAAATGTTCGTTCATTTCTTCAATTCACAGGTAAAATAAATAAAGGAATTCGAAATACTATTCTGAAAGAGCAACATATGTTTATGGCATTTAATAATGGTATCGCAGCTACTGCTGAAGAAGTTACCATTACAGATTTGCCAAACAATCAAGGTAAAGCTATTGCTCAAGTAAAGGATTTTCAAATTGTAAATGGTGGACAAACTACAGCGTCAGTTTATCATACTTGGAAAAAAGATAAAGTCGATATAAGTAATGTGTTTGTTCCAGTTAAACTTACTATTGTAAAAAATAGAGAGAATTTTTCTGAAATAGTTGGTCGTATCGCAGAATATGCTAACACTCAAAATAGAGTTTCTGCTTCTGATTTAAGTTCTAACAAAGAAAATCACGTTTTAATTGAAAAACTTTCACGGACTATTTGGGCACCGCCAATTTCAGGAGAAACTACTCAAACACGTTGGTTTTTTGAGCGTTCAAGAGGTCAGTACAAAAATGAAAGAATTCGATTTGGTATTACACCATCAAAGCGAAAACAATTTGACAAGCAGAATCCAAGAAGTCAGATGTTCACTAAAGAATCTTTGGCAAAGTTTATCAACTCATACGAGGAAGTATATAATGGTAAAAAGTTGGTAATTGGCCCTCATATTGTTGTTAGAGGAAGTCAGAAAAATTACGCTCAATTTCTGAATTATAATTTCAGTTTTAAGCCAGACAATATTTGGTTTGAAGATGCTATTGCAAAAGCTATTTTATTTTCATCTGCTGAAAAGGTATATGGTGTAAAACCGAACGCAATTGGTGATATGCGTTATATAACAGTTCCTTATTCATTAGCTTGGTTAGGTTATAAATTGAACTACAAACTTGATTTATACAAAATCTGGAAACATCAATCGCTAAGCGATACTTTAAAGTCAAAATTACACGAGGTAATGTCTAAAATAGAGGATTACATCAAAACTAAAGCCCCTGGCTCTTTATATGGAGAGTGGGCAAAAAAAGAGGAATGTTGGAATGCAATTAAAAATGAAAGTTTTGAGATTGACCTTGAAAGTTTAAAATCTGACTTGGAAAATAAATTGACTGAAAAAAGAAAAAAGCTAACTGAGGATGAAACTCAAAAAGCTGAAAATGAGGCTTCATTGAATAGATTAAAATCAATACACGTAAAAACTTGGAAGAAAATAGAAGACTGGGGAAGAGAGACTCAAAATCTTACCCAATATCAGTATGATATGGCTTCTACTTTAAGCAGTAAAATTAGAAACAATAGAACAATTACAGACATAGAAAGGAATCAAGGAGAAGGCATTCTTAATATTGTTGCAGAAGTTAATCCAGAATTATTTTTTGATATGGATGATTTCTTTATTGAGGACAATAGTAAAAAAGTTGAAGAAGTTGAAATAACGCTTGACCTTATTGAAAGAATTATACAATGGGACAAAAAAAATAAACGGCTTGATGCGTATAAGTATCGTTTTATGGCCGACCTTTTAGAAGGCAAAATGACACTAACGGATAGAAATAAGTTTCTAGCCAGACTTAACTTAAAAACAGTAGAGAAGTATGGATTTAGATAATTCCCTTGCTAACAGCCACACACATTGCCAAGCCGCTCAAGCCAACGCTCAAACCCAAGCTTGGCAAAGAGTGTGTCTGTCCAACCGCACAACCAAAACGACCGACAAACCAGTGGCCGAAAAAGAACACCGAACCGCTAATCGAGTAGACGGCTCCGCCAGTAACTGACGGAGTGCGCCTCTCACACCACCGAGCGTACG
>NZ_RQTJ01000053.1 GCF_003858535.1 Paenimyroides viscosum
ATCGGCTGTTCAGAATTTCCCTGCAAGTTGTTTGGAAAGTACCGACGCAAATGCTACAGTGACTGTAACGGGAGGAACTACACCATATACTTACTTGTGGGATAACGGCATGATGACGGCAAATGTTGATAACCTTTCGGTTGGAACTCATACAGTAACGGTTACTGACTTTAACGGATGTACTGCTACCACTGCTGTTACAATAACTTTTGAAGATACTGTTAATCCTTTACCTGCTTTAGTTAAATTACCTGATGTACTAGCACAGTGTGTAGTTAATGAGGGAGATGTTGCGGTACCGACAGCGACAGATAACTGTCTGGGGACTGTTATGGTTACAAACAATGCAGTTTTTCCTATTACTACGCAAGGTACTACAGTTATTACTTGGACATATGAAGATGTTAACGGTAACGCCACTACGCAGCAGCAAACGGTAATCGTAAAAGATACAACACCTCCAGTACCTGTAATAGCAAGCTTGCCTGTTATTACTAAAGAATGTGCAGTACTTTCTACCGATATTCCTGTGCCAACGGCAATTGATAACTGTACGGGTACAATCGCGGCAACTACGGCAGATACATTGGTTTATACTCAACAGGGTACATACACGATTAATTGGTCTTACAACGACGGAAATGGTAACATCACTGCGCAGCAGCAAACGGTAGTTGTAGAAGAATCACCATTGGCCGATATAGTTTTGAATGACCTGACAACGGTTTACAATGGGAATGTTCAGAATATAATGGTAGGCAATTTGCCTCTTGGTGCAACGGTTTCTTATAACATCAATCCTCAGGCAGAAGAAGATAACGGTGCAGTGAACGCCGGAACCTACACGGTTACAGCTGTTGTTACACCACCTGCTTATGCAGTGAATTGTGATGCAGTAACGCTTACAGCGGAACTTGTTATTGAAAAGTCGGCTCAAATTATTCAATTCAATGAACTTGAAGTGGTTTCATTGGAAGAAGCAGCAGATTTCCAATTAATGGCAGAAGCCTCTTCTGGTTTGCCGGTAACTTACACGTATGCTTATAGCCAGACTACTCCGGCAGCTGTAGTTACGGCTGAAGGATGGGTACAAATAATGCATTCTGGTTCTGTTATGATAACTGCGCATCAGGAAGGAAACAATAATTATCTTCCTGCACTTTCTGTAGAACGTACTCTGACAATCGAAAGCAGCGATGCTTCTTTACAGCAGATTGTAATCAACGGAAACGTTTATACAGATCCTGATACAGAAATTTACTACATGATAGATTGTGATAGTACTACTAACGAAGTGCCTGTGCAGATAGATGCAGAATATGGAGCAACCGTTTCACCTGCACGTGATTTTGTGATCGTTACTCCTAAACCGGGTGTTTATAGAAATGCGGTACAGGTTGTGTCTGAAAATGGAGAGGTTACTAAAACATATCAGATCATTGTGGAACGTCCTTTCGCATTTAAAGACATCGTAATTCAAAAATTCGACAATACGCTGTTGGTAAACAATAATCCGCAGACAAATGGAGGTTATCGCTTTGTAAAATATGAATGGTACAGAAACGATATGCTGATAGGTACCGAACAAGTATATTCCGTAGGAAATACTAAACAGGATTTATTAGATGAGAACGCATTGTACAGCGTAACGCTTACAACGGAAAATGGTGACGTAATTCATACTTGTGCTTCACAAATTGATAGAAAACATAATTTTAAAATCAATGTTTACCCTAATCCTGTGCGTGTAAATGAACAGTTACAAGTGGTGTTCGATTATCCTGCTTCGGCATTCAAAAATGCAAAGGCGGCACTTTACACAACATCAGGAAAACTGGTTCAATCTGTTACTTTATCACAGAATGTTTCATCAGTTCAGCTTCCTGCAGGTCTTGCCGAAGGAATCTACATGTTGGTGTTGCAGATAGAAGACAGACAGGAAACCGTTAAAGTGGTTGTAAAACAATAAATCTTAGAACAAGTGAAAAATAATAGTAGAAATACATTCTTTAGCTGCTTGGTTGCATTCTTTTTAGTGAATGCAGCACAAGCTCAGGAATGGCAGATTGAAGGTGCAGCACATTTAATTCAGCATCAGGGCAGCGAATCCTTACCTTTAGCAAAACATTCCGAAGGGTTTTCCGTTGGTCTTGGCTACAGCCAGTACTTGAACGACAACTGGAGTATTAGTACAGGAGTTTCGTATTTGGGAACAGAACTTACTTTTGCTGCTTCTGGAGTAAAGGGAAGTACAATGGAAGTAGATATGGAAAACGATCCATTCGAATTTCGATACAACACCGGTTATTTTGAAGAATCGGTTAAATGGCAAAGTTTTCGTATTCCCTTAACAGTTCAATATGAAACTCCGGGCATTGTTCGTTGGTATCTGCGTACAGGAATTCTGTACGGCATACAGGCAGGAACTTCTAAATACCGCCAGAAGTGGAATGATCTGAATACGTCGGGCTATTACCAGCAATGGGATGCAGAACTGAACGGTCCGGAATTTGCAGGGTTTGGAAAAATGGGTGATAGACATACCGAAGGTACTGTGAAACTTCGCAATACATTCTCATGGATTGTAGAAACGGGTATTAAACAAACACTGAGTACTACGAACGACCTGTACCTGGGTTTGTTCTTAGAGATGGGATTGAATGATATGCGTTCTTCAAAAGAGGCAACAGCGCAACCCGTACAATATACCCCTGAGATTGAGAACCCTTTAACGCTTAACAGTGTGTTAGATCAGGCACAGTATAAAGACAAAACAATTACACCTTTAACGGTTGGCTTTAAAATCAGATATGCATTTGAATTTTAATCATTAATCAAAAAGCTCCACAATAAATGTGGAGCTTTTTTAATACATTTCGATTTAAAATAGATTGATTGCTTCTTATTTAATCCGGGTGTTTATCGGTATTTCCTCTTAAATTGGTTCTAACATTTTTAAATTAAGCTTAAATATCTACATCTACCCGAACGATAATTTAATATAATAGTAAATTATTAAGTTTTGGAAATGATATGGGATGAAAAATTGCTTTGAACTGAAAGATCAGGAATAATTGTTTTAATATTCAGCTACGGATATTTCAGGCTTTCCAAGTTGATATCAAGAATTACACGATTAAATAGTAATCTTAAAACCATAAAAAAACTCCAACGTTAAAGTTGGAGTTTTTTGCTTTTTATTAAATCGTAAACGAACCGTTTGTTCTAATTTGTGGTTCATTACTTTGTTCTTGTTGTTCTTGTTTTGGCAAATCACCTTTCATTAAGAACGAGATTACGTCTTTGTTGATGTTTTGCATGGTGTCTTTAAACAAGTTGAAAGCTTCGAACTTATAAACCAATAAAGGATCTTTTTGTTCGTGAACGGCTAACTGAACAGATTGTTTTAATTCGTCCATTTTGCGCAAATGCTTTTTCCAAGCTTCATCAACTATAGAAAGTACAATGTTTTTCTCGAAATCGTTGATTAACGTTTTACCTTCTGTTTCAAATGCTTTGCTTAGATCGGTTACCACGTTCATGGTTTTAATTCCATCGGTAAACGGAACAACCATACGCTCGTACCCACCGTTTTCGTGTACGTTTTTAATTACTTTAAAGGCTTCTACAGCGCTTTCTTCGCATTTAGCAACGTATTTTTTGTAGGCAACTTCGTATAACTTATCTGTTAATTCAGCATCGCTTAATTTGTTGAATTCATCTACGGTGAACGGAGATTCCATTCCGAAAATCTTGATTAGATCGTATTCGAAATTTTTAAAATCGTTTCCTATTTTGTTTCCTTCAACTAAATAATCGCATAAATCGAACATCATGTTGGCGATATCAACTTTTAAACGATCTCCGTGTAATGCATGACGACGACGTTTGTAAACAACTTCACGTTGTGCATTCATCACATCATCATATTCTAACAAACGTTTACGAACACCAAAGTTGTTTTCTTCTACGCGTTTTTGTGCACGTTCTATTGATTTGGTCATCCAAGAATGCTGAATAACTTCGCCTTCTTTTAAGCCCATTCCGTCCATAATCTTCGCAACACGCTCTGACCCGAACAAACGCATTAAGTTATCTTCTAACGAAACGTAGAATTGAGAAGACCCAACATCACCCTGACGACCTGCACGCCCACGTAACTGACGGTCAACTCGACGAGAATCGTGACGTTCTGTACCAATAATTGCTAAACCGCCCGCTTCTTTAACTTCGGCTGAAAGTTTAATATCGGTACCACGACCCGCCATATTTGTTGCAATAGTAACAACTCCCGGATTTCCTGCTTCTTCTACAATTTGCGCTTCTTGCTTATGTAATTTTGCATTTAAAACGTTGTGCTTAATACCGCGCATTTTTAACATACGGCTTAATAATTCTGAATTTTCTACAGATGTTGTACCAATTAATACCGGACGACCTGCTTGTGATAATTCTACAACATCATCGATCACCGCATTGAATTTTTCACGAATTGAACGGAAAATTTTATCTTCACGGTCTTCACGAGCCATTTTGCGGTTGGTTGGAATTTCAACAACGTCTAATTTGTAGATTTCCCATAATTCGCCAGCTTCTGTAATTGCAGTACCCGTCATACCTGCCAATTTGCTGTACATACGGAAATAATTCTGTAAGGTAACGGTTGCAAATGTTTGGGTAGCAGCTTCGATTTTTACATTTTCTTTTGCTTCAATTGCTTGGTGTAATCCGTCTGAATAACGACGACCATCCATGATACGACCCGTTTGCTCATCAACAATCATTACTTTGTTATCAACAACAACGTATTCCGCATCTTTTTCGAACAACGCGTATGCTTTTAGTAACTGCGTTAATGTGTGGATACGTTCTGATTTTACACCGAAATCTTGGAATAAAATCTCTTTTTTCTCTGACATTTCTTCGGCAGAAATGTTTAATTTTTCAATCTTGGCAATCTCGGTTCCAATATCTGGTAAGATAAAGAAGTTATCATCCATACCTTCTGATAATACTTTGATACCGTTATCTGTTAATTCTACCTGATTGTTTTTTTCGTTGATTACAAATAGTAAACCTTCATCTACCTTTTTCATTTCGCGGTTGTTATCCTGCATGAAATGATTTTCGGTTTTTTGAAGAATTTGTTTTACACCTTCTTCAGATAAAAATTTTATAAGTGCTTTGTTTTTTGGAAAGGCACGGTACGAACGCAACAAGCTAAAACCACCTTGTTTGGTGTCGCCTGCTTTTATTAAACGTTTTGCCTCTGTAAGGAATCCGTTTGATAATTGACGCTGCTGTGCTACCAAAGAATCTACTTTTGGTTTTAGTTCTAAAAACTCATGACGATCACCCATTGGAACCGGACCCGAAATAATTAACGGTGTACGTGCATCATCAACCAAAACAGAATCTACCTCATCTACAATTGCGAAATTGTGTTTGCGTTGAACCAATTCTTCTGGTGTATGTGCCATGTTATCACGTAAATAATCAAAACCAAATTCGTTATTTGTTCCGTAAGTAATATCTGCTTGATATGCTTCACGGCGACCTGATGAGTTTGGTTGGTGATTATCGATACAATCTACAGTTAAACCGTGGAATTCAAACAAAGGGGCATTCCACTGACAGTCACGTTTTGCAAGGTAGTCATTCACGGTTACCACATGAACGCCGTTACCTGCTAATGCGTTTAAATAAATAGGAGAGGTAGATACCAATGTTTTACCTTCACCGGTTTGCATTTCGGCAATTTTACCTTGGTGAATTACTGTTCCACCAATCATTTGCACATCGTAGTGCACCATGTTCCAAGGAATCATTTTTCCGGCAACTTCCCATGTGTTAGACCATATTGCTTTATCGCCTTCAATGCGTACATGACCTTTTGTTTGTGCAAACAATTTGTCTTGCGCTGTTGCAGTAACAACCAATTCGTTGTTGTTTGTAAAACGGCGTGCTGTTTCTTTAACCACAGCAAATGCTTCCGGTAAAATATCGAACAATGCTTTTTCTGATAACGTGTATGCTTCTTTCTCTAACGTATCGATAGATGCATAAATGTTTTCTCTTTTATCAATGTCGGTTGTTTTTTCTAATTCTTCGCGGTACGAAGCAATTTTAGAGTCTTGACCAAAACGTGCTTGTTTTATTTTTTCTTGAAAAGAAATGGTCTTTTCTCTTAACTCATCATTGCTTAAATTTTCGAATGAATTATAAAACTGATTGATTTTATCTACAATAGGGCGGATGGACTTTACGTCTTTCTGTGATTTATCGCCCACAAACGCCTTTAAGATACTATTTATGATACTCATAAATAAGTTTGATTTTAAATTAATATTCCGTGATATGTGTTTACAAAAAAAGCCTCTTAATTACCGAGACTTTTAATTGCTATGTATTTTAATATTCATCCTCGTTCCAAAGGTAATCTTCGTCTGAAGGATAATCTGGCCAAATTTCTTCCATTGATTCGTAGATTTCTCCTTCGTCTTCAATAGACTGTAAGTTTTCTACAACCTCTAAAGGTGCACCAGTTCTAATAGCATAATCTATAAGCTCGTCTTTGGTCGCTGGCCATGGGGCATCACTTAAATACGATGCTAATTCTAATGTCCAATACATCTTTTGATATTTTTAGTAATTATGTGCAAAAATAAATTTAATAATGAAAAAATCAAGTTTTTTTTCATTAAATCTTTTTAAATAAAGAACGTTAGTTAATAATAATCTTTTTTATTGCTTTTCAGGTATCCATTTAACCTCTTCGGCGTTTAAATCAAAAGTCAACTTTCGTGCCAACACAAATAAATAGTCAGAAAGTCGGTTTAAATATTTCAAAACCATCTCATCTGTTGGTTCTATGTCATTTAAATGGGTAGATAAACGTTCGGCTCTACGACAAACACAACGTGCAATATGACAATATGACACGGTTGTGTGACCACCTGGCAATACAAAATGAGTCATTTGTGGCAGGTTGGTTTCCATTTCATCGATAGCTTGTTCCAAATAGGCAACATCTTCTTCGGTAATTTTCGGAATATTCAATCGTTCCTTTCCGTTTTTTAGAATTGCTTTTTCAGGATCGGTCGCCAAAATAGCGCCTAAAGTGAACAATCTGTCTTGAATACGGATTAATTGATCTTTATAAATAGTATTGATTTCTTGGTCGCGGATTAAACCAATGTACGAATTTAACTCGTCTACCGTTCCGTAACTTTCAATACGAATATGATATTTTGGAACGCGTGATCCGCCAAATAATGCGGTAGTGCCTTTATCGCCAGTTTTTGTGTAAACCTTCATAAAAAAAATGTTTTCGTAAATATACACTAAAAAAATAAGTTGTGCGTTTAATATTAATTGGCTAAATTGGTAATTGTTATTAAAAAGAAAAGATAAAATTATGAAATTGAGTACCACGAAAATATCACCTAAAACCTTAAGTTTTGGGCTGTTGTTGTTTCGTTTATGTTTAGGCGGATTGATGATAGCCAACCACGGATGGATGAAAATTGTTAATTACGAAGTTTTAAAGACGCAGTTTTTTGATTTTTTAGGGTTAGGTTCGCAAATATCTTTAATTTTAGCAATTACTGCCGAAATTTTATGTTCGATATTACTAATATTTGGATTATATACCCGAGTTGTTTTAATACCTTTAATTATAACCATGTTGGTAGCAATAGGAACACATGGATGGCAGATTTTTGGCGAAGCCGAAATGGGCTTTTTATATTTGCTTGGTTTTGTGTTTCTGTTTATTGTTGGTCCCGGCGATAACAGTATCGATGCACGTATGAACAAACGAACTTACTTTTAATAGCGTATAAAGAAGTTTTGTTTTGGTTGTTCGGTACGTTTTGATATTAAACAGCCATAGTAAAAATCAACAACTAATGTAATTTCAGGGTTTTTTCTTAATTGATCGAAAAAAGATTTTAGGTAAGAAGAATACGATACAATCAATAAAAGTTGTGAATTGTTCATGCTGTTTATTGTTTGAAGTATGCTTGGATGATTTTCCGGTGTGTAATGTTCTAAAATAAGATCTGCAGTTTGTAATTCAACAGTTATTTCTATTGATGTTTGTTTGATAGCATCCAACAACGTTTTATCTGAAAGGTAAACAGCTTTTGGTTCAAAGTAATGTATTGATTGTAATAACCATTGATTTGTTTTATGCGAAAGAGCAAAGTCTTTTTTCTGTTGATACAACCCTTTAGTAATGTAATTATACACAAAAGGCGAATGAACACCATGCTGATTGGTAGATTTTACTAAAAATTGAAGATATGAAAACACTGAATTGAAGAGTTGTTTTATTGTTAATTGTTGAATCGTTGATTTGTAGAACGTACAATACGTTAAAACTTTAGGACTTATTCTTTAACCGTTTATCCGCTAATAATTTAATTGTCGATGTAAAGATAATGGTTTAAAACAAAAAAACACTTCTGAAAAAAAATCAGAAATGTTTTTTACCTTGTAAATTTATAAAAAAATTAATCTTTAATAAACTTCACCGAACCACTTTTTTCGGTTTTGATGAAATAAACGCCATTGGCAAAACTGCTTATATTAATGGTATTGTTTCCTGTTTTTAAGGTTCGTTCCGCAAGGGATTTACCTGTTATATCAACAATTATGATTTTTATATTTTCTTCTATGTTACTGTCGATATTCAAAATACTGTTAGCTGGATTTGGATAAACAGCAAAGTTTTTTATTTCATTTTTATCGACATCTGCTGACGCAGTAGCCAACGCCAAACTAAAATACCACCCTGCACTTGGTTTTGCCCAATTGGTAGCTGTGCCTACCTGCATAGGAGAGAGTTGGTTAGTAGTGTTTCCTATACCCAATAGTCCATCCCAGTTCCAACCCCAAGCCCAAAGTGTTCCGTTTGATTTAACAGCAAGAGAATGGTCTTGTCCTGCACTTACCTGCGACCAGTTGGTGGCTGTGTCTACCTGCACAGGGATGTTTTGACCAGTGGTAGTTCCTATACCTAATTGTCCTTTATGATTCCAACCCCATGCCCAAAGTGTTCCGTTTGATTTAACAGCAAGACAATGTCTTATTCCTACACTTATCTGCGACCAATCGGTGGCTGTGCCTACCTGCACAGGAGTGGTTTCTTCATCATCATAATCATTTCCTGTGCCTAATTGACCGTCCCAATTCACACCAAATGCCCAAAGTGTTCCGTCTGATTTCAAGGCAAGGGAATAGTTTTCTCCTGCACTTATCGATGTCCAGTTGGTAGCCGTACCTATTTGCACAGGAGAGAGTTGGTCAGTAGCATTTCCTGTACCTAATTGTACGTAACTATTAGAACCCCAAGCCCAAAGTGTTCCGTCTGATTTCAACGCAAGAGAATGATAAGTTCCTGCACTTACCTGCGACCAGTTGGTATCTGTGCCTATCTGTGTAGGTGAAAGTTGACCAGTAGTATTTCCTGTGCCTAATATTCCACCAAGACCCCAAGCCCAAAGTGATCCGTCTGATTTAATAGCAAGAGAATGAAATTCCCCTGCGCTTACCGATGCCCAGTTGGTGCTTGTGCCTATCTGCACAGGAGAGAGTTGGTTAGTAGTATTTCCCGTGCCTAATCGTCCGCTTCCACCACCACCCCAAGCCCAAAGTGTTCCGTTTGATTTAATAGCAAGGGAGTTTCCGCTTCCTGCACTTATCTTTGTCCAGTTGGTATCTGTACCTGTCTGTACAGGACTGTTTTGTTGTGTGGTAGTTCCCGTACCTAAATTTCCGTAGTCTCCACTTCCCCAAGCATAAATGCTGTTTTGTGTTTGTGCTGTTGTTACTGCTAGCAACGATGTAATAATAGCGGTTGCTTTTCCGATTTTTTTGTAAAAATTTATCATTTGTTAATTTGTTGAACTGTTTTAATGCCGAATGTCCTTATCGTCGATATAAAGATATGTTAGATACCCGTAGTGCATTATAGAAAAAGTTGCTCAAAAGATTAAAAATCAGTATATTGTATTGACT
>NZ_RQTJ01000054.1 GCF_003858535.1 Paenimyroides viscosum
GCGCTTATCGCCCTTTACCGAATACAGCATAACATCACAAATAGAACT
This sequence comes from Paenimyroides viscosum, assembly GCF_003858535.1. GTDB lineage: Bacteria > Bacteroidota > Bacteroidia > Flavobacteriales > Flavobacteriaceae > Flavobacterium > Flavobacterium viscosum. The sequence continues at coordinate 49 of NZ_RQTJ01000054.1, forward strand.
ATTAACACGAATCAAAGCGCCATTGGTTTGAAAGCGAATAGCCTGTCCCGATCATTTTCGTGATTAAATTGTTGAAACAAGCGTAAACTAATCGGGTGGTCAGTGAGCCTGTGGTCACTAAGATTGTGGTCACTGCGGTTCTCGAACTGTTAGTTTTGGTGGCTGAGGTTCTCGAACTGTTAGTTTTGGTGGCTGAGGTTCTCGAACTGTTAGTTTTGGTGGCTGAGGTTCTCGAACTGTTAGTTTTGGTGGCTGAGGTTCTCGAACTGTTAGTTTTGGTGGCTGAGGTTCTCGAACTGTTAGTTTTGGTGGCTGAGGTTCTCGAACTGTTAGTTTTGGTGGCTGAGGTTCTCGAACTGTTAGTTTTGGTGGCTGAGGTTCTCGAACTGTTAGTTTTGGTGGCTGAGGTTCTCGAACTGTTAGTTTTGGTGGCTGAGGTTCTCGAACTGTTAGTTTTGGTGGCTGAGGTTCTCGAACTGTTAGTTTTGGTGGCTGAGGTTCTCGAACTGTTAGTTTTGGTGGCTGAGGTTCTCGAACTGTTAGTTTTGGTGGCTGAGGTTCTCGAACTGTTAGTTTTGGTGGCTGAGGTTCTCGAACTGTTAGTTTTGGTGGCTGAGGTTCTCGAACTGTTAGTTTTGGTGGCTGAGGTTCTCGAACTGTTAGTTTTGGTGGCTGAGGTTCTCGAAGCCACATTTTCATTTAAAATTTTGAAATAATTAGGTGGTTGATTTAGTATATTTCTGTATATTTTTTATCGCAATGTACATTACGGTAATATAAGTTACGATAAATTGAGGTTAAGGGTTACAACATCCAACCGCTTAAATTTAAATTGGGTGTGGTGTTTTAAAACTTCTCTTGCCTTAGCAGATTCAGTATAGAAAACTGAATAGGTCAAGCAAAAAATAAATAATAAACCTAAAGTTTTTTTTGCTCTGTGCAGAAACACCATTAAAGCTTTGAGTTTATTAAATCGCGAAACTGAAAATTAATATTGATGTTGTAAACCTATATTTGATGTTGACCAGCCATCGGGATCAACTCATCAACAAATAACTTTTTTCTCCCAAGTTGGGAAACGGAAATATACAACCTGTGTTACTTAGCGGAATAAAATAAGTAATTATGGACTTCAATCAAACTTTCGAATTAATAAACGGTGTGCGCCAATACAATTATTTCAAATGTATACAGTATATACAGCTGCAAGGGAGCAGTTTATATGGCTGCAAATACTTAATACACACCTCGCAAAGACAACAGCTGCACAAATTGTTAGCGTATGCCACGGCAGACCGGGAAGCTTGTACATTTTACGGCATAGACCTACGGAAAGGCTTATTGATAAGCGGCCCCGTAAACAGCGGGAAAACCAGCTTGCTGCATCTGTTGAAACCTTTTTTTGAACCGGAAAAGCAATACTCCATACGCAGCTGCAGGGAGGTGGTATATTGTTACGATTTGTTCGGTGAACAATCCTTACAACGATATACTGAAAATAATCTGCCTTATTGCTTTGATGACCTGGGTATCGTTCCCAGCTGCTTAAGTTTAAAAATGGATGTTTCTGTGGTGGGGGAGTTGCTCAAGACTAGGTTGTTAAATAAACGAGCAGATACACACATTTTAACCAGAATGAATGTCGGGGCGCTTAATAAGCGGTACGGTAAGCACTTTACGGCTTTGCTTTTTTGCAACTTAAATTTAATTGAATTTACAGAATCGTTCAACTTAAAATAACTCATTATGAAAAAACAGGAAGTAAGATTGTGTATCTATCCCAAAGATATTCAACGCATCACCGGCAAAAGCTACAGGCAAAGCATCCGCATTCTAAAAGCGGTAAGACAACTGTTTGATAAACCTGAGAACAGTTACGTTTCGGTTACCGAATTCTGCATGTATAGCGGACTGCCTTTTGATGAAGTTGCAGCGTTTCTTGATTAAAAATTAAGCTTTTTCATGAGTTCCGTGATACTGTTTAATGTTCCGCTATAATAGTTTTCGTTTTTAAATTCGGGAATAAAATAATTGTCAATGATAAATTTAGTTTCATCATCACTAATTAACTTTTCAATTCCATTTCCATTCTGCACCCTAATTTTTCTATAGTGTTTGGAAATAGCAATTACGATTCCGTTATCTTTCCCTGCTTTTCCAATGCCCCATTTTTTAGCAATTCGCAAGGATAAATCATCAAAGTTGGCACTGGTTGCTCTCAACGAATCTAAAGTAACGATAGCAATTTCGGCTGAGGTTTCTTTCTCAAATTTTGTGATTAGATCATTCAAAACTTTGACTTCATCTTTTGAGTATATCTTTTCATAATCTGTTACCCATCCATAGTGCTTGATTGGATTAAGCCAATATAGCTTCTGAAAATTTTCTACAGCTTCAATCTTTAATGAATCAGTAGTATGTTGATTTATCTCTTGCGAAAAAACATGCAGGTGGATGAGGAGTGATATTAGAATAAAAAGTTTATTCATAGATTTATATTCTTTTTTATTAATTTTCTGTCTGGTATTTGTTAATATCAAAGTCAAAGTTAAATAGTTCTTTAGGATGAACATTAAGTGCTAAAGCAAACTTACAAATAGTTTTTATTGTAATATTTCTCTTTCCGCCTTCATATCTACTGATCTCTCCAGTATCTATTCCTGTTAAGAATTCTAGATCATTTTGAGTCTGATTGTTAATCTTTCTTAATTCTATAATCCTTTTACCAATTAGTTCAAGTACATCATTACTCAGTTCCATTTTGCTATATTTTATAGCAAATTGCATTTTTTAAATAAAAATATTATTGTGATATATCACAATGTTAAATAATTTTACTATATTTGCTTATGAATTATATGTAAAAGTGTAATTTCGCAATACTTTATAAGAAAATATTAAAGCTATTGCTTTGATTCTCGTATCAGAAAACTGGTAATTTTAAAGGGACGAGATGATAAGTAGATTAGCTCACGACCATGGCGTGAGCTCACTTATCTGTTCCCACGGTATACCAGTACCTCTGATTCAGATATTGTTGAGTTTCACGCCTTTTTATGCTTCTTACTCAACCATTGCCGGTTATGGTGCTATGCGCAGGTACCAATGTTTAATATTATTTTTTTGTGATTTTTAACATTTAAAAAAAATTTTAATCGCCCGTTTTCAATTTTTTGGATATTAAAATGGTAAAGCAGTTATGCAAAATGCCAAACCGAAAAATTTTCTAAAATAGCAGCTAGGGGGATACTAAATAGATACAGCATAGCAAAGGCTACCTTAGTGCATGAAACACATTTTCGGTAAAAATAGTAGAACATAGTGATTTATTCTAAATTTTTGAATTTAGGTAGAAAAATCATAACATATAAAAAAGAGAAATTCACCGTTTTAAGAAGTAAAAACAATTAAATATAACAAATTAAAAACAAACGGCGAAAACACCGTTTGCAAAAATGCTTTTTTACAAGATTAAATACAATTTGTTTTTTGAGAAAATTATTGAGTTCATTGAAACCAGATTCAGAGATCTTTTTCTTTTGGTCGCAAAAGAAACAAAACTCCTGAGCGCCACTACTCGTGGTCAATTAACGCCTCAATAGCGAAATCAAATAAACTCGCTTTTTCAAAGCTTAAACAACATTTGATTTTGCGCTATTATCAGCGAATCGACGCTCACTCCGTTGTGAATGCTCAGTTTTAGATCGCAGTAAATAGTATCATTGGATTTTTGATTGAAAACGGGATAGTCTAATTACAAGAATCAAAGCGCCATTATCAGTATAACGAGCGTCAATTAATTGAAGAATGCGTTAAAGAATCGGGGAACAAAGTGACGATTCGATTCTTTAGAATTCAAAATTTAAATTGACCGTTTTAATGATACGGCAAGATCAAAGAAAAAAGATTTTTATTCGAGCGTTTCTATTTTGTTTTTGTTCTCATGATTACTTCGCCTTAGACCAAAATAGTAAATATATTCTTTTGGAAAGGCTTGCAGTTGCTTCTTTTCATCGGAAAAGAAGAGAAAACCGAAATTCATCAATCACGAACAATGGAGATTGAAAACGAAAGAGACCTTTCACTCCATTACATACCGCTCAAGATAACAACAAAAAATAAAAAAGATAAACCTTACGGCTAAAAAACAATTACAACATACAAAAAGTTAGTCACGTAAGTACAGGGCAAAGCACATAACTACTTCCAACCATCATAATTGAGTATTAATTTATAGTAAGTATTAGTTTATTTAGTAGTTAGAAACCGGAAGGGTTATGTGCCGCAGCTCTTATAAAAAATATAAACCCAAAGCTTCTTTTTGGGCTATGTGGATCAGCCCCATTTAGCTTTGGCTTTATTACATTAGGAACCTGAAGGAGTTTGGGTGAATGAACAAATTAGTAAAGCAATGGCAATCTAACTTGTCTCGCTTTCGCGGAAATGCAGCATGACAGAATGGATAGAACTATTGGATTTTTGATTGAAAACGAAATAGACTAACTAGGAGAATCTAAAAAACGACATTATAAAAAAGCCGCTAAGCGATGAATGTTTTTACACGTTAAAAACAAAATGCCTGTTTGAGCGTAGCGAGTATTATTTTGTTTAGAGTAAAAACAAGAAGAGTAGGCTTTTTTATGGAGTCTTGATTTTTTGGTTCGTTTTGTATCAAGACAAAATGAACAATAGAAAATTAAAAACTGGATGCGATGCTGCATAGCTTGTGTCGCTTTAGCGGAAATGCAGCATGACAAAGTTGATAGAATTATTGGATTTTTGATTGAAAACGAAATAGACTGATTATGAGCGTCAGAGCGCCATTAGTGAAACCGTAAGGTTCACGGCTTCCAAGCTGTAAAATAAAGCCTGGACGTAATTGAGCGCAAAATCATAAGGGAACGAAGTGAAATCGAAGATTCATGAATACATTAATATAAAATAAAAAAGAGTGAATACGTTTTTATGATTTAGCTTACAAAACGTAGTCGACCGTTTTTAATGATGAGGCAAGATCAAAGAAAAAAGATTTTTGCTTCTTTTTATCTTTAAAAAGAAGAGTAAAACCGAAATGAGTCTATAAGGAATTAGTGAGATTAATTAAAGGAATTGTCCAACGAACTAAAAAAAATTACACCATAAATCCAAAGCTTCTTTTTGGGCTATGTGGAGCAACCCCATTTAAGCTTTGGCTTTATTGCATTCGGAACCTGAAGGAGTTTGGGTAAATGAACAAATTAGTAAAGCAATGGCAATCTAAAAACTGGATGCGATGCTGCATAGCTTGTCTCGCTTTAGCGGAAATGCAGCATGACAGAATGGATAGAACTATTGGATTTTTGATTGAAAACGAAATAGACTGATTATGAGCGTCAGAGCGCCATTAGTGAAACCGTAAGGTTCACGGCTTCCAAGCTGTAAAATAAAGCCTGGACGTAATTGAGCGCAAAATCATAAGGGAAAGAAGTGAAATCGAAGATTCATGAATACATTAATATAAAATAAAAAAGAGTGAATACTTTTTTATGATTTAGCTTACAAAACGTAGTCGACCGTTTTTAATGATGAGGCAAGAAATCGAAGATTCATGATTTCAAAATGTAAAATAGATAATAGATCATACAAAAAAGAAAAGACTTTTATTCGAGCGTTTCTATTTTGTTTTTGTTCTCATGATTACTTCGCCTTAGACCAAAATAGTAAATATATTCTTTTGGAAAGGCTTGCAGTTGGTTCTTTTAGTCATAAATCGAAGATTCACGACTTCCAAGCTGTAAAATAAAGCCTGGGCGTAAAAGAACAGAAAAACCGAAATGTTTTATTTAGGGATTAATGACATTAATATGCGAAATAGTTCAACAATCCTAAATTATAAAAACCAGAATTATAAATAAAAACTAAAATCAATAAACATAAACCTACAAGGTTACCAAAACCTTGCAGGTTAAAAAACATAAAGCGTATAATTTATAAATCACCCCATTATGCCACAAAGAAATTTTGAATTATTAAAAAAAAGCGACCCCGCTGCTTTAGAAAAAATTCATGCCCAGTACAGTAGAAGGATTTTTTGGATGGGCAGAAGGATAATCGACGATGACTTCGTTGTAGAGAACCTGGTGCAGGATACTTTTTTAAAATTATGGGAACGCAGGGAAACAATCGAAAATCCAATGCACATACTGTTTTTCCTACAATATGTTATGAAGAAATCCTGTTATTCGCATTATTACAAACCTAGGAACAAATTTTTTAGAACGGTGAAGTCGTTGGAAAGTTTCGAGAACTTTCAAGACTATCTGGCGGGCTACGATCCGGCTGAAGCTGCGCGTAACATTAGTGATCAAGAAATACAGCAAAAGTTTTTAGATTTGATTGACACGGTACTGCCGTTGATAAAACATGAAAAAAGGCAACTTATTAACCTGTGCTTAAAGTATGGCTTTCGCTACAAACATATTGCGCAAATAATGGGAAAGGGGACTACAGAAACAGTAAATGAAGTAAAAAGGGCGATTGAGGATATTAAGAAGATTGTCGATGGACGGGATAGGTTTGAACGCAAGCTGCAGCAGGTTGAACCTAAGGCTTTGCAAAACAAATTGACAGAAATACAGTTACAGGTATTGCAGATGCGTTTTGAGATGAACAGATCATTTGCGGCAATAGCAAAGGAACTTAACCTTTCACAAAAGGAAGTACATCAAGAGTTTATGACGGCATATACATTCACACAAAAGCAGCAGTTGCATTCACTATAAAACGGTTAGTATGGAAAAAGATACAATAAAGCTTACCAGGAAGATACAACTCACAATTGACTTGCCAACAGCAGAAGAAAAGAAAGAAGTGTGGGGAAAACTCTACAAATGGCAGGATCGATGCATGCGTGCAGCAAACCTTATAATGAGCCATCTGTATGTGCAGGCAATGATTAAAGATTTCTTCTACCTGTCTGAAGGTGTGAAGTACAAACTGGTTGATGAAAAGAAAGATCCGGATGGTATACTGCAGTTCTCACATACCAACTGTACCTACAGGGTAGCAAGCGACCGTTTTAAAGGGGAAATACCAACAAACATACTCTGTCATTTGAATTATGAGCTGATCAATAGGTTTAAAAGGTACTATATGGAGTATGTGAGCGGAACCCGTTCTTTAGACAATTTTAAACCCGGTACGGGTTTCCTTTTCGGAATACAAGGCTTCAAACGTCTGCAATATAACGAACAAAAGAAGGCATTCTGTTTCCGTGTGTATTCGGTTCCGTTTAAGACCTATCTTGGTAGAGATTTTACCGATAAACACAAATTGCTGCAGCAACTTATCAGTGGCGAAATAAAACTTTGCACGTCACATATAAAACTTGACAAAGGAAAGATATTTTGGCTTGCGGTTTTTGAAATCCCTAAAGTTGCGCATCGCCTGGAACCCGATGTTGTTGCAGAAGCATCTTTATCGTTAGAGTATCCTATTACAGTAAAAATAGGCAGAAACAGATTACAGATTGGCAATAAGGAGGAGTTTTTACATCGCAGGCTGGCAATACAGGCTGCACACAACCGAACCAAAGAAGCGGTACCTTATTGCAGGGGCGGCAATGGTAAGGAACGGAAATTAAAGGCCTTAAACAGGTTTGACAGTATGGAGCGCAATTATGTTACCACCCGTTTGCATGAGTACAGCAGAAGGCTGATTGATTTTTGTATAAAACATAAAGCGGCTACGCTGGTGCTGGTTGATTTAGAGGGAAATACCGATATTGCTAAGGAAGAAACATTTGTATTGCGTAATTGGAATTATTATGAACTTACAACAATGATAAAGTATAAAGCAGATAAGGCCGGTATTGAACTTATTACCACCTGAAGGAAAAGTTGTAGGGTACCTGTATACCCGAAGGGTGAGGTTATTTGTAAGCACTCGCTGAACGTATAAAACGTATACAGTTAAGGTTAGTTATAAGCTAAAAAAGCAATGTGTTGGCAATGAAGCTAAATACTACTTTATATAAAATATTTTGTGGGTGCTTGTACACCCGTAGGTTGAGGTTGCAGGTCAGCTCTCACTGAATGCGTAAAGCATATACAATTTAGTTAGTTTAAAAAATTGGATAAGAACCAATACGAAAAACCAATAATAGGAACTATTGATGTTGCTGTAGGAACATACGAAGAAAGTTATATACGCTTCCTTCTAATCCTGTTGATACACACGAATGGTACGATGCCATTGTGAATGTAACAAGAGAAAGTAATAATAATTAATGATTATCGGAAAGATTACACCAAGTTTTAGTTTTATCGTCAGTGTCATGCTGAACTTGTTTAACTTCGTTCAGTTCGCAAGCTCGGGTCAGCATCTCACAAGATAAATAATGATGAGATTACTTCGTCAGTTCGCAAGCTCGTGTCCGTGTCAAGCACGGAATGACACACAGTGTATAGGAAAAAGTGTTTTCAATATTTAATTTATGATACATTAATAAACCCGTAGTGCATTATGTGATTAAAATTAATTCATTGAAAATAAATATAGTAAAAAAATAAGACTCCGTAGGAGTCAAATATTTGTAACCCCGAATGAAATTCGGG
>NZ_RQTJ01000055.1 GCF_003858535.1 Paenimyroides viscosum
ATTCGACAGAAATATTAACAACCTAAAAATTAATCTCGTTTAATAATGCACTATGGGTTAGTACTATACTAAAAAATTAAATTTCAATATTAAACTTACTTTTTATCTACTTTAACTTAGGACTTATAATTGCAATATCCTGAAAAGCTATCGCGCCTTTTACTACTCCGGAAATTGTTTGCCTTAAAACCTCAACAATATGACTTTTTAATTCGTTCTTAGGAAAAATCAAACTAACCTCACGTGACGGTTTTGGATCGGCAAATTCAATAATATTCTTTTTATCTTTTTCGCTTAAATTCAATGTATGCAGATATGGCAACAGCGTCACTCCTAAACCTTCGTTCGCCAAACCAATCAAGGTTTCAAAACTTCCCGAAGTCAATTCAAAATTCTGAGATGGATCTAACTTTGAAGCCTTGCAAATGTTTAAAATTCCGTTAGTAAAACAATGTCCGTCTTGTAAAAGTAAAATATCATTTACATTTAAATCATTTGGTGTTAACTGTGTTAATCCGTTTTTAAATTCTGTAGGAAAATAACCCACAAATGGTTCGTAATAAAGTACTATTTCTTTTAAATCGCTTTCATTTAGTGGCGTTGCAGCAATAGCAGCATCTAACTGTCCTTTTTGTAATCGGCTTATAATTTCTTCTGTAGTATGCTCTTCAACAATTAAATTTATTTTAGGATATTTTCTAATGAAATTCTTTAGAAACATTGGTAGCAACGTAGGCATAATGGTAGGAATGATTCCTATTTTAAAATCTCCGCCAATAAAACCTTTTTGTTGTTCTACAATATCTTGGATACGGTCGGCTTCATTTACTATATTCTTAGCTTGTTCTACAATTTTTTTACCAACCTCGGTTAACTGAATAGGTTTTTTGTTTCGATCAAAAATTTTTATGCCCAATTCTTCTTCCAGCTTTTGAATTTGCATACTTAAAGTTGGTTGTGTAACAAAACACTTTTCGGCAGCAAGCGTAAAATTCATATATTCTGCAACAGCAAGCACATAATTTAATTGTGTTATTGTCATTTTAAAGGTTTTAGCTATGGTTTAATTGATAATATCAATAATATTTATACAAATATCGTGTTTTTATTCGTAAATTTGATAGTACACATAAAAATTGAATCGTTATGAATATTTTAGGATTACCACAAAAACAAACAAAAGAAAATATTGAACTACTTAATACGTTACTTTCTAACTTTCAGGTTTATTATCAAAATTTAAGAGGCTTGCATTGGAACATTCGCGGAAAACGTTTCTTTGAATTGCATGTAAAATTTGAAGAATTGTATAACCAAGCGCAATTAAGGATTGATGAAATTGCCGAGCGTGTGTTAACTTTAGGAGGAACACCTTTACATACATTCGACGATTATTTGAAAAACAATTCGTTGAAAGTTGCAAAAGATATTACTAATGATGAAGAAGCGGTTGAAGTAATCGTAAAATCGTTAGCTTCTTTACTTACCATTGAACGTGAAATTTTAGAAAAAGCTGGTGAAATTAATGATGAAGGAACCAATTCTATGATGAGTGATTTAATTACCGAACAAGAAAAAGACATCTGGATGATGCAGGCGTTTTTGGGATAAAAAAAGTGGGTTGAAAAACCCACTTTTTATTTATTAATTATTCAACATTACTGGCATAACAAGCATTGTTACTGTTTCGCCTTCGTCTAAACCATCGATCGGAGTTAAGATTCCAGCTCGGTTTGGTAACGACATTTCCAGTTGTATTTCGTCTGACTGTAAATTAGTTAACATTTCGGTTAAGAAACGTGAGTTAAAACCAATTTGCATATCATCTCCTTTATAATCACATGTTAAACGCTCGTCTGCTTTGTTTGAGTAGTCAATATCTTCTGCTGAAATGTTTAATTCTGTTCCTGCAATTTTTAAACGAATCTGGTGCGTTGTTTTATTTGCGTAAATAGCTACACGACGAACCGAACTTAAAAACTGTGTACGAGAAATAATCAGTTTGTTTGGATTTTCCTTAGGAATTACCGCTTCGTAATTTGGATATTTTCCATCGATTAATCTACAGATTAATGTATAGTTATCAAAACTAAACATTGCGTTAGAATCGTTGTATTCAATAGAAACCGCTGCGTCTGATGTTGCTAAAATATTCTTTAAAATATTTAAAGGTTTTTTAGGCATAATAAAGTTTGCTTCTGAAGAACTTGTAACATCGGTTCTTGAATATTTCACCAATTTATGTGCATCGGTAGCAACAAAAATCACTCCTGTTGGTGCAAACTGAAAGTAAACACCCGACATTACCGGACGTAAATCATCGTTACCTGCAGCAAAAATTGTTTTACTAATTGCGGTGTATAATATCTCGGCTCCTATTTCTGCTTTCGACGGATCTTCTAGCATTTCTGCTTTTGGAAATTCATCGCCAGGCAAATAAGCTAAAACGTATTTTCCTAAATCAGAACTAATTTCAATAGTACTGTTGTCTTTCACTGTGAAAGTTAAAGGTTGTTCAGGAAATGTTTTTAAGGTTTCTAATAACAAACGTGCCGGAACTGCGATAGATCCTTCACTGGTTGATTCAATCTCTAAAGTAGCCATCATAGTTGTTTCCAAATCTGATGCTGATACTTTTAATTGATTTTGATCAAGTTCAAACAAGAAATTATCAAGAATATGTAAGGTGTTGTTACTGTTGATAACGCTTCCTAAAACTTGTAATTGTTTCAATAGATACGAGCTCGATACAATAAATTTCATTAGTTTATTTTATTTATGCCTTGTTGGCAGGTTTTTACAAATATATTTCTTTTAATGCGAATATAAAACTTTATTTTTAACCTTTACTTCCGCATAAAAAAACACTTTTTTTTCCACATAGATTTCTTTATACTTCTTATAATTAAACTATTGAACTATCTTGCAGTAAGAACCTTTAATCATAATGAAATCTACATTTTGCAATGAGAATTTCATTTTCTTGATATTTGTAGATTAATCTATGTTCATCATCAATTCTACGTGACCAAAATCCAGAATATTTATGCTTTAAAGGCTCTGGTTTTCCAATTCCATTAAAAGGATTTCTAGAAATGTCTTTTAATAAATCATTAATTCGTTTTAATTTTTTTTTATCGGTTTTTTTCCAATATAAATAGTCTTCCCAAGATTCATCAACAAAAATATACTTCATTTATTTTTCTATTAAATCTTTTGAAAACGATTTGCTAGTTTTCAATTTCTCAATTGCTGCGTCTAAACGTAATTCATTTTTTCGTGAAGAAAGTTCATAATTTGTAGCCATAAGTGAATTATATTCTTCCAATGACATTACAACAATACCGGAATCTTTCCCCCGATTAATAATTAAAGTTTCGAAATTTTTCGCAACTTTATCTAAATACGATTTTATATCTTTTCTAAATTCAGAAACACTTGCTATTAACATAACATTGTACTTTTATTTGTACAAATATATGTACAATATTTACATTTTGCAAATTAATAAAAATTTTGAATTGTGTAATAGCAAACTAAAAAGACTAAAATTAAACAACTATTTTGTGTATTTCTTTTTGCGTAAAAAAGTAAAAACAAAACCAAAAACAGCCAATACAATTAATGGTAAAACCACAATTATTATTTGAATGTAGTTATAATCAGCATAAACTTTTTCTTTGTCAAGCAACGCTAATTTTACCTGTTTTGTTCTTAAATTAATCAATCCATTATCGTCTAACAAATAATTTACAGCATTTACAAGGAATTCTTTGTTTCCGTACAAGGTGTTTGTCCATTTATCGTAACCTAATTCCATTGGCTGAAAATCTTGATCTAACTGATTTTTAACGATGTCGCCATCGGCAATAACAACCATTTTTGTAGGTTTTCCTTCGGTAAGATAATTGTCTGTTTTAAAAGGAACAATTCGGTTTTTAAATATCGATGTAAAATTTCCTTCTAACAAAACAGCCAGTGGAAACGATTGTGTTTTTATGGTTTTAAGATCAACCTTTTCTTGAATGGTTTTAGATAAACTCACAATACTTGGTGTTCCTACCCTAACCGAATAAGGCGATGACGACAGTAATATTGTTTTTTTGATGTTGTTTTTTAACGTATCGATACTGTTTGCAAAATCGAATTTTACGACATCGATATTATTTACGATCGGGTGCGTTGAAGAACCAACAACATACGGCGCAAATTTCCAGTTGAATGTTTCGTAAACCGTTTCGCTGCCTTGCTGACCACCAGCTAGTTTTATTGGCGATCCCATTTCGTCTTTAACCAAATCAGGATTTACACGCACACCGTATTTAAACAGCATTTCGCCTAAACTTTGATCTTTGGGGTAGACCAGCATTTCGCTTGTAGCATTGTACAAACTGTCCATATCTGCCTGAACCTGATCCAGCATCCAGATTGATTTTCCGCCGTTCATTACAAACTGATCCAACACCTGAATTTGATTTTCGTTGAAGGTTTTTGTAGGTTTGGCAATGATTGCTAAATCGTATCCTTGTAAATCTTTTAAGGTTTTCTGCGGATTTACCGCAACGCTATCTAATGTAAAAGGTGCTATAAAATAACTGTCTTTTAAAGTGCGAAGAAAATCGGCAATGTACATATCATCTAGTTCGCCTATTCCTTTTATAATCGCAATTTTTTTAGATTTTTCGGTATTTACCTTATAAATTGCTTCGGTTATTGCGTATTCTAAATGCTGAACAGACGATGCAATTTTATCTTCGGTTGTAGCGGTCATGGCATTCTTAAGCAACTGAATTTTCGCGCTTTTTTCCCCTTTCGTAGCAACTGCCCACGGAAAAACCATTTCTTGTGATTGCTTGCCTTTATCGTTTACCGAAATATTAATCGGTTTCATTCCGTTTACAAAAAGATTTTCAGCCATTTTAGCGGCTTCGTTTTCAGCTGATAACGGATCAACAAACAAGAAATTAACATTGCTGTTGTAGGCATTGAATTCTTCTAACAACTGCTTGCTTTCGGTTTGTAATTTGCGTAATTCGGTAGGAAAATTTCCTTCTAAATAAACATCAATAAAAACAGGTTCTGTTACGTTGCCTAACACATTTTTGGTAGCTTGTGAAAGCGTATATCTTTTATCTGAAGTTAGATCAAACCTATGAAAAACGTAGCTTCCAACAATATTCAAAACAATTAATACTGCTGCAATGCTTAAAAACGATTGTATATTTTTTTGCTTTTTCATTATTTACGCACGTTTTTTAGATTAAACACAGTTGCCATTAAAAAGAAAAGGGTTATCGAAATAAAATAGATTAAATCTCTGGTATCAATTACACCGCGACTTATGCTTTTGAAATGATAGCTTATTCCAAATTTTTCTATTAATGTTGCCGATGATTTGAACAGTTCTGCCAATTGATCGAACCCTAAATAAAGTACAAAACAGATGATTACCGCTAAAATAAACGCCACAATTTGATTGTCTGATAACGACGAACAGAAAATTCCGATGCTTGTGTAAGCTGCAATTAAGAACATCAATCCTAAATAAGAACCTAAGGTGCTGCCTAAATCCATATTTCCTGCAGGCATTCCGTACGGATTTAAAATAATGATGTATAAAACCGTTGGTAAAATTGCCAATACAACCAGTAAAAAGGCGCCTAAAAATTTACCGGTAACAATTTGGTTTAAGCTTAAAGGTTTGGTTACCAACAATTCAATAGTTCCTTGTTTACGTTCGTCTGAAATACTTTTCATGGTAATTGCGGGAATCAGCAAAAGTAAAACCAAAGGTGCCAATTGAAAAAACGGACTTAAATCGTTATAACCGCTTTGTAAAATGTTGTATTGCCCGTCTACAATCCAAAGGAAAATTCCATTTAAAATTAAAAATACGGCAATAACCAAGTAACCTGTTAACGAACCAAAAAACGATTTGATTTCTCGTAGTAAAATAGCTTTCATATTATGGTAACGATACTAATTTATCAACACTCCACGCTTCTGGCTTATCATTAAAAAGCGCTTTTGTAAATGCCCAAACATCTTTAAAAAGATCAGAATTTCGGTAATTTTCCAGATCCGTTTCTTCGTTCCAAACAGAATACGTGAAAAAGATACTGGGATTGCTTTTGTCTTGATAAATTTCTAAAAAATTGTTTCCAGGAAAGTTTCGTATATTCATTTTAACACCGTGAAAGTGTTCTAAAAACATCGGAATTTTCTCTTCATGAAAACTCATTTTAACTATTCTAATAAACATATTTTAAATTTATTTATTCGGTAAATTCTATAATAACAGTGTCGCGATACGATACACCAAAAAGGGTTTTCGCATTTCCTACATTCTCATAATCAGACTTATAAATCGACATTTGTAAAAAATCTAAATCATTAAATATAAACAACATATCACCTTCATATTCACGCAGCGTTTTGCTGTCTGTATTAAAATCGGCATAATACTCGTTAATCTTTGTAATACGGTATCTAACAGCATTAATAACGTATTTTCGTCCATTTCTAATACGTTCAAACAAATCTTTAGAAATATTGGTAACGGCATTTCCGTAATGATCTATGTAAATAACAGATCCTCGAATCGAATTTTCGTCATCGGCAACTTTCGGGCGTAATTCAACCAAAAGCTCGCAATCGTTATAATTTATTTTAGTACCCAAAATGCTGCAAGGTACATTATTAAAAAGCTGTTTTGCAATGTGGGTGTATAAAGAAACGGTATCGTTGCATGAATTCGGAATATTTAAATCAACGATTTCCGTTTCGTCATCGGCAGTCGCCAATAAAGTAATAGCTCCGTTGTTTGCCGTTAAAAAAAAGTGATCATTAAATTTTGTAAGCAGAAACGATGTTTGATCGAACATTTCGGCTTCAACCAACACCATGTGCAGACTGCCTTTCGGGAAATTACTGTACGCCCCAAACAAAACATAACTTGCATTGGCAATGTTATATAAATCTATACAGTGCGAAATATCAATTATCTGAACCAACGGTAATTCGGTCATTATTTTACCTTTTACCGATGCAACAAAATGATCCTTAATACCGTAATCTGTTGTTAGCGTAATAATTGACATTAATATTTTTTGTTAGTGTTTTTTAATATTTTTTGTTAGATTTGATATAATACAAAACTAATTTTTTTTAATTAAATCTAATAGCTTTTGAACGAAAGAATAATAGAATTAGAGCATATTACTCCAAAAGATTTTTGGGGTGCGCAGGATATACATTTAGAGGTAATTAAAAAACTGTATCCAAAATTAAAAATTGTGGCTCGTGGAACTACCATGAAAATTTACGGTGAGGCTGAAATTTTAGACCAGTTTCAAACGCGTTTTGATCGAATTTTAAAGTACTACGAAAAATACAGCCAGCTGAACGAGAACATTATCGAACGATTGATTTTAGACGATGTTCCGCAACGTATGGATAAATCAGACGAAATTCTGGTACACGGTTTAGGTGGAAAGCTAATTAAGGCTACAACACCAAACCAGCAGAAAATGGTCGATCTGGTTTATAAAAACGATATGGTTTTCGCTGTTGGCCCTGCAGGTACAGGTAAAACTTATACCGGTGTTGCATTAGCCGTAAAAGCTTTAAAAGAAAAACAAGTTAAGCGTATTATTTTAACCCGACCTGCAGTTGAAGCCGGAGAAAATCTAGGTTTTTTACCGGGCGATATGAAAGAAAAGTTAGATCCGTACATGCAGCCGTTATACGATGCATTGCGCGATATGTTGCCCCCAACCACGTTAGAAGATTATTTGTTAAA
Source organism: Paenimyroides viscosum (assembly GCF_003858535.1). Lineage (GTDB taxonomy): Bacteria > Bacteroidota > Bacteroidia > Flavobacteriales > Flavobacteriaceae > Flavobacterium > Flavobacterium viscosum. The sequence goes on from NZ_RQTJ01000055.1 coordinate 7,802, forward strand.
AGGAATCATTCAGATTGCGCCATTGGCATTTATGCGAGGACGTACACTTGACAATGCTTTTGTAATTTTAGACGAAGCCCAAAATACCACCCATTCACAAATGAAGATGTTTTTAACGCGTATGGGTAAAAATGCTAAATTTATTATTACAGGTGATCCGGGTCAGGTTGATTTACCACGAAAAGTAACATCGGGTTTACGCGAAGCTTTACGAATATTAGAAGGTGTAGAAGGTATTGGTTTTGTGTTTTTAGACGATAAAGATATTGTACGTCACCGTTTAGTTAAGAAAATTGTGGAAGCTTACAAAATTGTGGAAACAGCAAACGAATTTGCATCGCACCAAAATTATTACAGTAATAATTCATCACAAAATACACAAAATGAAAATCCGACGAGTTAGTCGGATTTTTTTTTTTTTTTCTGATTTTAACTTTCCTTGGACAATATTATTATTAATGAAAGAATCCCAGCAAAAACTAATCCATAAAAAAGAATATAAAATTTTATCTCGGTTGCATAGCCGGGACCTACCCTGAATTTTGGAAATTTAGTTTTCCAAATACCAATTAATCCGATAATTATTAATGTTATACTAATTATTACCCGTAGTGCATTATAGAAAAAGTTGCTCAAAAGATTAAAAATCAGTATATTGTATTG
>NZ_RQTJ01000056.1 GCF_003858535.1 Paenimyroides viscosum
GACCATTGCAAATGTACTTACTCTTATCTTTAAGGCTTACATATAAATTACCTTTACCTCAACCGTTTTGTCTGCATTTAATTCAAAACTTGCTTTAGAAAAATTGGGTCTGTTTCTTAACCCTATTGTCTGATAATTGGAAAATCCAATTCCCTCTTTGGGTAAGATTAAACCTTGTCAATCTTACTGTTGTTATTTTCATCGTGTAAAATGTTCACGGCATATTTTCCTTTGGGCAGGTTTTTAAAAGTGATTTCGGATTTACCGTTTACAATTTTTGCTTTCTCTAACTGTATGTCCCTAAATTGCCCTTCCGGTGCTTGCGGATTAAGTGCATTCATTGGCATTAATTGCGTAGGCAATTCCATAAAATATTTGTAATCGGCATTGGCTGTAACTTTCGGAATAAGATTGGCCTTTGCTTCTTTTTTCCCTTTGTTCGCTAATGCTGATATGGTTTCTGTTGATTTGCAGGGTTTTGTTATAGACCTGTGCTGTATCAATACATTGTTTCAGTGTCCAGACTTCCTGTGCCTGAACGGTATTCCACCCGATAAATATCAGAGGAATAATAAATAATTTGCGAGCGTTCACTAACATAATTGAGCAAAATTTTTTGTTTCGTTTTTAATTATTTTAATTATTCCTGTCGTATCATCGTCAACAACATTTTAAAACGTTCGATAGCTTTCAAGGAATGTGGAATGTTTGCGGGCATAATGATAGACTGTCCTTTGCTCAAATAAAAGGATTTTCCATTGATGGTTATTTCTGCTTCACCGTCCAAAATTTGGACAATCGCATCATAAGAAGTTTTATGCTCCGAAAGACCTTGTTCTTTATCAAACGAGAAAAGCGTTAGATTTCCTGCTTTACTTTTTGTAAGCTGTTTGCTAATTACACCGCCATCTGTGTATTCAATCGCCTCTTCTAAAGAGAATACGGTTTCTTTTTCAAATGCTGCCATACCTTTTCATTTTTAAAACTTGTTAGTTAGTGTTCACTCGCAAAAGTATAAATATTTTCAGAGAGAACAATACCTTTCTCTGAAAAATCACTGATTTACTTTCTTCTTTTTATCCATTTGTACATCTCAAACCACAAAACTGAAGTCGCAGCAATTAAAAATGTCATTCCTAATTCCGGGATGTTTAATCCGGTTACGTGAAAGAAACCGGCAAATATCGGTATGTACAATATGGCGAAAAGCAATATCAATGTTGTTCCGATGATAACTGGAAATAAACGGTTTTTGTATTTGAAACTCTCAAACATACTGTAAACAAATGAACGATTAACCAGACTCAAAAACACATTCGCAAAAATCAAGGTCGTAAAAACCATGGCCCTTGTTGTTTCTTCGCTGCTCCCTTTTTGAACGGCAAATTGATAGGCAAACAATACACCTGCTGTGATGGTCAATCCCTGAATAATGCTGATGCTTAATTCTTTCCAATTCAAGAAAGTTTCGGTCATTTTCCGTGGTTTTCGTTGCATCGTGTCTTTTTCCATCGGTTCATTTTCATAGACAATGGAACAGGTTGGCCCCATAATCAATTCCAGAAAAATAACGTGTACCGGCGTAAAAATATGCGGATAAATCCACCCCAAAAACAAAGGCAGCGAAACGATCAGAATAATAGGAATATGAATGGAGATAATATACTGAATGGCTTTTTTGATATTGGCATAAATTCGTCTCCCTGCTGCAATTCCTGTGATGAGTTTGTCCAAATCATCATTGGTAATCACTAATGAAGCTGCTGCTTTCGCTATTTCCGTTCCTTTGCTTCCCATTGCTACACCAATATGAGCGGCTTTCAGTGCAGGAGCATCGTTCACACCATCACCCAGCATCGCCACGACTTCGCCGTCTTTTTTGAACGCATTGACCATCGCTAATTTTGCTTCGGGAAACATCCGAGTGAATAAAGTTGTTTTCTTTGAAAGTTCAATCAATTCCGTTTCGGTGTGGTGGATAATTTCAGCGCCATTTACAGCCGGAGTTTCATTGATAATTCCCGCTTGCCGGGCAATAGCATTAGTGGTATCGGCATTATCGCCTGTAATCACCTTTACTTTAATTCCGGCATCGTATATTTTTTGGAATACTTCCTGAATATTTTTCTTTGGTGGGTCGTAAAACACGGTAAATCCTAAGAATTCAAAGTTGAAATCCCGTTGTTTTTCAGGGAAATCATTTTCTTCAAAATTTGACTTGGCTACACCCAATACCCGATAGCCCTGTTTGCCAAAATCGCTGATATGCTGACGCATTTTTTCTTTTTCGCCTTCTGAGAGATTGGATACGGCAAGTATGGCTTCGGGAGCACCTTTGGCGGCTATTATTCGCTCTCCCAATCCATTTTCAAAAAGATGGGTCATCATCGGTGGTTTTCCTTCCAAGGGATATTCGTGTATCATTTGGAAGTTCTTCCGTTGGTCATCAGCTTGAGTTTGTTCATAAACCTGATGCAGCGTTTTCTCCATCGGATCAAACGGAACAGGTTCACTACTCCACATCGCAAACGCAATGAGTTCTGAAAGTTCGGGTGAGTTAAAATCAGCTTCGTCAAAAATATTGTTGGATTTATAATCGAACAAAGCTTTCAAGTGCATTGAGTTTTCTGTAATGGTGCCAGTCTTGTCTGCGCAGATCACCGTGGTACTCCCCAATGTTTCTACTACACTGCTTCGCTTGATGATAATTCCTTCTCGCATCAGTTTCCAGGCTCCCAATGCCATAAAAGTGGTAAAAGCCACAGGGATTTCTTCCGGCAAAATGGACATCGCCAAAGTCAGTCCAACCAATAAACTTTCAATAATATCTCTTGATTGCCAAAAACTGTATGCCCAAACTAATAAAAAAACAACAATGCCGATGATTGCCATCCATTTGACAAATTTTGTAATCTGAATTTGTAAGGGAGATTGCTCTCCTTTGATGTTCTGAATGGATTGTCCGATTTTTCCCAGCTTGGTTTCCGCACCGATTTTTTCCACTTTGAAAACCGCCAGTCCAGAAACGGTCAACGAACCGCTATATACTTTCCGGTCTTCGGTTTCCTGACTTTTGAACACCGAAAAGCTTTCCCCTGTTAGCGATGCTTCATTGACCGAAAAATCATTGCTGTGCACAATCTCACCATCCGCATTGATCATCTTTCCTTCTTCGGTAATGCACAAGTCGCCCACGGCAATTTCGTGGGTAGGGATTCGTATTACTTTTGAATTTCGGATAACGGTACTGAGCGGTTCGTTCAGTTTTTCCAAGGCTTCCAATGCCTTTTTACTACGATTGTCCTGATAGAACGAAATACCCGAAACGGCTATAATCGCTCCCAACATAAAAATTGCTTCGGAATAATTGCCCACAATCACATAAATAATCGCCACGGCAATGAGCAAAAGCAACATCGGCTCTTTCAGGATGTCCAATAGCATCGTGTACCAGATATTTTTTTTAATGTTGTCTGCCTGGTTGTAACCGAATTGGCTACGAGAGATTTTCAGTTCCTCTTCCGACAGTCCGGTCAGGTGTTTGGGAATGTTATAGGGTGTCATAAAACTATATTTTAATTATATTAGATGTAATAAATAGCCCGTCAAAGACCCCAGAAGTATGATAACGACGGAGCTTATTTTTCGGAAGCCAAAGGTTAGAAAAAGGCTGATGATTGCAATGGATATCGTCCGCCAGTCGGTTATTACTTCTCTTCCCATAATGATGCAGACCGAAATAATGAGTGCTACCGAAGCAATATTTACTGCATCTAAAAAGGAAGAGAAACGTGTTGATTTTCGTAAAAATTTCAAAATTGGATTCAATAATGCGACGAAAATAAAAGAAGGCAAAAAGACAGCAAATGTTGAGATAATTGCACCCCAAATTCCATTGATTTGATAACCAATAAATGTCACCGAAGACGTAACGGGGCCGGGCGTAAACTGCCCCACGGCAATGGCATCAATCAGTTCTTGGCGACTTAAAATACCTGTGGTCACGAGTTCAGAATCTAAAAATGCAAACAACACATAACCACTTCCGTACAAAACTGCTCCTATCTTTAGGAAAATCCAAAACAGTTTGAGGTTGGTAACAGAAATTGTGGTCATTAAGGGAATGGACAAGAACGGAATCGGGAAAAAACTGTTGAGTGTATGCTTCTCTTTAAGTGATTTATAAAGCATAAATAGTAAACCGAAACCAAACATTAATAAGATTTCATTTTGCACAAAAAATGAAAAAATTAAAACCAATAATCCAACAATAGCCAACTCTTTAGATTTTACAGATTGCTTGCCTAATGGATAGACTGCTGCCAAAATAATGGCAATAATTGCGGGTTTGATACCATAAACAAATGGTTCGACTTGAGGAAGTTGTCCATATATTTTGTACAAATAAGCAAAAATCCCCGTGATAAGTACGGCAGGAAGAATAAAAAGACTTCCGGCAACAAGCATTCCCTTCCAGCCGCCTTTTTCTTTACCAATATGTATGGCGAGTTCAGTACTGTTGGGACCAGGAATTAAATTTGTAGCTCCCATCAAATCAAGAAATTGCTGCTCGGATAACCAATTTCTTTTCACTACAACTTCCTCCCGCATCATAGCAGTATGACCAGCAGGACCACCAAATGCCGTAAATCCCAGTTTCAGAAAAAGTCGGACAATTTCTTTGATGTTGTTATGTTCGCTCACTAATGAAATCTTTGCGTTAAAATTATTGGTTATTACGGTTCATAATCATTTAATTAATATATATTTTTCCAAAATATATAAGGTCGATAGGTTATATTATTGTAAAGTATTTTGGCTTATCAATATCAAAATTTTTCTTTAATCCCCACCAATCATTTTTGAGGTGACTCCTTTTTTTACTGGATAATTCAGCAATGACAATTCCCACAAAATGCAATAGAATAAAAATAGGAAACCAATAAACACCCCATTTATGGACAGCTTCAATATTTTCTTTCCATTGTGGAAAAAAATCCTTGTCTGATACAAATACCCGTAACGGCAGAAATGAATACAAAAAGATAAAAATACACATAAGTAAAACCCTGTAACCGTTCTTTAAGCGGATGATTGCGCTGAAACGGATTTGGAAAACGAATGCCTTTTGCCAACATATAAATTATTCTTGCAAGGAATGAAAATATCATAATGTGTGCAAATACTTAGTGCCATTGCCACATAGGCTCAAGAATGCTTTTAGCAATTTCCATTGACTGTTCTTTGGCTAATAAATCTGTTTTACTTTCGATGATACCGATTATATGTTTTTTATTCATCCAGTTCATACGAAGAAAACCGGTGAGAAATAACACAGGCATTGCCAAAGCCATTATCCAATGCAATGAACGATGAAAAATTGTGAATTTTTGTTGGGATTTCATCACTAAGAAAAATTAGTTAAAATACTGATGATAGTGCTGATAAGAATATTGCAGTTGCAAAACAAATCCATTTGCTTTTGTTGCATCTGTTTCATTCTCTAATGCCTTAACTATGTCAAGGTGCGGGTGCAACCATTTGTGCAGTTCATCGTGGCTTTTTCCGTCCATTGTACAACTTTTTATGAGTTGGCTGTTTTGGTCTTTTAGTTGTTCGGCAAGCGTTTTATAATCCGTCTTTCCGCCCTGAATATAGGCATTAACCAATTCTTCACCTTTCAATACAAAGGGTTTCATTTCTTCGTTCACTAGCCATTTTTCGCCATTGTTGAGTTCAATAGCTTCTGAATTTTCATCGTGTTGATGTCCTGCGTGGTTTTCGGTTTCCTGATGTGCTGTTGATTTTTCAGTAGAATTATTACAACTCCACAAAAGCACAACACTCATTCCAAATACAATTACTTTTTTCATAATCTGATTATTTCTTTTCTATCATTTTTAAAATTCCCTCTAAAACTGCTGTGCCGTCTTTCATTAGGTTAGACTTATGCCCCGAAAGTTTCCATTTCAAAACCGTCATTCTCATTCCTCCAAGTATAATGGTGGTAAGCGTAGATGCACCTATTAATTTGTTGTATGTTCCGCCTTTTTGTCCTTTTTCGATGTTCTTATTGACGTATTGATGCATTAAGTCCATTATCTCGGAAACCTTATAACTTAATCCTTCATCATAATGAAAAATACTTTCTGCAAAAATCACACTGACAATCGCCGGTTTATTGGTAAATGTTTGTAGTTGTGAATTGAAAATGGCTCTCAATTTATCACCTTCCGTATCGTTTGATTTGAAGGGAAGAGACTGAATGCGGTTTTTCATTTCGCTTTTGAAATACGACAATAAGCTCAACAAAATTTCATTTTTACTTTTGAAATGTCGATATAATGCGGGTTCAGATAAACCAATGTCTTCGGCAAGTGTTTTAATGGTCAAATTCTGAATTCCAAATTTTGAAATCCTGTTTGTTGCTGCTTCCATTATCTCAATTTGTCTGTCTGTAAATTCTTGCATACTTTTTAAATTAAAAAAGTTAGTTAGTATTCACTCGCAAAAGTAAGTAAACTTTTTAATTCAACAAGTTTTTTACAAAAAAAATGAATTTGTTGTTAGGGCAGGTAAAATTGGCTCTTTTCAAACTTTGGGTGGTGGGTGGGCTTGGTGCGGTTTGCAAGTGTGGCAATGTGTGTCAGCTGAAATTATTTTTTAAAATGTGCGGTGGGAAAATTTTTTAAAACCTTTCGGGTCTGTCTGTGTCAAGTTGTAGCGAAACTGTCTGTTTTGTCGTGAATGTTGATAGTAGTACGGTTGTTCTTACGCTTGCCTGTAACGGCAGTCTGTGAAAAAAGTAAACAAACTTCTTTCAAATATAGTTAATATTTCTTAAATACATAGGTATTAATAACGCAGCGTTTTATGCCTATTATCAATGGTTTAGACAGTCAAAAAATTCTCGATTAACTATAAAAAAAGCAGTAATCGTAAAATTACTGCTGGTATATCTTAAAGCTACACTTGGAAAACTCCATAATACATAAAGCTACTCCGGTTCCGTTCAACGGGCTTTACTTCACATTTTAATGATTTGTTTTGGTGTTCAGTGATTTTCAATTCATCTCGTGCCCTCCGGGCAAGACGACCCGAGGGCTCTGCCCGAACAGAGCGAAGCTAAAGCTTAGTTATTAGCTGTAGTAGCATTTTTAAGGTTTTACATTTACAAAGCTGTCAAACGAAATGGATTCGCCAAAATCTTTAACTTGTGATTCTATTATGAGTTTGTTGAATTCTTTTTCTATTTTATCTGCATTTTGCTGTTTAATAACACGCATTTTTAGATTATCGTATTCGAAATTCTCAAAATAATTTCCAATCATTTCATTTATTTGTTGAATCGAAACTAAACCGCTTTCTTCAACCTTTTTAAATAATTTTCGATATTCTTTTTGTACAATAACAAAATCAACTGAAGGAAGTATTATCGGAATATGTTTTGGCCAGACGCAAACTCTATAAATTTGATTGTCTATTTTGCTTTTCAAAAGAAAGTATCCTGGAACAAAAATATCTTCTTCGAGATTTTCTTGTAATTCATTTCTTATCAACGAATAATTCCAGATATAATCTGATTTTTCTTTATCAAAATATTCGACTTGAAATTCTGAGAAATGCTGAATTATTAGTTGTTCATTATGTCTAATCCATTGGTTTTCTAAATATCCTTTTTCAAATTGTTGAGGATTGTCTGGATCAATTTCGTCTTGCGGATTCAATAAATAAACGTCTAAATCTTCAATAATTTTTTCCAAAATTGGAAAACTTTCATATCCAAAAAAATTAGGACGAATGAAATTAATGGTAAAATTAATGTTTAAATTTTCATATTCACTAAAATTATCCCAAATTTCAAGATCTTCGGTTTCAGTATTTGGTTCGTTCAAGTCAATACCAAAGTAAACACCAGTTTCTTCATTGAAATAACTCCATTGTGTTTCATTTTCTTCGGCAGTTAAATATTCAGAATTATTTAGATAATTAATAATATCTTTTTCAGATTGATTACTTGATTTCTTTTTATAAAAGTATAAATCGTAACTCATATTTTTTACGTGAGATTGGTACTGCTATTACAGCTAACGTTTTGCCGCTTGCCGCAGTGGGGGATTTCGGAGCACTTCACCTTCAACCAAGCACAAATGATGATAGAAGCACTGCACTTGATTTAACCACATCAGCCCCCATTGCGGCAAACGGCTGTGTGTGCCCTGCATATGCAGGACACACCCCGAAAGCTTTTCAAATAGTTCAAA
>NZ_RQTJ01000057.1 GCF_003858535.1 Paenimyroides viscosum
CAAAGGTTTTACAGCTAGAACTAAAGATTGGAAAATTGTTTATTTTTAAACTTTCGAAAATAATACGGATGCTATTTTACGAGAACACGAAATCAAAATTGGAAAAGTAAAAAAAGAATAATTGAACTAATAGCAAGATTAAACGGTTAGCGTGTCCCGTTTTGAAAACGGGAAGGCCGCAGGTTCAAATATCCGTGTACGGAATAAACTCTGCCACCCCGACTAAAGCTTTCTTAAACAAGAAGTCTTTTTTTATTTTATGTATCATGTTTTTTGTTTATATACTCAACTCAAATAATCTGAATCAATTTTATATTGGATATACTTTGCAAGTTGTTTATAACAAATCTTTCAGCAATATAAAAAGCTCAGTTTCAAAACAAACCTATCATCCCCATTATAACTTTTCTTATAAAAATATTTTTCTTGATACAACTGACATTATTCCATAAAAAAAGGGAAGAAGCCTTCCCTTTTAATAATTAAACAAACTCCTCTTAAAAAAGAGGAATTGTTTCACTTAACTAAAAACATTCAAAAAACTACAATTTTTACTTACTCATAAAAAAATCATTTTTAATTTCTGTTAGTTTGTAGAGATGCTAAAAAGCACCTCTTTTAAACTAACATTCTTTTTCATAATCAATTTTGCGATAATAATACAAAACGTATACCACAGATGCAAACACCTAATATTTAATCTTAAAACAAAAATCTTTCTTAAATTGCGTGTAGAAATTCACAATTTCATGTAGATTTTTTTCACAAAGTATACAATAAAAAAGTAATTTAAGTTTATGCTTAAAACTATTTTGCAATAATTAAGTACATTTGTAAAAAGTTATTTTAACATGCTAATTATTGGTATTGCAGGCGGAACCGGAAGCGGAAAAACAACAGTAGTTCATCAAATTATGAGTGAATTACCCGAAACCGAAGTAGGCATTATTTCACAAGATTCATATTATAAATCGAATGATCATTTATCGATGGATGAACGAGCATTGATTAATTTTGACCATCCACGATCTATTGATTTTGATTTGCTTTGCGCCCATTTAAAAGAATTAAAAGAAGGAAAAAGCATTCATCAACCTATTTATTCCTTTGTTCATCATAACAGAACCGATGATTATATATTAACACATCCGCGAAAAGTAATGATTGTTGAAGGGATCTTAATTCTTTCTAATCCGGAATTGCGCGATTTATTCGATATTAAAATATTTGTCCATGCCGATTCAGACGAACGATTGATTCGTAGATTAAAACGTGATATTGCAAACCGCGGACGTGATATGAACGAAGTGTTAAATCGTTACCAAACCACGTTGAAACCAATGCACGAGCAGTTTATAGAACCATCTAAAGCTTTTGCAGATATTATCATTCCAAACGATAAATACAATACAGTAGCAATTGATATTGTGAGAACGGTAATTAACAAAAAAATATCAGACTAAAATGAAAAAGCGCATTGAAGATCTTTTACTTAAATACCCTTTTTTAAAATGGGCTACTAATAGGTTTGTTCTCGCAACATTATTTTTTATTGTTTGGTTGCTTTTTTTTGATACGTATGCTTTTTATGACCATAGGGTTATTGATAAAGAAATAAAAAAATTAGACAATAATAAAGAGTACTATCAAACTGAAATAAATAACGACGATAAAAACATTAAGAAATTATATCGTAAAGAAGAAGTTGAAAGATACGCTCGTGAAAAATATTATATGAAACGTGAAAACGAAGACATTTATATTATTGACAGCGATAAAGAATATACCAACAAAGAAAATTAATAACAAAATATATAAAATATGTTATTTAACGATTTTGAAAAAATCACCTCCAAACAATGGAAAAATCAGATTCAATTTGAATTAAAAGGAGCTGATTATAACGACACCTTGGTTTGGGAAAGTTTAGAAGGCATTAAGGTAAAACCTTTCTATCACAACGATGAAGATGCTGTAACTAATGCTGTTTCTACAACAAATACACAATTTTCTATTGTTCAGGAAATTTATGTTTTCGACGTAGAAAAATCTATTGATAAAGCTAATGAAGTTTTAAATCGCGGAGCTGAAAGTATTCGTTTTATTATTCCTACTACCGAAATTGATGTAGTGAACATCATCAATTCTATACAAAAACAACCAAAAGCTGTTTATTTACAATTATTGTTTTTAGATGTTGATGTAATTGCTAAAATTAATGAGGAAGCAGCTAAACAATCATTTGAAATTTTTGTTCTGATCGATCCAATTCATCAATTAGGATTCGATGGAAATTTCTTTAAAGACGGAAATTCTGATTTTGCTACATTAAACGAAATCAACAAAAAAGCCAATGACATCAATTGGTTAACGGTAAATGCAACCACCTATCAAAATGCAGGTGCCAATATGATTCAACAGGTTGCTTACACTTTGGCTCACGCAAATGAATATTTAAATCGCATTGAAAATTTCGATAAAAACATCACCGTTGAAGTAGCTGTTGGTGGCAATTATTTCTTCGAAATTGCGAAAATTCGTGCCATTCGTTTAACGTTAAATGCCTTGGCAGAAGCGTATTCTTCTAACATTACCTTCCATATCGTTGCAAAACCAACTCGCAGAAACAAAACCATTTACGATTACAATGTAAATATGTTGCGTACCACTACCGAATGTATGAGTGCCGTTTTGGGAGGTGCCGATGCAGTTGAAAATTTAGCTTACGATGCTGTTTTTCATAAAACGAATGAATTTGGAGAGCGTATTTCACGTAATCAATTATTGATTTTGAAAGAAGAAAGTTATTTCGATAAAGTAAACAATCCGGCTGATGGAACGTATTATATCGAAAATTTGACAAATCAATTAGCCGAAAAAGGATTGGAATTATTTAAAGATATCGAGAAAAACGGCGGATTGATTTCTCAATTAATTGAAGGAACGATTCAACGTAAAATTTCAGAGTCTGAAGCTAAAGAACAAGCATTGTTTAACGAAGGAAAAGAAGTGTTGTTAGGAACAAATAAATATCCAAACGCACAAGATCAAATGAAAAACGATTTAGAATTGTATCCTTTTGTAAAACAAAATCCTCGCAAAACATTAATCACACCGATTATAGAAAAACGATTAGCCGAAACATTGGAGCAAGAACGTTTAGCGTCAGAATAATTTTGTAACTTTCAGAAAAAGAAGATTATGGAAGCAATCAGAGAAATAGTAAAAGTGAAAAATCGTCAGGTAATTATAAATTTACCCGATGATTTTGATGCAGAAGAAGTTGAAGTAATTGTATTAAAGGCAATTGAAAATGAAATTCCGCAATGGCACATTAATGAAGTTCGTGAAAGAACTTCAGAATATTTAAAAAATCCTGATATCGCTTTAGATTTTGACGAAGCCATCAAAGATATTGAGAATGAATTATAAATTGAAAATTCTTCTCAAAGCTAAACTTGATTTAAAAGAAATTGCTGTATGGTATGATGAAGAAATTCAAAAAGGACTTGGAAGAAGATTTCTATCTTCTGTAAAAACAGAAATGGCTCTTGTACAAAATAATCTGCTTATTTTTCAAACAAAATACGATAATAATAAAACGATTTTAGTGAAAAATTTTCCATATTTAATCCATTACGAAATAATAACTAATCATATTGTTGTAAAAGCCGTTTTGCACACTTCAAGAAATCCAAAGAACTATCCAAAATAAAGAGTTGGTTATGGAAAAGAAAAACGAAATAAAATTATTCGAGCAAACAAAAGTCCGCACCCTTTGGGATGAAGAGCAGGAAAAATGGTTTGTGTCAATTATAGATGTGATTGCTGTATTGACAGATAGCGCTAATCCAAGAAAATATTGGAGTGTTTTAAAAACTCGTTTAAAAAAGGAAGGAAGTGAGTTGGCTACAAATTGTAGTCAACTGAAAATGCAATCTTCTGATGGTAAATTTTATAAAACCGATGTCGCCGATACCGAACAAATTTTTCGTTTAATTCAGACAAAGTAGCCCGGTTAGAATTAGAACAAAAAACAGGCAAAAAAGTGGTAACACCATTAAATGCAAAAACAACTTTAAAAGGTAAAGAATAATCATAAAATGAGAAAAGACATACAAAATATAAAAATTAGTCAAAAGTCGAAAGTCGAAGGTCTTCATTCGAATCAAACTTTTGAAACTGCCGAAGGTATTCAAGTAAAAGAAAATTATACATTAGCTGATATTGAAGGATTAGAGCACGTTGGATTTGGGGCAGGTTTTGCGCCAAATTTACGTGGACCTTACGCAACGATGTATGTTCGTCGCCCTTGGACCATTCGTCAATACGCAGGGTTTTCTACAGCAGAAGAATCGAATGCTTTTTACCGTAGAAATTTAGCTGCCGGACAAAAAGGTTTATCAGTTGCTTTTGATTTAGCTACCCACCGCGGATACGATTCAGATCACGAACGTGTGGTTGGCGATGTTGGTAAAGCGGGTGTTGCCATTGATTCGGTTGAAGATATGAAAATCTTATTTGATCAAATTCCTTTAGATCAAATGTCGGTTTCTATGACAATGAACGGAGCTGTTTTGCCTATTTTAGCGTTCTATATTGTAGCAGCAAAAGAACAAGGTGTTGATCAAAAATTACTTTCAGGAACGATTCAAAACGACATCTTGAAAGAGTTTATGGTGCGTAACACCTACATCTACCCTCCTACACCATCCATGAAAATTATTGCAGATATTTTTGAATACACGAGTAAGAATATGCCAAAATTCAACTCGATTTCTATTTCAGGATATCACATGCAAGAAGCCGGAGCTACTGCTGATATTGAATTAGCATACACCATTGCCGACGGTTTAGAATACATTCGTACAGGAATTGCAGCAGGAATGAAAGTAGATGAATTTGCTCCTCGCCTTTCGTTTTTCTGGGCAATTGGAATGAATCATTTTATGGAAATTGCTAAAATGCGTGCCGGCAGAATGATTTGGGCTAAATTAGTTGGTCAATTTGGTACAACATCAGAAAAATCATTGGCATTGCGTACACACTGTCAAACTTCGGGTTGGAGTTTAACCGAGCAAGATCCATTCAATAACGTGGCTCGTACAGCTATTGAAGCAGCGGCTGCAGCGTTTGGAGGAACACAATCATTACACACCAATGCATTAGACGAAGCCATTGCGTTACCAACAGATTTTTCGGCTCGTATCGCTCGTAACACACAGATTTTCTTACAAGAAGAAACCAAGATTACAAAAACAGTTGATCCTTGGGCGGGAAGTTATTACGTAGAAAGTTTGACTGCTGAAATAACAGAGAAAGCTTGGAAATTGATTGAAGAAGTAGAATCGTATGGTGGAATGACCAAAGCCATTGAAGCAGGAATTCCAAAAATGCGCATTGAAGAAGCAGCTGCTCGTAAACAAGCTCGTATCGATTCTGGTCAGGATACTATTGTTGGGGTAAATAAATACCGTTTAGAAAAAGAAGATCCGTTACAGATTTTAGAAGTTGACAACCAAGTGGTCCGTCAACAACAAATCGAACGTTTAAATAATATTAAAGCTTCTCGTAATGCAGAGAAAGTCAAAGAATGCTTAGCAGCATTGACAGAAGCGGCTCGTTCTGGTAAAGGAAACTTATTAGAATTGGCTGTTGAAGCAGCTGAAAACCGAGTTACCTTAGGTGAAATTTCAGATGCTTTAGAGGAAGTTTTTGGTAGATACAAAGCACAAATTAAAACCATTAGTGGCGTGTATAACAAAGAAATAAAATCAGACGAGAATTTTGAAAAAGCGAAACAATTAGCTGACGAATTTGCAAAATTAGAAGGACGACGTCCGCGTATTATGATTGCAAAAATGGGACAAGATGGTCATGATCGTGGAGCGAAAGTTGTTGCCACAGGTTATGCCGATGTTGGTTTTGACGTAGATATGGGTCCGTTGTTCCAAACACCTGCCGAAGCAGCCAAACAAGCGGTTGAAAACGATGTACATGTTTTAGGTGTATCTTCATTAGCTGCCGGTCATAAAACCTTAGTACCACGAGTGATTGAAGAATTAAAGAAATACGGACGTGAAGATATTATGGTCATTGTAGGTGGCGTAATTCCTGCACAAGATTATCAATATTTATTTGATGCCGGTGCCGTAGCGGTTTTTGGTCCCGGAACTAGAATTGCCGATGCTGCCATTACTATTTTAAATGTGCTGTTAGATGCAGAATAAAACAAAAAACTCCAACCTTTCGGTTGGAGTTTTTTTGTATATAATAATTACTTTATGATAATCTTTTTAGAAGCTTTTCCTTTATCTGTTTTTACTTCGGTATGATACATTCCTTTTGATAATGAACTAATATCAATTTTAGTTTTACTTGATTTTTTCACTATTTGTCCTAAGCTATTGTAGATTATTACTTCTTGTAAAATAAGATCATTTTCTAAACTTATATTTAGAACATCAGAAGTAGGATTAGGATAGATATTAAAATTATCTAAAACAAAGGTATCTGATGATAGTAACCCATCTAAATTATACACCTTTACAGATCCTGATGCTGTACCATTAGCGTTGCTTAAAGGTATACCAACAGCTACAATAGCACCATTAGCAGATAATGAGATACTAGAACCAAAATACCCTGAGGTATATTTACCAATATCGCCTAACTTGGTCCAATTGCCAGCAACATACTTATACAAGCGCACGTAACTTAAATGTGCACGGTTGCCAATAGCTAAAATTGTACCATCCGTGGAAAGCGATACTGTAAAACCACTACGATCGCCCGCATGTTCACCATTGATATCAGTACCTAATTGCGTCCAACTTCCTGAAATATTTTTAAATATTCTTACATGTCCAGAATACGATCCGTTGCCATCATTTTCAGTGGCACCAACAGCAACAATACTACCATCGGCCGATAAAGAAACCCCAGCACCAAAATCATCGCCAGCAAATTCACCATGAATATCTGCACCAATTTTTACCCAGTTGCCAGAAACATTTTGATAAATTGATACACTACCTGAATTCAGTCCATTTCCATCAGCAGCGTTTGCACCAATAGCTACAATACTTCCATTATCTGATATGGCGACACTGTTGCCAAACATGTCTCCTGCTGAACTTCCTGTGAGTGTATTTCCTATTTTAGACCAATTACCTGCAATATTTTCGTAAACAGATACGTTTCCAGCAGGTCCTAAATCATTTCCATATGAAGATCCAATTGCTACAACACTTCCGTCTGATGAAAGGGCAACACTTACACCACTTAAATCTTGAACATTATCAATAATATCATTTCCAATTTTATTCCAGATTCCAGAAACATTTTTGTAAACACTTACTGCGCCGTTGTAAGGCATTCCATTATCATCATTATATGGAGCGCCAATGGCTACAATACTTCCATCTGATGATAAAGACACACTTGTACCATATTTATCGTTAGCACTTTTACCTAATATGCTGTTACCAACTTGTGACCAAACACCTGAAACATTTTGAAAAATACGTACATTACCTGAATAATTTCCACTGCCAATGTTACGAGGAGCACCAATGGCCACAATGGAACCGTTTGCTGAAATTGAAACACTTGTACCTGCTTCATTCGTTTGAAATTCACCAACAATATCGTTCCCAATTTGTGTTTGGCTTAATCCCATAAAAGGAATAAACAAAAAGAATAGTAGTTTTTTAAACATAGTATTTTTTTTAAGAATTCAATCAAATATAATAAAATATATTAACAAAATATCCTAAATAAAAAAGAAGCTGTCTCAAAACTAGACAGCTTCTTTTTTGCTTTTTAGAATATATATGTTCTTG
>NZ_RQTJ01000058.1 GCF_003858535.1 Paenimyroides viscosum
TGCCTTCGCCCTTCTTTTTCTGTCGTCCGTTTTGTTGTCATTTTGAGTCTGTCTTGGTACGTTGGCTTGGTGGCTCTTTTGCAATTTTTGGCTTTAGCGTTGGCTTGTGCTAAATTGCAAATGTGCCACCATATGCGTTGGCATTAGTATTTTAATTGTTTCATAAATTCCTTTAATGTTATTGTCGTAATGTTTAGTCCTTTTGCCTTTATCTGCAAGCCATTATCTGATGTGAGCATTATTGGGTTTTCACTTTTGTATCTTAAAGCAACTGAAAGGATAAAATTATCGGGTGATTTTTTATTAAAATCATTTGGTAATAAAGCCAAGTCGGCTGTGACCATTTTGATATTTCGTTTGTCAAAACTTTCGTTGATATGTTTGATTGCTTTTTGAACATTTTTCTTTTGTTCATCTGACAATGAAGGTGATATTTTTAAATAATCTAACTCGTCAATTACTTTGGCTGATAGAACTACACTGTATTTGTGGTCAATCTTAGAAATTATATCTGGTTGGTCAACAAATACGTTGGTGTCAATGATGTAAATATTTTCTTTGCCTTTAACAATTTCCTTCTTGGGTTTTTCAAACTTAGATAGGTCTATCTTGTCGATGACTTTTAGCCCTGGTGTTTTAGGAGGTAAGGAATCATTGTTACTGGTTTCTTCTATAATTATGGGAAAAGAAGTATCATTGTTTAAATCACACTTTGAGATAAATTCAGCTACAAATCCTTTGTATGGTTGAACCACTTTGTAAACTTCATCTAATAGAATCAAAGTACAAAATCTTGCTCTGCTTGTTGCCACATTGAAGCGGTTTAGCTTGAATGAAAACGCAGGGCTACCATCAGAAAAAGCAAAATAAAAGCAAAAGTCAATTGTTAAACCTTGAACGCTATCGACTGTATTAATCAGAATTTGGTCTTGTTTATCACCGAATTTATGAAGCAAATTATCTCTTAGCAATTTCACACCTTTCTTCGTGGAAGACAAAATTGCAATTTCAAACTTGGGATTTATTTGAAGCAAGGCATTTATCTGAGCTAAAAGAAGGTCATAGATGTTTCTCAAATTTGTAGAATCGTAATACAATAATGAGCAACCACCTTTGTTGTTGTAGATTGGTGATATTTTTGAAAATACATCATTACTTTCTTGAATATCTGATTTTGATTTTAGGCTATTCTCGTAAAATGTATTTGTTTGAACACAGGCATTCTCAGAAAACCTGTAGGTTGTTGTTAAGCGAAATTTAGGGCAATTAATTGTTGAAGCATAGAAAGTAAAAGATTCCTGCATTAAATCAATATCTAAAGAGATATTACTTGGATTTGCTTGGTTCACAATAGGCGGTAATTGAAGAGGGTCGCCTACTAAAATGATTTTCTTGCCAAGTAGCTTTGCCGCTGCAATAGTGCCTAAAAAGCTCTGACTGGCTTCTTCTAAAATAACGTAATCATAGATTGGTGCGGTAATATTTTCTACAGCTACACCTGTCATTTTATAAAATGTAGTTAATAAAATATTGCCCTCAGCTGGAAGAAAATCTTTAGGTATGGGTTTTAATTCCTTTACTTCTTTGGTTTCTTCTAAAGTCAAATTAGATTTAAAAACTACACCTTTTTTAGCTTCCTTAATTTCAAAATATTTTTTGGCTAGTTCAATTAATGACCTATTAGCCAAAGTTGCAACTAATACTGATTTCTTCTCTTGGGAAAGCAAAGAAAGCAGTCTGGAAATAAAGAATGTTTTACCAGTACCTGGAGGACCTTGAATTATGATTGTATCTTGACTGTGTAAATTGGCTTTGTACTTTTCAATTAGTACTAAAGAATCATCTATATGAACTGGATTAAAATCATTTAAATGATAATTGCCCAATATTATATCATCAACCATTTTGGATTTAACTTCATTCTTTGTTATTTGAATTAAGTTGAAATAGTATTTCAATGGAGGATCGGAAATACCAAAAACTATTTTATCACCAATAGATAATGAATTTAAAAACTCAATGTCAAAATTACTGAAACCCACATTGTACTTGCCATTTAACTCTTGGTAATAAACACCATAACATTCGGAAAAGGATGCCACACCATTTTTTCTGTAATAACTGTAACTGTAATCATAAAAGCTTTTGGCTATTACCTCTGATGATTTTGGTTTAGTTGCTGTCAAAGGCACTCTTGTTTTTGGAAGTTTATCCTTTGCAAAAGAGAATACCACCTGATTTCTTAACTCATCTATATATTCAAATGTGCCGATAAACAATTCAACTTTGTTGAGTAAATCAATGCACTTGGAATCAAGATATGACTGATAATCAGAGAGAATCTTCTTGATTTCTTCTTCGTAAAATTTTATTTGGTGTTTCTTCGTGAGCCTCTTCATAATTAAAAATTATAGTCATCAAGGTTCATTACTTCTATGTATTGCTTTGCCGCCTGGGCTTTTTCGTTTACAATAAACACAAAGTGCCACTTTCCATTATCTGATGTTTTTCCAATTGAATTTAAATCATCTAAAGAATATTTAACTGGTAATTTCATAATACCATACTTGTTTTTGATTTTAGTAAAGTCAAATAAATCTTGTTGCGTTTTAAAAAATGTTATTTGATTGTTTGTATGAATTGCCAATTTTACATTTTGCTCACCAAGCCTTTTCCAATGGTGTAAATCAAGAAACAACAAACCCCTTTGAGCAGAACGAACTATAATTTCATCATTACCTGCCTTTAGATAATATTCTTCGTCTGACAGTTCTGATTTTGAATATTCATCTTTTATACTCATTAGTGTTTTAATTTTTGCTGCTAAATTCGCTTCAATTTGTTCATTAAGCTCATATTCCCCTCCAATAATATCCTTTATAAATTTTATATCGCTGTCTGTCAGGCTATCCCAAAATGGGTCTTTAAATTCCTCGTCATTTGTCTTTTCAATTTCAGGTTCATCTGATGACTTTTCTGTTTGAACTGGCTCTGGTACACTATTCTCTTGTGGTGTTGATTCTGGTATTCTAAATCTTTGTTTGATTTCATCAGGTACAGCCCTGCCTTTATTTTCAAAGTCGGAAATAATATCAGAGGGATTATTAAGTAAGATGTCTTGGACAAATTGAAGCTGTTTCTTTATGTTTAGGATATTATCGTTTAGCCAATGGACTAAAAGAAAGTTCCTTTGTTCAACCCAATTGCCTATGTAATAAATAGTCTTTTCATTTGTGATAATAAAATTCCTGTTGTCTTCCTTTACTATTTTACTTTCAGTTTCAGGATATTTCAAGGAAATTTTGGAACATTTTTTTATTTTCCATTCCTTGAATTTCTCTTTAAACTCATTTTCTACCTCTTTGTATTTTTCATCGTCACCATCAAAAGCCAGGAATACTAATCTTTCATTAACCCGATTTGAAAACTCATAATCATTATGACCACCTTCAAAATGTGGATTGAAATCTTCAATGCCTAATGTTTTAATCCCGAAAAGGTTATGGTATCTTTTTCTATAATCTTGTTCCTGCTTGCTAAATAACGGGTCAATTAGATACTCATTTTCACGAATACCGCTTCGTATCATCTCATCTATTGAATGCAGCTCACTAACTAGGTTATATGTTTTTGCAGATGATAGTAATTTGCTGCCCTTTATGAAATCGTTAATTAGATTTTTATCATTATAATTACTTGGATTGTAAACCTTTAAAATTTCAGAAATTAAATCTTTTAATTCACGTCTATTAGGCTGACTTGATGTAATGTAATTTAGTATGGTGTTTACATCAAGCTTTGATTTAAAACCAAAATAATCTTCAAGTGACTTACCATTATGCGTAAACTTGGATAGGTCTTCAAAAGCTACATTTGATTGACCCACATACTTTTTTAATTCATACTTAAAAAGTTGGATAGCAGGTTTCTTATTGCCATCAGCAGTTGGAATATTTTGGCAAATTACATTGTGCCTGTTTTGGTCGTAATACTGAGTAACACCAATTTGTTCAAAGAACTGGATTAATTCACTGGCATCTTCAAATCTGTATAATTCTGTTAAGAAAGGCACGCCACATTCTAACCCAAATATTTTTTCAAAATCAAAGGTAGGCTTGTAGGCAGTTGAAAAATGAATAGCATTTGGAGTATAAAAGTTGGCTACACTCTCTCCTTTACTTAACAGCGGTATCTTTTTTACGAAATTTAAATTTGTGTTATTAAGGGATAGATTACCTGATTTATAAAGAAGGTAAATTTCTTTCAATAATGATACTGATGCTTCAGCATTCTGCCATAATTGAATGTTATCAGCAATATGCTTTAGTTTTAAGCTGATTATTTCTGTTTCGTTTCTTAGCTCACTTACTTTTAACCTTTCAGAAAAAAACCTTTGCCAAGCATCTGTTTGAGAATTAGTATACTCGGCTGATATTTGATTTAATACTGGAACTGTGATTAGCGGATTTGGTATCTGCGTTTCGTCAATATATGGTGAACCAATATAACACTCATTGATTGGTTTGAATGCACCCTCTTTTGTTTTAAGTTTGAAATGATTGTTTTTTAGAACTGTGTTTATGATTTGGTCCGACTCTCTATTTTCATATAGTAATCTTGTTAGAGGTACAAATAAATCAACAGAAATTTGATGAAGGTTTGGTAGTAACGTATGTTGTATAAAATCCTTTGAATCAATTTTTGCATCTAATCTTTTAAAAAGTGTTTTAATTTCATTCTTTTCTATATTTGGATGCTTTAGGTAATCTGCACTTACGAAATCAATATTTGAATTAGGAAATTGAAGCGATAAAGTTTCCAATGCATCATTATCGGTAAATTCAGATGGCAAATAAAGTGTATGTACTTCCTTAAATACTCCATTCTTTGATAAGACTGGAATTGCCTTAAGAGTTAGGGATAGACTTTCTTTGTTAGGGTCTGAGAGATTTTTAAAAGACGATAAAATAAATGCCCATAAAGTTGCATTTGCATTTATTGTTGTTTGAGACAAATAAAATCGGCTTATAGAATCTTTATTTGTATTTATTATGGTTTGTATAAAGTTAAATGGTTCAGTTTCCATAAAAGAAAATACCCCTAACTTTTCCGCTAATAACTTCAAATTAGAATTAGATGTATTGCTCCAATTATCATCGAGGAGATAATATAAACCAGCAGGCAAGGCTTTTTCAGATGAAAGTATGCTTAATGAGCTTGAATTGAAATAAATTGAACCAGACCAACTCGGGAGTATAGTTTGTAATGTCTTAATTGGAAATGACTTTATTTCAGCTGACGGGAACAAAGGATTGGATGCATACTTGGATAAGTAAGTATAAAAAACATTAAAAGAAATTGATTCTTTGGTAAGTCCTTCAATGATTTCAACTTTCTTTTCCTTGCAAATAATTTCACTGATAAATGAAATCGGGTCGTATTGCAATAAAGGTAGTTGAATGTCGCTTAATCCAGACGAAACAGAATGGTGTAATACCTTCTCGAAGCCCAACCATTCTAAAGAGTTTGTATCAGAATTAAGATTGATATAAAGTTCATTTGCTTTGTATAATTCACCATCTTCTGCAAGAAAGATTGATTCATTGCTAAATATGTCTAAGTATTTTTTTGAAAATAAATAATTTATAAAACCCAAATTGTTAGTGGCATTTTTGAGCCAAATTTTAAAAGAATCTAACTTGATTTTTTCTTTTAATTTACTAAAGTCAAATACATTATCAGGATTTGTTTTTTCAATGAGTTTTACAATTTTCTTGTATTCATTTAAAATACCTATTGGCACATTAACTTGGTCAATAAGTTCCTTAAATATTTCAGCCCCAAAAGAAGAAACAAAGCCCGATTTGTCAATAACAATATGTGAAAATGGCAATTGAGTACCATTGAATGTAAGTTCCGTTTTAGGTAAAAAATCTAAAAGATTGGTAACAATAATATTTGCTGAACTTTGGTAATCAAAGCTCAAATCAGGCATTAGCGTATTTAGATATTCTAATTGATTGTTTTGTGCCAGTTTTTGAGAAAGCTCTTCTAATGTTAATGCTACAAATAACAATACTTCTCTATTATACTTTAGATTCTGAATAATATCCGTTCTATCCAAATCAGGTATAAAATCAGCATTTACGAGAAAGGGTAATTTGAATTTAGTATTAGATAAAGGTAAGTAAGTAAACAAGTTTATAGTGTCTTCGTTCAAAGAATGCTTGGGCAGAGCAATTGTTATACGTGGTGTTCTAAAATTTCGCATTTTAGCAGGCACGGCAGTAACAGATTCATCAAGTAATTCATTTACTACTTCTTCATTAGAAATAATAAGGTCATTTTTGGTATGTATAAGCCATTCACTATGGGTACTATTATTAACAAATAGTTTTATTGAATTAAAAACTTCATCATTAATTATCTCTTTAAAAAAGCTAACATTCAATGATGGCAAAGAATGATTCACTCCTTTTTCTGTGTATGATACACTTGGGGCATTAATTTTTAGTTGAGTTAGGTTATCAAGAAAAATAAGAAGATATGGATTTTGACTTAACTGATTCAGATATTTGATAACATCAACTCTGTTTTTTTCACTATTAAATTCAAAGGCAAAAGCAACAGGGGCATTGAAGAAGTCAAATTGAGGGATTTTCTCAACCATTTCTTTCTCTATCTGAAAAAGTGGTAAAACTTCCCAAGGTTTATCAAACCCAGATTCATCTTTAGAAAACCTAAAACTAAAATTGCCAGAACGGACATAGGCTTTGTCTGTAAAGCGAAAAACTGATTTGAATCCGATTCCCTTATAACCTATCCTATTCCTGTCGCCTTCTTGAATCTGCTCCCCAAATAGAATGCCCGTTATTGATTCAAAATTGTTCTCTGTAAAAAGTGCTCCATTATGTTTTACCAAAAGAAAATTACCAAAAACTTCAAAACTGATACTTACGTTATTGTTAAAGTTCCTATTTGGATGGTCAACTGCGTTTTGAACCAATTCATATAGAAAAGTTAGTTCATTTGAAGATAAATCACCTCTTAACCTGTCAAGTATGTTTCTATTTTGCTTTAGGAACTTAGAATCAATTTTTAGGTGGGTATTTCTGTTATTTTCAACTATTGACTTACATTTGGTAAATGATAAAACATCATCAAGTGCATTTCTAAAAACTCTCGTACTGAATATCAATTTGCGATTTACTTCATCAATTTCGACTAATACTAATGTAATTATTTCGTCTTTTTTTATTGAATTGAATAAAGCAAATCGCAACTCAAATTCATTAGCTATTTCTTTTAATGGTAAAACTGCATCAAAACCATAGAAATCTAATCCTATAATTTTTGATTTATGATCCTTATACTTTGCCTTCAAGTCAAAGATTGAACCTGTCGCTATATTTGATATTAATTCTTCCCAAGTCATTGCAATTCTTTTTTCAAAATCTTAAATGCCGTTTTCATTGTAAATTTTTGTGAGGGGTTGGGCAAAAGCAAATGTGCTGCATTGGGTTGGCTTTTAGCGTTGGGATGCAGCTCTTTTGATTTTGCTGAAGCGTTGGCATTTTGTCTTTCATTTTTCTGTTCGTTTATTGCCGGTCGTGTCGTCTTTTAGGGTGAGGCATAACGTTTTGGCGCTTGGCGAAGAAGCGGATTTCGAAGCACAAAACTTCATTTAAGCACTGAACCCGCTTTTTTGCCAAGCGCCTGTTGAACTAAACCTCCGGTAGCTTTCGCTGCGATGATTTAGTACCTTAGTATTTATTAACGT
>NZ_RQTJ01000059.1 GCF_003858535.1 Paenimyroides viscosum
TAGCTTAAAACATTATACTTCTAAATTACATAAATTACGCTAGGTTTATAGGGGTTAAAACACGAAGTACTAAGAAAAGCGATTGATAGTAAAACAAAAATTAATGTAACTATTAGCGATAAAACAGGTCCTGATAATGCTAAAACCGGAGAAATATGGTTTGGTAGAAATAAAGCTGTTGACTATGATAGAAAGAAAGATTTGATTTTTGAATCCGATATAACTATTTATAAAGGGACTTTTTCTAATTTGAAAAATGATGGAACAAAGGTATGGAGTTTTGGAACGCGAGGTAAAAGTGATTTGAAAAATCTTAAATACAGTGGTCTTTTAAATATAAATCAAAATATGGCAGGTGCTTTAGGGCATGAGTTAATACATACACTAGATCCTAAATCTTCAAGTGCTCTTTATCCAAAGTTACCTGAAAGTAGTATTGAATCTTTACCAGAATCGGTTGGTAAGCAAATACATTACGATTTAATGCCTAGTCAATATAAATAACAAAACGATGAGATTTAGATTAATTATAGTTCTTATTTTAATTTTTAATAATATAATGATTGCTCAAACTAAACAAGAAAAGTTAGAAATATGTTCTTACCTTATGGTTAATAAAGAAATTGATGAGGGTGTTTGTGAAATTATTTTAGAAAAAGGAAAGTCTAATTTATATATTGAGAAAATCACAAAAAAAAGACAAACAAAATTAGGGGAGGTGTTTTTTGTAAAATCTTTAATTTCAGGAGGAAGAAGCTATTTATATATCAAAAGTGACCAAGATATTTTATTACTCGGAAAATATAGAAATGGATTAGTAAATGATCTAAGGGAATTGGAGGATTTTACAAAAAAAAATGATTTTACGGAATATGATTTTGTTACTTTTACTGAAACCGTGATAAAATATTTATTATTGGTTCATAAAAATAATTCTTATATTGAAGAGTCGAACAAATTACATTATTTGCAATTAAAGAAATAATTCTAATCGGTAATGTATCAGAAGTGTTGATAGAATTTACAATGCTTCTAAACCGTGACTTTTTAAGCTAAAAATTAATAATTTCATAAAAATAAAGACGAACAATTGTTCGTCTTTTTTAATTTAAGTGGCTTAAAAACAGGTAAAAATGGTAAATAGTAGCACCTCGTGTATCAAATGTGTTGATGGAATTAATAGATGTATTTGCTGTTCGGGAAAATTGGTTAAAAACGGATTTTCAAAAGTTAAGAAACAACGCTATAAATGTAAAGAGTGTAATAAGACCATTGTTGAGAATTATACATACAACGCTTATTTGTCCCATATAAACAAACACATTGCGCTTTTGCTTACTGAAGGGATGGGGTTACGGAGTATAGCCAGAATTTTGCGGATATCTGTAACTACGCTATTAAAAAGAATAATAACTATTTCAAATACTGTAGATTTACCACTAATAACACCGGGAAGTAGTTATGAAATAGATGAATTGTGCACATTTGTAAAATGTAAAAGAAAACGTATTTGGATTGTTTATGCCTTTGAGAGAGAAACTAAAAAGATTGTCAGTTTTAATGTAGGAGCAAGGACTAATTTAACGTTAAGCAAAGTTGTACGTAAAGTACTAAAAGCAAAGCTAGTCGCTGTTTATACTGACAGATTAAAAAATTACAGAAGTTTAATACCTCAATGCATTCATAAAACCGTTCGTTTTGGAACAAACAATATAGAAAGGGAAAATCTCGCCTTGCGTACGCATTTAAAAAGATTGAGCCGTAAAACCATTTGTTTTAGTAAAAGTGAAATTGTGCTTAAAGCAGTTTTGCAGATTTATTTTGGTGGAAATCAAATCAATTTATAATAACCAATGGGTACATTTAGTTTTACATAATTATACCCATTGGATCTTATTTGAAAGAGAGTTCTTTAATAATCAAAGATTTGAATAAAACTAGAAATCTTTACGATTCTAAAAAGGATAATCATCTTTATACATGTTGGCTATTCGCTCCAAATGTTCAACAAAATGTTTCGATATGCGCTTGTGGTCAAGCTAAAAACGCTGTGTTTGAATATATAGAAATATTTTTACAAAATGCACAGAAAGCATTTAGCTTTAGAAAAATTAACCATAAAAGCGTATATCAATTTTGTCTCAAAAATAGTTGTAAGTTCAGTTTGGTGGTGCAATAAGGCTTTGTAATTGAAAACTAACAAAATACCCTTTCTGTAGGATTTTAAAAATGGAAATGATTAGATACTCTAAATAGTCGTATAAAGAATCCTTAAATATTATTGCAAATAAGTGATCGTGTTATAAAAATACATTGGATATTTGTATTTTTATATAAAAATAAGAATATGACTTCATATCAGGTAGGGGAAGATGAACATCAAAGACTGGAAAGTTTAAGATTTCATGAATTAGTGAATGTGAGTAAAGATCCTGAACTGGATATATTTGCAGAAGCAGCTTGTTTAATTACAAATTGTCCTGTGGCAATTATTGGTGTAATGGAGGCAGATCAGCAACGCATTCAAAGCTGTGTGGGTATGGATGTTGATTTTGTACCCCGACAAGAAACTGTTTGCCAATATACCATCATGAGTCGCGATGTGCTTATTATTGAAGATACCCTTAAAGATGAGCGAACCTCATCAAAAAGTATGATAATCGATGGTAATATCCGGTTTTATGCCGGCGTACCCTTATTAGATGAGAACGGTTTAGCTTTGGCTACAATCTGCGTGGTAGACTTTCTTCCAAAAACACTTTCAGACAACCAGATTGAAATGTTAAAGAATTTAAGCAAGGCAGTTACTAAAACATTACTTCGTAGAAGAGAAAATATTCAAGCTCAATACTTTTCTCAAGTTTTTGCTGTAACTAATAATCTGATTTGCGTTTTGAATACTGATCAGATGTTTATCGATGTAAATCCAGCTTTTGAAATATTGTTTAAACAAGATAAAGCCCAACTGGTAAATTTAAAGTTTGTCGAAGTGTTGGGGAAAAACAATAGTCTATTTGAAAAAATAGAACAATTATTTTTCGGTTCTGATGGTTTTACTACCACAACAATATCTACTGTAAATGATAATGATATTGATGATGAAAAGGTGGTTATAGAGTGGTTTTTTAAAGCCAATATTCAAAAAACAGAAATTATATGTTTTGGTCGCAATATTACCCAAGAGATGGAAGAACGCAGGAAACTGCAAAGCTCTGAACGACGTTTTAGAAATTTCTTTGAAAATGCGATCGGTCTTATGAGCATGCATGATTTAGATGGAAAAATACTTGCTGTAAACGAAAAAGGACGGGAAGTTTTAAATTATTCTAAAGAAGAAGTTAATGACCTTACGTTGCAGAAGTTGGTTCCGCCACAACAACTGCAGAATTTGAACAAATATATGCAACGTATTATTGAAAAAGGAGAAGATACCGGTGCAATGATATTGCGTACAAAAAACGGAAAAGATATTTACTGGATGTACAACAATATGCTGGAAACCGACGAGAACGGTAAACAGTATGTGGTAAGTACGGCATTGAACATGACCGAGCGGATACAGTTGGAGAGGGATCTGATCTATACCCAGAAGATTCTGGAGCAAACGAACAAAGTAGCCAGTGTAGGCGGTTGGGAAGTAAACCTAAAAACCAATAAGATATTCTGGTCTGAATCTACAAAAAAAATTCATCAAGTACCAGAGAATTATGTACCAGATCTTGAAAGTGCCATTGGCTTTTATGATGAAGAGAGTAAACCAAAAATAGAGCAGCTGTTCGCACGGGCAGTACAAGAAGGTATCCCTTACGACGAAGAGTTAAGGCTGAAAAGATTCGATGGTTCAGTGATATGGGTGCGGGCTAAAGGAGTTCCCGAATTCGAAGAAGGAGTATGTATAAAGGTATTTGGTATTATTAAGGATATCGATCAAACCAAGAAAACATTTTTGGAACTGGAAAAGAAGGAAGCTATGTTGCGGTCATTCGTAAATTACGTGCCGGCTGCAGTGGCAATGCTAGACAATAACTTAAATTATATATCGGTAAGCAAAAGGTGGCTGCAGGAGTTTCATGACAACAGATCCGATATCATCGGGAAAAACTTGTTTGACATAAATCCGAATGTTACTGATGAAAGAAGGGCTATTTATGCTAAAGCTCTTCAAGGGCAGGCGTACAAAAATGAGAACCAGCTGTTCGAAATACCGGGCGTATCTTCGCCGCAGCATTTTAACTGGGAGGTGATTCCATGGCATTTTACAAACGGAGCTATTGGCGGAGTGGTGATCTCAACCCAGAATATCACAAATTCTGTAAAAACAAATCAGGAATTAAAAGATGCAAAACGGCTGGCAGATCTTGCAAGCAAGGCTAAGTCTGAATTTCTTGCCAATATGAGCCATGAGATACGCACACCGCTTAACGGTGTCATCGGTTTTTCTGATCTGTTGCTTAAAACGCCTTTAACAGAGATGCAGAAACAGTATCTTAACTATATCAGCGATTCGGGTAACAGCCTGCTAAGCATTATAAACGATATTTTAGATTTTTCTAAAATAGAATCTGGGAAGTTAGAACTGTTTATAGATCGGTACAATTTGTATGATTTAGCAAACCACGTGGTAAACATTATTCTTTATCAGGCACAAAGTAAAGAATTGGAACTGTTATTAAATATTGAGCAAGGGCTCCCGAATACCATCTGGATAGATGAAGCCCGCATAAAACAAGTGCTAATAAATCTTTTAGGCAATGCTGTTAAGTTTACTGAAACAGGAGAAATAGAATTTGCTGTAAACAGGGAAAAACAAGACAGTGAGAAAATAACGTTACGTTTTTCTGTCAGGGATACAGGAATTGGTATTCCAATTGAAAAACAACAACGTATTTTTGACGCATTTACACAAGAAGACAGTTCTGTAAGTAAAAAGTACGGTGGAACCGGGCTGGGATTGACTATTTCTAATAATCTGCTTAAATATATGGGAACCAATCTTATGCTTGAAAGTGAAACGGAAAAAGGATCTGTATTTTATTTTGATATAGAGGTTCCGTATGAGATGAATGACGTTCAGGAAAATGATGGTGATATGTCAGAAATAGGCAGGGTGTTGGTTGTAGACGACAATCAGAACAACAGAACCATTATACAACACATGTTGGAATATAAAAATATTAAATCAGAAGTTGCCGCTAACGGTTTAGAGGCTATTCAACTATTAATGAACGGAGAACGATTTGATATGATTCTTATGGATTACCACATGCCCGTATTATCTGGTTTGGAAACAATTGAAAAAATAAAAGAGTTGTTTAAAATTCAAGGAGATATGATACCACTAATTGTACTTCATACCTCGTCTGAAGAAAATGAATTTATATCTGCTTTTAGAAAAGACGATAAATCATACTGCTTATTAAAGCCTATTAAATCAGATGAACTATATAGAACGCTGAACTATGCCGTAAAAGATTCTAAACAAAATATATCAAAAAAAGAAAATATTATTTCAGAAGAGGAAATGATAATAGAACAACCTATAACGGTACTTTTGGCTGAAGATAATCCGGTAAACAGAGCACTTAACAATAAAATGCTGCAACTAATTGCACCTAATGCGGTTCTTGTAGAGGTTAGTGATGGCAACCAAGCATTTTTGCGATGTACAGAAACAGTTTTCGATTTAATTTTAATGGATGTACAAATGCCGGTAATGGACGGTATAGAGGCAACAAGATCTATCCGTATGCTTCCAAATTATAAAAATATACCAATCATTGGCGTTAGTGCGGGTAATTCTGTAGGTGAAAAAGAAAGATGTCTCTCTGCAGGTATGTCAGATTTTCTTCCAAAACCCATCAGGCAAGCGGGCTTATTTAACGTAATTAGTAAAAATATTTTTATAGACACATGTGCAAGCAAGGCTTTAAATATTTTAGACACTTCAGATTTAATCGATAAAAAAATGATTGAAGAACAATTGGGAGATGATGAAGAATTTAAAGGATTCTTTATAAACCTTGTAATTCAAGAACTTATCAATACGAAGGACGAGTTACAAAAAATTGTTTCAGACTATGAAAGTTCTACTGCCAAAGGGTTTCTTCATAAGCTTAAAGGTACTTCTGGCACCTCGGGTTTGATAAAATTAACCGAAACTGCTACTTTTTGGGAAAAAGAGGTAGATGCTGATCCAGATCTGTATAAGATGGAAACTGAAATAACTAATGAAATTAATAAGGGAATAGAGATTTTCCGCCAAATGATAAAAAAATAAAGATATGTTGATCTTAATTGCCGAAGACCACGAACTTATACAGTTGAACATAAACTTAAAAAGAAAGATACGAAGTTCTAATTGCAGGTAACGAGAAAGGAGTAATTGATTTGATTAAAGTAACCAATATTGATCTTATCTGCCATTAGACCTTTTGGTAAAATATCTTAGTTATAATGCTTTCGGGTCTTTGCCAAGGAAGAGTTGTTCTGGAAGTATTTAATCTGGCTGCTGCAGACTTTTATGGTGAATCCATTCAGTCCAACCGAAATTATACAAAAAATAAAACGTTTAATAACGCAACAACAACAGTATGGCAAGGGTGCAGTTAATATGATCCACGATTGTAAATCGTCAGCAAAAAGTGGACAGTTTAGATACATAATTTAAGATAGTGTTTTCTAAA
>NZ_RQTJ01000060.1 GCF_003858535.1 Paenimyroides viscosum
AGTAAACTTAGCAGTTAATTGTTCGTTTACACCTACATGAGCAGGGCGCGTTGGTATTGCAGATAGCTTAAAATTATCATATTTCATTAATGCACCTATAAAAGCTTGCTTACAATGTTGTACATTCGCACCTATTTTTAACACATCACTACTTAAAAAATTAAAACCACTTCTTTCGTATACAGCTAAATAATTTAACGAAGGAACGTACGTATATACGGACGAAGTATTTGTACTTGCATTGTACTCTATATACATTTCTACCTTTATCCATGTATGGTTATATGCTGTTTTGTAATAAAGCTTTGGATAGGTTGTAGCAGTTATATAAGATTCGTTGGCGTTTATCATGCATGAGAAAGAGCTAACAATACTACCGTTAAGTATTGAAAAACCAAGTCCTGATCGGAATTCCTCCCCTGGTGAGCCGGTAAAATCTTTAGAATAAAATTCGAATTCTAATTTTAAAACATTATTACCCATTGTACGGGTGTTCCATAACGCTGCAATGCCTTTTTTTTCACATTCAGCTAAAGAATAGATAGTTGGTACCGGAAATTGATTCCAGCCCCATGCAAATACATTTCCCCTACCAGGTTCGGCAATGATGCGTACGTCACTTCCATCAGTTCTTATATCCCATCCGCCTTGCCCGGTGGTAAAAGTACCCGTATTATAACCGTCGAAATTTTCACTCCAAAGTACCTGAGCGTTTACTGGTACTACAGTTAAAAACACTAAAAGTGTTAATAATTTTTGCATTGTATCTGTCATAAAAATATTTTAAAAATCATCTAGCTTAACATACATACCATTAAGATCAGTCTTAACGGTAACTTTCATATTCCAAATAAGATACGAGAAGGTACTTTCAGACTCAAATCCGCCAGAAATAGATGCTTTATCTAAAACAATTTCATCAGAAAGTGTTGAATTATTAGATCTATCAAAATTATAAACCATAGGAACCATATCACCTATTGGAGTAATATGATCTACACCTGTTAAATTCCAGTATAAATTACCTGGTGCATAATTATTATCCGGCATCATGTAAGATTCAAATACAAGCATATTTGCGGGATCAAAAACTTCTATTTTATAATAAAACACCTTACCATAATCTTTAAGCAGCTGTTCTTCAAACGTATTAGGAGCTACTGTGCCACTAACATCAAAATATATTGAATTAGGATTTTGTACCGCAAGAGTATTTTGTACAACCGGACAGTGGTCTGTACTTGACCTTATGTCGAGTTGTACTGTACCACCCCCAGAAGGGATTCCAGTACCGTCCATATCAAAAGACTGTGCAGGAATAAAGTTACCAATTTCACTACCGTTAGCAAATAAATTCGGTACCACAGTAATATCATACCCATAATAATCTCCGTCATCTGTACCATCAAAGTAAGCCAACCCCACATAAGGTGTTACCCTAAGCGTAAGCAGGTGGGGGCTACCCCAGTCGCCAGTTTTATTTTCAAATTTGTAAAATATAGGAGTAGCATTACCAGAACCTAAAACAGGATCTGTACTAAAACTTTTTTCCCATGGCGATTCGTAATTAGGTGTACCTGGAACATGGGAAAAAGTAGTCATGCCACCATTTTCATTACCCGTCTGCGAAGGATAGCTTGGTTGGTTTGCGTCTTCAATGGCATCGTTGCCACATGCTGTAAGCGTTACTACCCCCCAGTAAAAAAAGTAATTTTTTCATAATGTTATAATTTTTAATTAATTATACTGTAAATATAATAAATTATTTAACATAGAATTAGTTTATTTCTTTAAAAGCAAAAAACATTTAAGAAATAGATTATTACTGCAAAAAAGATAATTCTTGTGTGTTGAGATTCCTATGGAATGACAAACAAGCTACATCACACCAGTTAATACAAGAATATTCAATAGATCTTTATCATTTTAAAAAACAACAATTACCTTACATTTAAAAAATGATTTTTTAGTACATTAGTATAATCAAATTTTATACATTTGGCAACTTTTTGCCGGTTTGATAATTGAAGCCGTTTTAGAATAGCAGATCAACAGAAAACCGACAAAAAACAACAATTATTTTAATCAATTCCTATTTCAAGTGGAAGCAAAACACAGCGTTAATAAGGTAACCGCAGGTGCTTTATTAATAACGTTAGGCATTATTTACGGTGATATTGGTACATCGCCGTTATATGTAATGAAGGCAATTTTTGGAAATTCTCCTATAAACTCCAATTTAGTGCTCGGAGCGGTTTCATGCGTTCTTTGGACACTTACTCTACAAACCAGCATTAAATACGTGTGGCTTACGTTACAAGCCGACAATAAAGGCGAGGGCGGTATTTTTTCGCTTTATACCTTGGTAAAAAAACTCAAGAAAAAGTGGCTGATTGTTCCTGCACTTATTGGTGGTAGCGCCATGCTTGCCGACGGTTTTATTACACCACCCATTTCTATTTCATCGGCATTGGAAGGTGTCAAAATTTATTATCCCGATTTACAAACCATTCCTTTTGTAATAGGAATCATCTTAATTTTATTCTTCTTTCAAAGCTACGGAACCAAAACAATAGGTAAATTCTTTGGTCCTATTATGTTTATCTGGTTTTTAATGTTGGGTGGTGTAGGGCTTTTACAAATTACGCAAGTGCCCGAAATTCTTAAAGCGGTAAACCCATACTATGCCTATTTACTTTTAACCGAACATCCGGAAGGATTTTACGTTTTGGGCTTTGTGTTTTTATGTACTACAGGTGCTGAAGCGTTGTACAGTGATTTAGGTCATTGCGGTATAAAAAACATTCGTATAAGCTGGTTGTTGGTTAAATGCACGTTGGCGCTTAATTATTTAGGGCAAGGAGCTTATTTACTTTCACACAGCAATATTCAGCTAAAAACGTTTATAAACGGCGCAGAATTTATTCAAAATCCGTTTTACTTAATGATGCCGCAATGGTTTATTCCAATTGGTATCGTTATTGCCACATTGTCTGCCGTTATTGCGGCGCAGGCTTTAATTACCGGATCGTTCACCATGATTAACGAGGCTATGCGATTAAACCTTTGGCCAAGGGTTTTGGTTAAATATCCATCGAACATAAAAGGACAACTTTACATACCATCTACCAACTGGATTTTATGTATTGGCTGTATTTTGGTGGTGTTGTACTTTAAAGAATCAAGCAACATGGAAGCTGCTTACGGTTTGGCGATTATTATGTGTATGATTGCAACCAGTATTCTGCTTACGTACTACATGATTTTAAAACGCTTTAACAAACTAATCATTGTGGCGTTTGTATTGGTTTACAGCGTTATAGAAGTATCGTTCTTTATAGCGAATATCGATAAATTTCATCATGGAGGATATGTTTCATTAATTGTAGCCGGTGCCATTGCCAGCGTAATGACCATTTGGTTTTTAGGAAAGAAAATACGTAAGAATTATACCGAATTTGTAAAATTAAGCGATTACACCAGCGTTATTGAAGACTTAAGTAATGATGAAACCATTCCGCAATATTCTAACAACTTAATTTATTTGACCAACGCACACAACAAAAACGAAATAGAATCGAAAGTTATTTATTCGATCCTTTACAAACGACCAAAACGTGCCGATGTTTATTGGATGTTGCATGTAAACGTGATTGATGAACCTTACGGAATGGAGTATCAAATTAAAAAATTCTCTGATAAAATTATGCGTGTCGATTTTTATTTAGGATTCCGTATCGCTCCAAAAATAAGTCCGTTGTTTAAAAAGGTTCTAGAAGATTTAAGTACTTGTGGCGAATTTAATAAATTAAGTACTTATCATTCCTTACGAAAAAATCAGATTACTGCCGATCATAAATATGTAATCATTGAAAAAGTGGTTTCGTTTGATAATGATCTGCCGTGGTACGAAAAATTCATTTTAGATTGTTATGCTTTTATTCGCAAAAGAAGTTTATCTGAAGAAAAAGCGTTTGGTTTAGATAACAGTTCGGTTAAAGTAGAATATTACCCGTTATTATTAAACAAAAATATGCCCGATATTCCACTAAAACGCAGACCAGATAAAATGGTATAAAACTAAAAATACAAAGTGCTTAAACTAAATACGGTTAAGCACTTTTTTATTTAAAATGATTTGAATTTTATTTACAGTAACATAAAAAAGCGGTACTTTAGAATTTCAGTTTAACAGCATAAAAATGAAGCTATTCTTATTCTTTATTATTGGCGCGTTTTCCCTTTCGCTAACCGCACAAAATAGTGCCAGCCAAACAACCTTTTTAAAAGATATTTCTTATAAAATTGTAGAAAAAGATACTGTTAAACTAGATATTCATCTGCCAAAACAAAAAGTTTTCGACAAAAGTCCGGTTGTTGTGTTTATTCACGGCGGCGCATGGGCACAAGGCGATAAAGAAATTAAGTACCATTATACCGAAGGTATTAAAGACACCTTGCAGCAAAACGGATATACCGTTGTGGCTATAAATTACCGTTTGGTTAGTAAAACAATTGATATTGCCGAACAATTAAGCGATTGTAAAGACGCAATGCGTTGGATTGTAGATCATGCAGATAAATACAATTTTGATACGGAAAACATTGGACTTTGGGGAGAATCTGCTGGTGCGCATTTGTCTTTAATGATTGCATATACCGCAGAAAAATCAAATGATTTACCTAAAATTCGTTTTGTGCTTGATAATTTTGGACCAATAGATTTAAACCAAGTTTTAAAAACTAATGCCAGTTGGTTTACAAAAACAACCTATAAGTTGTTATTACCAGGTTTGTATGATATTAGAGAAAAATTAATCTATGCAATGACATCGTTCGATATTAATAAAAATAAAGAAGAAGCAATTGCCGTTGCACGCCATTATTCACCTATTGAACTTTTGGAAAACGCACCAAAAACGCCTATTTTAATTTTGCATGGAACCAGAGATTTTATTGTTCCTTTTAAACAATCGAAAAAACTACATAAAGAACTTAACAAACTTGCGGTAACCAACAAACTTATTAAAGTTAAAAAAGGCAATCACGGTTTTACAAAGACTAACAAAAAAGAGATTCATGATTTAATAAAAGAAACCTTCGTTTTTGTACAGCAACATTATTACAAACCAACTTTTAATTAAGCTGAGATTATTTTTTTGTTAATACCAATCCAGTTCCAAATTCTAAATTTGCTGGATCTTTAAAAACCATTTTTCCGTTGATTTCTTCTACTTCGCCATAACCTTCTATTGCAGATGCATTGGTGAGTTTAAAGGAAACTTGTCTTACAGACAAAATACCTTCCGAAGAAAAAGTATAATCTGCCAATAAAATTTCATCTTTAATTTCACCAACGAACGTACCCGAATTACGGTCTTTTTCTTTTAAGGTATAAAGTAAGTTTCCGCTTGCCTTATTGCCATTAACTGTAAGCTGCAATGTTACTGTAGAACCATTTTGTTCATAATTATACATTCCAGAAAAATTGGTTTGGTTGATAGTTGTAGCTGTATTATTACTTTCAATCTTTTCTGTCTTTTGGTTACATGCACTTAAAAGCACCATTACATTAAAACAATATAGGATCTTTTTCATAGGATTCTTTTTCAATTAAAACTACTGTTTCAACTTTTCACTGAAAGTTTTTCTAAATTTATCCACTTTTGGTTTAACCACTAAACGACAGTAAGCTTGATTGGGATTGTTTTCGTAATAATTCTGATGGTACTCTTCTGCGTTATAAAACTTTTTAAACGGAGCCACTTGGGTAACAACCGGTTTATCATACGCCTTTTTTTTATTCAGTTGGTCAATATAAAATTCGGTGAGTTGTTTTTGCTCTTTATTATGATAGAAAACTGCAGAACGGTAGTGCGTTCCTACATCGTTCCCTTGTCGGTTCAGTTGTGTAGGATCGTGCGCTACAAAAAAAGCTTCTAACAATTCCTTGTACGAAATTACGGCAGGATTAAACACAATATTACATGCTTCTGCATGATTGGTGTTTCCGGCAGAAACCTCTTCGTACGTTGGATTTTCGGTTGTTCCGCCTGTGTAACCCGATGTAACTGAAACAACGCCTTGTAATTGTTTAAACTGCTCTTCCACACACCAAAAACAACCGGCTGCAAAAGTAGCGGTTTCTGTTTTTACTGCTGAATTAGACTGTTTTTTGGCAATAGTTTTATTTGTTGATTTTTCATTGGTATTTGCTTTTGCTGCACCTTGACCACAAGATGAAAATGGCAGTGCAAAACAACATAAAAAGAAAAAGTTAACCACATTCAGCATTTTAATACTTTTCATACATACAGCTTTTAACGATTCATTGCTATTGTAAAGTTCGTGAAATGTAAACAGGTTTTTTATAAATAAATGCTAAAATACCAATTATAAAAACCTTCACTTTTTACGGTGAAGGTTTCTGTTTAAAAATACAATTATCTGTAAAATTTTATAATTATAACCCATAGTGCATTATTAAACGAGATTAATTTTTAGGTTGTTAATATTTCTGTCGAATACA
>NZ_RQTJ01000007.1 GCF_003858535.1 Paenimyroides viscosum
CAATACAATATACTGATTTTTAATCTTTTGAGCAACTTTTTCTATAATGCACTACGGGTAATATTTATTCCTTAAAGACAAAAAAGCTAGATCCCTTCATAAAACATAAAAAAGTAACAAATTCGTGTTTGTAAACTATTAAATAAGTAGATATATTCCGCAGTATAAGGAACAATTCTACCATCTTAAAAACTTAAAAAAATTAGTATTATATTTATGTCAACCAAACTCATTTCAACTAAATATAAGCCATTTATGGAAACAATTATTGGTACAATTGCCGGAATATTAACATCTATATCCATGCTTCCACAGCTTATAAAAGTTGTAAGAGAGAAAGAAGTAGAAAATCTTTCGTGGGGAATGATTGTTGTTTTACTATCAGGAGTTTCGTTATGGGTTGTTTATGGTGTTATGAAAAATGAACTACCTATAATTGTATCTAACGCATTTTCTGTTTTAGTGAATTTAACGCTTCTTATTTATTATTTTAAATATAAGGATAAAAATGCTTAAAAACACAACAGATTGATTATCAATAATTTTAACAAACAAAATTAAAAAATTAGTCTATGAAAAAGTATTTTTTATTTGGTTGTTTAAGTTTAACATCCTTACTGCTTACAGGTTGTAGCGCAGTAGAAACCATTTTTAAAGCCGGCATGTGGTGGGCATTTATTCTTGTTTTTCTTGGAATTGGATTAATCTTCTGGATTTTTTCAAAAATGAGAAGTAAAGACTAAAATTATTACCTTATTAAGATGCGGAATTTCTAATAACAGAAAACCGCATCTTTTCTTCCCTTATAAAAACATTCAGAAGCCATTTTTTTAGTTTTAATTTGATAGTAAGCACATCTACAAATGCAAATATTAAATTTTACAGACAAAGGCATTTACTGTATTCCGGGTAAGTTTTATATTGATCCTTGGAAACCCGTAGACTATGCGCTTATAACGCACGGTCACGCCGATCATGCGCGTTGGGGAATGAAAAAATACTTGTGTCACCATCTCACAGTTCCCATTCTTCATATTCGCATTGGTGCGAATATTCAGGTTCAGGGTATCGGCTACAACGAACCCATCAATATAAATGGCGTAAAAGTGTCGTTTCACCCGGCTGGTCATATTATTGGTTCGGCCCAGATACGTATGGAATACAAAGGGAAAATTGCGGTTGTTTCGGGCGATTACAAATTGCAAAACGATGGACTTTCTACTGCTTTCGAGCCTGTTAAATGTCACGAATTTGTTACAGAAAGTACTTTTGGATTGCCAATTTACAAATGGGCATCAACAGAAAAACTGAATGAATCCATGCAGAATTGGGTTCTTCACAATCAGGAAATCGGTAAAACATCGGTTTTTGTAGGATATTCTTTAGGCAAGGCACAACGTATTTTAAATGCTGTCAATGGCATCGCTCCGGTTTACACACATTATTCCATCACCAAACTGAATCAGGCGTATGAAAACGCAGGAATTCAATTGCCGCATTATGAATCGCTCGATTTCAGAGAATCTGTTCAACATGTAAATAAAGGTATTGTAATTGTTCCGCCAGCGCTTGTAGACACCAATGTTTTAAAGAAAATTCCGAATATGGTTTACGCTATTTGTTCAGGATGGATGCAGGTTCGCGGAGCAAGAAGATGGCGCAGTGCCGATGCCGGTTTTGCTGTTAGCGATCACGCCGATTGGGACGATCTTTTAAAAGCTGTTAAAGAAACAAATGCCGAAAAAGTGTATGTAACCCACGGGCAAACTGCCGTATTTGCTAAATATTTGAACGAAAACGGAATTGAAGCCGTTGAACTGCATACTGCTTTTGGAAATGAAGAAGAAGACGAATCTATACCTGAAAGCCTATGAAAGCATTTGCGCAACTGATAAATTCATTAGACAGCACCAATAAAAATCTGCAGAAAATCGCAGCTATTGAACTGTTTATTGATACCGCGAGTAACGACGATAAATTGTGGTTTCTTTCGCTCTTCACAGGCAAACGCCCTAAGCGAAGTGTTACCACAAAACTTTTAAAACAATGGGTTTTAGAGGAAACACAGTTGCCCGAATGGTTGTTTTCAGAGAGTTACGCGGCTGTTGGCGATTTAGGCGAAACCATTGCGTTGTTATTACCCGATAACGAACATCCTTCAGAAAAATCACTTTCTGAATGGATGAACGAAATTATTGCCTTAAAAGACAAAACCGAAGACGAAAAAAGAATGTATGTTGTTAACAGTTGGCAAGCTTTAAACAACACCGAGCGTTTTATTTTCAACAAATTGTTGGGCGGAAGTTTTCGTTTGGGTGTTTCGTCAAAAACAGTCATCAATGCTTTTGCAAAACATTTTAATTTAGAAGCTGCTGCCGTAACCCACAGTATTATGGGCGATTGGGATCGAAACGAAGTCGACTTTGAAGGTTTGGTAAAAGGAAATTACACCGAAATTAATAAAAGCAAGCCCTACCCTTTTTGCTTGGCGTATGCCTTGGATAAAGATTTGGTTGATTTAGGAACTATTGATGATTGGCAGATTGAATATAAATGGGACGGAATTCGTGCGCAGGTTATTAAACGCGAAGGCGAATTTTTCATTTGGTCGCGTGGCGAAGAATTGATTACGACTCAGTTTCCCGAAATCGAAAAAGCTTTGATTGATTTTCCTTATGATTTTGTGATCGATGGCGAACTATTGGTCGTTAAAGATAACGAAGTATATAATTTCAGTGAACTTCAAAAACGATTGAACAGAAAAAATCTGCCTAAAAAAATGCTCGAAGAACTTCCGGTATCGCTTTATATTTATGATATTTTAGAATGGAAAGGTGAAGACATCCGTACGAAACCACTTTCGTACCGAAGATCTATTTTGGAAGATCATTTTAATATCGATACAAATCCATCGCTTCATTTATCATCTGTTATCAAAGAAATCGATTGGACAAAACTGCCCGAAATTCGTAACAATGCGCGTTTAATAAACAGCGAAGGTTTAATGTTGAAAAACGTTCATTCGCCTTACCATACCGGAAGAAAACGAGGCGATTGGTGGAAATGGAAAACCGATCCTTTAACCATTGATGCCGTACTTATTTACGCTCAAAAAGGCAGTGGTCGCCGTAGTGGTTATTATACCGATTATACGTTTGCCGTTAAAAGTGGCGATGCACTTGTTACCATTGCCAAGGCTTATTCGGGTTTAACAGATAAAGAAATTCAAGAGGTTAGCAAATTTGTAAACAAAAACGCTATTGAGAAATTTGGTCCGGTTAGAACGGTAAAACCCGAGCTGGTTTTCGAAATTGCTTTTGAAGGAATCGGTTACAGCAGTCGGCATAAATCGGGTGTTGCGTTACGCTTCCCAAGAATTTTGCGTTGGCGTAAAGACAAAACAGTTGCCGATATTGATACGATAGACGAAGTTAAAAAACTGATTACCTGATTATGGAAAACTTAAAAACATCCGAAGGTTATCAGATTATAAATAATTGGATGACCGCCGATCAAAAAGTTCCTTTTGAATTTCAAGAGCGAACCTGGAATTACTATCACAAAGGTTACAGCGGGATGGTGGTTGCTCCAACAGGTTTTGGCAAAACATTTTCGGTTTTTTTGGGCGTTGTCATCAATTATATCAATCAGTGCCAAAAAATGCAGTCGGGTTTAAAACTTTTGTGGGTCACCCCTATTCGATCGCTTGCAAAAGATTTGGCGCGCGCCATGCAGGAAGCCGTTGACAGCATAGGAATTGATTGGGTTGTTGAAGTTCGTAACGGCGATACAGATCCCAAACAAAAAGCAAGGCAAACCAACCAAATGCCCGATGTGCTTATTGTAACACCCGAAAGTCTGCATTTGTTGCTGGCACAAAAAAGTCGCGATAAATTCTTTAAAAATTTGCAATGTATCGCAGTTGATGAGTGGCATGAATTAATGGGAAACAAGCGCGGTGTGTTGGTTGAACTGGCTTTGGGATATCTTCAAAACAACGTATCGAAACTTAAAATCTGGGGAATTACAGCAACAATCGGCAATATTGATGAGGCAATGGATGTTTTGCTTCCGAATGCTTCAAAACGTATCAAAATAGTATCAAAAGAAAAAAAACAGATCGAAATTATACCTGTTTATCCCGATAAGGTTGATGTATTACCGTGGGCGGGTCATTTAGGTGGAACTTTGGCTGATAAAGTTGCCGAAATTATTTCATCAAGCCGATCTACTTTGGTTTTTACAAATACCCGAAGTCAGAGTGAACTATGGTATCAGTTGCTTTTAAATGCCGATCCCGATTTGGCTGGTCAGTTGGCGCTGCATCACGGTTCCATAGATCATGCGTTGCGACAATGGATTGAAAATGCTTTGAGCAGCGGTCAGTTAAAAGCGGTTGTTTGTACTTCATCTTTAGATTTGGGTGTGGATTTTAAACCCGTTGATACCATTGTTCAAATAGGATCGAGCAAAGGAATTGCCCGTTTTTTGCAACGCGCCGGCAGAAGTGGCCATTCGCCTTATGAAACATCGAAAATTTATTTTGTTCCCACGCATACTTTGGAATTGTTAGAAGTTGCTGCACTTAAAGATGCTTATAAAAATAAAATCGTAGAAAAGCGAGATCCCATGGTGCTTACTTATGATGTGCTTGTTCAGTTTATGGTTACAATTGCGTTGGGCGGCGGTTTTAAATCGAACGAACTTTTTCCGATCATTCAACAAACTCATGCCTTTAAATATCTGCAAGAAGAAGATTGGAACTGGTGTTTGGAATTTATTACAAAAGGTGGAAAATTGGGCGAAAATTATGAGGAATTCCATCGGGTTGATGTCAGCGAAGACGGAGTTTACGAAGTTAAAAAACGACGTATTGGTATGCTTCATCGTTTAAATATCGGCGTTATTGTTAGCGATGCCATGCTGCGGGTAAAATATACATCGGGCGGTTACATTGGCATGGTGGAAGAATATTTTTTAACGAAACTTAAAGCC
Source organism: Paenimyroides viscosum (assembly GCF_003858535.1). Classification (GTDB taxonomy): domain Bacteria; phylum Bacteroidota; class Bacteroidia; order Flavobacteriales; family Flavobacteriaceae; genus Flavobacterium; species Flavobacterium viscosum. Next base: position 4,996 of record NZ_RQTJ01000007.1, read on the forward strand.
GGAGATAAATTTATTTTGGCTGGAAGAGTGTTGGAATATGTGCGAATGAAAGAACTAACCGTTTATGTTCGCAACAGTTCAGGCAAGGCAATAACACCAAGTTGGCTGGGCGGCAGATTGCCTTTAAGTGCCGATTTAAGTCTATTTTTACGTCAAAAATTATCAGAAGCTGCAGAAAATCAATCAAAAAGTAAAGAAATTCAGTTTTTAAATCCGCTTTTAAGTTATCAGGAAACTCATTCTGCATTGCCATTACACAACCAACTTTTGGTGGAACAGATTCACACGCGCGAAGGTTATCATTTGTTCATGTATCCTTTAGAAGGCAGATTGGTGCACGAAGTTATGGCAACCGTTATTGCGTACAGAATCAGTAAGCGATTTCCGATTAGTTTTTCGATCGCTATGAATGATTATGGTTTTGAATTGTTTTCGGATCAGCCAATACCTGTGGATCTGGAATTTCTTACCGAATTATTTCAGTTAGATCGTTTAATGGACGATGTTGTTGCAAGTATCAATGCAACCGAAATGGCATTACATAAATTCCGGGATATTGCCGTAATTGCAGGCATGGTAATACAAACTTTTCCGGGTAAACAGCGAAATAATAAATCGCTTCAGGCATCATCGAGCATCATTTTTAAGGTGTTAGAAGAATTTGAACCATCGCATCTTTTGGTTCGACAAGCTTATAACGAAGTTTTTAATCAGCAACTGCAGGAAGTCCGTTTGGTTGATGCTTTCAAACGCATTGCGTCAAATAAAATTGTCCTTAAATTTACAGATCGATACACGCCGTTGAGCTTTCCGATAAAAGTAGACAGTTTAAGGCAATCACTTTCAAGTGAAGATCTTACAACGCGCATTAACCGAATGATTGAACGAAATTTAAAGAAACATAAAAAATGAATCTGATTGAACAACCTATTTGTTTTGCCGGTAACGATTTGCTGTTGAACAATCAGCGAAGTATTTATTGGCAGGCGCAAAATGCCTTGATTCTTTCGGATCTACATTCAGGTAAAAGTGCGCATTTTAGAAAGCACGGCATGGCAATACCGTCGTATCTGCATTACAGCGATTTAGAACGTTTGCAATTTTTAATTCAACACTATCAACCCAAAAAAATCATTATTGTGGGCGATTTAGTACATGCTGCCACAAACAAAGAAGTGATTGATTTTAAAAGATTAACATCAACTTTTTCTTCTACAGCTTTTCACTTGATAAAAGGAAACCACGACCGTATTTCCGAAAAATTAATCAAAGATTTAGGAATTGCTTCTGTAACCGAAAATTTAGTTATTGATACGATTCAGTTTGTTCATGAACCCAATTCAAACAACAACATACCAACCATTTCAGGACATATTCATCCGGGAATTCAAATTCCATTGTTAAAAAACAGTCGAAAAAATTTACCTTGTTTTGTGGTACAATCATCGCAAATAATATTACCCGCTTTTAGTAAATTTACTGGCTTAGACATTAAGACAACGTTTAAAGACGCTAATTTTTATGGTTTTCATGAAGAAGGATTTTTTATAGTGTAGTTTATAATTAAAAATCCCTCTTTAAGCGAACCGAAAGAGGGATGAAATTAGTAAACATTAATTTATCTTATATTTAAATGATAAGGCATCATTGCTTGAACACCTTTGCTTTGTTTAAGATAATTCATACGTTGAAGCAACTCATAATTTTCTGTTCCTATTTCGTTTTTAATAGCATCTTCTTTAACGCTAGATACTGACATTCCTAAAAACTTGCGGAATAAATCTGCTAATTCTACTTCGTATTCAGGGTATAACGAAACTTTGTAATTATCTGTTTTAACCAATTTGGCTGCGTACGCAATAGCGTCATCTAAACTTCCTAATTCATCAACCAAGCCTAATTGCTTAGCCATAGTTCCCGTCCAAACTCTACCTTGAGCCATTTCATCAACTTTTGCTTTATCTATTTTTCTACCTTCAGCCACACGTGAAATAAAAGTATCATAAATAATTTCAATGCTTTCTGTAAGTGTTTGTTTGTATTTTGGAGACATCTCTTCAAAAACACTGTAACCAGTTGCGTTTTCGTGCGTTTTTACTGCTTCGGCATTTACTCCGAATTTATCTGCAACCTTTTTAAAGTTCGGCACCATACCAAAAACCCCTATAGATCCTGTAATTGTCCCCGGTTCAGCAAAAATTCTGTTTGCGTTACAAGCAATATAATATCCACCCGAAGCCGCCACATCGCCCATTGAAACAATTACCGGTTTTACTTTTTTGGTCAGTTCAATTTCTCTCCAGATAATATCAGATGTTAAAGCGCTACCACCTGGTGAATTTACACGCAAAACAACCGCTTTAATTTTATCATTTTTACGCGCTTCTTTCAATGCACGGTTTATAGATCCTTCGCCAATGGTGTTTACATTTCCTTCGCCACCTTGAATTTCGCCCTGAGCAAAAATTACTGCGATTTGATCTTTAGCCGAAACTTTCTTAATATTTAAATTGACATCTTTTATATAATCTAAAATTTCAATTTCATTAATATTATCATCATACTTAATATCCAACGCTTTTTTAATTCCGTTGTGGTATTGATCTATGTATGCAATTTTATCGATTAATTTATTCTGAAGCGCCAAGTTTGCATTACGTGCATCTAAATTCGTTGCAATATCGTTCAATTTTGCAACCGGAATTTTACGGTTTTTAGAAATATCGCCTACATAAGATTCCCAGATCGAATTCAAAAGTACGGTTAACTGCTCACGGTTTTCATCACTCATTGTTTGCTGTAAAAACGGTTCCACAGCACTTTTATATTTTCCGTGACGGATAACTTCCATGTGAATTCCAGATTTTTCTTGTAAATCTTTCATATATAAAATCTCAGAAGCCAAACCTTTAAAATCGATGCTTCCCATTGGGTTCATGTAAACCGTATCGGCTACCGATGCTAAATAATATTCGCCTTGTGAATAATAATCGGCATAAGCAACAACAAATTTCCCAGTCTTTTTAAACTCAGCCAACTTATCAACAATTGCCTTACGTTGGGTAGATCCTAAACCTGTGGCATTATTTTCAATAGAAATTCCTTTAATTTTATCATCGCCTTTAGCATAATCAATAGCCTGTAACACGTTGATTAAACCGTCATTATTGGTTTCTTTATAATCAAAATCTTCAATATAAACACTTCCGCCGTAATCATTAGAAACATTTTCAAGATCTAATTTAATTATAGAATTGCTTTTGGTTGATTTTCCTGAAGATGAACTGCCAGCCGATGCAACCACACCAACGATCAGTAATAAGAAGAAAGACATCATACAAAATAGGATGATTCCTACAAATGTTGCCAGTACATTTTTTATAAAATTCATGTTTATTGTTTTAATCTATAGTTAGGTTAGTATGCGAAGTATGCAAAACGTTACAAAAAATTTGAAATGATTTTTTAGTGCGCTTTTTTTTAAAAGATTGCCTATTTTTGCAGCATGCACACGTACAATAAAGTAGTTTTAGCTTTAGGAAGCAATTTAGGAAACAAGAAAGAAAATCTGCAAAATGCCGTAAACCAAATTCACAGCCGCATTGGTTTTATAGCACAGGCATCGGCAATTTACGAAACACCTTCGTGGGGTTTTGACAGTTTTCCGTTTTACAATATGTGCCTTTTAATCCACACAAATTTATCGCCCGAAAAAGTTTTGACTGAAATAAAACAAGTCGAAAAAATATTGGGTAGAACAGCTAAAACAAGCGATAATTACGAAGCACGTACCGTTGATATTGACATTGTTTATTTTAACGATTTTGTTTTTGATTCGAACAATTTACAAATTCCGCACAAAGAACTGCAAAACAGACAATTTGTTTTGATGCCTTTAAACGATTTAATTTTCGATTGGAAACATCCCGTTTTACAGAAATCAACGCAGGAATTATTATTGATTTGCGAAGATGAATCTGAAATAAAAAAAGTTGATACTATTAATTTACCTAAGGATACTTTTGCGATTGGAACTATAAGATTTCTGGCGATTGAAGGAAATATTGGATCTGGGAAAACATCTTTAACTGAAAAAATTGCGCAAGATTTTAATGCAAAACCTATTTTAGAACGCTTTGCAGATAATGCTTTTTTGCCAAAATTTTACGAAGATCAGTTGCGATATGCCTTTCCGTTGGAAATGTCGTTTCTTGCCGATCGTTACTCGCAGTTAAATCAAGGGTTGGGTCAGTACGATTTATTTAACGATTTCATCATTGCAGATTATTACATTTATAAATCGTTAATTTTTGCCCAAGTTACTTTAGATACCGATGAGGCTTTGCTGTACAGATCTATTTTTGATGTAATGAACAAAGAAATTACAAAGCCCGATTTGTATGTTTATTTATATCAAAACACCGAAATTTTACTAAAAAACATTAAGAAACGTGGCAGAAGCTACGAGGAAAATATTCAAGCAAACTATTTAAATAATATCAACCAAAGTTATAGTGAATTTATAAAAACACTGCCACAAGAAAATGTGTTGATCATTGATGTTTCCGAAAAAGATTTTGTGGAAAATCATGAAGATTATTTAGAAATATTGAAGCTTATTAATGATAAAATATTATCTGTTTCCCACAGGTAAAGCAACCTGAATTAATACTGCTTCCACAGTAGCATCTGAAACATATTTTCTAAAATCGCGATAGTTTTTAATTTGATGGCGTGAATAAGGTTTATAAGTATGCCACAGATATTTTGTTTCGTTCTTAAAATATTTGTTTACAACTTCGTAAGCATTTACATTACTAGAAATGCCCGATGTTGGATATTTAACCAATAACTGCTTAATAGAATCAATAGTTGGTACTAATGTAGTTTCATTGGCTAAAGCTACTAATTGCGGTAAATAAAAACTGGTTTTAAAACCTTTTGATTTAAAAATTTGCAAATTGTGTATTTCTGTTGATTCTATTAAAATATTTTCATTTTTCAGTCCGTGTTTTTTTGCTAAACGATCTACAACTTCGGCAGATTTTTGAGCGTTGTCTTCCGAAAGATTTTTAAAATCTAACCACAATTTTACTTCTTTATTGGTAATTTCTGAAAAATAAGTATCTAAATTTAAACCAACAGATAGTGCTGGCGGATGGTTAACATCGAACGTATTGGTAATAGAATCAAAAACCACATCGAGTTCAACTCCACTATAAAATTTCTGGGTATAATTCAGCTTATCCAAACTATTAACTCGGTGTGCCCAAACTTTAGGTTGATGACCTATGTATTCTAATTTATACGGATTAAAAATATAAACAACAGCTGCTGAAATTAAAACAACAATTAAAATTAACAGCTTTTTATTTTTTTTGAACACGCTGGTCATAATCTTCCTCTTTTAAAATAATTCGCTTTTTAAATTTAAAATTGATATTAAAGATACTTTTTTCGGGTTGAAACTGATCGAATTCAATACGTGACAATTCCGAAAAACTGTAAATAAAATCTTCTAAATTGTATTTTCTATTTAATTTGTCCTGAAAACGTATGGTTGCTTTTTCATTGTATTTATCTGATGTCCACACCATAAAAGGAATTTCAAACATAGCATTAGATCCAATAGATTCGTGATGTCCAAAATAATCATATTCCTTAAAAACCTCTTCACCGTGATCAGAAAAATACATCACATAACTATTTTTATTAGCTTTTTTAACCAAATCAATCACTTCACTTACAACGAAATCATTATATCGAACAGCATTATCATATTCGTTAATTGTTTGGTGAGCTTTGGCTGAATTAAATTTTGTTTTAGGAGTATCGGTAAAAAAATTAAAACTTTCAGGGTACTTTTTATGATAACTTATATGGCAACCTTCTAAATGTAAGAAAATCATTTTTTTTGATGGTTTTTTATTAATGGTTTCCTTTAATTTAGGCAGCAAAATTTCATCGTATTTATTTGCATCTTCATAAATATTTGAAACATAAAAACGATTCTTACTTGCTTTTGCATACAGTGAAACCATTGATTCATAAGCTCCGATTGGTTTTTGGTTAGATAACCAATAAGTTTCAAAACCCGCCTGATTTGCCAATTGTAAAACAGTTCCCAATTTATTGTTTTCGGGATGTTGATAATCTGCCATGCTTAAAACCTTGTCTAACGATAAAATAGTTTGTATATGCGGACTTATAACATTTTGAAACAAATGCAGTTCGTTTTTTACTTTGTTAAGATTAGGATTTGTATCTCTATAATAACCGTAAATTCCCATATTGTTTCGGGTAGTAGATTCTCCGATAATTACTACATACAAAGCATCCTCATCATTATTTGAAACATTTGTAAAGTGTTTTGAAGTGCTTTTGGAGATGTCTTTTGAAATTTCTGCAGAAAAATATTTGTATTCAACAAAAGTATTAATCACCAATAAAGACAAACTTCTTTCGTAAAATCTGTAAGAAATAGCAACGCAAATAAGCACCATTATTTCAATATAATAGGTATGTTTTACTTTAAAGTTTGTATTCGCTTTAAAAATTAATAGTACAAGGCAAAAAATATATAATGTAGTAATTAACACGTGATACCATTTAGAATAACTGTTTAAAAAACTTGTTAGTTCGTAATAATTTGTTTCAAAAACGGTGTAAAGAACGGCATTATCAATAAAATTAAAGAAGCTGAGTAAGGTGAAAATCTTTATAAATAAAATGCTGTAAAAGGGTACTAATAAAAGTAAACTTACAATATTTTTAAGCACTTTTTTATTAATAAAATGAATTATAAGAACTATAAAAACTAAAATTGCACTATTGAATAATAATTCTTTAGCAATGATTTTTAACGAGAAATCGTTACTAAACATTACGCCGCTAATTGCTAAAATTGGTAGCAGCAGAAAAATTATTATTAAAATACAATTTTTATAGTCTTTCATTTATTTTGCCTGCATTTTCTGAAAAATATCCCAAATAACTATTCCGCCACTTACAGAAACATTTAAAGAATGCTTGGTACCTAATTGCGGAATTTCTACCACAACATCACTTTCATTAATTACTTGTTGATTCACTCCTTTAACTTCATTTCCAAAAAACAATGCATATTTCTGGTTGGCATCTACCTTAAAATCTTGAAGCATTACCGATCCTTCTACTTGTTCTAACGAAATAATCTGCACTTTTTCTTTTTTTAGTTCATCTACAACTTCCATTACCTCTTTTACATATTCCCAAGTAACTGTTTCGGTTGCACCTAAAGCCGTTTTATGAATTTCTTTGTTTGGCGGAGTAGCTGTAATACCACACAAATATATTTTTTCAATCAAGAAAGCATCGCAGGTTCTAAAAAATGATCCAATATTGTGTAAACTTCTAATATCATCAAGTACAACAATTATCGGTGTTTTTTCTGCTTGTTTAAATTCTTCAACGTTTTTACGGTTCAGTTCGTCTAAAATCAGTTTTTTCATTTTAAAATTTTAAAGCCCTAAAGATACAACTTACAATATATATGAGTAAAGTTTAAAACGCAACAGTTATAATTAATTTAAAGTTGTAACTTGTGGTATTGTACAACTGTTTATGAACCGAAACGAAAAAAATATTTATAAAGGATTGTACGGATCAAATGAAATTGAGTTCACTAAAGGGCTCATTAATATCAATCCGTTTGGAATCATTGGTAAACAACATCAAAACAATGTGTTGCAACACAGCCATAACCATTTGCTACAAGTTTTTTTAATTCAAGAAGGATCTACTCACTTTTTGTTTAATGCCCAAAAAGAACTCATTAATCAACCTACCATTATAACTGTTCCTAAAAATACTGAACACGGTTTTGAGCATCTTTCAGATGTAAACGGATGGATTATTTCTCTGTCTGATACAGTTTTAGAACGCATGATTCATCGCGAAGCAGAACTAATTGATTCTTTGTACGATGTACAGATTATTCCCATTCAAAACGACTCTTTGTCAGAAGAATTAGAAAAAACAATTTACAAATGCGTTTTGGAATATAAAATGGAACAGCCCGGTCGTTTACTAATGTTGGAATATTTGGTAGGACAATTTATTGTACAATTGTACCGATTACCACAAAATCAAAATCAAAAATTAAACAAAGTCGATCACTCATCAAAAATTTATTTCAGAAAGTTTACACAAGCTGTGAAAGAATCTGCTAATTACAAAAAAACAATAGATGAGTATGCCGACGATTTAGGAATTACGCCCGGACATTTGAATAAAATTTGCCAAACCGTAGCGTCCCAATCTCCTAAAGAAGTACTAATGAACTATTTTATCACGGAAGCTCAATTACTATTAACCGATGTAAGCCTTACGATTTCAGAAGTGTGTTATCGCTTAAATTTTGATGACAAAAGTTATTTTACACGTGTTTTTAAGAAAAAAACTGGAAAAACACCAGTTGAATTCAGAAAAAGTTTAGGAATTAAATTTTAACACGAATGATTGATAAGTGACATTTTCTATATAAAAAGTCCTATTATCAGCTCATTTCTATCTTCTAAATTTGTGATATTAATTCGTGAGTGTTCACTTACTAACTTAAAAATATGTCACAAATTACTATAAAAAGTATCGAAACAATCATTGTTGATCTTCCAACAATACGTCCGCACCACCTTTCCATGGCTGTTATGCGGAACCAAAGTATGGTGATCATCCGGTTGTTTTGTAGCGATGGCATTGAAGGTATTGGCGAAGCAACAACTATTGGCGGCATTTCGTATGCTGATGAAGCGCCCGAAACCATCAAATTAGCCATCGACACCTATTTTACTCCTTTATTAATAAATCAAGACGCTACAAAAGTGAATTATTTAATGAAGGTTTTAGATAAAAATGTTTCGGGAAATAATTTTGCCAAATCGGGTATCGAAACGGCTTTGTTAGATGCACAAGCCAAACGTTTAAATGTAAAAGTTTCGGATTTATTTGGAGGAGCTATTACAGATCAACTTCCTGTTTTATGGACTTTGGCGAGTGGCGATACCGAAAAAGATATTGAAGAAGCCAAACATTTAATCAGCATCAATCGTCACAATACTTTTAAACTAAAAATCGGTAGAAACGAACCACAAAAAGATGTAGATCACGTAGCTGCCATCAAGAAAGCTTTGGGTAAAGAAATCAAAATTACAGTGGATGTAAACCAAGCTTGGAGCGAACAAATTGCCAAACGCTATATTTTACAATTGCAAGAAGCAGGCATTGATTTGATTGAACAACCTTTGGTAAAATCAAACTTTGATGGATTGGCTCGATTGACGGATTTTTTTGATGTACCGATTATGGCAGACGAAGCCGCTGCTACTGTTTCAGATGCTTTTAAGCTCGCCAAAATCCACGCTGCAAGTGTGTTTGCTTTAAAAATATCCAAATCGGGTGGTTTAACAAATATTGCAAAACAAGCGGCAATCGCACAGGGTGCAGGCATTTCCCTTTACGGCGGAACCATGTTAGAAGGAACCATCGGCACCTTGGCATCGGCACATATCTTTTCCACTTTACCTAATTTAGATTGGGGAACAGAATTGTTTGGACCTTTGTTATTAACCGATGATATTGTTAAAAAACCCATTGAATACAAAGATAATTCTTTGGTTATTCCAGAAGGATTCGGTTTGGGCATCGAATTGGATTTAGAGAAAATAGAAAAATACAAACGCAAGTAAATTATGATATACGTAGTAGAAATGGATGTTAACATCCCAGAATCGTGGAGCGAAGATAAATTAGCCGATTACATAAAACGTGAACAAGAAACCTCACAAAAATGGCAAAAATCAGGCAAATGGGTGTATTTATGGCGTGTGGCCGGAAAATATTCCAACATTTCTGTCATCGATGCAGAATCACCAGACGAATTACATCAAATCATCAGTTCATTGCCCTTATTTCCATATATGAATATCAAAGTAACCAGCGTTTGCAAACACCCAAATGCTATTAGAGAAACAATGATTTAATGAAACGTCAGTTCGAGTGTTTTTTGTGGAATAAAATGAAACAAAAAATGTATCGAGAACAAATAATAAAACAAATACTAACAATTAAACAACAATAATATTATGAAAAGAATGGATCAAGCAGTTATAGACAAAACATTAGAATTAATCAAATCTCAAGAAAAAGCAGGTGAAGGAAACGAAAGAGTAAAAGAAATCATAAACCGTCTTTTAGAGGATTTATTTAACGCGATGGCAGATTTAGACATCACTTCTGAAGAAATGTGGATTGCCTGCGATTGGTTAACTCAAGCGGGTAAAAACAACGAATGGGGATTGATTTTCGCTGGTTTAGGTATCGAAAAATTCATCGATGTGAAAATGGATTGGGAAGATGAACAAGCCGGAATCGAAAACAAAACACCGCGTACCATCGAAGGACCTTTGTATGTAGCAGGTTCGCCAGAATCTCACGGTTATGCAGAATTAGAGACCGAAGTAGAAGAAGGTGCGGAACGTTTGTATATGAGCGGTTATGTGCGTGACGAGCAAGGAAATCCAGTTCCAGGTGCAAAAGTAGAAGTTTGGCATTGTAATTTGAAAGGATTGTATTCTTATTTCGATTCTACCCAACCAGATTTCAATTTACGTCGTGCCATCATCACTGATGCAAACGGAAAATACGAATTCAAATCGTTCTTACCAGTTGGCTATTCGTGTCCGCCAAACGGTTCTACCGATACCTTAATGAGCTTATTAGGTCGTCATGGGTCACGTCCAGCGCACATTCATTTCTTTGTGACAGCGCCTGATTTCAGAAAATTAACCACGCAAATCAACATCGAAGGTGATCCTTTAACTTATGATGATTTTGCTTTTGCAACACGTCCAGAATTGGTTCCACCAGTGGTTCGTATTTCGGCAGAAGATGCTGCTAAAGAAGGTAAAGACGAAGCTTTTGCTAAAATTGAATTCGATTTCAATATGGTAAAAGAAAAAGAAATTGCTCCGGCAGGTGAAAATAACAGAAAAAGAGCTTCTTTAGAGGCTTAGTCATACTCATTTTAGGGATTCGATTCTTCAATGGAATCCCTTTTTTCCAACATTAACACACGATATTTTTTATTCGATCTAGGTCGAATAGCCCTTGTATTGTCTAAAAAATTTGAATTATGAACAAAAAAGTTACACCAGAATATCTGGATTCTTTAGTGGTTCACGATCGAGAAAACGGACTTTTCCGTCACAATCGTGAGTCATTTACCAACGAAGAGTTATTCGAGCTGGAAATGAAATACATTTTCGAAAACAATTGGGTTTACTTGGCTCATGAAACGCAAATTCCGAACATCAACGATTATTATACCACATCCATCGGTCGTCAATCCGTCGTAATTACACGCGACAAAAATGGCGAATTGCATGGTTTAATCAACTCATGTACACATAAAGGAGCACAATTGTGCCGCTACAAAAAAGGTAATAAATCGTCGTTTACCTGTCCTTTCCACGGTTGGACATTCAACAACGCAGGAAAATTATTAAAAGTAAAAGATTCGAGAACAGGTGGTTATCCAGAACAATTTAATTGTGACGGATCGCACGATTTGGTAAAAGTAGCAAAGTTTGAATCGTACAAAGGTTTCCTTTTTGGATCGTTAAATCCAGAAGTGCTATCCTTAGAAGAATATTTAGACGAAGCCAAAGTCATCATCGATCAAATTGTAGATCAAGCGCCCGAAGGTTTAGAAATTCTGAACGGAACTTCATCGTACATCTACAACGGAAACTGGAAATTACAGATGGAAAACGGTGCAGATGGGTACCATGTTTCGTCGGTTCATTGGAATTATGTGGCAACGATGGGAAGAAGAGATTACGCCAAAGAGTCTACCAAAGCGGTTGATGCCAATGGTTGGTCAAAATCTGTGGCTGGTGTTTATGGTTTCAAAAATGGACATATTCTTTTGTGGACCAATAAATTAAACCCAGAAGTAAGTCCGATTTACCAACAAAAAGAACGTTTAATCGAAGAATTTGGCGAAGATAAAGCTGGATTTATGGTGAACATGACGCGCAATTTGGGAATTTATCCAAATGTTTTCTTTATGGATCAATTTTCGACGCAAATCCGTGTCATCAAACCTATTTCGGTAAACGAAACCGAAGTAACCATTCACTGTTTTGCACCAAAAGGCGAAAGTGCCGAAGAACGTGCAACGCGCATCCGTCAGTACGAAGATTTTTTCAACGTAACCGGAATGGGAACGCCAGATGATTTGGAGGAATTCCGTTCGTGTCAAATCGTTTATCAATCGACTGAATTGAAGTACAACGATATGAGTCGCGGGGCAAATCATTGGATTTATGGGCAAGACGAACAAGCAAAAGCCATGAATATTCATCCGATTATTTCGGGCATCAAATCCGAAGACGAAGGCTTGTTCATTACCCAACACGAATATTGGAAAGATTCATTGAAAGAAGGAATTGCAAAAGAAGTGTCTAACGAAGTAACGGTTTAAAAAACATGGAAAATTATCAAAAAATATTGGCTTTTCTTTACCAAGAAGCACGTCATTTAGACGAGAGAAATTGGGACGAATGGTTGAAATCGTACGACGAAGATTGTGTCTTTTGGATGCCAAGTTGGGACGATGAAGATCAGCTTACCCAAGATCCACAAAGCGAAATTTCATTGATTTATTATCCCAATAAAGGTGGATTAGAAGATCGTGTGTTCCGCATCAAAACCGAACGTTCCTCAGCATCTATGCCCGAACCCAGAACTTCTCACAACATCAGTAATGTAGAGATTTTAGAAGAAAACGACAACGAAATTAAAATCAGATTCAATTGGTTTACGCTTTCGTATCGATACAAAACAACCGATCAATACTACGGAACCAGTTTTTACACCTTAAAAAAACACGAAGATTCCTATTTGATCAGCAACAAAAAAATCATCCTGAAAAACGATTATATCCGTCAGGTTTTAGACATCTATCATATCTAAATCAGAAATTCTATGGCAAAAGTAGCATTAAATTTTGAAGATGGAATTACGCGTTTCATCGAAACAAATCCTTACGAAAGCATTGCTGATGCGGCTTATCGCGAAGGTATTAACATTCCATTGGATTGTGCTGATGGCGCTTGCGGAACTTGTAAATGTCTATCGAAAAGCGGAACATTTGATCCGGGTGATTATATCGAAGAAGCATTGACTGACGAAGAAGCAGAGCAAGGCTATGGATTGGCATGTCAAATGATTCCTGAAAGCGATATGGTGGTTGATATTTTGGCGAGTTCGGCAGCTTGTAAAGTTGAAGCAACTGCTTATGCGACCGAAATTACAGCTTTAACTTTTTTATCAACTGAAATTGTAAAGTTGAACGTTAAAATTACTGACGGACGAAAGATCACCTTTTTACCAGGACAATACGCCAATATTTTGGTTCCAGGATCAACCGAAACACGTTCATATTCGTTCTCGTCTTTGTCTGATGCTGATGAAATGGAATTCATCATCCGATTATTACCACAAGGATTGATGTCTGATTATCTGCGTAAAGCACAAGTCGGCGATGCATTGGAAATCACCGGCCCATTGGGCAGTTTTTACAGCAGAGCAGTTTCCAGACCTACTTTGTTTTTTGCAGGTGGAACAGGTATTGCACCTTTTATTGCGATGTTGGAACAGTTGGAAACCGAAACTTGTCAGCAGCAAATTCAATTGTATTACGGTGCAACAACAACCGAAAATGTGGTCGAATTGGATCGAATCAATGCCTATAAAAATATAAAAGTTCAACCATCGGCTTGTGTATCAAACGAAGAATCTTCGCAATATGCAACGGGATTTGTAACCCAATGGATAACCAAAGAACAGCTAACCGAAAACAATTACGATGTGTACATCTGTGGACCAAACGCCATGGTAGATGCGGTAAAAGCAGCTTTGGACGAACAACAAATTACCTATGATAATTTTTATACCGAAAAATTTATCTCAACAGGTGCAACAGCATAATGAATATGATATTTAAAGATCGATTTAATAATAAAGTAGCCATCGTTACCGGTGCCGCACAAGGCATTGGTAAAGGCGTGGCAGAACGATTGGCAAAAGAAGGTGCAAAAACCATCTTGGTCGATCGCTCTGATTTGGTGATCGAAGTGACCAAATCATTACAAGATCAAGGTTTAGATGCTTTGTATGTAACTGCTGATTTAGAAACCTACGAAGGTTTTCAAAAAGTAGTCAACGAAACTTTGAAACATGCTGAACACATTGATATTCTGATTAATAATGTAGGTGGAACCATTTGGGCAAAACCGTTTGAACATTACCAAGAAGACGAAATCATCAAAGAAATTAACCGCTCTTTGTATCCTACTATTTGGGGATGCAGAAGTGTGTTACAACCAATGATTGCAAACGGTGGCGGTGTCATCATCAACGTGTCGTCTATCGCTACGCGTTCCATCAATCGTGTGCCTTACGCCGCTGCCAAAGGTGGTGTAAATGCCCTAACGGCTTCATTGGCTTTTGAGCAAGCACCGAACAACATTCGGGTAGTTGCCATTGCAACCGGTGGTACCGAAGCGCCCGAACGCATCATTCCACGCAACGAAAATCCAATGTCCGAACAAGAAAAAGTTTGGTATCAACAAATCGTCGATCAAACCCGAAATTCATCGCTCCAAAAAAAATACGGAACCGTTGAAGATCAGGTCAGTGCGATATTATTTGTCGCATCAGACGAAGCAAAATTTATAACAGGAGTAACCATTCCTGTTTCTGGTGGAGATTTGGGTTAAAAAGCCTAAAACTCCATTTTATTTAATAGAAATTTAAGAGCAAACGACTCCTAAAATCCGTAAATTTATACGAGTCAAAAAAGAGATAAAAATATGCCTACCATACAATTAAAAAATTTCAACTGCCATTATTTGTACGAAAATTTTGGACACGATCAAACCTTGGTTTTATCCAATTCTTTGGGAACCAATTTTTCGATGTGGGAAGATAATATTGACGAGTTAAGTCATCATTTCAATATTTTACGTTACGATAAAAGAGGTCACGGAAAAAGTTCGATCCATCAAGAGCAACTGACCATTGCCGAATTGGGCGAAGATGTGGTGGAATTGGTAGACGCATTGAAATTAGAAAAAGTGTATTTCTGCGGACTTTCAATTGGTGGTTTAACCGGACAATGGTTGGGCATACACCACGCAGACCGATTCAAAAAAATCATCATTGCCAACACAGCAGCCAAAATTGGTACGATCGAAGGTTGGGAAGCACGCATCAAACAAGTAACTGATTTTGGTTTGGAAAGTATTTTAGATGGAACAGCTACGCGTTGGTTTACGCCCGAATACCGTCAACAAAATCCGGAAAAAGTAGAACAAATACTGAATGATTTTAAAGCCAATTCTTTGCAAGGTTACACCGCTTGTTGTCATGCTGTAGGTATAGCCGATTTTAGGGAGGAATTACACAAAATCGAAATTCCTTTACTGATTATCGCTGGAGATAAAGACGAGGTAACCACAGTGGAAGACGGTCGATTTATACAAAAAAATGCAGGTGTAACGCATTTGGTTACGTTAAACGCTGCACATTTATCGAATATGGAGCATCCGCGCGAATTTGCGAAGCACCTTATTCATTTTTTACAACATTAAAAAAACAAACAAAAGATATGAAAACAGTTCCTCAAATATCCTTAAAAGAAGCCGTTGCCTTAGTAAAAGACGGCGATATATTGTTGCAAGGTGGTTTTGGAATGACCGGAAATCCAGTTCATTTGATGCACGCCTTGGCCGAAACTTCTACCAAAAACCTCACGTTCATTGGTAATAATGTAGGTGAAGCAGGTATTGGTGGCGGACGATTATTGAGAAACGGACAATTAAAGAAAATGATTGGTTCGTTTTTTACGTCTAATCCCGAAGCGGTAAAAGCAGCGCAAGATGGAGCAGTAGAATATGAATTGTTACCACAAGGTACTTTAGCAGAAGCCATTCGTGCAGGTGGAGCTGGTATTGGTGGATTTTTCACGCCAACCTCAGCCGGAACAGCTTTGGCAGAAGGTCGTGAAACGAAAATTTTAAATGGTGTAGAACAAGTTTTTATTCCAGGAATTCGTGGAAATGTAGCGTTTATCCGCGCTTGGAAAGCCGATACAGCTGGAAACTTACAATACCGTATGACTGAACAAAATTTTAACCGCGCCATGGCAACTGCAGCCGATTTGGTGATTGCCGAAGTAGAAGAAATTGTGCCTGTGGGCGAAATTGCTCCAGAACATATTCATACGCCTGGTTCGTATGTGGATTATTTGGTGCAAGCGACCTTGACCTTAGAAGATTTAGGAAGTTCAGCTACGGTTTCATCGAGCAAAAAAGTATCTGAAGCCCGAATGAATATGGCAAAACGTGCTTTAAAAGAACTGAAAAAAGGCGATGTGGTTAATTTAGGAATTGGTATTCCGACCTTGGTAGCTGATTTGATTTCGGAAGAGGACGGTATTATTCTACATACCGAAAACGGAATGTTGGGCGTTGGTCCAGCTCCGACTGATGGTGGTGGCGCAATGGATTATCCGGTAAATGCAGGTAAAGTGCCGATTACAGCCTTGAATGGTTCGTCATATTTTGATTCAGCCGATTCTTTTGCGATGATTCGTGGAAAACACGTTGATGTCGCTGTTATGGGTGGATTGGAAGTAGATGAACAAGCAAATTTAGCCAATTGGGCAGTGCCTGGTCAACCGTTGTTGGGTGTTGGTGGCGCGATGGATTTGGCTTCGGGAGCGAATAAATTAATCATTACGATGATGCATACCGAACGTGACGGTTCACCTAAGGTTGTTCCAACTTGTGAATTGCCGTTAACAGCGATCAAAGCCGTGGATATGGTGATTACCGACAAAGCCGTTTTTGAATACATCGATGGACAGTTAACCTTGACAGAGTTGATGCCAAACGCAACTTTAGAAGATGTACGCGCAACGACCACAGCGAAATTTGTAGAAAAATTGGATTAAAAAATGTATAATGTAAACCCGTTGGATGTAATTATTTCCACCACATAGAAACATAGATTTTTCTTTTGTTTTTAAAAGATTATGATAGACGTTTTACTTTTCGCATAGCCAACTATGTGAAGAATAGTATTATTTTCTATCCCATCTTTACCAATTAGCTATAATTCTATGCGCCTATGTGGTTAATTTTTTATTTATTTTGAATTAAACCCAACGGGTTAATGTAATAATTTTGCAGAATCCAACTAACAAAAATATCAATGGACAGATTCCTTCAAAAAATTATTACGTCGCAACTCATTATTTACACCGTTCGCTGTTTGATAGGTTTTGTCATCGGATATAAATTGCTGTTGGCTTTTCCTGAATACGAACTATTTTGGTTGTTACTATCCATCATTTTGGTTATTTCGCCCGAAGGAAAAGATTCACGTAAACTAACCATCGACAGGGTACGTTCTAATTTCATCGGTTCTTTTGTCGGTCTGTTTTGTTTGATGATTGACCAGAATTTGAATATTGGTGTTTTGATGTTTGGCATCGTGATTACCAGCATTATTTGTTACCTTTTTAAGATAATGAATACTGCACGGGTAGCCGTTGTAGCGTTGCTGATTATTTTATTGCAACCCCATTTGTCTGATATTGAATTGACCCCATTTGTGCGTTTTGCAACCGTTACAGCAGGTTGTTTAATTGGTTTAACGATAACTGTTTTAAGCTCCATGTTGATTCGAAAACTGAAAAGAAAATACGGAATTGCTTATTGATGACTCTTCCTGCAAGGTTTTGAATCTAATCGTCAGTTCGAGTGTTTTTTGTGTAATAAAATGGAACAAAAAATGTATCGAGAATAATAATAAAAAGGAATGATATGAATCCCTCCTGCAAGGTCTATCAGACCTTGTAGGTATAAAACAAACTAAAAACCTACAAGGTCCGATAACTATCGGGGTGGGAAACCTTGCCGGAGTTGCGATAGGAGTTTGAATCAAAATCGTCAGTTCAAGTATTTTTTGTGTAATAAAATGGAACAAAAAGTGTATCGAGAACAATGATTAAAAAGGAATGATATGAATCCCTCCTGCAAGGTCTATCAGACCTTGTAGGTATAAAAACTTAAAATTACACACCTACAAGGTTTTAGAAACCTTGCAGGAGAAGGAAACACAAAGAAATATTAAAATCTAAAAAAATGAATAAAGAAGCATATATAATAGACGGAATTCGAACGCCAGTAGGTAGTTTCGGAGGGACTTTAGGCGCTGTTCGTGCCGATGATTTGGCAGCAATGGTGATTGAAGAGTTGGTGAAAAGAAACCCCGATATTCCCAAGGAAGCTATTGACGATGTCATTTTAGGATGCCATAATCAGGCGGGAGAAGATAACCGAAATGTAGCTCGAATGGCTGCTTTGTTGGCAGGATTACCCGTTACCGTTCCTGGTGAAACGGTGAATCGCTTATGTTCATCGGGTATGGCGGCAATTGTACATGCCAACCGTGCGGTAAAAGCAGGCGATGGCGATTTGTTTATTGCTGGTGGTGTAGAGCACATGACGCGCGGTCCTTTGGTGATTTCTAAACCATCGAAAGCTTTTGGAACCGATTCTAAAATGGAAGATTCGTCGTTTGGCTGGCGTTTTGTCAATCCAAAAATGAATGAAGTTTATGGTACCGATCCTATGGGAATTACCGCAGAGAATTTAGTAGATATGTACCAGATTTCTCGTGAAGATCAAGATAAATTTGCACTGGCATCGCAAGTAAAAGCGACAAAAGCACAAGAAAACGGTCGATTAGCTGAAGAGATTATGGATGTGGTTATTCCGCAACGTAAAGGAGATCCGATTGTATTTTCAAAAGATGAGTTTGTTCGACCAAATTCAACCATAGAAGGATTGCAAAAACTAAAACCTGCCTTCAAAAAAGACGGAAGCGTTACCGCAGGAAATGCTTCGGGATTAAACGACGGAGCCGCAGCTGTTTTTGTAGCCTCGGGCGAAGCAGTTGAAAAATACGGTTTAAAACCTATGGCTCGGATTGTTTCTTCGGCTGTTACAGGTGTAGAACCACGCATTATGGGTATTGGTCCTGTTACTGCAACGCAAAAAGCCTTGGAAAGAGCTGGGTTAACATTAGATGATATCGATGTGATGGAATTCAACGAAGCCTTTGCTGCACAAGCTTTGGCGTGTACAAGAGCCTTAGGATTAGCTGACAACGATCCTCGTATCAACAGAAACGGTGGTTCTATTGCTATTGGACACCCATTAGGAATGTCAGGTACCAGAATTACGTACACCGCTGCTTTGGAATTACAAAAAACACAAGGAAAATATGCATTAGCGACGATGTGCGTAGGCGTTGGACAAGGTTATGCGATTATTTTGGAGCGCGTTAGTTAATATAGAAGCTACAAGGTATTAGTCATGAGTTAATGAGCGAAGCAATCTGAAGATATTTCGGCTCCACGGTGTTTCGCTCAACATGACAGTAAGGATCTTGTGTCATTCCGACAGAGCGAGGTCACGAGCGACGAGGAATCTATTTAAGATTTTCGGCTTCACGGTGTTTCGCTCAACATGACAGGTAATATCTTTTGTCATTCCGACAGAGCGAGGTCACGAGCGACGAGGAATCTATTTAAGATTTTCTACTCCAGGGTGTTTCTCCCAACATGACAAAGAAAAGAAAATTATTCACGAATTAGTTAGTTAGCTGAAGGCTGAAATCTGAAATCTAAAAAAAATGAGTAAAAAACAAGACATATTAACTGCTTCCCTAAACCTGTTTACCGAACAAGGTGCAAGAGCGACTTCCACCAAATCTATTGCGTTGGAAGCTGGTGTGTCTGAGGCCCTTATTTTCAAACATTTTGGAACAAAAGACAATTTGTTGGAAGATCTAATCAAAAAAGGGTATGTGGAAGCTGTACGTATTACCAATCAGTTTTTAAATGCAGAAAAAGAAAGTGACTTTTTAGCGCAGTTTATCGAATTACCCTTGCATTTAGTGACTAATCAATTTGATTTTTGGCGGATGCAGTATAAAATTTTACCACTCAATCAGATTGCGCAACATTACCACATCAATTTTATGAAACCCAGTCGTAGTCGGTTGATTGAAACTTTTGAAGCTTTAAATTACCCACAATCCGAAACGGAAGCTGAAATTGTGTTACTGTTAATTGACAATCTGTGGAAAAGCTTTGTTTCCGAAAGGTTATCAGCTGAAACCTGTGAAGAAATAATCCTACTTTTAAAAAAGAAATATGGGGTGTAAAAATTTTGTGTATTTTTATACATTAGCAATTAAGGAAAAAAACTGGTTTGAAAATAAGTGTAAATTTTAAAAAAATCGCAATTACTTTTCTTTTATTTACCTTAGGGTATTTCATTTTAATTGCTGTAAATATTTCTCTTTTTTCAAATATTAATCAGACACAAAAAGCAGATGCTGCAATTGTTTTAGGAGCGGGAATTTGGAATAACGAACCTTCTCCTGTTTTTAAAGAACGTATCAATCACAGCATTTATTTATATAAAAATGGTTATGTAAAATCAATCATATTTACAGGAGGTATTTCAGATAACAAAAAATTATCAGAATCGTATGTCGCTAAAATGTATGCTATAAAAAATGGCGTAGCTACTCAAGATATTTTGATAGAAGAAAAATCAAAAATTACACAAGAAAATTTAGCATTTGCAAAAGAAATAACACTTCAAAACAATTTTTCGAAAATTTTATTGGTTAGTGATCCATTGCATATGAAAAGATCAATGATGATGGCTAAAGATTTGAATTTACAAGCATATTCATCACCAACTACAACTAGCAAATATCAATCAACAAAAGCGAAATTCATCTTTTTATTAAGAGAAACATTTTTTTATATAGCTTATCAAGTCTATAACTTCTTTTTATAAAATTTAAAACTTTCTACAAAATTTCCTATCTACAACTTTTTGAAGCATCTCTAAATTTAACGTACATTTGTAGTTAAAATTTTCAACGATGGCAACAAAGGAAAAAGTAAAAAAAGAAACCCCATTAATGCAGCAATACAATCAGATAAAAAACAAATATCCTGATGCGTGTTTGTTGTTTCGAGTGGGCGATTTTTACGAAACCTTTGGCGAAGATGCCGTTCGTACCGCAAAAGTTTTGGGCATTACTTTAACCAAACGCGGAGCCGGATCAAGCAGCGAAACCGAATTGGCTGGTTTTCCGCATCACTCTTTAAATGTGTATCTTCCTAAATTGGTAAAAGCAGGTTTACGCGTGGCAATTTGCGATCAGTTAGAAGATCCTAAAATGACTAAAACCATCGTAAAACGCGGAGTTACAGAATTGGTTACACCGGGTGTTGCCATTAACGATGAAGTTTTACAATCAAAAAGTAACAACTTTTTAGCTGCGCTTCATTTTGGTAAAAAAAACATCGGAATTGCTTTTTTAGATGTGTCAACCGGCGAGTTTCTTACATCACAGGGTAATGAAGAATACATCGATAAATTGTTACAGAACTTTAAACCGAGTGAAGTTTTAGTTCAAAAAGGAAATAAAAATCATTTTCTACATCATTTTGGAAGTGATTTCAACTTGTTTTATTTAGAAGATTGGATTTTTAAAGATGATTATGCCAACGAAAGCTTAACCAATCATTTCAAAACCAATTCATTAAAAGGATTTGGTATTGATGAATTACAAGAAGGTATTATTTCGTGCGGTGCTATTTTGTATTATCTTTCTGAAACACAACACAATAAAATACAGCACATTACAAATATTCAGCGAATTGCTGAAGATGCGTATGTGTGGATGGATCGATTTACGATTCGAAATTTAGAATTGTACGGTTCTGCCAACGAAAACGCCACTACCCTATTAGATGTGATCGATAAAACATTGTCACCTATGGGCGGACGTTTGTTGAAACGCTGGTTGGCATTGCCTTTAAAGGATATTGATGCCATTAACAAGCGTTTTGATGTGGTGGATTATTTCAAAGAAAATTCAGATGTTTTACAGAATTTTCAATACCAGATCAAACAGATTTCCGATTTAGAACGATTGATTTCTAAGCTGGCTACCGGAAAAATTTCTCCTCGTGAATTCGTTATATTAAAAGAAAGTTTAGATGCGATTATTCCATTAAAAGAATCGGCTTTACAATCTAAAAACGATGCCTTAAAAGTCATTGGCGATAATTTACACGCTTGTGAATTGCTTCGAGAAAAAATTTCTACTACTATTTCTGCCGATGCTCCGGTGGCGTTAAACAAAGGAAATGCCATTGCAAACGGCGTTAATGAAGAATTAGACGAACTTCGGAATATTTCGCAATCGGGCAAATCATTTTTAGAAGCTATTGAACAACGAGAAAGCGAAGCTACAGGAATTCCGTCATTGAAAGTAGCCTTTAACAACGTTTTTGGCTATTATATCGAAGTTCGAAATACACATAAAGATAAAGTTCCTGCAGATTGGATCCGCAAACAAACATTAGTGAATGCCGAGCGATACATTACCGAAGAATTAAAAGAATACGAAACGAAGATTTTAGGAGCCGAAGAACGCATTTCTAAAATTGAAGCCGAAATCTACGAGAAATTCATAATGTGGTGTGCGCAGTATATTCAACCTGTTCAGCTCAATGCGCAATTAGTTGCTCAATTAGATTGTTTACAATCGTACACGCAATTGGCGATTGAAAATAATTATGTACGACCAGAATTGGAAGAAAGTTTTGTTCTAGAAATCAAAGACGGTCGACACCCGGTTATTGAAAAGCAGTTACCTATTGGAACACCTTACATTGCAAACGATGTGTATTTAGACACCGATTCGCAACAGATTATTATGATTACCGGGCCAAATATGTCGGGTAAATCGGCTATTTTACGTCAAACAGCATTGATTGTATTGTTGGCACAAATGGGTTGTTTTGTTCCGGCAAACTCTGTGAGAATGGGCATTATTGATAAAATTTTCACTCGTGTCGGTGCATCAGACAATATCTCTATGGGCGAATCGACTTTTATGGTGGAAATGAATGAAACGGCATCTATTCTGAACAATTTAACCAACCGAAGTTTGGTTTTGTTAGATGAAATTGGTCGAGGAACGTCCACTTACGACGGAATTTCTATTGCTTGGGCAATTGCCGAATATCTTCACGAACATCCTCAAAAAGCGAAAACACTATTTGCTACGCATTATCACGAATTGAACGATATGCACGAACAATTTGATCGTATCAAAAATTACAATGTTTCAGTTAAAGAATTAAAAGACAACGTATTATTTCTACGAAAATTAGTTCCGGGCGGAAGTGCACACAGCTTTGGTATTCACGTGGCAAAAATGGCTGGAATGCCAAATTTAGTCGTACAAAAAGCACAAAAAATCCTTAAAAAATTAGAAGCAAGTCATAAAACAGAAAGCTCGCAAGAAGCCTTGAAACAAGACGATTTGCAATTATCCATTTTTAATTTAGACGACCCTATTTTAGAAGAAATCAGAGAAGAAATCGTGAATTTAGACATCAACACACTAACTCCGGTTGAAGCTTTAATGAAACTGAATGAAATCAAAAAAATGGTTATCAAAAAGTAAGAATTGTAATAAAACGCTATATCACATCATTATATTAAAATGGCACTCAAAAAAACGAAAACATACCGCAGAACGAGGTATCTCTTATATAAAGAAACATTAGTAGATTTTAAGGAACACTTTTGGGCTTTTGTAGGATCATTTGTAGGTTTGGGAACCATAAGCTATTTAAACTTCGAACTACTTTCAAAATATGATCTAACCTTATTAATTGGATCTTTCGGAGCAAGTTGTGTATTAATTTATGGCGCCATCGGAAGTCCATTAGCACAACCTAAAAACCTGTTTAACGGACATTTAATTTCGGCAATTATCGGAGTTACCTGCTATAAAATTTTAGGTGATTATGTTTGGATTGCAGGTCCTTTAGCCGTTTCATTATCAATTATCGGAATGCAAATGGCAAAATCATTACATCCGCCTGGTGGTGCAACTGCCTTAATTGCAGTAACCGGCGGTCCGTCTATCACCAATTTGGGGTATGAATATGTTTTTTCGCCCGTTTTTACTGGTGTACTTATTTTATTTATTGCCGCTTTAATTTTTAATAATATTCCGCATAAAAGACAATATCCGGTTAAAACGTTTCCACGGATGTACAGAAAAAAAGCAAGAACCAAATAAGTTCTTGCTTTTTTTTAATCTTTAATCGACAAAATTATTATATCGACTTACAACATTTTGGTAACCATTTTGTATTTCAGTTGCCTGTGCTACTGAAATTGTTTTACTGGTTTCGGCTGCGCGCAACACTTTACGTAAAGTTGCCAAAAAATTATCAGCCTCTTTATTAAAAACTTCATAAGAACTCTTTTTACTTTGTAATGAAGCATCACTTACTTTAAATTCCTTTGCCGTATTAGCTTTAATTTCTTTTTCCAAGCTATCGTACTGTTTTTTTATTGCAGGAATATCGTAAACATCTTCATTATATTGATCAGTAACTAAAGTAGTTATATTTTGCGATTGTGCAAGCACTTTTTTGCTTCCTAAAATGTAATCTTTAAGCGGATGATCTTTTAAAATAGTTTCTTCAGCGCCATCTGAAATTGGCTGTAAAATAGTAGTTATTTTACCTTCGGTTACATAAAAATCATCAATAAGTTTCATTATTTCAGCCTTATTTGTTTGTGCCTTTGCGCCTTTATCATCTTTGTAATCTTCGGCTTTAATGTAAGTTACAAGTTCGTCGGTTTTCTTTTTAATGTCATCGATCTTTTTTGTGGAATCTGCAATAAGTGTTTTAACAGCTTCTTTGTTTTTACCAAGTGCATCGGGAGCTTCCGCTAATTTAGATATGCTTGGTATTGTAACCGGTGGTATTAAATTGGGGTTTGAGCTCCAATAAAAGCATCCATACCTTCCAAATACCTTACTACACGCTCTAAATTAGATCGATCCTTTGAACTTTTTTGAATAAGATTGTTGTTAAATTCAATTATTGCATTGGCATCTTGCATATTATCCACTGCAACAACTTCTTTTCCGTCTGCATTCACAGATGCTTCTTTTTTACATCCTACAACAGTTAAGCCCATACCGCACAACAATAATGCGGGAAATAAAATTTTTCTCATAATACTTTTATTTTATAAATTTTTCTAAATTAAAAATAGAACTTATTATTTTAATATTCAATTTTTTTCCACAAAAAAAATACTGTTGAAAATAACCACAAAAAATATTTCAAAATGGCAAAAAATCATCACAAATAATTTTCATTAAATCAATAACATATACTATTTTTGCACCTTAAAAACAATGAACAACAATAATGAGTACATCTAAAAAAATTCAATCGGCATTAATTTCAGTATTTGATAAAAACGGATTAGAGCCAATTGTTAGAGAATTGCATAAAAACAACGTAACTATTTATTCAACAGGTGGAACCGAAACGTTTATTTTAGATTTGGGAATTCCGGTTGTACCAGTAGAAGACGTTACTTCATACCCATCGATTTTAGGCGGACGTGTAAAAACGTTACATCCGAAAATTTTTGGTGGAATTTTGAACCGTCAGGATAACGAAACGGATGTTCAACAAATGAAAGATTATGCCATCCCACAGATTGATTTAGTTATTGTTGATTTGTATCCGTTTGAAAAAACAGTTGCATCAGGCGCAAGTGAAGCGGATATTATTGAAAAAATTGATATCGGTGGAATTTCATTAATCCGTGCCGGAGCAAAAAATTTTAAAGATACTGTGATTGTAGCATCGGTTGAAGAATACACTACGTTCTTGAATTTTTATACAGAAGAAAACGGGTCAACAACGTTGGTACAACGTAAATATTTAGCTGCGAAAGCATTTCACACTTCCTCTCATTATGACGGAGCTATTTTCAATTATTTCAATCAGGAAATAAATGAACCAGTTTTAAAAATAAGTGAAAGTGAAGCACAAACTTTACGCTACGGAGAAAACCCACATCAAAAAGGAATTTTCTACGGAAATTTTGACGAATTGTTTGAGAAGTTACACGGAAAAGAGTTATCTTACAACAATTTATTAGATGTTGACGCTGCCGTTAATTTAATGAACGAATTTAAAGGCGATGCACCTACATTTGCTATTTTAAAGCATAACAATGCTTGTGGTGTGGCACAAAAACCAACCATGAAAGAAGCTTATTTGGCGGCTTTGGCTGGTGATCCTACATCTGCTTTTGGTGGTGTTTTAATTGCAAACGGCAATATTGATAAAGAAACAGCAGACGAAATTAATAAATTGTTCTGCGAAATTGTAATTGCACCAAGTTATGATGCCGATGCTGTTACTATTTTACAAGAAAAGAAAAACAGAATTATATTAACAATTAACGATATAAAATTACCAACAACACAAGTTCGTACGTGTTTAAACGGAATTTTATTTCAAGATAAAGACAACGTAACAGATACTAAAGAGCATTTAACCAACGTTACTTCTTTAGTAGCTGATGCTGAACAAATTGAAGATTTATTATTTGCATCTAAAATTTGTAAACACACAAAATCAAACACGATTGTTTTAGCTAAAAACAAAGAGTTGTGCGCTTCTGGAACAGGACAAACATCTCGTGTAGACGCTTTAAAACAAGCTATTGATAAAGCAAATGCGTTTGGTATTGATTTAACAGATGCCGTAATGGCAAGTGATGCGTTTTTTCCTTTCCCTGATTGTGTGGAAATTGCTAAAAATGCAGGTATTAAAGCTGTTATTCAACCAGGCGGATCAATTAAAGACAATTTAAGCATTGATTATTGTAACGAAAACCAAATGGTTATGGTAACCACTGGTATCCGTCACTTTAAACATTAAAAATATAACGGAATAGTTTAACTTAATACCATTTAAAAATTATATGGGATTTTTTGATTTCATGACCGAGGAAATCGCTATGGACCTTGGTACTGCAAATACTTTAATAATACACAACGGAAAAGTTGTAGTTGACAGCCCTTCTATTGTAGCTCGCGACCGTGTTTCGGGAAAAATAATTGCTGTAGGTAAAGAAGCTAGCTTAATGCAAGGAAAAACACATGATAACATTAAAACTATTCGTCCGTTAAAAGATGGTGTTATTGCAGATTTTGATGCATCTGAAAAAATGATCAATCTGTTCATTAAAAGTATTCCTGCATTAAAGAAAAAATTATTTACACCGGCATTGCGTATGGTTGTTTGTATTCCTTCTGGAATTACAGAGGTTGAAATGCGCGCCGTTAAAGAATCATGTGAACGTGTAAATGGTAAAGAAGTTTATTTAATACACGAACCTATGGCAGCAGCTATTGGAATTGGTGTTGATATTATGCAGCCTAAAGGTAACATGATTGTTGATATAGGTGGTGGTACTACCGAAATTGCTGTTTTGGCATTAGGCGGTATTGTTTGTGATAAATCGGTTAAAATTGCTGGTGACGTTTTCACTAACGATATTATTTACTACATGCGTACACAACACAATTTATTTGTGGGTGAAGGAACTGCAGAAAAAATTAAAATTGAAATTGGTGCTGCTATTGAAGATCTAGATCAAGGTCCAGAAGATTTAATGGTTCAAGGTCGAGATTTGTTAACAGGTAAACCAAAACAGGTAAACGTATCTTATAGAGAAATTGCGAAGGCTTTAGATAAATCAATTCAGCGTATAGAAGATGCCGTAATGGAAACATTATCGCAAACACCGCCAGAATTAGCTGCCGATATTTACAACACAGGTATTTATTTAGCAGGTGGTGGTTCTATGTTAAGAGGTTTGGATAAACGTATCTCTCAAAAAACAGATTTACCGGTTTATATTGCTGAAGATCCTTTACGCGCAGTTGTTCGCGGAACAGGAATCGTAATTAAAAATATAGAGAAATTCAAAAGCATCCTAATAAAATAAAACCGCACATTTAGTATGCAGCAAATCATATATTTTATCACAAAAAACAGTACTAAGCTACTGTTTTTGCTGCTTTTAGTAGTTTCATTGTATTTAACTGTACAAACGCATTCGTATCATCAAAGTCAAATGTTACATAGTGCAAATGTTGTTTCAGGTACTATTTATGAAAAAACCAATAGCCTTACTGAATATTTGCATTTAAAAGACGAAAACAATCGTTTGGCAGAAGAAAACGCCAAAATGAAGCAAATCTTATACAATAGCCAATTGATTATTGACAGTACATTTGCGGTTAATCCTGAAATTCGTATTGCTCAAGATTACAAGTTGTTTAATGCAAAAATTATAAAAAATTCTTTTTATAAAAAAGAAAATTATTTAACCATTAAAGGCGGTTTAGTAAACGGTGTTAAAAAAGACATGGGGGTAATTAACGCTAAAGGTGTTATTGGTATTGTAGAAAATGTATCAAAAAATTACGCAACCATACAAAGTATTTTAAATACACATACTAAAATTGGTGCAAAAGTTAGCAATACCAATCACTTTGGAACAATTACCTGGGACGGAAAAAATGCAGGTTATGTTCAGTTAATGGACATTCCTAAATTAGCTGCACTGCGAAAAGGCGATTCTATTGTTACAGGTGGTATTTCTACTATTTTCCCTGAAAATGTCCCGGTTGGTTTGGTTGATAAAGTATTCACCTCTAAAAATTCTAATTTTTATACCATTAGTGTGCGTTTGTTTAATGATATGACGAATATAAGTTCGGTATATTTAATAGAACATGTAAAAATTAAAGAAATTATTGAACTTGAAGAACAAACTGTAAGCGATGAATAATACAACCGTTTTAAATACATTCCGTTTTATTGTTCTTGTATTTTTTCAGGTAACAGTATTTAACAATATCCACTTTTTTGGATACGTAACGCCCTACCCTTACATATTATTTATTTTACTATATCCATTAAATACAAATCGCCATTTATTTTTAATTTTTAGCTTTTTACTAGGGTTAATTTTAGATACCTTTAATAATTCAGGTGGTGTACATACAACAGCTTGTCTTACGTTGGCTTTTGTGCGTGAAAATTTATTAAAAATGTCTTTTGGTTACAGTTACGAATTTCACATGATGCGTATTACAGACAAAATATCGTCTGAATTAGTCACTTATGTAGTTACAAGTGTTTTAATACATCATACCATATTAATTGGTTTAGAAGTTTTTAACTTTAATTTTATTTTAGAAATTTTACTTCGTGTAGTAACATCATCTATTTTTAGTATTTTACTAATATTCCTGATTATTGGGTTGATAAAATCGCCACGAAAATGAGAAAACTTTTGTTTCCAATCATAATTATTATCGCTACAATAATTATTGTTGTAAGATTATTTTTTTTGCAAATTGTTGATGATTCTTTCTTGAAAAAGGCAGATATCAATGCGCTAAAAATTGTATATGAATATCCAGAACGAGGTTATATTTACGATAGAACGGGGCAGCTTATGGTTGCAAACCAACCAAGTTACGATATTATGGTTATTCCTCGTGAAGTTAAAAATATTGATACTTTAGAACTTTGCAACATATTAGAAATTACAAAAGATGATTTTCTAAAAAAATTAGAAAAAGCGAAAGTATACTCGCCAAGATTACCATCGTTATTTCTAGCCCAATTAACAAAAACGGAGTTTGCTGCATTTCAAGAAAAAATTCGTCATTTTAAAGGATTTTATATTCAGAAGAGAAATTTACGCGATTATCAAGTTGATTTTGGTGCGAATGTATTTGGATACATCCGTCAGATCAATGAAATGGAATTAGAAAAAAGACCGTATTATAAATCAGGTGAATTAATTGGTATGCGTGGGGTTGAACAAGCCTACGAAGAAGATTTACGTGGAATTCGTGGGGTTCATTACATTCAAAAAGATAAATTCAATAAAGAAATTGGTCCGTTTAAAGAAGGTATTTACGATACCGTTGCCGTAAAAGGAAACGATGTTACCATAACTATTGATAAAGAATTACAAAAATACGGCGAAGAATTAATGATTCGAAAACGTGGGGGAATTGTAGCTATTGAACCTAAAACAGGTGAAATTTTGGCTTTGGTTACCGCACCTTCGTACGATCCGGGAATGTTAGTAGGTCGCGATCGTTCAAAAAATTATGTAAAAATTGACAGTGTACCAGGAAAACCTTTCTTTGACAAAGTATTGCAAGGTCAGTTTGCACCCGGATCTCCCTTTAAAATTTTAACCGCATTAATTGGTTTGCAAGAAGAGGTTATTGATACCCAAACGCGTTTTCCTTGCAGCCATGGTTTTTATTTGGGTGGTCGTTTTATAAAATGTCACGATGCCGGCAGCTGGAATCTTCATCCGGCAATAGCAAAATCATGTAACACCTATTTTTCACAGGCTTACTTGCGACTTGTAGCTAAATATCCAACTTCATCACAAGGTGTTGATGCATGGAAATCGCATTTAGAAAGTTTTGGCTTAGGACAATATATGGGATATGATTTACCGTCTGGGCAAAAAGGAAGAATTCCCGGATCTGATCTTTACAATAAAGTATATAAAGGTTGGAACTGGAAAGGATCTACCATAGTATCAAACGCAATTGGTCAAGGGGAAGTTGAAATGACGCCAATTCAGTTGGCAAATGTAATGTGTGCTGTTGCAAACGAAGGTTATTATTACACGCCTCACATCATCAAAAAAATTGAAAATAAACAGATTGATAAATCGTTCATTCAGAAAAAACAAACCACGATCGATAAACAACATTTTAGACCTGTAATTGAAGGTTTGGCAGAAGTTTATTTATCGGGAACGGCAAGCCGATTGAGAATTCCTGATGTCAATATTTGTGGAAAAACCGGAACAGTAGAAAATTTTGCTACTGTTGATGGAGAAAAAACAAAACTACAAGACCACTCGGTCTTCTTAG
This sequence comes from Paenimyroides viscosum, assembly GCF_003858535.1. Lineage (GTDB taxonomy): Bacteria > Bacteroidota > Bacteroidia > Flavobacteriales > Flavobacteriaceae > Flavobacterium > Flavobacterium viscosum. Next base: position 36,031 of record NZ_RQTJ01000007.1, read on the forward strand.
CTTTTGCACCAAAAGAAAATCCAAAAATTGTAATTGCGGTTTTTATTGAAAATGGTGGTTTTGGGGCAACTTGGGCAGGACCAATTGCGTCTTTAATGATAGAAAAGTATCTAAAAGGAGAAATTACCCGAACCGATTTAGAAAAACGTATGTTAGAAGGCGATTTATCATCAAATTATATTTTAAAAGATATCGCAGAAAAGCAAAGAGAAGAAAAAGAACGTTTAAAACGATTAGAAAAACAACGACTAGAGAAATTAAAAGCCAAACAAAATGGTAAAAACTAAACATTTAGCAAACCAAAGCGTAATTGCCAATGTAGATTGGTTAAGTATATTTTTGTATGCTGTGCTTGTTATTTTTGGTTGGATGAATATTTATTCGGCATCTTTACCATTAGAAGATACTTCTATTTTTGATATGAGCCAAATTTATGGTAAACAACTGCTTTTTATTGGTATCGCTATTCCTGTAATTATTGTAATTTTATCTTTAGACGCTAAGGTTTACGAGAAATATTCGCTTATTTATTACGTAATAGGAATTGTATTGTTAATGGGTCTTTTTATTTTTGGAAAAACCATTAAAGGTCAAACCAACTGGTATCAATTTGGAGGCATAAGCATGCAACCATCGGAATTTGCTAAAATAGGTACCGCTTTATTTCTATCTAAATACATAACCGAAAGCCAAACTACTTTTCAAAACCTTAAAGAACAAGGTATTGCAATGGGAATTATTTTCTTGCCCGTGGCATTTATAATGTTACAACCCGACACTGGGTCAGGCATGATTTTTTCAATTCTATTTTTAGTGTTGTATCGTGAAGGATTTCCGGCATGGTATTTATGGACTGGTTTTTTAGCCATTATCCTTTTTATATTAGCATTGGTAATACAGCCTTTATTTTTAATATTACTTATAGTTTTAGGTTGTGGCGTTCATTTCTATTTTAACAAAACTATTAATAGAAACCCATTTGTTTATGCCATTTTAGCGGTTGTAATGAGTAGTTTTGTATTTTCTGTAGATTATGTGTTTGATAATGTTTTAGAGCCACACCATAAAGACCGTATTAATGTATTGTTGGGAGATGATGTTGATATGAAAAAAGAAGGCTATAACCTAAACCAGTCAATGATTGCTATTGGTTCGGGCGGCTGGATTGGTAAAGGATTTTTAGAAGGAACACAAACAAAAGGTGGTTTTGTACCCGAACAACATACCGATTATATTTTTACTACGGTAGGTGAAGAATGGGGCTTTGTTGGATCTACAATAGTAATTGCTTGTTTTGTAACGTTAATATTACGGGTTGTTTATTTATCAGAAAAACAAAAAAATAATTTCGCTCGGATCTACGGATATTGCGTAGCTGCCATCTTATTTATGCACTTTTTTGTAAATGTATCTATGCTTATAGGTATTTTCCCAACTATTGGTGTACCATTACCATTTTTCTCGTATGGTGGATCTAGTTTAATTGCGTTTACATTTTTGCTGTTCATCTTTTTAAAGTTAGATGCCAATAAGGTTAATGAATGGTAACATGGCATAAATTTTGCTAAATCAAAATTAAATTTATAATTTTATCAAAAATATATATCATGAAAAAAATTGTTTTATTTTCTTGTATCGTGTTGGGCTTAAATTACACAGTACAAGCACAAGTTAACACAACTGCACAACAGAATAATACTAATGCTACGCAAACAGTTACTGAAGAGAATACACCAGTATTAAAACAAGACACTGCAGCTAATACAGCTCTTGAATCTACAACTATTGAAGTAGCAGAAACTGCCAAAGCCAATTACGAAGCCGAAATTTTAAAAGCACAAGAAGCAAAACAAAAAGCTGAAGAAAAATTAGCAAAACAAGAAGCAAAAGCAGCTAAAAATGCTAAGAAAAAAGCAGAAAGAGAAGCCAAAGCTGCACAAAAAAAGCAAAAAGCTTTTGAAAAAGAGCAAAAGCAAAAAATGAAAGCAGAGAAAAAAGCTGCCGATAAAGAAAAAGCTATTGCAAAAGAAGAAGGCAGACTAAAAAAAGCTCAAGATAATTTACGCAAGGCAGAAATGAAATTAGAAGAAGCCAAAAATGAATTTGAGCGTAAAAAACTGAAAAATAAAATGGATTTCGAAAAAGAAATTAAAGAAAAATCTAAGCTTGTTAAAATGGAAACAAAGGTTTCAGAATTAAAACTAAAAGTAAACAAACAAGAGCTTGAATTGAAGAAAGCGCAGATTAAATAATATAAAAACAAAAAGGTTTAACTACAAAAGTTAAACCTTTTTTATTACTTTCAAATTAATATTTACGAATTAAATGTGTGAAAACTTATCAGTTAATAGTTAATCGGTTTACTTCTGAATGCGCATTGTATTGCGGTGCATACATACTTTGCATTATGGTTAATCCATCTAAAAATACCCCCACGTTATTAACTTTTACTTTATACCATAAATTATATTCTCCTATTGGAAGATAATTGATAAAGAAATTTGTTGAAGCATCATTTCCTTTGTAAAAGTATCGCAATTCATTTTCGTACTTTATACCGCTTAACTCAAAAAATGGTTCAAATGTACTAGCTCTATTGTCTTTAATATGAACATACGAAGTATTTTCTTTTGTCGAAAATTTTAAACGTATCCAAACCTCATCTCCTATTTTTAATTCTTGAGAATTATTAACTATTACTCTTTCGTTACTAATTTCTTTGAAATAATTTTTCTGAATAACAAATGGTTGTTCTTTATTATTTGTCTTGGTAACCTTATCTATATCTTGTAAAAAATTGTAACTTATACTCCCAACAACTGGTGATTTATTAGGATTTTCAATTGTAATTTCTTGTAGATTAGAACTTATAGCATCTTTAGTAAAATTAATTTCATAAACACCATATTCATTTAAATTTTTATTTTCTGTATCTATTGCTTCATTTAATTTATCGGATATATGAAGAGTACTTTTGCCATCTACTTTTTTATTTCCTAATAAATATGCATATATGCCGTTAACAGTTGCTTTTGTTGATCCAAAACTATCATAGTTACTTTGATTTAATAGTCTTGATTTTAAGGATAATATTTTAGTTTCATCCTCATTATTTTTTTCAAAAGCTTCAATAGCGTAACTTTGTTCTTCTGAAGGTGTACTCCAAAATGAAACAGCATTTGATGTTGTTTTCCAATACATTCCAAAAGATTCATCAACTAGCGACGATTCATTCAACTGCTTAATAATTTTAGTTGCTAAATCAGTATTTCCCTCATTTTTAAATATAATTGCGGATTTTGCTTTACATGTTACATCGGCTTCAAGCCAATCTTTTTCTATAATTTCCAAAACCTTATTCCATTTTTCAACAAAGTTATTTTCAATAGGCAATTGTGTTTTAAAATGTGATCTTAAATACATATAATCTACCCACTTTTGTAGCGGAACAGATTTTGTATCTTTCTCTTTCAATAAAATATTATCTAAATAAAGAAGAGCTTCATTAATTGATTTTTCATAATCTACTTTATTCCAATTTACATTCAACTCATTTAGCTGTTTAAATGTTTGCAACACTTGTAGTGTAATCCAAAAATCATCATTTTCATTTGAAAACCAACCCAAGCCTCCATTATCATTCTGGCGTGAAATTATTTTATGTAATAAGTCATTGCTCGATTTTTGCAATACCTCTTTATTAAAATAGCCAGCAAGTTTTTTTCTACGTTCTTTGGTTGATAATAGTTCCTGTAGCCAAGGAGATTCATTTTCTATTATTTCTTTCAAGTTTTTATCATTATCCCATTTTGTATTATCTACACTACTCCAATCTTTTAATATTTGTTGAATTTCTTTATTTTCATTAATAATTTTTAATGCTAATTGATTGGCAAAATATTTAGAAGCTAATTGTTCTGTACATTCATGAGGATAACTTAAAAGATATGGTAATTTATTTAATACATACCAAAAATCATTAGATGACAATTGAATAGAGTAATTAAGATTTGTTTTATCTGTATTATTATTATTCATTTCTGACAATTGATATTTTTTTGTTGTATTACCTAATTGCCAAACAGGTACATATTCAGAAACAAACTGCTTTTTACTTAATATAGGAATTATAGCTTGTTCGCCATCTGAATATTCTGCGGTTTTAATTGAAACAACATATTGTAATCCTTGAATATTATCAGGAGTTTGAATATTCCACTCAACAAATGTTGATGCATTAGGTGGAATTTGAATATCTTGTAAGTTCTCTGAAAGAACTACATTTTCTAAATCTTCTTCGGTTAATGCATTTTTTAATTGAAGAAGAACCTTACCGTTTTGTATTTGATCGGATACATTTGAAACACGTGCCCGTAAAAATGCTTGATCACCTTCACGCAAAAAGCGTGGCATATTTGGTTGAATAGTTACATCTTTTTGCGTAAAAATACTAGTCTCTAAATAACTTACTTCAGCATTAGTATTGTGTGTTAATGCTCTAAATTTCCATTCGGTTAAACTTTCTGGAACAGTATAATTTATTTCGTATAAATTATTTTTATCAAGGTAAATAAAAGGTTTAAAAAAAGCTGTTTCTTTTAAATTTTTACGAATTTTAACATCGGTCATCTCGTTTACGTCGCCTTTCTTTGTCGTTATTAGTATTACCCCATTTGCCCCTCGGTTTCCATAAATAGCAGTAGCACCACTATCTTTTAAAACCGAAATATTATTAATGTCGCTAAAAGCTAATGTTCTAAAGCGTTCTGCACTTACCGGTATTCCATCAACCACATACAGTGGCTCTACTGCATTGTTTATTGAGCCAACTCCTCGTAAAACAACTGTTGTATTGTTATCTTTTTCTGAAAACTTAAATTCTACAATTGTTTCATTAATTATAGCTTGAATATTGTCTTTCGTTGTACTTTTTGTTGAATCATAAACAGGTCTTAAATCACTTAATGTAGGTGCGTACGTTCTGTAAGTATCAACAACAATTTCATCTAAAAACATAGCTTCATCTTCTATCATTACAATTCTGCCTTTAAAATCTTCTGCTATAAATTTTACCGGTTTAAATCCTTCGTAAAAAACTTTTAAAACATCTTGTGGAGAAACAAATAACATAAAATTACCACTTTCATCTGTATCAGTTCCTTGATTAGAACCATCTAACATAACTGTTGCACCCGGAATTGGATCTCCATCTTGCGTGTAAACGGATCCATATAATTGTAATAACCCTTTTTTAGGTTCTGTGAATATTATATTACGTTTTATATTATCGTAATAACGCATTTTTACATAATAATCGTCGTATAAACTAAAGCCAAACGTATTAATTTGAGGGTAATTTATTAATAGCTTTTGATCTAAAACAATACTCCAGCTGTAATTTGGTAGGTATTTATTATTTATTTGTCCGTCATAATACAACTCACTAAACTCATCTGAATATGAAAAATAACCCGTATAAAAATTCCAGATATTACTGTCGTAATAGTTATTTAGCATACTTTCTGCACTAATATCGTGCATTGATGCTACCATTTCACCAACAAAAGGTTTATGATCATCGTTGGTAATTTTTAAAAGAATCTGCTCTTTTGTATTTGGTATTAGTTTGTTTTTTAAATGAATAACTTCTGCATTTGCATGTTTTGTTTTTCTTGCGAAATATTCATTTTCAAGAATGTTTTCGTATGCTCTATTGTCATAAACATAATAGTATTTTATAAAAACTTGATTTGTGTTTTGATCTTTTAATGGAAGTTTAATTTCAGAAAACCCTTTTTTACTTAGAAAAGTTGTTGTTGGTAAAATATCATAATTCTGTTGTACTTGAACAAACACTAAAACATCATTAAAAACAGCATTTACTTTTAAAGTAAGTTCATTATTTTTTATTTCAGTGTTGGTTAATTCTAGGCTTACTACTTGGTTATCGCTTGGAACAGCATTAGGATCGGCTACATAAAAATTACTATATATTTTTTCTGCTTTAAAATTATCGTCTGTAATAAATTCAACATTATAATTGCCAGCTAACATCCAATCAGGTTTTCCTATTATAAAAGGTTTATCGTCTGTGATATTGATTTTATTAGAATAAACTTCAATTTCAACATTTTCTTTGTTCGATATATATTTTTCATCTGGAAAATGCTTTTTAAATTCTTCAATAGGAATATTTTGTAGCGCAGGTGCTTGCCATAATCGCTTTTTAACATAATCATTATTATATTCATTGCGAATAATTTTTAATGTTCCTGAAACAGGTTTAAACGTGCCGTTTGCATTGGTTGATTTTATATACAGTTCAAAATCTGAATCTAACTGGAATTTTTTATTGTATTCAGGGAAATGTAAACTGAAATCGTTATGATTTACTTTAAGTTCTGTATAAGTTGTTTGTGCTTCTCCCGAAGCATCTTTTACATTAATTGCAATTCTATAATCATGGATTGGTTGATAAACTAAACTATCTTTTGGTATTGGCTTTAAAAGAAATTTTACAGAAAAATTTCCTGTAGCGTTAGTAGTTGTTTCTATTGTTTGCCAAGTTTTAGAAATAGCATAAAAATCTTGTTGAGTAGCATATTCAGTTAAATCAATTTTGGCATTTATCTTCGCATTAGAAATGGGTGCCTTTGCATAACTTAAAACTTTACCTGTTAAAGTAACTTCTTGTCCGTAAGATACATTTTCTTTAAAATTGTTTAGAGAAACCGAGAAAGTTGGTCGCTTATATTCTTCTACGTGCAACGTAATACCACCAGATGTATTGGTATATTTTTTCCAAAAAAGTTTTTCCTCTTTTGTTAAATCTGTAGGAGGATCATACGTTATATTGATTTTAGAAATATTTGCCTTCTTTGGAATACTGATAGAATCTGCAAAACTTCCGTAAGCATTGGTTACAAATTCTTTTTTATAAAATTCCACACCATTATCATCAGTTCCAAAAACTTGTAATCTTGTATTAGGAAGAATCTTCTTTATTTGTTTTATATGATCTACTGCTACAAAAACACCTTTAAAATAAATTGTCTGTTCAGGACGATACAATTTTCTATCTGTAAAAAAATTCATTATTACTTCTTCATCTTCCTCAACATATCTATTACTTTTATTTTGATAATTATAGATTAATTCTTCTTCATCAAAATCACAAACTTCTTCAAATAAAAAATCTTCATCTTGAAACTGAACTAAAAACTCGGTTTGCTTAATTTGTTCTTCTTTTGTTACTTTTTTAGATTTTATAATTGATACTATCCCAAACTCATTTGTTTTATATTTTTTACCATTAATTTTTATTTTATGATTTATGAAAGCTTTTCCCGTTTTGCGATCTAAAAAATAAAAATCGATAGTTTTTGCTTCTGCTTTATAAAACAAAACAACATCGGTAACAATTATGTTATGGAAATTGTAAAACTTTTGTTTAGAACTAAACTCTTTAGTTGGAGACGTAAACGCCAAATAGTGCCCTTTATCGATACCATCAATTAAAAATTCATACTCTTTTTCAAAATGATCTGCTTCTTTATTTAATGAAGTTGTAATTTTTTCATAAGCAGGTGTGTGTTTTAAAACATACTCTTTTTTTAAAGAATCATTTTTTAGGCTATTTGCCATATGAATGTTATCAACTTTATAAAATTTCGTAAAAAGAGTATCGGTATTAGCCAAACGAATAAAACCTTTATCTACAGTATTCTTTAAAAGGTATTTGGGTAGATTGGTCTGTGTTTTTTTATCGGTAATAGTGTTGTAAACATCTTTTAAATAAACTGATTCAGTAGCTGTTAGTTCAAAATCTTTTAAGGAAAGTATATATTCTACCGCTTTAGCCCAAGCTACTTTTGCAGTTGAAGACGTATTTGATTTTTGATTTTTTAATCCATATTTATACCATAGATTTACTTTTTCTACAATTACTTTTGATTTAAACTTACGTGTTTTTACTGTTTCTAAAATATTAGAAAGTAACTGATCTTTTATATCAAAGGATAAATTCAACGCATCTGAAAAGTTTTGATATCGTTTTAACTTGATTTGATCTAATTTTAAAAAATCATTTTCCTTTTCATAATGCAACTCTAAATCTTGATATATACCAAATACTTTAGAAAAAGGTTCAGGAAATTTATAGGTGGTAAAATTAGTCGTAAAATCAAGAACTTCGCTTGCTTTTAAATGAACAACTTCCGATATATTATTTTGCTGAAGGGCTTTCTTCTCAAAAATTGAAATCCATTCAAAACAAAGCAATTCATAAGGCTTATAATTTTTTATTTCAGCTAATTCTTCTTTTTGTACAAGTTCTCCTAAAAATTCGTTTGATTTTTTTAATAATTCTTCATTTTTAAAAACCTCATTGTAAAGATTATCTATTTCATTAACAAAATCTATTGTACGCCAATTTTCAATATTGTTTTTACTATAAGGCTCTTTAACTTTATCAAGCTCAATTACTAAATATTCCTTTTTAAAAAAATATTCTGTTAACAGTTGCGCTTTATAGGTTTGTAAAATGCTTTTGTAGGGTTGGTTTAATCTTTTAATTTCTTTATCAATATCTTTAAAAACATCGTTTGAATCGGTTATTTCAATATAACCTTTTAACTTATTTCTGTAAAAAAAAGTTTTAATAATTTCACGACTATTGTTTTCAGAAACTGCTTTATGGTAGATTTTTTCTACTTGATTGTTTGCCGTTTTATAATGCTTGTTCAATTCGGACTGATAAACGTCTTTCCATTGGGTTTCATAATTTTGTGCATTACTTATTACAGAAAATAAGCATAAAAATAGTGTAATTAATTGCTTCATTAAAAGTGCTTTATTTAAAGCAATATAAAAAAAATCCTGCATAATTGCAGGAATTTCTTATTTACTCTTTAACAAATGTCTTATTACTGTTTCTGCAGTATAAAGCCCAAATAAGCCCGGCATATAGCTGTTTGTTCCAAAAAACGATCTTTTATAGTTAGATCCATCGGTCATCTTCAAACTGCTTTCGTCTGGTTTTTCTAACGAAAAAACTGCTTTAACACCTTTGTTTACTCCCAATTTTCGTAAACGTCTTCTAATCACTTTTGCAAGCGGACAAACATCGGTTTTACTAATATCTTTCACAACAACTTTCCCTGCAAGCATTTTACCACCTGCACCCATGTTAGAAATTACTTTAACACGAGCTCTTTTTGCTGCAAGAATTAAATATAATTTCGGCGTTATGCTATCAATACAATCTAAAACGTAATCATAATCTTTCGTAACGATTTCAAAAGCACGTTCGGGTGATAAAAATTCTTGAACACGCGTTAAATTCAATTCCGGATTTATATCCATCAATCGGTCGCCAACAATATCAACTTTTGGTTGCCCAACGGTTGAATGTAACGCCGGCAACTGTCTGTTTACATTGGTAATATCAACTGTATCGCCATCAACAATTGTAATATTACCAACGCCTGCACGTACAATAAATTCTGCCGCAAACGATCCTACACCGCCTAATCCTACAATTAAAACGTTTGCCTTTTTTAAAATTTCAATTCCTTCTGGTTTAAATAATAATTCTGCTCTTTCTTGCCAAACAGCCATTTAATAATAAATTGTGCAAAACTTCTTCGATCGAAAAATCGATTCCCTTTTACTGGTTAAAAACTCTGTTATAATTTTCTTCAATTATAGGCTTTAAATCTATGTTTAAAACACTTTCTGCTTTGCTGTACACTTCAAAAATCGTTTGATCAATCATATCGGTTTCCAAAAAAAGCTGATTCAATGGAATGGTTTTCAGAACATTCTCTAATTCCAGATTCAGTAACAGATATTTCCCAAACGATAGATAAAATCCGTTCTTAATCAAACTTTCGGCTACCTGACTATTCTTTGAAAAACCATGAATAACCATTGGAATGGTTAGTTTTAATTCTTTCTTAATTTCAATGATTTCCTGATATGCAGCAACGCAGTGCAAAATTACCGGTTTTTTATATTTTTCTGCTAAAAGCAACTGTGGAATTAGTATCTTTTTTTGAATTTCTATTGAAGTTTCAATCCGTTTGTCCAAACCGCACTCGCCTACCGCTTTACAGTTAGGTTGTTGAATTGCGTGTTCAATCACAATTAAATCTTCCAGAAAAGTGGTTTCGTTCAGATGCCAAGGATGGATCCCAACTGTAAAATTCGGTAATTCAATATTTACTTCGTTTGGATACTGATTGACAAATTCTACAATTTCGCTGTTGTTTGAAAAGTGATGTGTATGAATGTTGTAATGCATAATTTAGAATTTTACTCCAGCTAAAATTGCCGTTTTCAAAAAATTCACATCGGGCGTTATAGGGCATGAATAGCCTAAAGTATAAGCGCAGTAAGGATGATACGCTTTATTAAAATCTAACATAATCTCATTTCCATCAGGAATTTCGATATCCAGATAGCGTCCTGCTCCGTAAGTTTCATTTCCGCTGGTTTCATCAATAAAAGGTAAAAACAAATGTTTTTTATAACCTTCACGTTTAATTAAATCTATATTTTGATAGACTTCCAATTGAAATTTTTCATTATTGATTGTAAAATGTAAAATACCATAACGTTTATAATCCGGTTGATTTTTACCTGAAGTAGGCATTTTAAAAATCGGCTGATTTTTTAATCGTTCTAAAGTAGCTTTTACGACAAATTTTTCGTTGTAAGGATAAAAATTTAATCCTTTAAAATCTTTTAATTCTTCTTCTTTTAAAGGAGTTGTTTCCTGGTTAAGATATGATTTATTCAGTTCTCTCTGATAGTCCAGAACCTCTTTTTCATTTTGTTGAGAAAAAGTTAAATTGGTAAATAGCAGAAATAGTATAAGTATTTTGTACATGTTTTTTTTTATCAAAATTACATATTTTGTTTTCTAAACAAACACACTAAATATTTAAAATAATCGTTATATGTTAAAAACAGAAAAAATGAAAAAAATTATTTGTAGTGTTATTGGGTTTACCGGATTATTTGCAAATACGCAAGAAACAAGAGTTGAATTAGAGAAGCCTAAACAAACTGTTTATGTCGTTAGATCGGCTGAATTTACAGGCTCTAATACAGGTTTAATAACGGTTTCGGGAAGTTCTACATTAAACGATTTAAAAGAAATTGAGAAAATCGCACAAGATCACGGAATCAGCATTTCGTTTGTGAATCAAAAATTCAACAGAAATCAATTAGAATATACCGAACTTTTATATCAAAATAATGGGAAATGGGAAACATTGACTTTTGGAACCGACTATTTAAAGTTATTGCCTTTTAGTATTACTTTTTCAACCGATAAAAAAGAAGGAAAAGAAACTAAAAAGTTTTCAATTAAAAAACAATAAAAATGATCGATCTAAAAATTCAACAGACATCGTTTATCAAATTATCTAACCAAATTAAAAAGACTGTAAAAGTCTTTTTAATTTTACTTTAAAATTTCGAAATGAAAAAATATATCGTTTTATTGAGTTTTTCTTTGTTATATGCGTGTTCATCAAAATCGCAGGAAACCAATTTTAAAGAAGTTTTTACTTTAGATAAAAAACATACCGAAGTTTCGGGAATGATTTTTCATGCACCAACTCAGAAATTATGGATGTTACAAGATAAAGGAAATCCGTCGGAATTGTATGTTTATTCGGCTGATGGAACTTTTGAAAATACAGTTATCGTGAATAATCAGGAAAATACCGATTGGGAAGATTTATCGCAAGATAAAAACGGAAACATATACATTGGCAATTTTGGCAATAACGACAACAAGCGTAAAGACCTACGCATTTTAAAAGTTGATGCTGCAACAATACAATCTAATTCGGTAAATGTATCGCAAGAAACGACTTTTTATTATGAAGATCAAACCGAATTCCCTCCAAAAAAAAGCAATTTATTATACGATTGTGAAGCGTTTGTAGCTACAAATGAAGCGTTTTACTTGTTTACCAAAAACAGATCTAAAGGTTTTGATGGTGCTTTTTACGTTTACAAAGTACCTAATAAAAACGGAAGTTTTAAAGCAGAGAAAATTGCGACTTTAAAAACCTGCGATCAATATAAAAGTTGTGCCATTACCGGTGCAGCGCTTAATAAAAACGGAAATGAAATTGCTTTTTTAACACACGATAAAGTATTGCTAATTCCGTTTGTGAACGATGATTCTTTTAAACAAGAGAATATTACCACAAAAGAATTAGGACATAATTCGCAAAAAGAAGCCATTACTTTTAAAAGCGACAACCAACTTTTTATGGCAGATGAAAGCGAAAAAGGTAAAAAAGGCGGTACTGTTTTTATGTTAGATTTAAACTAATTTTATAATCCGATATAGAATTATTATTTAGAAAAGTCGTCACTTCAAGTAGTGAAGTGTATCGACAAGTTCGAACTGACGAAAGTGTTAAAATTTCATCTATTAAAAACTTACTAACTAATATTATAAACTAAAAAGTAAAACCAACACCAAAACTTACCAAACTATTTTCTTTGCTGGTAAAAATTCCTACATGCGCGGTGAACGAATCTAAAGCGTTTAGCCATAAACCACCGCCGTAACTATTGTACCATTTATTGTTTGGGTTTAAATTGTTCCATATTTTGCCGGTATCGTATCCTGCATAAATACCGTAACTTAAAGGCAAAATACCATTGGTAATATGTTGCATTTTATAGCGAATATCCTGACTGGTTACAAATGATGTATCGCCCATAAAACGATGTTGACGATATCCACGCAAGCCATTATTTGCTCCTAACGTAGCTGCTTGATAAAAATGATAATCATCGCCAAAAATCTTTTCTAATACATAAGTTGATGACCAAGTAAGTTTTTTATCGTTCGAAATTGGAACAACAAAATTTAGTTTAGAATTCAAATATTGGTGTGTTTTATTAAAATCATCGACAAAAAAACGATTTCCAAACAAAAGCATAAATCCTAAACCAACCGTTGGTTCTTGTTGATTGTCGTAGTTTTCGAATTGATATTTCAAACGTGCACCAACAAAATCGGTTGTATTGTATGAATCATTTAATTTGGTAAACAACTGCTCGTCAATTAAACGGTTATTTGTTTTTTCAATTTTAGTAGATTCATACGTACCTCCGATCAAAAACGAACTTCCGTTTCTGCCTTTCCATTCATAAGCTGGTTTAAATTCTAATTGCGACGTTCTAACTCGATAATAATTATCTTTAAAAGCACTTTTATCATAAGGTGTTAAATTATCAACTCCAAAAAAGTTTCTAGTAAAATTAGACGATGTTGCTAAAGCTTCCACATTCCAATATCCGGCGTTAGAATAATCTTTAAAACTTCCGTTATACGCTGCAAAGATTCCTGATGTGGCAAAATTGAACTTTAAGCGTAACTGATGTTTCTGCGAATATGGGTTTTGGTTGAACTTTTTCATGGTGTACGTTCCGTTTAAACCTAACATTACACCGTTGTCGCGATTGTAACCGGCATCGGGCAAAATAGCCAATACATTTAAAGGCGCTTTACGGTAATCATATTGGTTTAAATTGTACTGATCGCGCAAAACAACACTTGCATTTCCTTTTTCTTCGATCGTTATTGGTTTTGATGCATAATCGAAAATTTTAGTGCTTGTTTTTGATGTAATATTATAAACATCGTTATTTTTACCGCCAATTAATTTTAAACGGATTGATGATTTATCTCCAATAACTTTAATATTATCATCATCATCTAAACCATAAACCCAGATTTCTTTAGTTATTTTTGGTAGATATTTGTAAGTTGCCATTAACGTATCGCCCGATTTTTTATTGCGGTAATGATCAACAATTACTTCATTTTTTGATGTATTTACAATGAACGTATCTTTTTTGTTTGTTCCAACAACAATTCCGTATTTGAATAATTCCTTATAATATTTAGCGGTAAAAGCCACTAATTTTGATCGGCGTTCTTTTAGAATTTCAATAATATCATCGCTATACTGGTTACGAATTTCGGGTGGCAAACTGTTAAAAGCATCTTCAATAACCTCATCGCTCATTCCCTTTACTACTTCATCTGCCGTATTTTGCCAATCTTGCAATGTGGTATTTTGTAAAAAAACTTTATCTAAAGGAAATGCCGATTTTGTTATCCAGCGTGGCTTTCCATAATTACTTTTAAAATGCTGCATGTGGCGCAACGGATTTAATTTATTGGTTAACCTAAGCACTTTTCCGTCAATTTTTGCAAAAGCCTGATCGCGATCTCTCGGTATTGGCTGATAAATTACATCATTGCCTACTTTTTGTTCTACCCAACGCCACTGATCGGCATGACGATCCCAATCACCAATTAAAAAATCGAAAATTCTAGCTCGAAGGTACATTTTATCATCTACCTTATATTTTTCATCTTTTTCTAAATTCACCAATAAATCTTGAGTACTTATAATATCAGAACCGTTACCAAAAGATGCTACACTTGCCTGAGATTTATGCGGACGTTCTTCTATCATATACAATTCATTCCCATAAGTTTCATTGTATTTTCCCAACGCATTTTGTTTTGGTACATAATACAATTTAGGATTGGTATGATACAAATTAACAGCACTTGACAACTTGCTTAATATAAATGCCGTATAAGGATGTGATGTGGTGTAATAATCATCGATAAAATCAAGCACATACGTATCTTCTAACTTATCTTCGATATAGGTATTTTTAAAAATTGCAGATTGTAAAAATTGTTTAGAACTCTTTCGCAAACCTCTCATTACATATTGTTTTCCCTCTTTATCTTGTAATCTTAAAGAAAGTGATTGGTTACCACCACCTGAAATGATCGGAGTTAAACCACCATACAATGTTTCCAAATTTGCTACGGGAGCATTTACTTCAGTTCCATAAATACTGCGGTAATGGTTGCCAAATAAAAAACGGTAGGTATTAGATTTCTGGGTAGTTTCGGGTTTATAAACCGACGCTTTTTTATAAGTTTCTGTAACCTCGGGAAATTTTTGATAATAATCATCAGAACACATAATTGATTTTTGAAAAACAATTTCATTGCCTGTATCGGTCATTTTATGAATGAATAAATCTACGTTGTTATCATTGTAAACTTTTAAAGTAGCAAATCCCAAGCTACCAATTGTATAGCTGGTTGGCTGAACGCTTCGTGTTTCCTCGGTTTTAGATCCGGCTCCGCTAATTAATTGTTTAATACCGTCATGCTCTATATACTGCAAATTATGTTCGTGCCCCGATACAAAAACTACTTGTTCTTGATTTTTTGTCAGTGTTTTTAAACGTTCAACCATTGTTCTGTAATACGTATGCTGCATATCGGCAGGACTTGCACCAGCTGTTTTCCGTAAATAATTTCCAATGCTTCCTAAAATAGGCAATGATATATTTTTATAAGGAAAAAGATGATTTCTTGCAGAAAAATATCCACCGTGCGATCCGTTGGTAATCATTGGATGATGTATTGCTACAACAGTTACTTTATTTTGATTTTTATTGATTAAACTGCGAAATTCTTCAAAAAAATCTTCACGGTTTTTAATAGCACTTTCTTCATTAATATTAGGGTGTTTATCCCAATTTTGAATAAACCATTCACTATCAATAGTAATAATTGTAAGTTTTTCGTTCACTTCAAGTGCATCAATGGCATCGTGTTTTTTAGGTAGAAAAGACTTCTTTCCCAACTTACTTTCCACATATTCTTTCTGTTCTAGCAAACCATCCAACCCATGATACCAATCATGGTTTCCAGCTAAAAAAATAGTTTTCCCATTTACAAAATCAGCCAATTTTATTTGGGCATTTAGCTTTTCTTCTGCCAATAAACGATCTTTATCGCCAACTTTTGGCATTCCTAACGGATAAATATTATCGCCAATAAATAATAAAGTTTTATCGTTGTTATTTTCTTGTAAATACCCTTGAACCGTTTGTAATAATTGTTGCCCTTGTGGTTCATTTGCGTTGCCGGCATCGCCTACCACAACAATTTCATGCAATAATTCGCCTTGAACTTCGTTAGTTATCATATCACGAGAAAAATCCTTACCAACTTGTTCATGAAAAGATGCACACGCATTTAATAAAAAAATGATAAAAGCAAAAGTGAGAATCTTTGCTATATGTAAGTTAATTTTCATAATTTTAAAGTGTAAAAAATTCATCAATGGAACTTTTATTAAAAGCCGAGGCATACATTTTTAACCTATTCAAAGATAAACTATCTTCTGAATATATTTATCATGATTATTTACATACTTTACGAGTAGTAACTGCGGTAAATGAACTGATAAAAGGCGAGCGTATTTTAGAGCCCGATGCTACAAATTTAAAGCTTGCAGCTTGGTTCCATGATGCAGGATACATTTTGGGTTGCGATAATCATGAAGAAAGAAGTTGTGAAATTTTTAAAGATTTTATTAAAGAATACACGTTTAAAAATGTAGATATTGAACAAGTTTGTAGCTTGATTTTAGCCACTAAATGTGTGCATTTTCCAACAAATTTATTGGAAATGTGTATGAAAGATGCCGATTTTTATCATTTCACCTTAGATAATTACAGTGAACTTGCAGATTTACTTAAAAAGGAAATTGAAACAACGTGCACACAGCAATTAACCGATGTTGATTGGTGTACCCAGAATTTAAATGTTTTAAGTAAAAATCATTATTATTTTACAGATTATGCTAAAGAAAATTGGCAACCAAAAAAAGAACAAAATATATTTAAGCTTCGCGAAAATTTAGATAAATTAAAACTTAACAAAAAAAGTAAGAATAAACAAATTAAAGAGAAAAAACTCGAGAAATTAGATCGACCGGAAAGAGGCATTGAAACACTTTTTCGTACAACTTTAAACAATCATACCCAATTAAGTGCCATTGCAGATAGTAAAGCAAATATTTTACTATCGGTAAATTCTATTATTATATCTATTTCGTTAACGGCAATTATTCCAAAATTAGACAGTCCTAGTAATGCACATTTAATTATACCCACATTTATATTACTGATTTTCAGTGTTATTACAATTGTTTATACCATTTTAGCAACCAAACCTAAAGTAAGTTCTAACAGCATTACTAAACAAGATATTGAACAACGCAAAGCCAATATTTTGTTTTTTGGAAACTTTCATCAACTACCATTAACCGATTTTAATGATGCTATGAACGATTTAATGAAAGACCGTGATTATTTGTACGATACATTGATAAAAGATTTGTACTATTTAGGATTGGTTTTAAATAAAAAATACAGAATGTTAAGCATTTCATACACCGTTTTTATGTACGGAATTATTATATCGGTAGCTGCTTTTTGTATCGCTTTTATACGAATTTAGTTAAGTAATCTACATAATTTGTATAAGAGAATATTTTAAAATTATCATTGTTAAAATGGGTATTAATTGTTACACGCAAAGCTTTTAGATCAGTAATATCTTGTAAATCTTCAACGGTGATATCTTCTGTTTCGCCTATAAAATAATCTTGATTCTTTAAAAAATCTATATAACTTAAATAATCTTTTTTATCGGTTTCGTTTAAATAAACAATGGTTAATTTATTGGCTTGTACCAAACGTTCGTTTGTATTTTTAACCATTGCTTTCGCCAAACGTTTTTTAATCACTTCAAAACGAATATCGTCATTATTTTCTACATCAAATCTTTTTTCATCTAATCTAAATTTAATAAAAATAGGTTCATTGTAAACTAAAATTAAGCTGGTTAAATCCATATCAAAACTTAAATTCTGCTTTAAATCTTGATGCATTATCACCACTTTACACATAACCTGCAGCTGCCATAAACGCAAATTATACAAATACATAGAATCGTAAATTTGTGTAGGTGAAATACTACTGCCTATATACAAGTTATGCTCTACGCCATCGGTTCTGAATCGTTCAAAATAATGTGGATAAACGGTTTGCACAGCAGTTTGTTCAGAATCTAAAACATCGGTTAAAAGCTTATTAACAGTTTGTATAGCTAAATCGTATTTTTTACGCTGATGCCAAAAGCGCTGGTGTTTTTCATCTAACTGCTTATTGTATTTTTGAATAATGTTATGATATTCCTCTTTCTCACTTAACTGTTTAAATAACGGATGAATAGTATCTATAATATATCTATGAATCTGTGCTTCGGCTACAAACTGATGTGTTTTTAACTGATTTTGAAAGAAAACGATTTCATTGATACGTTGCTGAAACAACAAATTTTCTTCTTTTGGTTTAATAAATTCCAGCACATTCATAATTTCTTTTAACTGCCTGCGTAAATCGGTAAGCATAGCTTTGTTTCTAAATTTTGTAGAAGACTGAATATCGGTTTCACCATACAACGGAAAAATATTTTCGAATTCAATTTCTTTTAAAACCGTTTCTGTTTTGTGAGTTTTGGCAAAATAATAGTTTTTTGCTTGTTCTTCAAATTTCCAGTTTACACTCGGGTGAAATGCAGTATATTCTCGCTGAATAATGGCATCTAATTCATTTTTAATATCAATTTGATATTTTATAAATGTGTCATTAATTAACGGCATTACATCATTAAGTTTATTAGCATTAACCGTGTGCAAGGCAAAAGGAATGCTGCTGGTAATTTCTACGTATGCCTGATAAGAATCGGTTTTTTTAATAGGTGCCAAAATAAAACTGCGAATGCCTTTAGTTTGTAGATAATCTAAATACGGAATCCATTCTTTGTGGTTGTACAACTCTAAAATATCGGTAACACAGTAATAATCAACCGTATTATTAAATTGTTTAAAGAATTTTTTCGCAGCACTTAAAATTTCTTTTGAAACAGTTGCAGATACATGAAAATAGCTTTTAAAATTGACTACTAAAGGCAATTCAATAAAATCATACAAAACATCGTTTACAAAGAAAATACCGTAATCTATACTTTTCTCTTTAAATATCGATCTAAAAATTTGTTTACCTTCGGCCAAACTCATACCTTCTTGTCCGGGTTTCAACAGATTTGTTTTAATGCTTGATATGGTATTCTCTATGGTAACATCGGTCAGCGTAATAATTCCAAAACCTTTAAGAATCCAGCTATGTATTGGGAATTTTTCTTTCCACACAGAAATATCGTTGTAACTGCGTTTTAAAACTTTAATATCATCTTGTGTTATTTTTAATGCTTTATCTGTCGGAATCAACTCTGTAAAATCGCCATTAAATGTAATTCTATAGTGTTTTATTACTCCGTTTTTATCTGGAATATCGTAAAACATGGGGCGCGACAAATCAAAATTTTCACCATAACAACTGTTTAAAATTAAACAACAACTAAAAATATAATACTGATCGTTGTTAAAATCGCGAAAATTAATTTCGAAATCCTCTCCTGCTTCGCTGATTATTTTTTGAAAACGCTGAGTAAAATTAAAGTTGAAGTTTTGAAAAGGTAAACTCACCGCTTTTATTTCATTTGCTGTTAATGCTGTAGGAAATAAATCTGCCAACAAATTATGAATCAACGGTAAATTGTTATAAATAAGTTTTCTAGATGTAATACCATCATACAATTCGGGCACTTTAGCAACTTCAGCCAGTAATGACTGTGCGTAAATTGCACGATAAGGCGTTTCGGTTTCCTTAGCGATTTCTTTTAACGCATCAATAACTTTATGGAAAGAAATTACAGAATAAAATGGACTTTGATTAAAATAATCGATACCTAAATTCAACTCGTCACTCATAAATTAACAGCTTTTTACAAATGTACAATTTTGAGTGGTTTGTTTTATTTTGAACAACTAATAAAAAAAACGAACACTAATTAAAGTGTTCGTTTAAAAACTAAATTTGGGCAAGTAATTAATTATTTTGCCACAACTGTTCCTTTGAATGTTAATTGTTTTGATGAATCGCTGTCGCTGGTCGTTACAGTTACAGTTTTTGTAAAAGCACCAACACCCGCCGCATTATAAATCGCATTTACATATCCTGTTTTTCCAGGAGCGATTGATTCTTTACTGTAATCAGTAGCTGTACAACCACAAGCCGCTCTTACAGCAGTTATTAAAACTGGTTTTGAAGTAGTATTTTTAAATTCAAACGGAATGGTTTTAGGTGTTCCTTGTGGAATTTGTCCAACATCAATTGTTTCAGCTTTCCATGAAATCACAACATCAGCTACATTTTCTATAATTTTGCTTACATTTAAAACGGATGCCGAAGCTGGAATTACTGCTAACATTAGTGCAATTACTGAGATTTTTAAAATTTTCATAATTAATAATTTAAAGATTAAACTAATTTTGATTTGTTATAGAACAAAAGTATTAAGTCATTCATTTGTCTATTGTTAACCGCTTTCAATCTTTTGTTAATGAGTTGTTAATCGTAAATAAATTGGCTTCATTTTAATTAATATTGCTTTGTGTAATCAATATTATAGAGAAATTTCTATTGAAAATAAAAAAACTTAATATCATCATTGCTTTAGGATTGGTTGCAACCATTGGTATTCTAATTGTTCAACTTATCTGGACTTACAAATCATTTACGTTAGAAGAAAAGAAATTTTCGCAGAAAATTCATATTGCATTGTTAGAAGTTGCTCGTAAATTATATGAAAACAATGGACATGAATTTGCGAATAAAGATTTGATTCAGAGGGTTTCAAACGATTATTACATCGTTAATGTAAATGACAATATTGAACCCAAAGTTCTAGAACATTACCTTAAAACCGAATTTTCTAAATTTAACATCGTAACTGATTATGAATATGCGATTTACAATTGCGAAAGTGACGATATGATGTATGGAAAATACATTTCGATTGATGATGATTTAAAACCGAAAAAGACAATTGAATTCCCAAAATCAAATGAGTTGGTTTATTATTTTGCGATTCGTTTTCCACAAGAAACTTCCTATTTAATCAGTTCTTTGCGGTTTTGGTTTATTCTATCTTTTGCGTTAATTGTTATTCTTTTAGTTTATGTTTATTCAATTTATACGATTATCCAACATAAAAAATATTCGGAATTGCAGCGTGATTTCATCAACAATATGACCCACGAATTCAAAACGCCTCTATCCTCTATTCTACTCGCATCCAACTACTTGAGTAATCAAGATGCAATTAAAAATGATACAAAACTGGAAACTTATACTTCCATCATCACAACACAAGGAAAAAAACTTAATAATCATATTGAAAAAATACTGAATATCGCTAGAAATGATGAATTTGCATTGGCAATCAATCCTATAAAAATAAAATTGCTTCCATTTTTGAGTGATATTGTAGAACCGCTGCAATTAAAACATGAAAATTTAAAAATTGAAATTGATGTTAATGCTAACGAAACAATTTTTGCTGATGAATTTCATTTTACAAATGTCGTACACAATTTAATTGATAATTCCATTAAATACAGCGAAGAAAAACCGGAAATAAAAATAACATCAACCCGCAAAGACAAAGAATTGAAATTGGAATTTGCAGATAATGGAATTGGAATTCCGCCAAAAAATATTTCTTTTATATTTGATAAATTTCACCGCGTTTCCAACAAAAAAAGTACTGAAGTGAATGGTTTTGGCTTGGGTTTATTTTATGTAAAAAAGATTGTACAACAGCATCATTGGAAGATTTCTGCAAGAAACAATCCTAATAAAGGTTTAACGATTTCAATCACTTTTCCTAATTCTTAAACAATGAAATATAGAATTTTATACGCTGAAGACGATGAAACTATTGCATTTTTAACGCAAGATAGTTTGCAACCAAACTATGAGGTGGTCCATTGTACGGACGGAAAATCGGCTTTGGAAAAGTTCAAATCTGATTTATTTGATATTTGTTTGTTTGACATTATGATGCCAAAATTAGACGGATTTGAATTGGCGCAGGAAATAAGAAATCTTGATTCTGAAATCCCTATCATCTTTATTTCAGCCAAAACATTAAAAGAAGATAAAATTAAAGGTTTGAAAATTGGCGCAGATGATTATCTTGTAAAACCTTTCAGCATTGAAGAATTAATCCTGAAAATTGAAATTTTCCTAAAAAGAACACAGAAAAATAACTCCGAAACTTATCTACCAAAAGTCGGGAAATATACTTTTGACACAAAAAATTATAAACTTATTTTTGAAAATGAAACTGTTACACTCACTCAACGTGAATCGGAACTGCTGAATTATTTCATTAACCATAAAAATACAGTTGTAAAACGCGAAGAAATATTGAAAGCACTTTGGGGTGACGATGATTATTTCATGGGAAGAAGTTTAGATGTTTTTATATCAAGGCTTCGTAAAATTTTTGCAGATGATGATTCTGTTTCAATTGAAAATTTGCATGGAATAGGCTTTAAGTTTTTTGAAAGGTAGTATAGTAATTTCACAATCTGTTATTTAATAGTAAGTAGATATAAGTTTGATTTTAAATTTAATCAAAAAAATAACAACTTTATTTATTAAACGAATCAAACATGTTAATTTTTATTTATTTTTGACAAAAAATAACAATATATGAAACACCTATTTACTATTACTTTTCTCTTTTTTGCCTTATTACTAAATGCCCAAACAGAACGTCTTGAAAACACTTGTGGTACAGAATATATACTTGCAGAAGATTATGACAGCCAATTTGAGAAATTTTACCAAAAACAGATTGAATTAAAATCTAAAAATCCAGTTACTTATTATATTCCTGTAGTTTTTCATATTATACATGCCGGCGAACCTCTTGGAATTGGATCAAACATTCCTGATGTAAATATTTATAATGTATTAGAAGGATTGAATAATCATTTTAAAAATAACCACAATCATCCTAGCAATGGTAATACTAGTATACAATTTGTACTAGCTACCAAAGCACCAAATGGATCTTGCTCTACAGGTATTAATCGTGTTAATTTTGGTAATAACCAAAGCTATGTACAATACGGAAATGCATATACAACCGCAAACAATGGTGTTGATGCAACTGCAATAAGATCATTATCTAATTGGAATTCTAATCAATATTATAATATTTGGGTTGTAAATAAAATAACATCATCATCAAACGTTGCTGCCTATGCTTATTACCCAACTGCACATGGCAAAACACATGATGGAACATTTATTGCTTCACAATATGTTAATAGTACTCCCAGCGAAATACTTACACATGAATTGGGGCACAGTTTAAATTTAATGCATACTTTCGAAGGATCAACAGGTACAAACTGTCCGGCACAAGTTAATGGTTGCGGTGCAGACGGTGATTGTGTTGCAGATACTCCACCACATACAAAAACGCATGCAAACGATTTAGTTTTAACTGCCGCAAATAGTTGTTCTGGAAACAACAATTCTACTTATAAGCACAATTATATGTCTTATGCCAATAATGAGTTTCAAAAAGTCTTTACACCTTTACAAATTGCCAGAATGCAAAGTGCAATTACTTTTTATAGATCATCGTATTTGCCAGCTACTAATAGTGTTTTTAAAATGACTCAAGCACCACAAGCTCAGTTTTTGATAAACAATAGTATTTCGTATTACAAACAGTTTTTTTGTATTGGTGCGCCAATTACTTTAAGAAATACCTCCACTTGTTTCTTGAATACGTTTAATAATACCACTTTAGCTAATTATAGTAGTAAATGGGTTGTTACTAAAAATGGTCAAACAATACTTACCTTAACAGAACCTAACCCTACAATTACGCTAAACCAAACAGGAACTTACAGTATTACCTTAACTGCAACAAATAATATAGGATCAAATAGTATTACAAAAAATAATATTATTGAAATTCTTCCAAGTAGCACTAAAAGTTACTGTGCACCAACTTCTTTTAATCTTGGTAATTTTAGGTATTCAATTAATAATGTAAAACTGCATTATATAAATAACAGCACGCCTATTGGAATTAATCAAGGCTATACAGATTTTAGCTGTACAAATATAACACAAGCTGCGTTTGACAAGCCTAATAAATTGGACATTACAGTATCTAACAATCATAGTTCTGTTAATGACAACTTAATTCTTCAAGGTTATATAGATTATAATGATAATGGAACATTTGAATCAAGCGAATTAATATTGCAAGAAACAATACCACCGTTGACTGACAATAAAGTATATTCTTATAATTTTTTACCACCAACAAATGTTAAAAAAGGGGAAGTGTTAAGAATGAGAATTATTAGTGAACGTACAAGTATTACAAATGCAAAATTAAATTGTACAACACAGTATAACATTGGGGATATAGAAGATTATGGAGTTATTTTTGCAACGAGTCTTTCAATAGATGAATTAGAAAAACAGAAATATAACATTTATCCAAACCCGGTAGAAAATACGTTAAATATTAATTCGGATAATTCTGACGAAAAATCAATAACTATATATACAACTTCAGGTCAGTTAATAAAAAATTTAAAAACTACCGATGAAAATTTATCAATCGATGTTTCTCAACTTTCTTCCGGAACATATATTTTAAATATAAATAACGTTCCTTATAAGTTTATAAAAAAATAAGCAGAAAGCCCTAAAGATTTTAGGGCTTTTTTTTATATTCAAAAACAATCAACTAAAAAAATAGTTTAAAAACTAAATAAATAGTTGTATAACTAAAATTTTAGTTTACATTTGTGATATCAAAACAGAAGTATGGAAAAGCTGACGAATAAAGAAGAAGAAATAATGCAGGTTATATGGCAACTGAAAAAAGTATTTGTAAACGATATTTTAGAAGAGATGCCAGAACCTAAACCACATTACAACACACTTTCTACCATTGTGCGTTTGTTGGAAGAAAAAGGATTTCTTGCACATAAAAGCTACGGTAAATCGCATCAATATTACCCAATAATCAGTTTAGAAGCTTATCGCGGTGTTTTTGTGAAAGATTCTATTAAAAAATATTTTGGTAATTCGGTTTCAAATTTGGTCAATTATTTTGTTAAAGAAGAAGAATTATCACAGACTGAAATTGACGAGCTGATGAAAATCATTGAAATCAATCAAAAAAAATAGCTTATGCATCCGTTTCTTGATTATATTTTAAAAGCAAATTTACTGCTGATCTTTTTCGGACTTTTTTATCTGATCTTTTTAAAAAGAGAAACTTTTTATCAGTTAAACCGTTGGTATTTTATAGGATCAATTATCGTTGCAATCACGGCTCCGCTGGTAACTTTTACAAAAACGGTTTTGGTTGATCCAATTCCTGTTGAATATTTTGTGACTGATTACGAAACTACTGTTATTAAGGAAGTTGTTGAAGAACCATCGTTTTTAGAAACCATCGATTTGCAACAAATGGCAGTTTACTTGATTCTTTTTATAAGTTTCATTTTAATAATTCGAAAAATATATGCTGTTACAAAACTGTATCGTTCTATAAAAAAACTGCCAAGTTTAGGAGTCTCAAACATTAAGATTTCTGCAGATAGTAAAACTGTTTACTCTTTTTATCAATGGATTGTTGTTCCGGAGAACTTTTTTCAATGGCAAAATCACCAACTGATTTTAGACCATGAAAGCATCCACTTAAAGCAAAAACACACATTTGATCTTATTTTAGTTGAATTAGTTGCTGCGGTTTTCTGGTTCAATCCGTTGGTAAAAGTAATGCAGCGGGCTATAAACACCAATCTGGAATTTATTGTGGATCAAAAAATGATTGAAACAACAGAAAGTGTGCTGTATCAAAAAAATCTGTTGCAGTTTCAAACGCAACACACAATTCAATTTGTGAATTCGTACAATGCAAGCGAAATTAAAAACCGCATTTTACAAATAAACTCTAAAAAATCAACAAATATGAAAAAACTTAAATTTTTATTAGCAACACCGGCTTTGGTGGCTTTCTTTGCCTTGTTTCAGATTGAAACAGTAGCACAAATTAAAGAAAATATTGAAGTGCAGGAAATCGAAGAAACTTCTTTTTTAGTAAGAGAAAACTTTACAAAAGATGATTTTGAAAAACTATCCCAAACCCTTAAAGAAGATTTTAATATTGAGTTTAGTGTACGAAACATTAAGTATGATAACAACAAAATTAAATCTTTAGATTATACCATTAGAAATAATGATTATAAAATATCCTCATCGGAAAGATCATTAGATAAAAACATTGAACCGTTTTTAATAGTTGTAAATTTAAACAAAGCCGAACCATTTAAAGTTGAAAAATATTCTGCTAAACCTACATACTCTTATACAGTTGACAACCAATTTGAACCCAATTTTATAATTACAGATGATGAATGGAAAGATGGAAGTTGGACAAAAAAAATAAGTGAGAATCAAACAGTAACTTTTTTAATTGATGGTAAAAAAAGTTCAAAAGGAGCCGCTTATACTTTAAATCCAAAAGATATTTTATCTATTAGCGTTCATAGAGATCAAAAAACAAAAGATAAATTTAATGAAGCTGTTGATAATCTTGTAATAATCAAAACTAAAAAGATAAAAGATATAACGAATTTAGAGAAAGATTTAGAACTATTACTTTCTGACAGGAAAGCTTTTGACAGAATTGCATCAAAATATCCTATTTATGTAGATGATGTGCTTTTGACTAAAAAGCAATTAAAGGATTTTGATACTAAAACAATAAGATCAATGTCTGTTGATGAAAATGTGACCGAAATTAAATTAACAACAAGAACTAGCGAAACTGAAACATTCTTATTTAAAATTGCAGATGATAATACAGATAAACCTTCTAATAAAATCCTTATCAATGGTAAAGAATCAACTGAAGAAGAATTAAGAAACCACATTAATAAAATAAATCAGCAAAGAAAAGACAGTCTTTCCTCTTCAAACAAAATACAAGTACAAAAACTAAATGATAAAGACACTCATGTCACTATAAAAGGCATAGGTAGTTCGTCAAATGATAAGATAGTTTATATTGTTGATGGTAAAGAAATAAATCCTAGCGATTTCAGGAAAATTTATCCCGGTGATATTGAACGTATTGATGTTTTAAAAGATAAAAAAGCAATTGAAAAATACGGGGATAAAGCAAAAGACGGTGTATTGTTAATTACAACAAAAGCTAAAAAAGATGCTGCAGTATATACTAATAGTGGTAAAGAATTTTTCGAAAAACTAAAAAAAGCAGCTCAAAAGAAAAAAGAAGAACAAGAAATGAACAGAGCTGCCTCTTTAAAACAGAAAACGCAAGCTTTAAACGCAAGAGAATTAGCAATGAAGAAAAGAAACGAAGTTGCCGAGAGAAAAGAGATTGTTTTACAAAGTAGAAAAGAAAGGGAAAAAAGTCGTCAGCAACTTTTAAAGAAAAGAAACGAAATTTCAGAAAAAACACAACAGCGTAGAAAAGAACGAGAAAATCAACGTCAAGAACTTTTAGCTAAAAGAAAGGAAACTATTGTTGTTTCAAACAAAAAATCGGATAAAGAGTTATTAAACAACGATTATAAAACTTTAACTGATATCTTTAAGGATGTTAATAAATCGGTGAAAGATATCGAAGATGAGAACTTTAAAATTACATCGGTTAAAGCTTCTATAACTCGGGAAGATGGAACTAAAGTGGAATTATCTGAAGTTTATTAAACAAAAATCCTCTTATATTAAGAGGATTTCCTGTTTTATTTAAAACGATTTAACGTGAATACTTTTTAAAAGAATGAAAATAGTTACCCTAAACTATTTTCTAAAAATGTAAACTTTGTTAAACTTGAACTGATTCATTAATTGTTTCTCTTCTTAAAACTTTTCCGGTAGGAGTTTCTTTAAACTTGTTTACGAAAATAGTTTCTTTGGGTTTTTCAAATTTTTCTAAACTAGAAAATGCTTCGGGTACTAATGTGTAAGGAGCATGTTCTATAACTAAAACCAATTTTTGACCTAACTCTACATCTTCTTTTCCAATTACATAAAAACGGTACGGAATATAGTCTGCCAGTTTTTGTTCAATAATTTCGGGTACCAATTTTACGCCACCGCTATTAACCAAATTGTCGTATCTGCCAATCCATGCAAACTGGATATCATTGGGCATTTCAACCAAGTCATTGGTTACAATTAAATTATCAGAAACCAAAGGAGCTTCAATAACCAAACAACCTCTTTCATCTTGCGAAATATTAGCGTGTGGTAACACTGTAAAATAATTTTCATTAATACGTTTAGCAGCAATATGGGTAATTGTTTCGGTCATTCCGTATGTTTCGTAAACATTTACCATCATTTCGTTTAAAATGCTCTTGGTATTCTCGTTTAATTTTGCTCCGCCAACAATCAAGGTTTTACATTGTTCTATTTGTGTTATAGAATTATGTACTTGTAAGGGCACCATTGCAACAAAATCGTAAATTTTGTCATTGTTTTTTAAAGGTTCTTTGGTTGGGTTCACAAAATCGAGTTCTAAACCAAGTACAACTGCACGAATAAACATCATTTTACCTGCAATATAATGTGTAGGTAAACAAAGTAAGGCTTTGTCTTTGGGCTGAAGCCTAAAAAACTCACCTGTTGCCAAGGCAGATGCTTCCATGGCTTCTTTGCTTAATTTTACTTCTTTAGGTTTTCCTGTGGTACCAGAGGTGGTTAAACTTATATAATCATTATCATCAAACCATTCTAAAATTAAATTACCTAAATCTTTTTCATGTGCTTCACCATCGCGAATTAAAGTAATTGCTAATTCGCTTATGCTTTCTTTATTGTAAGTGTGTCCATTAAGCTTAAAATCGGGGTGTATGCAAATTTTCTTTTCCATAATTAAATAGCTTTAAATAATTTTTGTTGCCAATTTGCCCAATTGTACTTTTTTGAAAATATATATAACAAGATAGGAAAAATAATAAAGACCTGTATAAAAATTTCATAAATATTTGATTCGCCATCAAAAACAAAAAGTGCATCTGTTTGAAAAACAGCCGATTCTGTAGTTATAAAAAGGGCTCCGAAAAGATTATTTGCTGCATGAAAACCTAAGGCAAGCTCTAAACCGTCATCCATAAGCGTCATAATTGCTAATGCCAAACCACAACCAATATAAAATATCATTATAGAAAAACCCATGCTTGAAACTTCTGGATTACTAAAATGCATCAATCCAAAAATTATAGATGTAGAAAACAAAGCTACTGCCCTATTTTTAGATATAAATGCCATAAACTGCATAAAATATCCTCTAAAAAAATATTCTTCAAAGCTGGTTTGTATCGGTATAAAAATTAATGCAATTATAAGCAATGGTATAAATGCGGTGATGTTAAACTGAAACTGATAACTCTCAGGTTCTAAAGCATAACTTATCGCTAAAAGAATCAAATTAAAGAAAAACCATAACGAAAACGAAAAGAAGATTCGGTTCCAATCTACTTTTGTTCTTGCAGTTGTTAATTGTTTTACAGAATATCCATGTATAAACTTCCACCATAAAAAAAGCAATAGTAGAAAAAAAGCAAATGGAATAAGCAATGTTAACAACGTACCGTTTTTTCCTAATTTAATAATTGTATCTTCGATAACTGCCGAAGAATTTACTGCCATTAGTTTAGATGCAATAATGTTTAGCGCCATAAAACCTAAAAAACAAAACACGTAAGGCATGTATTTTAAAATGCTTGAAGAATCTTTATTAAATTGTTTTAAATACATAAAGTAGAATATTTGTCTACGAAGTTAACTAAATTTGTAAAAGTAAATAAAGTAAAACACCATGATTAAAATATACCATAATCCCCGTTGTAGCAAATCGCGAGAAGGTTTGTGTTTTTTAAAAGATCAAAACAATGAGGTTGAAATTATAAATTATATAGATAATCCATTAACAATAAACGAACTAAAAAACATTATTGCGCTTTTAAAAATTAAACCAATAGATTTGGTACGAGTGAAGGAAAGTATTTGGAAAGATAATTATAAAGATAAAGTTTTAACCGACGATCAACTAATTGAAGCAATGGTGGCTAACCCCAAATTAATTGAACGACCAATTGTGGTTAACGGAAATAAAGCAGTAATTGCAAGACCACTTGAAAAAATTAATGAAATCTTATAATTCTCTTATTTTTCAAGACCATTTAACATTAAATTTAGAAAAATTCAGAACGGGCAGAGTAATTTTGTAAAAAAATAAATACGAACTATATGAAGGCAATAAATTACGTTTATTGTACCGTTTTTGCTTTAGCTACTACCGCTGCTTTTTCACAAGAAAAAGATCAGGTGTTTGTTACCGGAACAATTGTAGAAAAAACTACAAACACTCCTTTAGAGTACGCAAGTATTACTATTGAAAGTACTACCAATTCTAACAACATTACCGGCGATGTGTCTGATGATTCAGGAAACTTTAATATTCCAGTTACGCCTGATACGTACCAAATACGTATTGAATATTTAGGCTATAAAACTTTTGTTATTGATGCTAAAGAAATTACCTCATCGGTAAATTTAGGTATTATAAAAGTTGAAGGCGATTCTGAAATTCTAGAAGGTGTTGTTATACAAGCTCAAAGAGCTGCTGTAGAATTAAAATTAGACAAACGTATTTATAATGTAGGCGATAACGCTGTTGTAAAAGGTGGTAATGCAAGTGATGTATTAGATAATATTCCGTCTGTTGAAGTTGATTCTGAAGGAAATGTAAGTTTACGTGGTAATGAATCGGTTAAAGTTTTAATTGATGGAAAACCATCGGGAATGGCAGCTAATATTGGCGATGCTTTAAAGATGATTCCATCAGAATCTTTAGACCGTGTAGAGGTTATCACTAATCCATCGGCACGATATGAAGCCGAAGGTGGTGCGGGTATCATTAATATCATCCTTAAAAAAGGAAGCAATGCAGGTATCAACGGAAGCGTAACAGCAAATGTGGGCGATCCTACAAGTTACGGTGCAAATGCAACGGTTAACTACCGCGAAGATAAATTCAATTTATATTCAAGCCTTGGTTATGCTAAAAACAAAACCTTTGGAAACTCGTTAAACGAATCGCAGTATTTTGATGATAATGGAAATACATCAAGCTTTGTAGACGAGTATTCTAAAAATAAACGTGAACGTGAAAGCATCAACGGAAACATTGGTATTGATTATGATTTAACCAATAAACTTACGTGGACAAATAATTTAACATACAGAAAAAGTACCGGTGATAATCCACGTACTTTAAATTATTCTAATTATGATGCAGGTAGAAATTTAATCTATCAGAATATACGTCAAACCGAAGAAGATGATTTTAAAGAAACCGTAGAATATACTACAGATTTTACTTATAAGTTTAACGAAAGCGGACATCAATTATTTGTTTCGGGAAGCATCAACAAAAACAGAGATATCGAAGATTCGGCTATCACAACAACCAACGATGTAAATACCGTATTGGCACAAGATGTTACCAAAGCAACCGAAAACGAATTACGCCACATTGCACGTGTAGATTACGTTTTACCGTTTAACGAAAACAGTCAGTTTGAAGCTGGTTATTTAGGAAATTTCAACGATTTAAATACCAAATTCAACATAAATACTTTAAACAGCAACGGTGATTTAGAACCGAACGATTTGTTTAGAAACGATTTACAGTACAAAGAACAAGTTCATGCGTTATACACCCAGTTTGGTGATAAAATAAACAAATTTAGCTACATGTTGGGCTTGCGTTGGGAATACACCGAAATTGATGTAAACCAAATGACTACAATGGATTTCAATAAGAAAAAGTACAACAACTTTTTCCCGAGTGCTTTTGTTAATTACGAATTCAGCGATACCGAAAACGTTACTGCAAGTTACAGCAGACGTGTACGCAGACCGCGCGGACGCATGTTAAATCCAATTTCAAATTATTCAAGTTCGATCAATTTCTTCATGGGTAATCCAGATTTAGATCCTTCGTTTACAAACGCGATTGATTTGGGATACATGAAACGTATTGGTCGCCTTACATTAAATACCTCGTTATATTTTAACCATACTACCGATGCTACACAGTTTGTACGCAGAGTTGACGGTGTAAACGAAGAAGGAATTCCGGTTACAATTAGTAGTCCTATAAATTTAGCTACCGAATATCGTTATGGTTTAGAGTTGAATGCAAATTACAGTCCGTTGCGTTGGTGGCGTATTAATGCAAATACCAATCTGTTCCAAGTTTCAACACGTGGCGATTATTCGTATGTTGATTTTGAAGGAACTACACAAACCCAGAATTTTGATAACAATGCCTTTACATGGAACGGTAGAATTAATTCTACTATTACATTACCTGCAAAAATTAACTGGCAAACCAACTTTATGTACAGTGGAGGTCAAAAAACGGCTCAAGGTAAAATTTTAGGTGTAGGTTCTGTAAATATGGCACTAAGTAAAGATGTGTTAAATGATAAAGGAACCATTGCGTTAAACGTTCAAGATTTATTTAATTCTAGAAAGCGTATTATGGAAACCAATATTGCACAATTAACTTCTTATTCTGAAATGCAGTGGAGAGAACGTACCATAAACCTGTCGTTTACGTATCGTTTTAATCAAACCAAAGCAGACCGACAAAAAGATCAAAGAAAACAATCACCATCTGATGATATGGATGAAATGATGTAAGATTAATCATTATAAATGAGTCTGAAGTTTTCTTCAGACTTTTTTGTTTTATTTAAATTATTTATTTTGAATTCAACTATAAAAGGAACATTGTTTGTAGCATTAGGCGCCAGTAGTTACGGTATGTTAGCATCGTTCGTAAAAATGGCGTACCAACAAGGTTTTACCACTGCCGAAGTTACAGTTTCTCAATATGTTTTTGCAATTATTTGCTTGTTTGTAATAAATTTATTCATTAAAAACACGCAAATTGCAACTAAGAAAAACATTCTTAAATTGGTAATAAGTGGCACATCAATGGGGTTTACCAGTGTGCTGTATTATTTATGTGTTAAATACATTAATGCATCTATTGCGGTTGTTTTATTAATGCAATCGGTTTGGATTGGGGTTTTAATTGAAGCTTTTATCAATAAAAAAGTTCCATCGTTTGCAAAACTAGTTGCAGTTGGTTTTGTTTTATTGGGAACTTTATTGGCAACAAATATATTCAGTGATGTTATAACCTACGATTTTAAAGGATTTTTATTCGGATTCCTTGCCGCAGTTTCGTTTTCTATTACCTTATACAGTACAAACAGCGTTGCAAAATATTTGAATCCTTTTAAAAGAAGTTTTTTTATGCTTTTAGGTGGTGCGTGTATCGTTTTTATTTTTGCCATGTTAACCCAACTATTACCAACCTATTTTAATTTTAATTTAGTTGGCAGTGAATTTATAGCTGTAAAACCTTTTGATACATCTATTTTATACACTTGGGGAATTTTGCTTTCGGTATTTGGAACGATCTTACCTCCTATCCTCTTAAACAAAGGTTTCCCGCTAATTGGTGTTGGTTTAGGAAGTATTGTTTCGGCAGTAGAACTACCCG
Organism: Paenimyroides viscosum; assembly: GCF_003858535.1. GTDB lineage: Bacteria > Bacteroidota > Bacteroidia > Flavobacteriales > Flavobacteriaceae > Flavobacterium > Flavobacterium viscosum. The sequence continues at coordinate 69,539 of NZ_RQTJ01000007.1, forward strand.
TTTCGGTGGCTTTTGCCTTTCTATTTCTGCAAGAACAAGTACTGTTTTCTCAATGGATTGGAATTGTAATAATTCTTGGTGCCGTTTTATTAATTAATTGGAATTTAATCAGCAGAAAGTAAAAGTCATTAACCTGTCTTTTTACCACAGATACACAGATATTTTTTATATATAAACTGATAAATTCTTTTATATACTAAATAAATTTTAGTCAATTAAATTTATATTCACATATTAGATATAAACCTATTATTTTACAAATCCGTGCATCTGTGGGTAATTACAATATCAAACTAAAATCCATCAATTTCATTTTGATGGATTTTTTATTGCACAAAAACTAAATTTTATTTACATTTGAATCAACAAAATTAAAAAATCGTTTAATTTTATTTAAAATGAAATCAAAATTACCTACATTATGCCCCAGTTGCGAAACATTGTTAAGTGTATCGCAATTAAGTTGCGAAACCTGCCAAACGGTGGTACAAGGAAATTATCCGTTGCCTGTGTTTTTGCAATTATCACCCAAAGAACAGGAATTTATACTACAATTTTTTTTAGCAAGTGGCAGTTTAAAAGAAATGGCAGCACAATTAGGTATAAGCTACCCAACGGTTCGCAACCAGTTAGACGATATGATACAACACATTAAAGACCTAAATATATAACCTATGAAAAAATTATTAAACCCTATTGAATTTTATAATGATAGAAAATTACTAATTGTAAATCTTATTATTTTTGCAGTTGGTACAGCACTTGCCGTTTTGTTGAGAGGTGTTTTTGGGTCGCCAATTGATTTACATTTTGAATCGGAAATAGTTTTATTGCATTCTGTATTAGGAAACATTACGGCTGTATTAACTATGATGTTGGTTCTATTTATAGCAGGAAAAATTATAAATCGTAAAACAAGACTTATTGACTGTTTAAATTTAGCTCTTTATATTAGAATTCCATATTACGTACTTACTTTGTGGAATATTTTAGGAACATTTAGTAAAATGAAACCTGTTGTTGATAATCAAAATAAGATATCAGTTACCCTACCTTCTTCAACAATTGATGTTCTTGTTTTGTCAAGTTTTTCATTTTTTGCTCTTGTTGCTCTAGTTATAATAGGAACAATTGTTTATTTTGGGTTTAAAACAATAACAAATTCAAAGAAAGTTACAGACTATCTAATTTTAATCGTACTTATTATTATTTCCATAATATTATCATACACTTTATCCAAAAACTTTTAACGCCTATTTACTATGAAACAAATTATCGCTCTTTTTATTTTACTTTTCAGCTTTACTTCTTTTGCCCAAATTGAAGGAACATGGAGCGGAAACATTGAAATTCCCAATCAAAAACTACCTTTTGTATTGCATGTAAGCAAAGAAAACGGTCAATTAAAAGCAACTTCAGACAGTCCAAATCAAGGTGTTCAGGGCATAGCAATGTCTTCAATTCGCTTTGAGAACAATACGTTGTTTTTATCTCACGATCAAATGAACATGACCTATGAAGGTACATTAACAGATAATCAAAATATTAAAGGAACTTTTAAACAAGGAACGTATTCTTTTACACTTAATTTAAAAAAAGAAGCTAAAAAGAATATTTCTGAGCAATCAAAAAATTCTAATGTTAAAGAACTAAAAGTTTCAGAAGAACTTCAGGGAAATCTGTACGAAACATCCAACAAAGAAACTGTTATTTTATTAATTGCAGGATCAGGACCAACAGATCGAAACGGAAATACTTTAGGAATGGCAGTAAATAATTCTTATAAGTTTTTAGCCGAAGGTTTAGCCGAAAATAACTACAGTGTTTTTACATACGATAAACGTGTTGTTTATTCTGTTAAAAGTCAGCAAGAAATACCTTCATTAGATTTTCAACATGGAATAGATGATGCACAAACCATTATTCACTATTTAAAAAACAATTTGGGTTATAAAAATATTATTGTTGCCGGACATAGCGAAGGTTCTTTAGTTGGTATGAGTGCATCTAAAAAAGATGTTGCTGCTTTTATATCTCTTGCAGGTGCAGGAAATTCAATTGATGTTATTCTTAAAGAGCAATTAAACAAGCAAGCTCCAATGTTAAATGATGATACCAATAAAATTTTAACGCAATTAAAAGAAGGAAAAATAGTGAAAGATGTTAACCCAATGCTTCAAGCATTATTTGCAGAACAGAACCAACCTTTTTTAATTGACTGGATTAGTAGAAATCCACAAACTGAAATTGCAAAATTAAACATTCCCATTTTAATTGTTAATGGAACAAAAGATCTGCAAGTAGGTCAAAAAGAAGCAGAATTACTACATAAAGCAAATCCAAAATCTTCAATGGTTATCATAGAAAAAATGAATCATGTATTTAAAGAAGTCGAAAACGACCAGCAAAATATGGAATCATACAATAATCCAGAATTACCAATTCATAAAGATTTAATTAAAACAATTGTAAGTTTCTTAAAACAAAACAAGTTATGAAACCCCTATTCACAGAAAAACAACGCTTTACCCAATGGTGGATATGGTTGCTGATCATTTCAACATGCTTTGTACCATTTATAGGAATCTATAAACAATTCATAAACGGTGAACCATTTGGAAACAATCTAATGAGTAATAATTCTTTGATATTAGCTACCGTTGTATCATTATCAATTATTGTTCTTTTTTTATTGATGAGATTAGAAACTAAAATCACTAAAGAAGGTATTTCGTTTAAATTTTTTCCATTTGTAAAACGCAACTATTCTTATGATGAAATAGAAACCTATAAAGTAATCAATTACGGATTTGTTGGTGGTTGGGGCATTCGATTTACCATGAAAAATGGAACAGTTTATAATACCAAAGGAACTAAAGGATTATTTATTAAACTTAAAAACGGTAAAACAATGGTTATCGGCACACAAAAACCACAAGAATTAGAAAAAGTAGTAGAACTCTTAAACTGTAAATAATGTACGCAGGTTTTATAATTGCTTTTATTATGGCGCTTATTGCCAGTCTTTTGAACGAAGAAAATGCCGGTAGTTTACTTGCCGGCTACAATACAATGGCTGAAGATAAAAAGAAAAACGTTGATTTTAAAGCCATCGTAAAACTGCATCACATTGTTTTTTACACGATTGCTGCCATTTTAGCTGTTTCTAACCTTTCCATCTTTTTTATTGATAACGAAAAAATAGTCCCGATTTCTATAATACTGACTATAAGTTGGGGATTGATTCCGTTATTCATTTTCGGAAAAAAGCACGATAAAAACGAATATAAAAGTTGGCAGAAATGGTTTCAACTATTTGTAATAGCTTTATTGTTTTTCGGCGGATTACTTTTAAGCTACCTAATTTGGACGACACCCATAAACGAATTAAACCTATAAAACTATGGATACTATTTTAGAATATTGCAACCAAATGTTGTTGTTAGTCGGTATTGTTTTTATACTTGCCGGAACAATTATGTATGTTTTTCCGCCAAAAAAAATTAATTCATTTTACGGATACAGAACTGCGTCATCAATGCAAAGTCAGCAAAAATGGAATTTTGCTCAAACATACAGCGCCAAAATAATGATGCTTATAGGATTAATTTTTGCTTTTCTTTCACCAACAAAGGGCTTGTTTAAAACCAATGAAACTAACGATACTATTTTAGCAGTAGGTGTTATGATTATTGGAAGTATGTTAATGATTTTAGTTGTTGAAAAGGCTTTAAGGAAGGTTAATTAAAAACGTAACTTCCTTTTTAGTAAAACGTAACTTCGTTTTTGGTAAAACGTAACTTCGTTTTTGGTAAAACGTAACTTCCTTTTCGGTAAAACGTAACTTCCTTTTTAATAAAAGGATGCTACGTTTTTTTAAATAAATTACTAAACAATCAATAACCCAAAATCACGCAATTGTTCGCCTTGTTTTGAAAAGATAAAAGGTTCAAAATCTTCGTTTGTTTGTTCTTCAAAACTGGTTTTCATCTGCTGAAAAGACAATGTTCCTTTTGGACTTACTTTTAAATCATTATAAAACTGTACAAACCACTCGCCTGCTTCCTTATCAACCTCAACCTGTAGCAAATCGTTTTTAGAATGTACACTTATTCGTGCTTTTTCAAACATTCTGCCTTTTTTCGATTTGGTAAAATGTTCCAACATAGGTTTTGTTCCTAACCAGACAACTTTTTGGTTTGATTTAAAAATAGGGAAAGCTTCATTTTCTAAAACAGAAACAATATAATCGGGTGCTACTTTTGTACGCGGAATTTTAAAATCGAACCATTCTTGCAACGGAAAATCAAAACACAATCCGTGCATATAATTAAAGAGTGATTTTTTTAATCCGAACGAAAATTTGTCGTGATTCGCTCCTGATTTGTCTTCGTGCACCATATCGTTATTCGCAAAGGTTCCTAAATTTGTAGAATGATTGATAACATTGAACGCTTCAGGATTTAATCCAACGGGACTGTGAGCCGTCATTGCAAACTGATGCCAAAAGCCCGACTGCATAATACCTACTTCAAACATTTGTCGGACCATTTCTAACGAATCAATCGTTTCTTGAGCCGTTTGTGTAGGAAAACCGTACATTAAATATGCATGAACCATGATTCCGGCTTCAGTAAAGTTTCTATTCACTCGTGCCACCTGTTCAACCGTAACTCCTTTGTCAATTAATTGTAATAAGCGATCTGATGCAACTTCCAATCCGCCCGAAACTGCAATACAACCCGATGCTTTCAATAATCGACATAAATCTAACGTAAAACTTTTTTCAAATCGAATGTTTGTCCACCAAGAGACCGTTAGTTTACGTTTAATGATTTCAATTGCTACTTCGCGCATCAATGCCGGTGGCGCAGCTTCATCAACAAAATGAAAACCTGAAGTTCCGGTTGAAGCAATGAGTTGTTCCATACGATCAACAATTTCTTTAGCCGCAATAGGTTCGTACACTTTAATGTAATCTAACGAAATATCACAAAACGTACATTTTCCCCAATAACAACCATGAGCCATCGTTAATTTATTCCATCTTCCGTCGCTCCATAATCTGTGCATGGGATTGACTACTTCGATCACAGAAATGTATTGATTTAAGTCGATATCGGTATAATCAGGACAACCTACTTCGTTTTGTTTGTAATCTTTAATAAACGGATTGTTGATGTATTTTACTTCGTTATTTTCTAAAAGAAAGGTACGCTTTAATTCACTTTGATCAATTTCATTATTCACAAATTTTATCAATTGCTCTGTTGGCGCTTCTCCATCATCTAAATTAATAAAATCGAAAAACTCAAACACTCGAACATCAGAAACACTGCGCAATTCGGTATTTGGAAAACCACCACCCATAACAATTTTTATGTGCGGATGCTGTTGTTTGATGTATTGAGCCGATCGAAACGCACTGTACAAATTTCCTGGAAACGGAACTGAAAAGCCAACGATTTTAGGATTTGTTTTTTGTATCAACCTTTCTAATAATTGAAGGGTAATTTGATCAATATAAGTTGGTTCTTCATGTAATTTTTGATACAATTCGTCGAACGAATTGGCAGATCTTCCCAAACGTTCAGCATACCGACTAAAGCCAAAATTTTCGTCAACGGTTTCAATAATTAAATCTGATAAATCCTCCAAATACAAAGTCGCATAATGTTTGGCTTTGTCTTGAAATCCCATGGACCCAAACGCCCAATCCAGCTCGTCTAATTGAGAAAAGCGAGAAGCTTGCGGTAAATAATCATCGTGCACAATGGCATTAGCCAATGTAGGATTTTTTCCTTGAAGAAAGGAAATTACAGCATCAACCGACTGAATATAATCGTCTTTCAAAGCTACAATTCGTCTCGCATTTTCGCCTAAATCGCCTTGGTTTTGCTCAATAAACGAAAACAAATCTTGTAAACCTTTTTTCGAAAACAATTGCAAAATCACTTCAATACCTAAATCGGCTTGATAGGAAGAAGTATTTTTTGTATTCAAAAATCCTTTTAAATAAACCGTTCCCGGATAAGGCGTGTTTAATTGTGTAAAAGGCGGCGTGATTAATAAAATTTGTGTTTCCAACGAATTGTAATTTGTACAAAAATACGATTAAAAAAAGCAACTATAAAACAATACTTACTACTGTAAACCTGGAACTAAATAACACTAAAATCAGTATGAGGTGTTGCATCAAGTGCAGCATGACGAATAGCAAACTGTCACCCTGAAATTGATTCAGGGTCTCACTCATTTAATAAACGAAGTAGAAACGCAAGATGAGATGCTAAAAAAAGTTCGTGTTGACAAACAATAATCTATACTTTATCATTTGTTTAACCCGAAAATAGTTTACAATATCATTACATATTTGTTAACTTTGGACAAATCAAAAACAAATGATGTTTTCAATCCCTTATTCACAAACGGGCTATTTTTCGAAATTAATGATCGATTATCTCAATCAAGATGCTCGATTATCTCCTTTATATAATCGTTTTCCTACTTTAGAAAATTTCAAACTTCAAATTCAGGAGAAACAGCAAGCATTTCCTTTACATCATCGCAAGGTTTTGGTGCAACAGCTAAGCAAACAATATGCAAATTCAGAAACTTCTTCTGCTACGCTACAACATATTCAACAGTTAGGAAACACCAATACGTTTACGGTGGTTACGGGACATCAATTGAATTTGTTTACGGGTCCGTTGTATTTTTTATATAAAATTATTTCAACAATCAATTTGTGTAAGGAATTAAAAAAGACGTATCCGGAATATGATTTTGTGCCTGTTTACTGGATGGCGACGGAAGATCATGATTTTGATGAGATCAACTATTTTAATTTTAACCGAAAGAAATGTCAGTGGAACAAGGAAGTTTCGGGTCCGGTTGGCAGATTGAATACCGATGGACTACAAGCGGTTTTTGATGAATTCAAAAAGCATTTACCTTTAGGAAACAATGCAAACGAACTTACCCTTTTGTTTGAAAACGCTTATTTAAAACACGATAACTTAGCCGATGCCACGCGTTATTTAGCGAATGAACTGTTCAAAAATCAAGGTTTGGTTATTGTTGATGGTGATGATACGGAATTGAAACAACTTTTTATTCCGTCTATGAAAGAAGAGTTACAAAATCAGTCGTCTTTTAAGGAAGTCGAGAAAAGTTATGATATTTTAAAGGATTACATTATTCAGGTAAATCCACGTGAAATTAATTTGTTTTTTATTGAACACGGATTGAGAGAACGTATTGTTTTTGAAGAAGATACATTCAAAGTTTTAAATACCGATTTGCAGTTTACAAAAGACGAATTGTTGCATTTGGTTGATACAAATCCTGAGAAATTCAGTCCAAATGTTATTTTACGTCCATTGTATCAGGAAGTTATTTTACCTAATTTGTGTTACATTGGCGGCGGCGGCGAATTGGCTTATTGGTTAGAACTGAAAGAAGTTTTCACACTGCATAACACACCATTCCCCATGCTTTTGTTGAGAAATTCTGTTTTACTGGCAACCGAAAAACAAAATCAAAAACGAGAAAAATTAAACCTTTCGTGGGAAGAATTATTTTTAAAGACTGATGATTTCATTCAGAAGAAAACAAAAGATTTTGCTCAACATGTATTTGATTTTGAACAGCAAAAACAATTTTTAAAAGATCAGTTTACTGCTTTAAAAGAAGTTACACTGCAAACCAACAAATCGTTTATTGGTGCGGTAAATGCACAAGAAACCAAACAAATTAAAGGTTTAGAAAATCTTGAAAAGCGTTATTTTAAAGCCGAACGATTGAAAAACAAAGAACAATTAGACCGAATGCTCGATTTAAAAATTGCTTTGTTTCCAAACAATAGTTTGCAAGAACGCATAGGTAACTTTTCGACATTATATGTTGATTATGGTCAAAAAATGATTGATACTTTATTAGAAAATTTACATCCGTTAGATCAGAATTATTCGATAATTACTTTGTAAACAAATAAATATGTGATGCTTATGTTTGTGATTTTTTTTACAATATTTATTGTTTTAATGTTTGTTGTTCCCATCATTCTCATTATTTTGGTAATTACCAAAGGTTTAAAGAGCAGAAACAACCATGAATTAAAAACAGAAAAAGAACAAATGATTCAGAAAGTTCAAGGTATGGTCAAAAATCTAAGCCCATGGAACAATCGGGAACTTTCAGAAATCATTAATCATCTTAATTATATTAGCTCTCGCATTATTTTTAGTAAACTTAAAGGTTATCTGATGACCTTTAATAATGAACACATTATTGCTTTTCAAAGAATAGAAAAAGTAAGTGGTTCTGATGTTCAAATAGTTGCTCAATCTACCGATTTTAGAATTTTCTATCAATTAAAAAATTTTGAAATAAGTATTGAATACAATGATTCATATATAGGTAAAATTGTAAATTTTAAACATATATTAAATTCCAATGGTGAAATAATTGCACTTTTAGACAGAATAGATCCCGCTTTTAGATTTGAATTTATAAGTAATGGAAACTTAATTCCGTTCGGTAATCAAAAAGAACAAAGAAGTTATGAGCTTCATTTTCCTTCAGGCAAAAAGGTCGTTTTAAATAAAAGTTTTAACAAAAAACCTTTTGAAAAAAATCCATTCTATAAACCTCGAGGTTTCAAAGCCTCACACCAAAAAGTTCCTGTATTGAGTAGAGAAAAATATCAAGCATACTCTATTATTAATGAACCTATCCGATTGGATTCCGAGGAGCACAAATGGGCAATGATCTTAGCTATTTACGAATGTATTTATTACAGTTACGATTTTATCTAATAAAATATTTAAGGAATACATATTTTGTAAAATAAAAAGTATGCACGCATACTTTTTTGTATATTTACCTATCAACCAAATAGTAAAGTATGGATTATTCTCAGAAAATGTTGCGCGACGACGCATTAAACGATAAAGTTATTATTGTAACAGGTGGCGGCAGTGGTTTAGGCAAAGCCATGACAACCTACTTTTTAGAATTAGGAGCTAAAGTAGCGATTACATCTCGCGATATAGAAAAACTACAAAATACCGCAAAAGAATTAGAAGAAAAAACCGGCGGAACATGCTTGCCAATTGCCTGTGATGTTCGTCATTACGATCAGGTAGAAAATATGTTGCAACAAGTTTTGTTGGCATTTGGAAAAGTAGATGTTTTACTAAACAATGCGGCCGGTAACTTCATCTCTCCTACCGAACGTTTATCTGCCAATGCTTTTGATACCATTATTGATATTGTCTTGAAAGGCAGCAAAAACTGTACGCTTGCTTTAGGAAAACATTGGATTGAAAAAGGCGAGAAAAACAAAGTGGTTTTAAATATTGTTACAACGTATGCTTGGACAGGATCGGGCTATGTAGTGCCAAGTGCAACAGCAAAAGCGGGTGTATTGGCAATGACGCGCAGTTTGGCGGTTGAATGGGCAAAATACGGAATTCGCATGAATGCCATTGCTCCGGGACCTTTCCCTACAAAAGGTGCTTGGGACAGATTATTGCCAGGCGAGTTAAAAGATCAGTTTGATATTACAAAACAAGTTCCATTACGACGTGTAGGCGATCATCAGGAATTAGCGAATTTAGCTGCATATTTAGTTTCCGATTTTTCGCAATACATAAACGGTGAAGTTGTTACTATCGATGGTGGTGAATGGCTGCAAGGTGCCGGCGAATTTAATATGTTGGAAAATATCCCGAAAGAATTATGGGATATGCTGGAACAAATGATAAAAGCTAAAGGGAGTAAATAATAAAACAGCTCAAATGAGCTGTTTTGAAAAAATATAAAAGCAAATTACAAATGAATCTACTTTTCGCAGCAAGAGGAAAATATGATGAAAATAATTATGAAAAATTCTCTTGGGAAAAATATAAAAATTGGTCTAAAATTTTCCAACTTGACGAACTAGTTTCGCTTGATGCAATGTTAAATGAAGATTTAGTGGAACCAAATTATGATAATGAAGAAGACTGGAAATCTATTCATATTGTCGATTTAGTTCAAACCGGATTTTATAATAATATTGATTACGTAATCAGTAAATCATCTAAAAAAGAAAAGTTCAATTTATTAGCTGTTTTAGTTGAACCTGAATATGAATGCTCTTATATAATACTTGAAGAATATGAATTCATTGGATATGATTTATTAGATCAAGATTTTTCAATAAGTGCTTTAACTAACTGTGGAGGATTTGATGAAACTTTTCTACCAAGCGAATTGAATAATAAAGGGTTATTGAATAGTTTAGATAAATCAAAAGATATTCAAAAAAGACTATTTGAAAACAATCCAGAAGAACATCACGCAGACACAAACGTAATAGCAGTTTGGCGTCACCTTAAAATCGGACGTGAGAAATAGTCACCATATCAAAAGAGTTAAATAAATTTATCCTAAAAAGTTCCAATTAAACCAATTCCGTTACCTGTAACAGAAAAATTCCACGTAATGTGTTTCTTCTGGTATTTTTCCCACGGATTTTGGTATTTCGTTTGTTCAAAACGTTTAATAACCGTTTTGGTACAAAAATATGCCAGAATTCCACCAAAAGCTACATCGCTTACCCAATGGGCATTTGCATACATTCGGCTAGCCATAGTTACCGCAGCACCCGTATAAAAAAGTCCTTTTAACCAAGGTTGCTCTACCCTTTCTGCCAAAACAAATGCGGTAACAAAAGCAATTTGCGAATGTCCCGATGGAAAAGAACTAAATCCAGGATCGTTTCTAAAAGGTCTGAATTCGTAATTCCCAAACCCTTCTGTTGGTCGGGCTCTACCCACAATTTTTTTCATGGCAGTTTGCAAAACACCCGATGTTGCGTAAGCCGATGTTAGTATCGCAGCCGTTTCCTTTGTCCATTCATCATTAATAATCCAACCGGTTGCATAAAATCCACCTGCAACAATAACTGCCGCGTAAGGTTTTCCGTTTCGGTATCCAAAATCGCCTAATTTATTGACAAATTTCCCCTGATCTCTGTTCATAAATTCGTTCACAGGTTTATCGGCAAGCGACAATAATGCCGTTCCGCCCAAAGTTGCTCCAAAAGTCAGCAGATCATCTTTCTGCCAGCGAACAGGCGACGAAAGCGTGTATAAAAAAGCATCGGTAATTCGAATAATATCCGGTGTTTTCTTGGGCATTGTATATAGCGAATCGGCAAAAACTTCAGTTTCCGTTAAACTATCTTTCGGTAGATCATCAATTTCAAAAGAATTTCGTTCAAAAGTCAATGAATCTGTTTGTGAATAACAACCTATTCCACAAACAAATAACACAATAAAAATCAATCTTTTAAAATACATTTTTATTTTTTAAAGGTGCAAATATATAAATTGAAACCGTTGTTGTAAGAATCAGCCGCAACGTATTAATGTTAATTTAACGTGAAGCCTAAATGTTTAGTATGTTATTACAAATTGAATTTAAACACAATACACGGTTATTAGCCAAAATCGTCTTAAAAAGGCAGCATAAAATATCATTAGCATTTTTAGTTAAGATAATTAATTGTATTTTTACACTTCAAATTTTTGTAAAGAAAGAATGGGTAAAATCATTGCTATAGCGAATCAAAAAGGTGGTGTCGGAAAAACTACCACTTCTGTTAATTTAGCAGCATCTTTGGGTGCTTTAGAAAAAAAAGTATTATTGATTGATGCCGATCCGCAAGCAAATGCTACTTCTGGTTTAGGTATTGATGTTGAATCGGTTGAAGCAGGAACCTATCAAATTTTAGAACACAGTGTACTACCAAAGGATGCTGCAATAGAATGTTCGGCTCCGAATGTCGATATCATTCCGGCGCATATTGACCTGGTAGCCATTGAAATTGAATTAGTAGATAAAGAAAATCGCGAGTACATGCTGAAACAGGCACTGGCTTCGATTAAAGATAAATACGATTATATTATTATCGACTGTGCACCATCGTTAGGATTGCTAACACTGAATGCTTTAACAGCTGCAGATTCTGTTGTGATCCCAATTCAATGCGAATATTTTGCTTTAGAAGGTTTGGGAAAATTGCTGAATACCATTAAAAGCGTTCAAAAAATTCACAACCCGAATTTAGATATCGAAGGATTGCTTTTAACCATGTACGATTCTCGTTTACGTTTATCAAACCAAGTGGTAGATGAAGTTCAGAAACACTTTAACGACATGGTTTTTGAAACCGTTATTCAGCGTAACGTAAAATTAAGCGAGGCTCCGTCGTTCGGCGAAAGCATCATTAATTACGATGCGGCAAGTAAAGGCGCAAGCAACTATTTAAGTTTGGCACAGGAAATTATTAAGAAAAACCCTAACAACTAATGGCAAAAGCAGTTAAAAAACAAGCGTTAGGTCGCGGTTTATCGGCACTTTTAAAAGATCCTTCTAACGATATCAAATCAATAGAAGATACAAACGCCGATAAAGTTGTTGGAAATATCATTGAATTGGAATTAGATTTTATCAAAGTAAATCCTTTTCAGCCAAGAACAAATTTTAACGAAGAAACCTTAAAAGAACTTGCAACATCTATTAAAGAACTAGGTGTTATACAGCCTATTACGGTTCGTAAAATCGATTTTAATAAATACGAATTAATTTCGGGTGAACGTCGTTTACGTGCTTCAAAACTAGCTGGTTTACAGACTATTCCGGCGTACATTCGTATTGCAAATGATAACGAATCGCTTGTAATGGCATTGGTTGAAAATATTCAGCGCCATGATTTGGATCCTATTGAAATTGCAATGTCGTACCAACGATTGATCGACGAAATTCAGCTAACACAGGAACAAATGAGCGACCGTGTTGGTAAAAAAAGATCGACTATTACCAATTATCTACGTTTGTTGCGTTTAGATCCGATTATTCAAAGCGGTATCCGCGACGGATTTATCTCTATGGGGCACGGTAGAGCAATTATCAATATTGAAGATCACGATGCACAGACAGATATCTACCACAAAATCATCAAAGAAAATTTATCTGTTCGCGAAACCGAAGCCTTGGTAAAAGCTTATCAGGAAGGTTTGCTGAATAATGGAAGTGTTCCTGTAAAGAAAAAAATCACATACACAATTTCAGATTCGCAACGTAAAATATTTACAGAGTTTTTCGGAGCTAAAGTAGATGTAAAAATTGCAGCAAACGGTAAAGGTGCCATCAATGTACCTTTTCATTCAGCAGAAGATTTAGAACGTATCATTAAACTTTTAAACAAATAGTGTTTTCTAAGTTCTATATAATTGCTTTCGGTTTGTTTTTTGGAACTGTTTGGGCACAAAATGACACCTTAAAAGTGGTTCAGCCCCAATTACCTAAATTAACTGCACAGGCGTTAAACCCTTTGGCGCCAGCTAAAGCGGCTTTTTATTCGGCAATTTTACCGGGTTTGGGTCAGTATTACAACAAAAGTTATTGGAAAATTCCTTTGGTTTACGGCGGAATGGGTGCAAGCACGTATTTTTATATTGATAACCAAAAAAAATATACACGTGCCCGCGACGAATACAAATTACGCTTGCGCGGTATTGACAGAACAGACAATCCAAAAGTAGGTTCGTACACACAAGATCAATTAGCTACTGTTCAGCGAAACGCACAACGAAACCGCGATTTATCACTATTTATTACCATTGGAATTTATATTTTAAATATTGTTGATGCCAATGTAGATGCGCATTTACAACAGTTTAACGTAGATGAAGATTTAAGTTTTAAGCCAAACTTAGAATACAATCCCGTAATTAACCAACACCATTTTAACGTTAATGTAAGTTACAGATTTTAATTATGAAAATAGCATTATTAGGCTACGGAAGAATGGGCAAAGAAATTGAAAAAATTGCCTTAGAACGTGGACACGAAATAGTTTTAAGAAAAACAGAAGAAAACGATTATAGCGGATTGGAATATGCCGATGTGGCGATTGATTTCAGTATTCCAACAGCTGCAACAGAAAATATCAGCACGTGTTTTAACCACAATATTCCGGTAGTTTCGGGCACAACAGGTTGGTTGGAACATTATAATGATATGACGGATTTATGTCAAGAAAAAAACGGCGCTTTTTTATACGGATCGAACTTTAGCGTAGGTGTCAATTTGTTTTTTGAACTGAATTCGTATTTGGCAAAACTAATGGCGAATATTAAAGAATATAATGTATCGATGGAAGAAATTCATCATACCCAAAAATTAGATGCCCCAAGTGGAACAGCCATTACATTAGCGCAAGGAATCATTGCCGAAACAGATTATAAGCAGTGGACAATGGATAACGCAAACGACAACGAAATCTACATCGATGCCAAACGTATTGAAGATGTCCCGGGAACACATAGTGTTTTTTATAAATCAGCCGTTGATGAAATAGAAATAAAACATACCGCATTTTCACGTCAGGGCTTTGCCTTAGGCGCTGTGATTGCAGCCGAATGGATTTTAGGCAAAAAAGGGATCTTTACCATGAAAGATGTTTTGAATTTAGGTTAAGACAAAAAATATAACACATAGATTATTGAAATTTCTAAACAAAAAATAACTTAATCAATACTATGTTTTATTTTGTCAAAGACAAATCTATGTATCCTTATTAATAAAGCTAATAGCAATAAAAAACTATGTGGTAAAAAAACATTCGTTATTTTTGTTGCAGAGCAAAAGTAATTTTATAAAAAAAAGTATATTCGTTAAAAATATTTAGGTTATGACATTTACAGAATGGTTTTTATTTTTCCTTGCAGTTCAGGTAATTCATTTTCTGGGCACTTGGAAATTATATGTAAAAGCAGGCAGAAAAGCATGGGAAGCAGCAGTACCTGTTTACAATGCAGTTGTTTTAATGCAGATAATTAACCGACCAAAATGGTGGGTTGTTTTACTGTTTATTCCTATTGTAAACTTAATCATGTTTCCGGTTGTTTGGGTTGAAACCTTACGCAGTTTTGGTAAAAACTCTACTGTAGACACCATTTTAGCCGTAGTAACGTTAGGTTTTTACGTGTATTATGTTAACTATTTTGAAAACGTTACCTACATACAAAATCGAAGTATAAAACCAAAAACCGAAGCTGGCGAAACCGTAAGTTCTGTATTATTTGCAGTAATAGTAGCAACCATTATTCATACGTTTTTTATACAGCCGTTTACTATTCCGACTTCATCGTTAGAAAAAACCTTGCTTGTAGGCGATTTCTTATTTGTAAGTAAAGTGAACTATGGTGCACGCGTGCCGCAAACAGCCATTGCTTTTCCAATGGTACATGATACCATTCCGTTGGCAAAAGTAAAATCGTACAGTAAATTTCCACAGATACCTGAAATGCGTTTCCCTGGTTTTGAAAAACCAGAGCACAACGACATTATGGTTTTTAACTGGCCTGTTGATACTATTCCTTATTTTGGATACAGAGGATCGGAGCGTTTTGACAAGCCGATGGATAAAAAATCGAACTACGTTAAAAGAACCGTTGGTTTACCTGGTGATAATTTAGAGATTAAAGACGGGGTTTTATACATAAACAATAAAGTATTGGAATTAGGCGATCGTGCGAAGATTCAGTATTCTTATGATGTAACAACAAATGGTGCTCCTTTAGATGTTAATTTTTTAATTAATGATTTAAAAGTTACCGATGGTGCAATGCAGTTATCAACAAATACTTATAGAATTTTTGCTTTATCTGAAGAAGGCGCCGAACGTTTAAAACAACTTTCATCTATAACCGAAGTAAAAAGAAATGTAGAGAAAGGATCTGAATTTCATCCTTTTAAAACAAGTACTTTAGCTATTTTCCCTCATAACAAACCTTGGACACGCGACAATTTAGGTCCGATACATATTCCTGCAAAAGGTGAAGTTGTTCAGTTAACAACCGAAACATTGCCTTTATATAAAGGAATTATTACCGATTACGAACACAACAAGTTAGAAGTTAAAAACGGATCGATTTTTATTAACGATCAACCTGCAACAACCTACACCATTCAGCAAGATTATTACTATATGATGGGAGACAACCGTCATAATTCTGAAGACAGCCGTTATTGGGGCTTTGTTCCTGCCGATCATATAGTAGGAAAACCGGTTTTCATCTGGATGAGCATGGATCCTAACGTTCCAATGGGTAAATTGTTCGATAAAATTCGTTGGGAGCGTTTATTTACAACCGTTCACGGCACAGGCAAACCACACTCTTTCTTCATCTATTTCGTAATTATTTTAGTGGGTTGGACAGGTTACAGCTTCATTAAAAAACGCAAGGCAAAAAAGTATAAATATTAATGAGTATTTTAGTACATCCCACCTATTTTCCATCGGTCAGTCATTTTGTAGCGATGCTTCAAGCTGATGCTGTGGTATTTGAGGCAGATGATAATTTCCAGAAACAAACAAACCGCAACCGTATGTACATTTACAGTGCAAACGGTTTGCAATTGTTAAACATACCGGTTAAACACAGTACAGAACCGAATCAAAAATACCGCGACGTTAAAATAGAGAACGATTTTAACTGGCAAAAACAACACTTTAAATCGTTGGAAGCCGGTTACAGGACATCACCTTATTTTGAATTTTTTGAGGATGATATTCGTCCGCTTTTTGAAAAAAAACACTCTTTTTTAATGGATCTAAATTTAGAAACCCATGAAATTGTAACAGATTGTTTAGGTATAAAAATTCCGTACACCAAAACCGACGAATATTTTAAAGAACCTTCTCAAACCGATTTCAGATACCTTGCAAACGGTAAAAAAGACGAAAACGTTTTTGATGAGTACATTCAGGTTTTTAACGACAAGCACGGTTTTTTAAATAATTTAAGCATTTTAGATTTGCTTTTTAACGAAGGCAGACACGCTGTTGACTATCTAAAAAAACAAACTTTAATAAAATAAGAAAAGGAGATTTCAGATTGAAATCTCCTTTTTACTTATATACAAAACACTTATATATTTGTTAAAAGCAGTTGTTATAAAAATTTACTTCCTATTTTCGTGAAAACACTTATAAAAACAAAATGACAAAAACACTAGTACTATTTTTCTCTCTTTTTTCAGCTACTTTTTGCTGGGCACAAAACAAGACTGAAACTGATTTGTATGTATCTGGATATGCTATTGAAAATATTAATTATCCTACCAATTTCTTTCTTGAGTTTAAAAATGATTCAATTTATCTGATTAATTCTAAAAAAGAAATACATGTAGTTTTAAGAGACAATAAAGTTTCAAAAGATTCTATTGGAAATATAGTCATTAAGAAAAATAGAGAATCGCTAATTCTTAATTTTATATATGATGATGGTTCCGTTTTAGACTACACTTTTTTTAAAACCGTAAAAGATGTTTCTATTTCTAAAGATATATTGGAAACACTATCAAACAATACCTTTGAAACACAAATAGACAAAACATTCAGCAGTCCTAATAGCGATTTAAAAATAAAAAAATCATATACCTTTTCAAAAGATTCACTTTTAATTGTACATAATTATTTTTTACAGAATAAATTAATGTATGTAGAAAAAGAGCGTGTTCCATACAAATTGATAGAAAAAAAATAACCTTCATTTTTTTGAAATTAGACACTCAAAAGAAAATGATACCAAAAGACTATATCAAATTATCAAATTAAACAAAAACACTATTACATTAGTTCATTACGACCAACTAGAAAAAATTACCGAAACATTTAAAAAATCAACTTCGAAACATATTGCCAAAAAAGAGTTTAGTGTTTGTTTAGATACCCATCCCAAAGAGTATTATAACGGAGATTACACCTACACAAAAGGCAATAATTATATTTTATCAAAAATTGGCAAAAATGCACCTTCAGCTAAAGGAAATGGATACATAACCATACATTTTACCATTAATTGTAATAAAGAAATTGGGCGTTTTGGTGTTAAACAAATGGATACATCTTATCAGCCTGCAAATTATAACCCTGATCTTATAAAACATTTAATAAATGAGATCGCTCTTTTAAAAGACTGGCCCGATTTTGTAATAAATTCCCATCAATATGATATTCACGCGTTTTTAATGTTTAAAATTAAAGATGGTAAAATTGTAGATTTATGTCCATAAAAAACCTAACACTTATATTTCTCGCAATTATTTTTATTTCTTGTAAATCAACAAAAAGCGAAAATCCATTTGCACATCTTTCAACCGAAGAACGCGCAAAATTGGCAGATTATTATCATGAAGAATCTATGAAATTTAATCCATGGTTTCAAACGGGAAAATTACATCGAATTTATAAAGACAGTGCTTTACTGGCTGTTCCTGATCATGTGGAATATATGCAGCGGGCATCTTACTCCTATAAAAAAGCGGGCGAACACATAAAAGCTATGGAAATGCTAAATAAAGCTGTAGCAATAGATACTACTAACGGAAAAACAGCTGCATTGGAATATAAAGCATGGAGCATGTTGTATTTTTACCATGATTACAAAAGTACCATTAAAGATGTGGACAAAATTATTGAAATAAGTAAAATTCCTAATAAAAGCTGTCATGGAGAATCGTGTTTGCTTTTAAAGGCGCAAGCGTACTATCAATTAGGTGAATATAAAAAAGCCATTGAAACGTTTGATTATTTATTTACCCTTCTTAAAGAGCAAGGTGTAAATCCAAAAGATGACTTTCTAGCGAATTTCTATATGGCGCGGAGTTATTTTAAATTGAATGATTTAGACAAATCGCTTTTTTATTTACAAGAACAATTAAGTATGCCCTATAGTGTAAAAGCCGAATTGAACTTTTATGCCGGACAGATTTATATTTTAAAAAATGATACCGAAAAAGCAAAACAACATTTTTTAAAGGCAAAGGAATTATATCTGCAAAACGATAAGATGAACGAACCTTATATTGAACGTTTCGATGAAATTTTCATGAATGATATTAATTTAGAAATCAGTAAATTATAGTTATAAAACAGGAAATGTTTTTTTTATTCATTTATAAAACTATCTTTGCTGAAAATTTAATAATATTTACTTATGAAAAAAATAGTATTTTTCTCAGCATTATTGTCTTTATCTTTAGTTAGTTGTGGTGATGACGACAAACCACAAGATCAAACTCCAATTGTTCAAGACCCTTTAGTTGGTAAATGGAATATGGTTAAAGGAGAATTTTATCAAAATGGTAATTTAGTTCTGGAAGAATATTTAAAACCTGGTGATTGCAATTATGATTTTTATGAATTAAAAACTGGTGGAGTAAAGGACGAAGTTTATCATGATGAAGATACTGATTGTGCACAATACAATTATAATGGAACTTGGGCGTACAATTCAGCTGCAAAACAAGTTACTTTAGTCGATGAAGAAGATGGTTATACTATGGTAGTAGAGGTAATTTCTGTAACTGCTAGTGATTTAAAAATTAAATTAATTAGTGAAGAAGGCGAACCATTACCTGAAGGTATAGAAGTATTCACTTACTTAAAAAAATAATTCAATAAAAAAGGATAACATTTTAGTTATCCTTTTTTTTATCTTTCATATTCAATCGTGCCATTATTGGAAAATGATCAGAATTTTTAAAATCTTTAAAAGTTTTAAATTCTTTCACTTCAAACACCTCATCAACCAGAATATAATCAATTCGGGCAGGATAATATTTGTAGTTATAGGTTTTTCCGAAACCTTTGCCCGCTTCAACAAACGCATCATTCATATCGCCGATAATGTTTTTATAAACGTATGAAAACGCCGTATTGTTCATATCGCCACAGATAATTTTATGTCCTTTAAAATCTTCCATGTGTGCTTGGATCAATTCCGACTGTAATTGCTGAACTTTAAACGCTTCGCTTAATCGATTAAAAATTCGTTTTGATTTACTTTCGTTAATCTCATTGATATCCGGACTGATATTTACCGATTGCAAATGAATACTGTACACGCGAATGGTATCCTTATTTTTTACGATATCGGCATAAACTACATTGTTGTCTGAATTTGGTAAAGCAATTTCACCTTCATCAATAATTCGGAATTTAGAAAAAATTGCCTGACCCGTTTTAATTTTGTTTCCGTGCATAATAATATGTCGGAACTTATAATCGTCTAATTCATAATCTGCCGATTTGGAATATTCTTGAAAACAAATGATATCCGGATTTTGTTCTTCAATAAAACGTTTAATGTTTTCGGCAACGTTTTCGTTCGGCATCCAATTAAACAAATTAAACAACCGAACATTATAACTTAAAACGGTAAAATCTGATTCTATTACTTCTTCGTTTTTCGATGTGAACTTATAGAATTTGGTAAAGAAAGTATATCCTATTAAAAAAACAACAACTGATAAAAAAACTTGTTTTTTAAATTGAATTGCCCAATACACCACAAATACTAAATTTAGTATTAAAAGTGTTGGTAATATTAAGGTAAGAACAGATAAAAACGGAAATAATTTAGGCGCCATTGATGGCAATAAATAACCCATTAATGTTAGTACCACCAACATTATGTTTAAAGCATAAGCTATTTTATTAAACCATTTTAATTGTTTCATGAACTTATTTTTGCTTAAACAAAAATTCTTTTTCTTCTTTGGTAAGACTGTCGTACCCCGATTTGCTAATTTTGTCTAAGATAACATCTATTTGTTTTTGAACGCTATTATCGGCAGAATTATTTTTAGTTTGATTGATTTTATTATGAACCGTTCGTAAATTGGTTTTTACTTTTGATTTTTTAAGACTGCTTACAGAAAATCCACCCAAGTATTTGCCGTAGCAAAATCCAAAAATGCTTCCGCCAATGTGAGCTAGATGTCCGCCTGCATTATCAAAAAATAGTTGAAACAGATCTAATCCTAAAGATAACAGAGCGATATAATATATTGGAATGGTTGTTATAATAACATTTACACGCATATCAGGTTTATATCCAACAACCGTAAAAAAAACAGCCATTACAGCACCCGATGCTCCTACAACATAACTTTGCAGACCTATAATATTCGCTACTAAAAAATAGAAAAATCCGGCTGCAATACCGCCTAAAAAATAGGCTTTAAGAAATTGCTTGTTATTAAAAAACGTAAAAAACAGCATGCTGAAAAGATACAGCATTAACATATTAAACAGCAAATGCATAACATCGGCATGCAAAAAACTGTAGCTAACAAACTGCCAAATACGGTAATTAAATATTTTAAAGTTGCTAAACAACGCCAATTGTTCGATAATTGTTTTGTAAAAACCTGCATCGGCAAATTTCATAAGCATAACAATAACGCTTATTATGCTTACTACAATAATAAGTTTTACTTCAACCGATAGATTCTTAATATCGAACTTTTGCATAATTTATTATTTATCCCAACGGAATTGATCGAACTGTTTTTTCTTCCAAAACCACATCAATAAAAAGCCTACTACAGCGCCACCAATGTGTGCAAAATGAGCAATTCCTGTTCCACCTGATCCAAAAATAGCTGCACCTTTAAATCCTAAAACTAAATCTAAAAGTAAAACTCCTGGTACAAAATATTTAGCTTTAATTGGTACAGGTATAAAAAGTAAACCTAAACCTGCATTTGGAAACATAAAAGCAAACGCTACTAATAAACCGTAAATAGCTCCCGAAGCGCCTACCGCTACTGATAAATACGATGATCCTAAAGCTTGAATACCATCTTGCGTAACATATTCTTGCCAACGCGTATCAATTTGTCCGCTATTTAATAATGCAAATATTTCGTTTTCATTAAAACCATTTAAGGTTAATGTACTTACAACATCATGTATTTGCCAAAAATTAACGGCTGTATGTAAAACGGCTGCTCCTAACCCACATAAAATATAGAAAAGTATAAACTTTTTACCACCCCATATTTGTTCCAAAACCGAACCAAATGAATATAAGGCAAACATATTAAATAAAATATGCGAAAAACCGCCATGCATAAACATGTGCGTTATTGGTTGCCAGAATTGAAATGCAGGATTTTGGAAATAGTATAGTGGGAAATAATCATTCAATATCGGCATAAAAAAATTAGCCGCTATAAATAATATTGCGTTTACAATTAATAATTGTTTTACTACTGGAGTAATCTGATTCATTACATAAATTTTTTATCAATATCTTCTACCTTCATGGTAATAAAAGTAGTTTTGCCAAAGGGCGATGTTTGCGGATCTTCGCATCCAAACAAACTGTTTACAATATTTTCTTGTTCTTTATCGCTTAAATACGTGCCGGTTTTTACCGCCAAACTCTGTGCCAGCGATTTTGCAATTCTATCGTGTAAAACATCAACATTTGTTGGTGTATCGTCTTGTAAATCGTTTAAAAGATCTTCTAAAACAATAGAAACCTCGCTTTCAGTAATCGAAACCGGAATACCTAAAATTACAATTTTTTCGTTAGAAATTTCATCGAATAAAAATCCCATTTGAATTAATTCGTCCTGTAGATTTTTAAGCAGTTCCATTTCATAAACACCGTAATACAAAGACAAAGGAAACAATAGCTGCTGACTTGCATTTTGCTTTACCGTGAACGAACGCATGTAATGTTCGTACAAAATTCGCTGATGTGCCCTGCGTTGGTCTATAATAATCATGCCCGATTTTATCGGACTAATGATGTATTTTTTTTGAAACTGATACGATTGCTGATGATTGGTTGGCTGCGAAGCATCGTCATCAAACAACGATCCGGTGATTACTTCTTCATCAAACTGATGATTTGCCGATGTTAGAATGATTTCTTTTGCGTCTGAAATACCTTCGTACAACGTTTCCCAACCGCCCGATTTATGTTTACGATCTTGAAACGATGCATTGCTTTGAAAGGAACTTCCCGACGTCTTTGGCTTGACACTTTCGAACGGATTAAAGCTAGAACCCATTTGTCCTGCAAGGTTACTCGCCGATTTCATGCTTTCAAACGGATTGAAAAAGGTGTCAATGGCAACCGTTGGTTCGTTAGATTTTGTTCCTTCATAACTATAAGGAACTTCTAAATCACCATCTTTCTGAAAATCCAAAACCGGCGAAACATTAAACTGACCCAAACTGTGTTTTATTGTTGCACGTAAAATAGCGTACAAAGCTTGTTCGTCGTCAAACTTAATTTCTGTTTTTGTTGGGTGAATGTTTATATCGATACTGTTTGGCGGCAACGATAAATACAAAAAGTAACTCGGGTGCGTTCCGTCTTTCAACAAACCTTCAAAAGCAGCTGTAACGGCATGGTGCAGATATCCACTTTTTATAAATCGATCGTTCACAAAAAAGAATTGCTCTCCCCTGCTCTTTTTAGCAAATTCGGGTTTTGCAACAAAACCATGAACTTCTACAATCTCTGTGGTTTCCTGAACTGGAACTAATTTTTCATTGGTTTTTCCGCCAAAAACATTAACAATACGCTGACGGAAATTAGATGACGGCAAATTGAATAGTTCTGCACCGTTGTTTATAAAAGTAAACTGAATGTTGTTATGTGCCAAAGCAACACGCTCAAACTCATCAATCACGTGGCGTAATTCTACCTGATCTGATTTCAAGAAATTTCGTCGAGCAGGAATATTAAAAAATAGATTTTTAACTGAAAACGATGTTCCGCTAGGTACAACAGCAATTTCTTGAGATACAATTTTACTACCTTCAATAATTACATGCGTTCCTAATTCGGAAATATGTTCTTTAGATTTTAGTTCAACGTGGGCAATTGCGGCAATAGAAGCCAATGCTTCGCCACGAAAACCTTTTGTTTGTAATTGGAATAAATCTTCGGCTATTGATATTTTTGATGTTGCATGACGTTCAAAACACATACGCGCATCAATTTCGTTCATTCCTTTACCGTCATCAATTACCTGAATCAGCGTTTTACCTGCATCTTTAATTACCAGTTTAATGGCTGTTGCACCTGCATCTACGGCATTTTCGAGTAATTCTTTAACTACCGATGCGGGTCTTTGCACCACTTCGCCGGCGGCAATCTGGTTGGCAACGTGATCGGGCAATAAACGTATAACGCTTGACATGTATTGTTGTACTTTTTTTAATGATTTACAAAAATACAATTTTATGTGGGATTATACTTACCAATGCCCTTTGCAGAAAGTTAAAGAAAACAAAAAAGCCCTGAAAATTTCAGAGCTTTTGTATTAGATTAAAAAACAATATTAACATCCTCATAAATCTTTTCTCATTTATCATTGTTTAGAGCAAAAATGAAAAAAGAATACCCATATAAATAATAATTATTGAAATAATGTTTGTTTAATAATGAATTCTGTTAATAAATTATCTGGTGTACCTAATACTTCATCATTTACTATAAAATCAATCAACTTTTTTGCGGTAGTTACACTATCGCTTGAATATTTACTACTACACAAATAAGCTAATATAAAACCTTTTATATTCTTATTCTGATCCAAAAAAAATTTACAATTATCGGTTAAAGAATCAATAAAGAGAATCTCTTTACTGTGAAATTTATTTACTTTTTTTAGATTTTTTATTGTAGGATTATAATCTATGAGAATTGTAGGAAACGGTGTAGAAATCTCTTGGGTATTAATTATTAAATCCTTACAAAATAAATTAAAATTAAAATATTTCTTCAAATTATTTACAACTTCGAAGTCATTACAATTTATTTCATGTCTATGCTTATCTCTACCAATACAAGTTTTAGATCCAGACCAAAACTTCAAAACACAATCCAATTGACTATATATTATTGAATCTTTTATAACTACATCCTTTTCAATGTAAGCTTCATAAATCTGTTTTCCATTTAGACTTAGTAATTCTACTTTTCCAGAAAAAAATTCAGAAGAAAAATCGACTGTAGGATAATACCTTAAATACCCAACCTTTCTTTCCCCATCTTCAATAGTGACAACAAACTTTTCCAAATAATCTCCTTGTTTTAAAAAGGTACTAGTAACAAACGAATAGGTTTCATTGTTATGTACAGGATCAAAGAAATAATTAATTATGGGTTCAGATGTTTTTTCTTCCTTCTTTTGAATCTTCATTGAGATATAGGGAGACAATCCATAACTTCCACTAACGAAGGAACTAAACTTATTAGTAAAAAACATATAATTATTAGGCATTATTTCAGAAACCTCTTTAAAAGTAAGTTTTTGAAAACACTCTTTATCACAAGATACTATACCAATAATCAAAAATAATAAATAAACATTTTTTTTCATAATTATATAAATTTCTAAATTTTATTAAATATAATTATTTTTTTAACAAATCAAACTATAAAAGGAAACTGCATAAAAAAAGCTCTGAAAATTCAGAGCTTTAGTATTATTTATTTAATGCGATCATTTTTAATGCGGCAACCGCAGCTTCGGTGCCTTTGTTTCCGTGGATTCCTCCACTTCTGTCAATCGATTGTTGTTCGTTGTTATCGGTGAGTACACAAAAAATAGTTGGTACATCGTAAATTAAGTTTAAATCTTTAATGCCTTGGGTAACACCTTCGCAAACAAAATCAAAATGTTTTGTTTCGCCTTGTATCACACAACCAATGGCTATTACAGCATCAAACTCTTCTAACTGGTGCATTTTTTTGCTTCCAAAAATCAATTCAAAACTTCCGGGAACATTCCAACGTACAATGTTTTCAGGTTTCGCTCCGCAATCAATCAATACATCGTAAGCACCTTGAAACAAACCGTTGGTAACTTTATCGTTCCATTCCGAAACAACCAAACCAATTTTCAACTCTGTTGCATCAATTAAATCGGCTTTGTTGTATTCTGATAAATTTTTATTAGCTGTAGCCATAATTATTGAGCCATTCCTAAATAAACATCAATATTTGCCGCTTCTACCGAGCTTTTGTAATTGTCTTTAATATTGGTAAACAATTTCAAAGCTTCGTCTTTCTTACCTAATTCAATAGCCATTAAACCTGCTTTGTAAGCATAACGTGGCGTAGAAAATTCGTTTGGAGTATGTTCTGATGCTTTTTTGTAAAATTCAAAAGCTTCGTTTGGTTGGTTTAATTCAGAAAAAGCATCACCAATTGCACCTAACGACATTGCTTTTAAGAACAAATCTTTAGAGTTAAACTGCTCTAAATGCGTAATTGCTTCTTTAAATTTACCCATATTAAGGTATGATGTTCCTGCGTAGTAATGTGCCAAATTAGCTGCATTTGTTCCGCTGTATGTATCGGCAATTCCTAAAAAGCCCATTTTACCTTCACCACCATTTAAAGCCAAATTGTATAAAGAATCTGTAGCTTCACCATTAATTGCTTGATCATAAAATTGCTGTGCCTGAAACATTTCGTTAGCCGCTTCGTCTTCTTTTGGTTCCATAATAAAATTATTATATCCCAAATAACCAACTGCTACAACAGCCAATGCGCCAATTGCATAAAATACTTTTGACTGGTTTAATGTAAACCAATTTCCTATTTTATTTGCAGACGAATCTAAAGTATTGAACACTTCTGCTGTATCACTTTTGTCGTTTAATACCGCTTGGTGTACGTTTTCTTCTTTTTCTACCTCTGGTTTTTCTGGTTTATAACCTCTTTTATTATATGTTGCCATAACGATGTAATAATTTTAATCTGGGCAAAAATAGGATTTTTATCCAAATTTAAAAGTCTATTTGTTATATATTTTTCAGAAATTTGCTTTTTAATTCAATTAATAAAACTGCTTTTGTGAATTTAGAGCAAATACATATCCTTAATTTTAAAAACATTCCCGAAAAAACACTGCATTTCACCAAGAAAATCAACTGTTTTGTAGGAAAAAACGGTCAGGGAAAAACCAACCTGCTCGATGCTATTTATTATCTGGCATTCGGCAAAAGTTATTTTAATCCGGTGGCTTTGCAAAATATTAAACACAACGAAGATTTTTTTGTGATTGAAGGTGTTTTTAACAAAGCCGACAAGCGCGAACAAATTGTGTGCAGTTTAAA
Organism: Paenimyroides viscosum; assembly: GCF_003858535.1. Taxonomy (GTDB): domain Bacteria; phylum Bacteroidota; class Bacteroidia; order Flavobacteriales; family Flavobacteriaceae; genus Flavobacterium; species Flavobacterium viscosum. The sequence goes on from NZ_RQTJ01000007.1 coordinate 96,543, forward strand.
GAAAGGACAAAAAAAGGTTTTAAAACGCAACGGAAAAATATACGATAAGTTTGCCGATCATGTGGGTTTGATTCCGTTGGTAATGATTTCACCAAGCGATCAGGATTTGATTTCGGAAGGAAGTGAAACCCGAAGAAAGTTTATTGATCTGGTAATTTCACAGCAAAATAGTCAGTATTTACAGCATCTTATTCAATACCAAAAAGTATTGTTGCAACGCAACGCTTTACTGAAATATTTTGCTTTAAATCGAGTTTTCGATACCGACACTTTAACAATTTACAACGAACAACTGCATAATTTAGGAACTGAAATTCATAAGAAACGCAGCGAATTTATCGAAGAATTTAATCCGATCTTTCAAAAATACCACCAACAGATTACCGGCAACAGCGAATCGGTAGAAATAAAGTACGAAAGTCAGCTGCATGAAAAACTTTTGTTGGATCTTTTTACTGATTTTTTACAGAAAGACCGCGTGCTGCAATATACATCGGTAGGAATTCATAAAGACGATTTATTGTTTGAAATTAACGGACATTCCATTAAAAAATACGGATCGCAAGGTCAGCAAAAATCTTTATTGATCGCTTTAAAACTGGCGCAGTTCGATTTTATAAAGAAACAAAGCGGCGTGCTGCCTATTTTATTGTTCGATGATATTTTTGATAAGTTAGATGCCGATAGGGTGCAGCAGATAATCGAAATGGTAAACAACGCTACTTTTGGTCAATTGTTTATAACCGATACGCACGAAGACCGCACAGAGCTTATTGTAAAGCAAACCAATTTAGATTACGAAATTTTTAAAATATCTAACTAAACAAAAAGGGTTTTTCGTTTATTTGTACAAATTTTCAGCTATGCAGTTCAATCAGTCATTAAAAAATTACAATACGTTTGGGATCAGTGTAAATGCCACCGCTTTTGTTGATATTACTTCGGTAGATCAGCTAAAACAGGTTATTCAGCAAAAAAATAACAAATTACCTTTGTTTATTTTAAGTGGCGGAAGCAATATGTTGCTTACAAAAGATGTTGATGCATTGGTTTTACATTTAAATACCAAAGGAATTGAAGTTGTAAACGAAGAAGATGATTTTGTTTGGATACAAGCACAAGCAGGCGAAATTTGGCACGACTTTGTTTTGAACACGGTTAATAGAAATTTAGGCGGGTTGGAAAATTTATCGCTTATTCCCGGGAAAGTAGGGTCCTCTCCTATTCAAAACATCGGTGCTTATGGCGTAGAAATTAAAGACACTTTTCACAGTCTAACTGCTTTAAATTTAGAAAACTTGCAAATGGAAACGTTTTCAAATACCGAATGCGAATTCGGTTACCGCGAAAGTGTTTTTAAAAACAAACTAAAAAACAAATACATTATCACATCGGTTACTTTTAAACTGAAAAAAGTACCACATACTTTGCATACATCTTACGGAGCCATTCAACAGGAATTGGATGCTATGAATGTATCAAACCCAACAATTAAAGATGTGAGCAATGCGGTAATCGCAATCCGTCAATCAAAATTACCCGATCCAAAAGAAATTGGTAACAGCGGCAGTTTCTTTAAAAACCCGGTAATCGATAAAAACTTTTATCAATCTTTATTAGAAAAAAATCCAGATATTCCGCATTATCCTGTGAACAATTCTCAAGTAAAAGTTCCGGCGGGCTGGTTAATTGAACAAGCTGGTTTAAAAGGTTATCGCAAAGGCGATGCCGGTGTACACACAAAACAAGCATTGGTATTGGTTAATTATGGCAACGCAACCGGCGAAGAACTAATTAATCTGGCTAAATACGTGCAAGCAACTGTTTTGCAGAAATTCGGAATTGAAATTAACCCCGAAGTAAACATTATTTAAAAAAATTATATGAAAATTTAGTATATTTTTAGATTCCGTCAGTTCGAGCTTGTTGAAAAATAATTCTTTAAACTTCTCGATACACTTCACTTCGTTACGTTACTCGAAGCGACGACTTATGTATAGATAATTGTTTAATCTATATTAATTCAGATTATCAAAATAAACAATTTATTTAATTTTTAAAGTTGTAGTTCGTTAACATTTAAAGTATTTTTGCAGTTATTTAAAACACCCTATGGCATTAACACTACTTTATATTTTAGCAGGCTTATTTATTGTTTTACTGATATATTATTTAGGCATTTTTGCAGGATCAATATTCAGCAAACCGCACGAAACCAACGCCAAGCGCATCCCCGTTTCGGTTATTGTATACGCTAAAAACAACAGTGATGAATTGCGAAGTTTATTACCTGTTCTACTGAATCAGAATTACCATCAGTTTGAATTGGTTCTGGTTAATAATGCCTCGACCGATGATACCCTACATTTAATTAAAGAATATGCGTTAATGTACCCAAACATTAGAATTGTCGATGTAGTAAACAATGAAACTTTCTGGGGCAACAAAAAATACGCGGTAACCTTGGCAATTAAAGCCAGCAAATATGAATATTTGGTTTGTATTGATGCCGATAAAAAAATACATTCAAACAATTGGTTGGTTCAGTTAACATCGCATTTTACATTAAACAAAACCATTATTTTAGGATCGTTTTTTTACAGCAAACAAAAAGGTTTCTTCAACAAATATCAACGATTTTTTCATACCATGCAGCAAATTCAGTCAGTTGCCTGGACAAAAATCAGTCAGCCTTACAGTTTAAATCTACAGCAAATCGCCTTTAAAAAAGAAGATTTTTACAACGTAAATGGTTTTATCAATCATATGCAGAAGCCTTTGTTTATGGACGAATATTTTGTGAACGATGCTTCAACATCAAAAAACACAACTATTTGTGAACATGCTGATGCCATGATTGAAACCAAAGCTTTAAATAAAACAGATTTCAAGATATTCAAAAATCAACAAATTCAATTATTATCAAACCTTAAAGGATCGGCAGCGTTTAAAATCAAACTTTTTAATTTATTTCAGTTTTTGTTTTTTGTAACAGCAATAGCATCTTTTATAACTCTTGAATATTGGTATGTAACACTTGCAATTGTGTTTTTACGTTACCTTATTATCTGGATATTATTTGCCAAGGCAGCCAAAAAATTCCGTTATAACGATCTTGCTTTATACTTTCCTGTGTTCGATTTGTTTTATATCTTTATGCAAATTCAACTATTTCTAGGAAATCTTTTCAAAAAACGAACAACGTAACGTGGCACAAACACCTGCAAATGAAATTGCAATATTAATAGAAAATGCAAAAACTGGAAGTCAGACTGCTTACACTGCCCTGTTAGATATTTATTGGACAGAAGTGTATCATTTTATATTGAAAAGAACAGAAAATGAAACCGATGCCGAAGATATTACCATTGAAACTTTTGCCAAAGCGTTTGATAAACTTTCGCAATATAAAACCGAATTTGCGTTTAACACGTGGCTGATTGCTATTGCAAAAAATGTTCATATTGATTTAATAAGAAGACGAAAAACCAATGATATTGTCAATTTAAACGAAAACGAGGAATATCTTTTTGATACGCTTGCAGATGAAGATACGTTGGAAGATCAGCTGATTTACGAACAAAATTTGGCAACATTAAAACTTTGCATTAAACAGTTAAAACCACATTATCAGCAGATTATTCAGTTGCGCTACTTTCAGGAACGAACCTATAACGAAATTGCCGAAATAATCAACGAGCCTTTAAACAATGTGAAAATTAAGATTTTACGTGCTAAAAAGCTACTTACGGAATTAATTAAAAAGCAAAATCAATAAATAATTTATTGAAAAGGCTATTAAAAACCTACTTAAAAAAAGCAAATATTGTTAGACTACTCTATTTAAAATGTTTAAATTTGAAACCTATTGGGCGTTATATTATTTCATTAGTACTATAAATAATTCATGACTACACAAAAAATGGTTTATGAAAAACAGATAAACGACCCAGATTTTGGAGATTTAACTTACCACATCTCTAACAAAGACCGAATTTTGTGGTCTTTTACAGCAACACTCTTTGATAGCCCTATAATAGTATATATACAAGGCGGTGCAAAAAAATTAAATCCTGAACTAAAAAAGATATTTTTGGATGTTCTTGCAAACGAAGAATCTTTAAAAAAAGAAATCACTAAAGCGTTACAAATTTTTAAAATTGATGACAATACATCATTTAATGATCAATTAAAGATTACTGAAATATCAATATGGTCAAAAAACTACGACATTACCTTACTTGATACCGTTGAAAAAAAATCTTACATCATTAATTTAGAAGATTTAAAAATACAAGACATTTACATAGAATAAAAAAAGTCGCTAATTAAAATTAGCGACTCTTTTTGCTTTATAGGAATTTACTCATTAATTCTTGTAAGGTAACATTTTGCTGTTCGCCTGAATGAAGATTTTTCAAACCAAAAATATTTTGTTGCATTTCGGTTTCCCCAACAATCACCGCATATTTAATTCCTTTTTTATCGGCATACTTGAATTGTTTATCCATTTTCACCTTATCAGGATACAATTCTGCTTTGATGCCGGTTTCGCGTAACTTTTGAATTGCTTTTAAAGCATATTTCGCCTCGGTATTTCCATAATTGAAAAACAAAATATCAGAGGCGTTTGAAACCGTTTCTGGGAAAAGATTCAATTCTTCAATAACCAGATAAATTCTGTCTAAACCAAACGAAATACCAACGCCGCTCATATTTTTCAAACCAAAAATTCCAGTTAAATCATCGTAACGACCACCACCACCTATTGATCCCAACTTAACGGTTTCGGGTGCGGCAACTTCAAAAATAGCTCCGGTGTAATAGTTTAATCCACGCGCCAACGTAACATCTAAATTCAGTTGTGCCGATTTTAAGCCTAACTCTTCCACGGTTTCGCAGATAAACGTCAGCTCCTCTATTCCTTTTGTTCCTTCTTCTGATGTTGCCAATAACTCACGTAATTGCTGTAATTTATCCGACAATGAACCTGAAAAATTAAATAATACTTGTACTTTATCTATTGCTTCTTCTGAAATTCCTTTAGCCAACATTTCTGTTTTAACGCCGTCTTCACCAATTTTATCTAATTTGTCTAAAGCAACAGTAAAATCAATCAGTTTATCGCTTGCGCCAATAACTTCGGCAATTCCCGATAATATTTTTCTGTTGTTGATTTTAATAGTAACTCCTTCTACTTTTAAATCGCTAAAAACAGCATCGTATAATTGTACTAATTCCACTTCTTGCCACAAAGATGTAGATCCAACTACATCGGCATCACATTGGTAAAACTCGCGGAAACGACCTTTTTGCGGACGATCGGCACGCCAAACCGGCTGAATCTGATAACGCTTAAATGGAAACTCTAACTCGTTTTGATGTTGTACCACGAAACGCGCAAACGGAACAGTTAAATCGTAACGCAACGCTTTTTCGGATATTTGTGGAGTAATTTTTAAACTGTTTTTAGTTTGCAAAAATTCCTCCTTCGTTTTCGCTAAAAAATCGCCCGAATTTAAAATCTTAAAAATTAAACGATCGCCTTCTTCGCCATATTTTCCCATTAAGGTTTCAGAGTTTTCAAACGATGGTGTTTCAATTGGTTGAAAACCGCTGCGTTCAAAATGCTTTTTTATAACAGAAATAATATATTGACGCTTGGCTACTTCAAGCGGAGAAAAATCGCGGGTTCCTTTAGGAATACTTGGTTTTTGTGCCATTTTAATTTATTGTTTAAGAATCAGCTTTTTAAGATTTCGTCAGTTCGAGCTTGTCGAGAACTTCTCGATACATTTTTTTCCGATTCTCTCCAAAAAAATACTCGAAGTGACGCAGTTTAAAAGCAAATTTGTGTGAAAAATATGTTCTTAAAATTATATACCTACAAGGTCTAAAAGACTTTGCAAGACAATTTTTCTTTGCAAAGATAATAGTTTATAGTTTGAAAGTTGTAAAGTTTTAAAGTCAAAAACTGATTACTGTTACCTAATTACCGAACACTTCATCATTCGGTCGTTTTGTATAAAATCTTTTTTTAGTTCGATGGTTTTAAAATATTCCGAAACCATTTCATGCATTTCGTTTCCTAGATATTGATTGATTTCAAAAAACAACAGTCCGTTTTCAGTTAAACTTTTCTGAGCTAATTGTGTGATTTTTCGGTAGAAAATCAACGGGTCGTTATCATCTACAAACAACGCCAAATGTGGTTCGTGCTGCAAAACGTTTTCGCTTATTTCTGCTTTTTCTAAATTTCGCACATAAGGCGGATTGGAAATAATAATATCGTACGAATCTAATTGTTTGGTCGATAAAATATTTTGTTCGATAAAAGTAACCGAAGCGTTTAGGTTTTCTGCATTTTGCTTGGCGATATTCAAAGCTTCGGTTGAAATATCCATCGCAAAAACTTCTGCCAACGGAAATTCCTTTTTAATTGTTATAGGAATACAGCCCGTTCCTGTGCCAATATCCAGCACACGCCAGTTTTTTTGCGGCTGTTTTTTCATTTCGTTTAAAACCCAATCTACCAATTCTTCGGTTTCTGGTCGCGGAATCAATGTTGCAGGCGAAACCTTAAAATCATATCCAAAAAAATTAGCCTGTTGCGTAATATATTGTATAGGTTCATTATCTTGTAAACGATTGAAAACTTCGTCTATTTCCTGCTGATTTTCAACTAAAACCGACTCATTTCCATTCAAAACAACATCGGCTTTACTGTAATTCAACACAAATTCCATTGCCATATAAAACAAATTTAAACGCTCTGTTTCATCATAAAAAGCAGGAAGTTGGTTTAGAAATCGTTTTTTATAATCGTTTACCGTCATCTTTTTTTAATTTTGTAAAAAATTCGCTATGCACACACACGAACAATTTATGTACCGCGCTTTGTTTATTGCACAGAAAGGTTTGCCCGCTGCCATGCCAAATCCGTCGGTTGGTGCGGTAATTTTTCACAAAGATACAATTATTGGCGAAGGTTCAACGAGTGCTTTTGGCGGATCGCATGCCGAAATAAACGCAATAAATTCGGTAAAAAACAAAGAACTGCTAAAAGAAAGTACTATTTATGTTACACTGGAACCTTGCAGCCACTACGGAAAAACGCCGCCTTGTGCCGATTTAATCGTGAAAATGCAGATTCCGAATGTCGTGATTGGCTGTGTGGATTCTTATGCCGAAGTTGCTGGAAAAGGAATTGAGAAACTGAAAAATGCAGGTGTAAATGTGATTGTCGGAATTTTAGAGAAGGAATGTATCAACAGTAACAAACGATTTTTTACGTTTATCCAGAAAAAAAGACCTTATATTATTTTAAAATGGGCAGAATCGGCAGATGGATTTATTGCTCCGACAGAAAAAAATGATCAAAAACCCGTTTGGATTTCGAACAACTATTCCCGACAATTGACGCACAAATGGAGAAGTGAAGAAATGGGTATTTTGGTTGGAACAAAAACCGTTTTAGACGATAATCCTTCCCTAACAACTCGAGATTTTGTTGGAAAAAATCCGGTTAGAATTTATTTGGATGCGAATCATAAAATTGACACATCGTTTGCAATTACAAATTCAGAAAGTAAAACCATTTGTTTGTGTGCGGAATTTCCTCTGAATCCAATTGATCAAATCATTTATAAAAAGATTGATTTTAATGATTTACCTGCCGAAGTAAATAGAATTTGTGTGGAAGAAAATATTCAATCGATAATTATTGAAGGTGGATCACAAACTTTACAGCAGTTTATGGATACTGAATTGTGGGATGAAGCACGAGTTTTTAAAAGCGATGCAATTTTAAAAGAAGGTATAAAAGCGGTTGAACTAAAAAATGCTGTTCAGTTTTCCTCACAAAAAATTCAGAACAACATTTTAACGTATTATAAAAATCAAAAATAATGACTGATACTTACAAAACAATAGAAAAACCAAGCGATGAAGTGTTGTTTAAAGAAAAAAACAGCAAGTTTTTCGGCTATGCTTTTCCAGTTCAGTCAGAAAATGAAGTGAAAGAAATTTTAGATCAGATTAAAAAGCAACATTACACAGGTAGACATTGGTGTTATGCATATCAAATTGGTACAAAAACAAAAATTTATCGCGCTAATGACGACGGCGAACCTAACAACAGTGCGGGAATGCCTATTTACGGACAAATACAATCGTTTGATGTGACAAACGTTTTAGTAATTGTAGTTCGATATTTTGGCGGTGTAAAATTAGGCGTTGGCGGTTTGGTTACAGCTTACAGAACTACTGCGCAAATGGCTTTGGAAACGGTTGAAATTATAGAAAAAACAATAAACACGCACTATCTTATTCGGTTTGATTATAAAAACATGAATAAAGTAATGCGCGTTATTAAAGAAAAAAATCTGAATGTTGTAAATCAGGTTTTAGAATTAGATTGTTTGATTGAAATATCATGCAGACTAACTCAAAAAGAAGAAATCTTTAATACTTTCAATCATATTTTTGAAGTTTCTATTACAGAAAAAGAAGATTAATTTTTCCATTTACCACAGATGCACGGATTTATTAAGTTATATCAACAATAAAAATTTTAATCTAATAAATTGTGTGATTTGTCATCTGTGAATCTGTGGCAATTCAATTTTAATCATATTTAAAATTCAATAGTTGTTCTTCAACCAACATTCTAAATCCGTCGGATTCTAATTTAGTTCCATCGTTAATAAAATCCATCATGTGTAAAGCAAAATAAGGTGCTTTCACTTTTGGAAGCTTATAATTTTCATACAGAAAATCAGCAGAATAAACCTTTAAAAATCGTTCCATAACCTGTATTTCACGCTCTACCGAAAGAGCTTTTTTATTCATTTTTGCCTTTCCGGTAAGTTTGTTCACAAAACCATCTAACTTAATATTTCCTGTAGCAGAATAATTATCTTTATAGGTTATTTGATTATCTTTTTTTACAGCACGCTCTGCTTTAGTCAGGTTTGGCGCAGTTTCCAAGCCTAATTTACTGTTCATGTTGGTATATTCAATTTCCAATTCATCAAGAACAGTAGAATCGGTCAAAAGAACATCTAATTTTTTTCTATCTATTATCTTTTGCGTAACATCAATAGTTTCAACAAGCGTTTCATTTATATAGAACGATAATTTGTCGTTAACGTTTAACGAAATGGTCTTATAAATATTTTGACCTATTTCTACAACAGCATTATCATTATGTTTTACCGAAATTTTTAAATCGTTCGTAGGTTTATACACACGTGCTTTTAAAACAATTGGAGTTTGCGCCATTAAAAAACCCGAACAAAACAAAAATAGTATTAAAATAAACTTTTTCATAGTAGTAATTTTTTTTAGAATTTACGATTTTTTGTTTGTCCTTAAAAACGTTTTTTTTCTTTTAACACTATTTAGCCGTTAATAAATTTTTCAAGATAATCAGGTACCGAAATTTGTCTTTTAGTTTTCATGTCAACAAACACCAAAGTTGTATGCGCAGTTGTTAATAAGTCGCCCTTTTGGTTAACAATTTCATAGGTAAATTCTATCTTAACACCACCTAAATAATACATACGTGTAATTACTGTTAATTCATCGTCATAATACGCAGGTTTCTTGTAGTTCATACTTAAAGAAACAACAGGAAGCATTACACCGCTATTTTCGAGTTCTTTGTACGAAACCCCTTTGTTTCTAAGCCATTCCACGCGCCCCATCTCAAAATATTGGGCATAATTCCCATGGTACACCACACCCATTTGGTCGGTCTCTGCGTATCGCACACGTATGCTAATTTTATGTTCCTGCATAAAAAATAAGTTTCAAAAATTTTATAATTCAAATAAAAAAGTACTTACAATATTATTTCTAAAAATCAAATAGTAAAATCATTTTTTTTGATGATTTTTATTCACATATTTGTAAATGTAAACGTGTTTTATGTAACTCTCTAAAACACCATTATTAAACACTATTATCTCTAATAAAAATGCTTGATTATACACAAGAAACCGCAATATCTGTTTGGAATCGTTGTCTGCAATTCATAAAAGACAACATTGGCGATCAGGCGTTCAAAACTTGGTTTGAACCAATTGAGGCTATTGAGTTAACAGAAAACGCTTTGTATATTCAGGTTCCTAGTAAATTCTTCTACGAATGGCTAGAAGAGCATTATGTAAAGGTATTAAAATCTGCATTACAAAAGGAACTTGGTCCTAAAGCAAAGTTACTGTATAAAATTAAAATGGAAAATACTTCGGGAGCAAAACAGCCGTTTACCGAACAATTACCTAGTACCCAGAGAGAACCTGTTAAAACCCAGGAATTAGATGTTCCTGTACAAACAAAAAATCCCGAATTAAAAAACCCGTTTGTAATTCCCGGAATCAGAAATGTTAAGATAGAATCACAGTTAAATTCTAATTACAGTTTTGATAATTTCCTGGAAGGCGAATCGAACCGTTTGGCTCGTAGTGCCGGTATGGCAGTTGCCAACAAACCGGGCGGAACCGCTTTTAATCCGTTATTAATTTACGGTGGCGTTGGTTTGGGAAAAACGCATTTGGCACACGCTATTGGTGTGGAAATTAAAGATAAACATCCGGAGAAAACCGTATTATATATTTCGGCAGAAGTTTTTACACAGCAATATGTTGATTCTGTTAGAAAACAAACCCGTAACGATTTTATTTATTTCTATCAGTTGATCGATGTATTAATTGTTGATGATATTCAGTTTTTATCAGGAAAATCGGGTACGCAAGATGTATTCTTCCATATTTTCAACTATCTGCACCAGAACGGAAAACAGGTTATTTTAACTTCAGATAAAGCTCCGGTTGATATGCAGGATATTGAACAGCGTTTGTTATCTCGTTTTAAATGGGGACTTTCGGCTGAAATCATGCACCCTGATTTTGAAACCAGAGTAAATATCGTAAAGAATATTTTGTATCGCGATGGTGTTGAAATGTCTAACGATGTTATTGAATACGTTGCAAAGCACGTAAAAACTAACGTTCGCGAATTGGAAGGAGCTATTATTTCGTTAATTGCACAATCGTCTTTCAACAAAAAAGAAATTACGGTTGATTTAGCTAAAAACGTCATTGAAAAATTCGTAAAGAACATTCGTAAAGACATTTCTATAGATTACATTCAAAAAATAGTTTCTGATTATTTTGAGTTGGATATTGAAACGCTTTGCTCAAAATCGCGTAAACGAAACATTGTGCAAGCCCGCCAATTAGCTATGTTTTTCGCAAAGAAATATACCAAATCGTCGTTAGCAAATATTGGTTCACAAATTGGCGATCGCGATCACGCTACGGTTTTACACGCTTGCAAAACGGTTGACAATTTATTGGAAACCGACAAGGAGTTTAAAGCGCATTTCGAAGACATCAATAAAAAACTATCTATGTAATGGCAAAAATATTAATGGTTTGTTTGGGTAATATTTGCAGATCGCCGTTGGCAGAAGGCATTTTAAAATCTAAATTAAAATCTGAAGTGTTTTTTGTAGATTCTGCCGGAACCGGTGCTTGGCACGCTGGCGAATTACCCGATAAAAGATCTATTGCTGTTGCAAAAAAGTACGGTATTGATTTAACAACCCAACGCGCAAGACAGTTTTGTTTAGACGATTTTTCTGCTTTTGACTATATTTATGTTATGGATAAAAGCAATTACGAAAACGTTTGCAGACTGGCACCAAACGATGAAGCGAAGAAAAAAGTACAGCTGATTTTAAACGAGTATCATCCGGATAAAAACATGGAAGTTCCCGATCCTTATTACGGTGGCGACAATGGTTTTGATGATGTTTACAATATGTTGAACGAAGCTTGCGAAAAGATAAAGATAAAATTAGAAAACGCTTAAAGGCGTTTTTTTTATATTTCTATGACAATTCATGGTTATTTATTATGAAAAAATATTTTTCTTTTACAATAGATTTTAAATTATTATTTTCCCTAATAATAACCTTTGTTTTATTCACAATTATAGGAACAGTTTCACACGAAACTGGTCATTACTTAGTAGCAAAAATTGTAGGCTTAGACGCCATTGTACATTATGGTTCAACAAGCATAATTATTCCTGATGATTTTGATGATATCATTACCAAATCAGAGCTTCTTTTAGTCACTTTAGGTGGTCCTTTACAAACTATTTTTACAGGAACGCTTGGATTATTACTTTTACTTTACAATCGAAAAAAAATTATATCCTTAAAAAAACTGAAAATTATTCACTGGTTTTATATTTTTCTTTCTTTATTTTGGTTAAGACAAACATTTAACTTTATTACTTTAATAACAAAGTACTTCATAAAAGGACGCTACTCAAAACAAATGGACGAGATAAAACTTGCTCGTAATTTAGATATACATGATTTTAGTATTTTAATACCAACTGCATTCATCGGATTATTAGTAGCGTTTTATATTATTTTTAAATACATTCCATACAACCAAAGATTTACATTTATTCTTTCAGGACTAATCGGAGGAATTTTAGGTTTTTATTTCTGGTTGATTTTATTTGGAAAATTTATACTTCCTTAATTATATTTTATGACAACATTAGGCACCTTATATTTAATTCCGGTAATGTTAGGAGACGAAACTCCTGCTCCAGATGTTTTACCTGCAAGTGTAATGCGCACGGTTTCGCTTATTAACGATTATGTTGTGGAAAACAGCAAAGTTGCCCGCAAGTTTATTAAAGCTATTGATCCGACTAAAGTTCAGGCTACTTTAAATTTGTTCGAATTGAATAAACATACCGATGCCAAAGAATTAAAAACGTTTATTCAACCTTTATTAGAAGGTAAAAACATGGGATTAATGAGTGATGCCGGTTGTCCTGGCGTTGCAGATCCGGGTGCGGTAATTGTAGCAATGGCGCACGAAAAAGGAATTAAAGTTATTCCTCTTACCGGTCCGTCATCTATTTTACTTTCTTTGATGGGATCTGGCATGAACGGACAATCGTTTACTTTTAACGGATACCTTCCTATTGATAAATCAGAAAAAAAGACCATGTTGAAGAATCTGGAAAAATGGTCTTTTGAACGCAATCAATCTCAGATTTTTATTGAAACACCATACAGAAACAATCAGCTGATAGACGAAATGGTTCAGGTGTTACAGCCAAATACGTTATTATGCGTTGCCTGCGATTTAACCTTACCTACCGAAATTATGCTGACAAAACCCGTAAGTTTCTGGAAAAAACATAAAATAGATTTACATAAACGTCCGTGTATCTTTATTATTCATAAAAAATAAGTTCATTTTTGTACTGCCTACAAAAAGATCGATACTATCTGTGGAAATTGTGGTGCAAATAATCTATTCCGTTTTGGCAACTTCAACAACTAAATTAGTTTCATCAAAAGTAAAAATTGTTTTTCCATCTTTTATTGAAACAGAGACTTTCATAATTAGTCTTTTAGATTTTTTGTCAGCCAAAGTAAGTTTATTGTCTTTAAAATTCCAAATAGCATCATTTGCCATCATTGTGAAATACCTAAAACCTTCTGTTGGATTTAAAGACGTTATTTTAATTGAATTATCTTGTTCTAAATGGAAGGTACTTTCGCTTAATCCGTTCATCATGTTACGGATATTATCATTTTCTACGGCTTTAGGACTAATAATCTCTTTTACCTTCCATTGTCCTACCATATTAATTTCTTGAGCATTTACAGCGTTGCAAATTAATGTTAGGAATATTAATGTAATAAGTTTTTTCATATTAATAAGTTTTACCAATCTTAGCTATTATTTCTCCAATAACCTTAATTAAAACACAAATTATTTACCTACTTTTATTCCATATAAAAATCCTAATCGCATTCGGATCAGCATCTTCTTAACAAAATTCCAGAAAAATGTGTGCTGTAAAAATATCGTACCTATAATAATCAGTAAAACCTTGTAAACAGGCAAAATTAAAATTAACGACAATGGCCAGTAAATCAACGGATGCATACTCTCTTTTGTGATACCGATCAATTCTAAAACCGGACGTGTAATATACGCCGATGTACTGCCAGTAATAGCAAACACCACTAAAATTACGATAAACTGAAAATTAGATGTAATTCCCCACTTTTGTTTTAACGAAGCCATATTTCATTTTTTGTCGATGCAAATTTACAAATAATTTAATCTAATCGTAAATTATTAACTTGCTGAAAATACAATAAATAGTGATACAACATGTAATTAACTTCGTATCCGTAATGGGTTTGCGAATTATAATCTATTCTGTATTCAATAACACTATTCATTCTACCGGCACGTGCATTCCATTCCTGAACCCATCTTCGGTTTTTATTCTCTAAAAAAGTAATAGAATAATGATCTTTTGGTTTTCTGTTTGTGCTAAACCAACGCTCAAAACCATTATCCATAATAATAACTTCATATTCCAAATCGGGGTTTGATAGTGTTACTTTTCCGTTTTCAATTTTAGTGGTTCCTTTATCAACAGCATCGGTTTTGGTCTGTGCAACACAACTCATAAAACTCAATCCTAAAATTCCTAAAAATAGATTCACTGTTTTCATTTTTTTATTCTTTAAGATAAATGTACATTTGTTATCTAACAAAAATCATACAAAAATGGTTACTACAGATCAAATAAAGGGTCTTATGGATCGCCTTGGTGCGTTAAGGAGGTATCTTTGACATCGATCAGAAATTAATTGAAATACAAAACGATGAAGAAAAAACATTTGCTCCCGATTTTTGGAACAATGCCAAAGAAGCCGAAATTTTGGTTCGAAACATTCGTTCTAAAAAGAAATGGGTAGAAGGTTACCAAAGTGCGCAAAGCAATGCCGAAGAACTGCAGGTTTTAATGGAGTTTTTTGCAGAAGGAGACGCATCGGAAGAAGAAGTTCAAAACCAATATGACGCAACAGTAGAAATTGTTGAAGATTTAGAGTTTAGAAACATGCTTTCGGACGAAGGCGACAGTTTAAGCGCTGTTGTACAAATTACAGCCGGTGCCGGCGGAACAGAAAGTTGCGATTGGGCTGCCATGTTAATGCGTATGTATTTAATGTGGGGCGAAAAAAACGGCTACAAAATTAAAGAATTGAACTTTCAGGCGGGAGATGTTGCCGGAATAAAAACGGTTACTTTAGAGTTTGAAGGCGAATTTTCGTTCGGATATTTAAAAGGCGAAAACGGTGTGCATCGTTTGGTTCGAATTTCTCCGTTTGATAGCAATGCAAAACGTCATACCTCATTTGCGTCGGTATATGTTTATCCGTTGGCAGATGACACCATTGAGATTGAAATCAACCCGTCTGATATTTCGTGGGAAACCATGCGATCATCGGGTGCAGGTGGGCAAAACGTAAATAAAGTGGAAACTGCCGTGCGTTTACGCCACCACCCTACCGGAATTATCATTGAAAACTCTGAAACACGTTCACAGCTCGATAATAAAACCAAAGCCATGCAGTTGCTTAAATCGCAATTGTACGAAATTGAGTTAAAGAAACGTCAGGCTAAACGCGATGAAATTGAAGCCAACAAAATGAAAATTGAATGGGGATCGCAAATTAGAAATTATGTAATGCATCCTTACAAATTAGTAAAAGACGTTCGCACGCAATTTGAAACCAGCGATGTTGACAGTGTAATGAACGGCGGTATTGATCCGTTTCTTAAGGCTTATTTAATGATGATGGGGCAGAAAGAAGAAAATTAGATCCAATAAAAAACTCCTAAATTTCTTTAGGAGTTTTTGTTTTATTGAGCCTCTAGAGGGACTCGAACCCACGACCTGCTGATTACAAATCAGCTGCTCTAGCCAGCTGAGCTACAGAGGCAAAATAATATTGTAAATTCAGTAAAAAATCAAATTGAAAATTTTGAGCCTCTAGAGGGACTCGAACCCACGACCTGCTGATTACAAATCAGCTGCTCTAGCCAGCTGAGCTACAGAGGCAAAATAATAATTTTCAATTTGATTAAGAACTTGAGCCTCTGGAGGGACTCGAACCCACGACCTGCTGATTACAAATCAGCTGCTCTAGCCAGCTGAGCTACAGAGGCGACTCATTTACGGTTGCAAATATACAGCTGTTTTTTGATTCTGCAAGGGCTACCGTAACTTTTTTGTCAGTTTTTTTTGACTATAAATTGTTGATTTTTTCAACCAGCTGATTTGCAGTTCCTTCTAAATCTGTATAGATTGCTTTGAAGTGTGCTTTTTTATTTTCTGCTTTTTTATCGTTTACACGCTCAATTAAAGTATCAAATTGCTTAATTGCCTCATCAATAATTGCTTGCGACTCATCTGTTGGTTTTCCTGCTGTAGAAAGCTCCCAAATGTAAACTGCTTCAATTATATCTCCTAATACAAAATTGATATCTTTTTTTAAAGTTCTAACGTTTGCCATAATGTAATAATTATAATTTATTAATAAATACTTCTAATAAGGTTGCATTTCCACTTAATGTAAATGTGGTTAATTGTGCGGGTATTAAAATTGTTTCGCCTTGTTTTATTTCAAAACTTGTACTATCTACAATTAACTGTGCATTTCCTTCTGTGCAAATATACACCAAAAAACAATCACTGTTTTTAGATATTTGATAAGTGGATGCTAACGAAATAATATTTGTTGTAAAATAGGGACAATCTACTAATTTAACAGATTGATTTTCTTGCTTTACATATTCTATTTTTGGATCTTTTTTATTGTAATCTATTGCATCTAACGCTAAATCTACGTGAAGCTCACGTTCGTTCCCGTTGTCGTCTACCCTATCCCAATCGTACACACGATAAGTAATATCTGATGTTTGTTGAATTTCTGCAAGTAAAATTCCGCCACCAATTGCATGAATGGTTCCGGTTTCTATAAAAAACACATCTCCTTTTTTTACATAATATTCTTGTAAAACGCTTGGTAAGGTTTTATTCTTTAAATGGTCTAAATATTCTTCGGGAGAACTATCTTTTTTAAATCCTAAAATAATTCGAGCATTATCATCGGCTTGCATTACATACCACATTTCGGTTTTTCCAAAAGAATTGTGACGTTTTTTTGCTAATTCATCGTTAGGATGTAATTGAATAGACAAATCTGTTTTTGCATCTAAAAATTTAAATAATAAGGGAAATTGTTTACCGTATTTTTGATAAACTTTTGTTCCCAATATTTCGTTTGGATACAAATCAATCAATTCTGCTAACGATTTTTCTTTATAAATACCGTTAGTAACAATATTTATATCGGTATCAATCATAGAAATCTCCCAGCTTTCACCAATATTATCTTTAGAAAGTTCTTTTCCTAACGACTGCAATTTGTTACCACCCCAAATTCGCTCTTTTAAAATAGGCTTAAAATGAATTGGATAACTTTTAAAAGCGGTAGTATTTGACTGATTATTTATATGTTCTTTAATAGGATTCAATTTTAAATGCGTTCACTTAAATTAAGTTGGCAAGGTACAAATTTTATTAAAATGATTTTTCTAAAATTATCATAAACCACCATACTTAACGAAATTTCTTGGCGTTTCGTACAAAGTAATATCCAGATCTAATTTTAACGGAAGGCGTTTACGTAGTTTGTTCCAAATTACATACGCAATATGTTCTGCAGTTGGGTTCAATTCTTTAAATTCGGGCACATCTAAATTTAAATTTTTATGATCAAAAGGCACTTCTACTTCTTCGTAAATTATATCGCTTAAATCTTTTATATCAATTACATAACCTGTTTCTGGATTTACCGTTCCAGTAACTTCTACAATTAATTCGTAGTTATGACCGTGAAAATTTGGGTTGTTGCATTTACCAAAAATCTTTTGGTTTTTTTCATCAGACCAATCTTTTCGATATAAGCGATGTGCGGCATTAAAATGTGCTTTTCTACAAACGGTAACTCTCATAAACTAAATTTTCTGTGCTTCTAGATGATGATAAAACTTATCGAAAATAATTTTAAACCATTCGGTATATACTTCGGGTTGTTTCTGCATATCGGTTTTTATGGCTTCAATACTCATCCATTTCCAGCTTTCAACTTCTTCTTTGTTTATTGCAGGATCATCGTTAAAATAACCAACCATAACATGATCAAATTCATGTTCTGTTAAACCATTATCAAACGGAGCTTTATAAATAAACGAAAACAGTTCTTTTAATTCAACTACAAAACCCATTTCTTCTTGTAAACGACGTTTCCCTGCACTGATGTTATTTTCGCCGTTACGCTGGTGACTGCAACAAGTGTTTGTCCACAATAAAGGCGAATGGTATTTATCTGCCGCACGTTGTTGTAACATCACTTCATTTTTATCGTTTAAAATAAAAACAGAAAAAGCCCGGTGTAACAAAGCTTCTTTATGGGCTTGTAATTTGGGCATTAAACCAATTTGTTCGTCGTTTTGGTTTACTAAAATTACTTGTTCTTCGGTTATCATATCGTATTATAAGCAAATATCAAATTTACTACAATTAATACGAATAAAAAACACCCTTTGTGTAAAGGGTGCTTTAGCTTTATGAAATTTTATGTTATTTTACTATAATACGACTTGTGTTAACTTCGCCACCATAAGTTGAAACTATTAAATATACACCTGTTGTAGCAAATTTTGTATTAAACATATAACTGTTTGTGTTGTTAACTTCTTGCTTTTCTATTAATCTACCTTCTAACGTAAATACATGGATGTTTAAATTTGTAGGTTTATCAAAGGTATACGCCACATTCACTGTTTCGTTTAGGTTTGCTGGGTTTGGATACGCATTGACTTTAGAATTTATTACAACTTCTGGTTTTGAATTTTCTTTTGCTTTTGTTGTGTATCCAACAGAAAAAGTATCATAACCATTTCCATCAGCATCAAATAAAACGTTTTCAAAAACTAACTGATTTCCTTCTACTTTACCAAGAACTTTTATTACATGATCATTTGTAAATGAAGTTGCTGTTTGATTGATTAAAAGTTCGTACGTTCCGGTTGATTTTAATGTAGAACCTAAATTAATTTTTAAAGTTGTTAAATTAGATTTGTTGTTTGTTTGAACCATCCATGATGAATCTAAAACTTCGTAATCATTAGATTGCACAAATCTTGTATTTTCATTGTTAGATCCTAAAAACAAATATTCGTTGTTGTTAAAATCGTTTGTTTTAATTTCAACACGCTTATCTACAGAATTAATAGTTTCGGTTTTGTTTAAACCAAAATAATCGCTTCTACCTACCCCAGTAATATTGCTATTATACTGTGCGTTTAAGTTGTTATTCCAAATTTGTTTTCCGTTTGCATCTACATAATTTGCATGATTGATTAACGAAATTCCGTATTTTACTGATAAATATGTTTGAATTTGTTGATGATCTAATTCTGTAAATTTATCATTTACGTAGATTACTTCGTACACATTGGTTAAATCATTTGGAGCATCGGCAACGGCAACGTAATTTTTATCGCCATTTGCGTGCGGATATTCAAAACCATATTTCACTATAGCACCGGTTTTACGTTTTTGTTCCACCAATGCGGCATCGTGATAATTAATATTGTGCGTTGTTACTGTATGTTGCGCACAAGTAAATGTAAAGCTTAGCAAGTCTTTCTCTACAGCATCTTCTGACTTGAAAACCAAATAAAAATTAGACGCACCTTCACCAATTGTAGCTGTTAATGCCTGATTATTCGTTTGATTTGCTGAAGTAGTTTTATTGACTACTTTTTTTACATTTTGTGTTTTACTTGGCTGTGCCCAAAATGTTGTTCTGTTCTGAAATGTTTGAGCAAAAGCGGTTACCGAAGTAAATAAAACTGCTGCTAAAAGTATTTTTCTTTTCATAATCTTTTGTATTTTAATCGAATATACAAAATAAAATGAAATATAAATAAAAAAAAACTCATAGAAATTTATGAGTTTATCTTAAAATTATTTTCTTAATGATTTCTTTGCCTAAATCTTCATTTATCATGGAAATGATTTTATCCAAACCATAACTTAATTCTTCGCGTAATACGTTTGATGATAATGAAACAAAAAGTGTATCTTTTCTTAATTCTACTTGTTGGGTATATGTTGCAATTCCTGGTCCAAGAAGTTTTATCCAGGCTTCGCGAACATTGAGTTTATCTATACCTTTTTCTAAATTGTATCCAGCAATCATTTTCCCCAAAACATCTTGTATCGATGATTCTTCGCGCAAGCGTTTGTAAGGATTAAACTTTTTATTATTCATTTACTACAATGGGTGTAAATCGTTTATAGGTGTATTTTATATCGTTATCGTTAATAATTACCAATTCGTCTTTTGATAGTTTATCAACTTTTTCTGTCCATTTTGCGTAATCTGTAGCGTATTTTAAATACGTTGCATTGGCAGAATCAACTACCGTAAAATGTTCTTTTATACCGTTTGTTTGGTTTTTTCCATTGAACTGTGGCACCACTTTAGAACGTGTTCCTTTTAAATCTTTCAATTCAAAAAAATCAACATTATTGTTCGATTGAAATTCTTTGTTATCACCATCTGCGGTTTTAACTTCGCTAATTTCCCAATAACCGTTTAAATTTTTTAATTCTTCAGCAGAAATTGGTTTTGAACATGAAACCAATAGCGCACTAAAAGCAAATAAGCCTAAAATATTTTTCATTATTTAAAGAATGAATCTACGAATTCGTATTTATTAAAAACCTGTAAATCTTCGATCCCTTCACCTACTCCAATGTATTTAACCGGAATTTGAAATTGATCTGAAATACCAATTACCACACCACCTTTTGCTGTGCCATCTAACTTTGTTACAGCCAATGATGAAACTTCTGTTGCTGCGGTAAATTGTTTAGCCTGTTCAAAAGCATTTTGACCGGTAGATCCATCTAAAACCAACATCACATCATGCGGTGCATCGCCAATAACCTTTTGCATTACACGTTTTACCTTGGTTAGCTCGTTCATTAAATTTACTTTGTTGTGCAAACGACCGGCAGTATCAATAATAACCACATCGGCATTTTGTGCAACTGCAGATTCTAATGTATCAAAAGCAACCGAAGCAGGATCGGATCCCATTTGCTGTTTCACGATTGGCACCTGAACACGATCTGCCCAAATCTGCAATTGATCTATAGCGGCTGCACGAAACGTATCTGCCGCACCTAAAACCACGTTATGACCGGCTTTTTTAAACTGATACGCCAATTTACCAATAGTTGTTGTTTTACCAACACCATTTACACCGACAACCATAATTACGTATGGTTTTTTGTCTTTAGGAACATCGAATTCTGTAGCTTCGCCCGATTTTGTTTCAGAAAGTAATCCTGAAATTTCTTCGCGCAAAATTTTGTTCAGTTCATCGGTTCCCAAATATTTATCTTCAGCTACACGTTTTTCAATACGGTCGATAATCTTCAACGTGGTATTTACACCTACGTCTGAGGTGATTAAGATATCTTCCAGATTATCTAAAACATCGTCGTCTACTTTTGATTTTCCCGCAACGGCTTTTGACAGTTTATCAAAAAAAGATTCTTTTGACTTTTCAAGCCCTTTATCAAGTGTTTCTTTCTTTTCTGATGAAAATAAACGCTTAAAAAAACTCATATTCTACAATTTTTAAGTAACAAATATACTGATATTAATCTTAGAATTTCTGATAAATATCATTCCCTCTAAAATAAAAAAAGCTACCTAATAATTAGATAGCTTTAATGCTTTTTTGTTGAATGATTATTTTTGTTTTAAAAATTCATCAACTAATTCAGGAGCCATAACTGACTCAACGAATGTGTAAGCGCCTGTTTTTGGAGACTTAACCATTTTAATAGCTTTGGTTAATTTCTTTGAACCTCCTTGTAATGTTGCTACGGTTTTCTTTGCCATGACTAACTAAATTATTTAATTTCTTTATGAACTGTTACTTTCTTTAAGATAGGATTGAATTTTTTGATTTCCATTCTATCTGGAGTATTTTTCTTGTTTTTTGTAGTAATGTAACGTGAAGTACCTGGTAATCCAGTTGCTTTATGCTCAGTACATTCTAAAATTACTTGAATTCTATTTCCTTTTGCTTTCTTTGCCATCTTGATAAAATTTTAATGGTGAACTGAATTACTTTAATAATCCGTTTGCTTTAGCTTCTTTTAAAACTGCTGCAATACCTTTTTTGTTAATTGTTTTTAATGCAGATGTAGATACTTTTAAAGTTACCCATCTGTCTTCTTCAACTATGTAGAAACGTTTCTTAACTAAGTTAACAGAAAATTTTCTCTTAGTTTTGTTCATAGCGTGTGATACGTTGTTTCCAACCATCGCGCGCTTTCCTGTAATTTGACAAACTCTTGACATTATTTCTTACTTTTAAAATCAGTGTGCAAAATAACAACTTAAATTTTATTAAAACAAATGTTATTGTTTATTTTTTAAATATTTATACAGAATTAACCATACTTTTTCTACCGCTGCTTGTATTACCTTATTTCTTGGCTGTCCAAAATTAAAAGTAAACGAATCTACCTGATCATTATAAGCAAATGCCATACAAACGGTTCCCACTTCTGCATCGCCATCGCCTTTTAACGGACCTGCATTTCCAGTTGTTGAGATCGCTAAATCTGCCTGATAAATTCTTTTTGCACCAACAGCCATTTCGCGTGCAACCTCTTCGCTTACTACACTAAATGTATCAATAGTTTGCTGTTGAACACCTAAAATATTTACTTTAGATTCGGTTGCATAGGTTACGGCACTTCCTTTAAAATATCCGGAAGAACCTTCTAACGATGTTAATTTTTGAGCGATGCTTCCACCTGTACAACTTTCGGCAATTGCAATTGTTAAGTCGCTTTGTTTCAACAGAAGAACAACTTCATTAAACAACGAATCGGCATTTGTTATTCCTATAAAAAATTCAGGAATCATCAATTGTAATTCTGCAATCTTACCGATGATCTCAGCTTCAATTTCATCAACAGAACTTCCAGTTTTGCTTAATCGCAAACGCACCAATCCAAATTGAGGTAAATAAGCCAAATGAATGTTTAAAAGCCGTAAACTATCTTCCCACTGCTCTATTTTTTCTGCCAGTAAACTTTCGCCAATTCCGACAGTTAAAACGGTTTTATGAACGATTGCTTCTAACTTAAACTGCTCTTTTATATAAGGTAGCAATTTTTCGGCAACTAAATATTTCATTTCGTAAGGCACACCCGGTAACGAAACAAAAGTTGTTTGTTCTTTTACCATTAACATTCCCGGAGCTGTACCAACTGCATTAAACAAAACGGTGCATTTAGACGGAACATACGCCTGCTGTCTGTTCATTTCGGTAATTGGTCGGTTGTAATAACCTTCGATTAACTTTTTAACATGCAGAAAAACCTCATCATTAAATATCAGTTCGTCGTTAAAATAATGCGCCAGCGTTTTTTTGGTAACATCATCTTTTGTTGGACCCAATCCGCCAGTAAGAATAACCAGATCAACCTGATTTTGATACCGTTTTATTGTATTGGTAATGGCTTCAATTGTATCAGAAATTGCTACTTTTTCTACAACGGTACAACCGATCGCTTCTAATTCCTGACCTATAAAAACACTGTTAGTATCGATCACCTGTCCAATTAACAGCTCATCGCCTATTGTTACAATTACCGCTTTCATTACAAAACTTTAAAGCCAAACATTTTTTTATCTTCTAAGAAACCTTCCAACACATCGCCACTGTTCACTTTTGATACGCCGCTTGGTGTTCCCGTAAAAATAATATCGCCTATTTTCAATGTAAAAAACTGTGAGATGTACGAAATTAATTCATCAATTTGCCACAACATATCTTGCGTGTTTCCGTTTTGAACAACCTCATCGTTTTTCATTAATTGAAAAGATATATTCTGAAGATTTTCAAACTGTTCTTTATCAACAAATTCACCTATAACCGTTGCGCCATCGAATCCTTTGGCAATTTCCCAAGGCAAGCCTTTTTCTTTTAGCTTAGATTGAACGTCACGTGCAGTAAAATCGACTCCTAAACCAATTTGATTGTAATATTTATGTGCAAATTTTGGACTGATACTTTTACCAACCTTACAAATTTTCACCAAAACTTCTACTTCATGATGTACATCGTTTGAAAAATCGGGAATTACAAACGGAAACGTTTTCAACAAAACCGATGTATCTGGCTTCATAAAAAGTACTGGTTCTGTTGGTTTTTGGTTAGAAAGTTCATTGATATGATCAATATAATTTCTGCCTACGCAAATAATTTTCATTTACTTATTTGAAATTTATTATTTATTTTTTGATGGATTTTGTCTTGTGTCAAAAATTCTAATTACATAAATTGCTTTTCTACCTTTTCGATAAGTAATTTTATAGTGACTTGTTACAAGCTTTCTGTATTCATACTTTAAGTGTGTAAATTCTTCATCTACAGAACCTATTTCAGTAAAATCAACAGTTGAATTTTCTAGAATCTCTAACTCTTTAAAAATATCATCGATAATTTCTCTTGATTTAGAAACACTATAAAGATTATCATTAAACATTCTGATACTTTGCAAATCTTTTATTGATCGAGATGTTAATTCTACTCTTATTACGGATTCCATTTTTTCATTATTTCTTTAGCTTCTTCTAAAGTAAAAGTCTGTCCGTTTTTAATATCCTTCTCCCCTTCTGCAATCATTTTATCTTTATCTCTTTGCAGCATGTACGCTTTTGCCATTTCATAAAATATTTTTATGAATTTGTCATCACCGTCATCTATATAATTTTTCAGTTCTTTTTTTAATTCAATAGTACTCATAATTATCTGCTTTTATTCATAAAGATACAACTTATGTATTAAAACTTATTGGTTAGTTTTCGCAACTTAATTCCTGTGAGCACTTTTTTAGTATACAAAGGAAAATCGGCATTTTGAATCCAACCAAAATAACCTGGTTCGCGATCTAAAACATCGTTTACCAAAGCACCTTTATGTTTACCGAATGTAAAAATTTCTTCTCCATCATCATTCAAAGCGATAAATCCAGCAAAATCAACAGATTTTTTTCGAGTAGTAAATACTGAAAGTGCTTTCATATCGTTTTCTAGATCTTCGTAACGATCTAACTGCGCCTTTAAAATTTCGTAAGTAGCTTCGGTATCGGCAGCTGCAGAATGCGCATTTTCTAACGACTGATTGCAATAAAACTTTAACGCTGCACTTAACGTACGCTCTTCTTTTTTATGGAAGATTGTTTGCACATCAACAGAAACTCGATTTTTCATATCAAAATCAACTTCAGCACGTAATAATTCTTCTGCCAATAAAGGAATATCAAATCGGTCTGAATTGTATCCAGCCAAATCGGCATCTTTAATCATGTTGTAAACCTGACCTGCCAGTTCTTTAAAAGTTGGCTCGTTAGCTACTTTTTCATTGGTAATTCCGTGAACAGCCGTGGCATGCGCAGGAATTGAAACCGTTGGGTTTACCAGCCATGTTTTACTTTCTTTGTTTCCGTTTGGAAAAATTTTTAATATCGATATTTCTACAATTCTATCTCTTGCTACATCTATTCCCGTTGTTTCTAAATCGAAAAAACAAATTGGGCGCGTTAATTTTAATTCCATTATTTTTTTGTTTAAGGTTTAATGTTTCAAGTTAAAATCAATCATCTTAAAACATTTACTTTATTTCTTTAATTTCTATAACCAAAAATCTGTTCGGCACATTTAATGGCACATTTTTCTCCGTCAATTGCTGCAGAAATAATTCCGCCTGCATAACCTGCACCTTCGCCACAAGGATACAAGCCTTTAATTTGAAGATGTTCCAACGTATCGTCGTTTCTTGGGATACGAACCGGCGATGAAGTTCTACTTTCCGGTGCATGCAAAATAGCATCGTTTGTAAAATAACCTTTCATACTTTTACCGAATTCCTGAAAACCCTGACGCATGATTCCGGTAAGAAAACTAGGAAAAACATCACCTAATTCTGAAGAAACAACTCCGGGAACATACGATGTTTTAGGTAACGATTCGGAAACTTTTTTGTTTGAAAAATCTACCATTCGTTGCGCTGGAACTTCCTGCGTTTTACCTGCAACCTTCCATGCGGTGTTTTCTATTTCTTTCTGAAAATACATTCCTGCCAATGCTCCGTGTTTTTCATACGGTTTAAAATCTTCTAACTTTAATTCTACTACAATACCGGAATTTGCTGTTGCCTGATCGCGTTTTGATGGCGACCAACCATTGGTAACAACTTCTTCAACATCGGTAGCACAGGGCGCAATAACACCACCCGGACACATGCAAAACGAGTACATACCGCGACCATTAACTTGTTTTACGATGGAATATGGTGCGGGCGGAAGAAAATCGCCACGGAAATCGCATGAATACTGAATGCTATCTATTAAAGACTGTGGATGTTCTGCGCGAACGCCCAATGCAAAAGGCTTTGCTTCTATAAAAATATTTTTTCTATCTAACAATTCAAAAATATCTCGAGCCGAATGTCCCGTTGCCAAAATCACCTGATTTGCCTCAATGGTTTCGCCTGTATGCAACACCGCGCCTTTTATTTCGTTGCCTTTCACATCAAAATCAACTACGCGTTTATCAAACAAAACCTCGCCACCAAATTCGGTAATTTTATGACGCATATCTTCCATAATTTTCGGCAGTTTGTTAGTACCGATATGCGGATGTGCTTCAACCAAAATATCTTGCGATGCACCAAAAGCAACCAAAAGTTCTAAAATACGGTTTACATCGCCTCGTTTTTTTGATCGCGTGTATAACTTTCCGTCTGAATAGGTTCCGGCTCCACCTTCGCCAAAACAGTAATTAGAATCAGGGTTTACAATATGATCTACATTAATTGCCTTTAAATCTCTACGGCGACCGCGAACATCTTTTCCACGTTCAACAACAATAGGTTTTACGCCTAATTCTATCAACTGCAAAGCTGCAAAATATCCTGCTGGTCCTGCTCCAACTACAATTGCTACGGGTGCATTTCTCACATTTTTATAATCAGGAAAAGAAACCGGTCTGTGGTGTACATCTTCTCCTTGAAAGAAAACCTGAACTTTAAGATTGATTTTCACCTGTTTCTGTCGGGCATCGATCGATCTTTTTAAAATGGTAACATGCTGAATTTCGTTTGAAGGCGTGTGTGTTAATTTGGCAACATAATCTACCAACAAATGATTTGTAGCTGCAATTTCCGGAAGGACTTGTAATTGTATTTCTTGAGGCATTTTGTTATAAAGCAAATTTGAAAGTACAAAAATACATTAATTATAGATTTGTTTAAAAGGATGTTTTAAATTTACTGAAATTTGACAAAATGGAACGACAGATAAAATTAATCTGGGATTTTAGAGGTCCCGATGCTTTAAAAACAGCCGAACATCAGGAAATTCATTTGAAAGAATTTATTTTAATTGAACAATTACCTATTTCAATTTCGGGTTTTCAGCAAATGAATGAGTTTCATTCGATTGCTTTTATTGTAGTGAACGACGAGTTGATGCGAAAATTGCGCGATGTTTTAAAACCGCATCGTGGAGAATTGTATAGTGATATTGCATAAAAAAGCTGTCTAATTTTATAAGACAGCTTTTGTATACTATAATTAAGGTTATAAATTTGTAGGATTGCTGTGAGCTGCCTTAAGAACAATATCTTCTTGTTGATTTTCATTCTCTTGCGTCTGTTTGTTAAACTCTTCTTTTAATTCTGTTGTAGAGTTATTTTGAACCGCATCTTTTGAAGATGATTGTGGGGTATCATTTTTTAATTCAGATAATTTTTTCTCTAACATCGCAATCAGATCTTCCGTTTTATCAGCAGTTTTATCTAAAATTGAATTTAAACGTGCTTCAAAACTTTCCTCTTTAGAAGAAATAAATCCTTTTAACTTATTTTTTAAATCTTCTTTTGATGAACTTAGCACATCTGAACCCGATTTTAGTTTATTTAAAACTTTATCTGTTACTTTAGCCCCTTTTTCAGTGGTAAATAACACACCAACTGCTGCACCAGCCGTAGCGCCTGCTACAATAGCTCCTAGTTTAATTAAATGTCTCATAAATAGTTACAATTTTATTATACATTAAACATCAATTCCTTTTGATACACTTTTAGTTAAACAAAAATTAATCCGTAGCAGCCTACAATAAATATAAAAGATTTGTCTTTACATTAAATATATTGTAAACAATGGCTTTAGTAATTAATACCGTTTAAATTATTTAGTATCATGAAAAATTATTTAAAATAATCTGTGAATTTACTATACACTTAGAGTAATTAATATACACAAACAACCTTAAAACAGTGTGAGCAATTACATAAAAATTCATTGATTTTATTTTTTTATTGATATTATTAAGACTAAGCATTAACTACGGAAATCTTTATGAATTTTATCTTTTTAAAAAACGTACTTTTGTAAAAATTGTACTAACGGTGTACTTATTTAATCTTATTTATGACTTTTGAATCTTTAGGAATATCAAAACAATTAGTTGAAACGTTGCATTCTAACGGTATTACAAACCCTTTCCCTATTCAACAAAAAGCAATACCTGTAATTTTAGAAGGTAAAAACTTATTAGGAATTGCTCCTACAGGTTCAGGTAAAACAGCAGGTTTTGTGCTTCCAATACTTGAAAACAGACAACAATTAAACTATAAAAATTCAAGAAATATTCCGGTTTTAATTGTAGTTCCTACCAGAGAATTAGCTATACAAATAGAATCATTTATCAAACTTTGTTCACCTGAGTTAAAAAGACCTATAAAATCTATGGCGGTTTATGGCGGTGTTGCTATAAACCCCCAAATGAAGAATATGATAGGAACCGAACTATTAATTGCAACACCAGGCCGTTTACTTGATTTATTAGAACAAAATGCACTGTCGTTAGATTTATTAGAAACACTGATTATTGACGAAGCAGACAAAATGTTTCAATTAGGTTTTGAAGATGAATTACAGGCAATATTAAAGACAATTCCTAAAAATTGCCAGCATATCTTGTTTTCTGCTACATTAAATGACAAAGTAGAAACAATTAAGCAAACACTAACTGTTAATTTTGAAACAGTTGAAGTTGAAAAAATATTGGAAGTAGCAGATCCAATAGATCAAATAGCTTATTATGTTACACCAGAGCGTAAAGGTCCGTTTTTAAGATACCTATTAAAAACGCAAGTTACATCGCAAGCGCTTATATTTGTTTCATCTACAAGAACTGCTGATAATCTTAGCGTTAAACTTGCTAAAAACGGCATAAAAACAGCAACCTTACATAGTAAAAAAACGCAGGGTGCTCGTAACCAAGCGTTAACCGATTTTAAAAGCGGTGCTGTACAGGTTTTAATTACAACCGATATATTATCAAGAGGTATTCATATTGACATGCTGCCGGTGGTTATTAATTACGAATTACCGCGATCACCTTTAGATTATGTACACCGGATTGGAAGAACTGGTAGAGCTAACGAAACCGGACAAGCCATAACT
The DNA here is from genome assembly GCF_003858535.1 of Paenimyroides viscosum. Classification (GTDB taxonomy): domain Bacteria; phylum Bacteroidota; class Bacteroidia; order Flavobacteriales; family Flavobacteriaceae; genus Flavobacterium; species Flavobacterium viscosum. The sequence goes on from NZ_RQTJ01000007.1 coordinate 126,095, forward strand.
TTGCTTACACTAGAAGATATGCATCATTTTAAAATCATTCAAAAGAAAATGAAACATCGTGTAGAAGTACTGCCAACAGATGAAATTGATGTAAAGAATATGTAAAATATTGTATTGAACTAAAAAAGCTTCCTTATCCGGAAGCTTTTTTAGTTTGATTTATCTTGATACAGACAAAGTATCTGTTATAAGTGTATCAACAATTGGAACAACCGTTTCGTTTACTGGAATTATAAACTCTGTAACCCATTCATTTGTTTTTTGAGTGGTTAAAATAGAAGTTTTATAAATTGCTATTGGTTTAATATCTGCTCGTTGCGTTAAGTTCTTAGTTAAAATTTCTTTTTTAACTTCTGTCCAAGCTTTATCACTGTGAATATAATCGCCCGTTAAAATGGTTTTATATCCATGAAAAGCAGGCATTTTTTCACAAACAATATCACTTCCTTCAGCTGTACTAAAAAAGTTTTTAATTGGCATACATACAGAATAACGCACATTTCCAGACAACATGTTAATATTTTCAAACACTGTAAACGGAGAGCCGTATGGTTCTAATTCAAAATTTTTGGCGAAGTTGTTCATGTGTTCCATGCTCTGAAAAATTTTATCTCCCAAATTTTCAATGTCTGATTCTATGGTTTGTTTTATATAAAACATTTCAGGTATCAGGGTCATCCCCTCATTTTTAATACTGAAATTTTTAAGACTCTCGGTAATGTTTTTATCGATGTTTGTTAATCCTTCTAAAAAAAGTGGAGCAATTACTTTATCTGGGGTACCTTGAAAAAATAATTTGAATTTCTCACTAAAAGATAAATTCCCTTTAACATTCCAATGAATAGTTGTTTTGCCATTGTTTTCATTAAAAAACACTTTGGTATCATAATCGTTACCCGAAACATTTATTTTTAAGAAAACGGTATCGTTGGGAATTGATTTTGTAATGTAAGCTTCATTTCCATCCCACGTAACCTTAGCATCTTTTCCTTTGTAAATAGAATCAAGTTTAAAAGTATTGTTATTATTCCAAGGATTCCAATCACCAAAATTTTGTAAATTATCAACATATCTAAATAATCTTTGATTAGATAATTCTGTGTTTTTACTTACATTAATTTCATAATTACTTTTACCCGTTGCTATATACACCGTAAAAAAAACCATTGCAAGTGCTGCAATAATAATAATGTATTTAATAATTTTCATAAAAATTAATCTTTTAAAATGATTTTAATAACAAAAAGAAGCGCTATAAATAATAAAAAAGTAAGTAATACCCATAAACTGCCTTTATAATAAGTTTTATGCATTTTTAAATCTTTGCGATACATGATAATCATTATTATTACAAAAACAATTACAAATAATAGTGCAAAAACAATCTGTCCCTGTGAAAACATACTTTTTTTATACAAATATAACCAAATTAGTGCATAAAAAAAGCTTGCAAACGCAAGCTTTATCATTATATTTTAACGGTCCAATTAAAAGGATCGTCTGCTAATTTATTTTGTAGTTTTGTTAAAGCATTTTTAAGCTGTAATGCGTAAGAATCTTCATCTGCCATTTCTGGTAACTGATAGTAATTATCTTTGTAAGCAAAACCTTCAATTTGGTTTACAACTGCAGCAGTACCTGCTCCAAAAATTTCTTTTAAAGAACCGTTTTTAGCTGCTTCTAAAATAGTCTCAACTTTTACAGGCTCAATTTTAATATCGTAACCTAAAGATTCTCCTAATTCAATTAAGCTTTTACGTGTCACACCATCTAAAATACGATCAGAAGTTGGCGCTGTAAATAAAGTATCGTTAATTCTAAAGAAAACATTCATTGTACCAGCTTCTTCCAGATGTGTATGGTTAGAATCGGTCCAGATTACCTGATTGAAACCAGCTTCCTGAGCCAATTTTGTTGGATAAAACTGTGCTGAATAATTACCGGCAGCTTTTGCAGCGCCAATACCACCATTTGCGGCACGACTGTAATAATCGGCAATTTGAACTTTAATTTTCCCTGCGTAATAAGATTTTGCCGGTGATAATAAAATACAGAACAAAAATTCGTTAGAAGGGCTTGCAATTACACCACTTTCTGTAGCAATCATAAACGGACGTATATATAAAGAATTACCTAAACCTTTACGAACCCAATCTTTTTCAACCTTAATTAATTCTTTTAGTCCGCCAATGAATCTTGTTTCATCGATAGCAGGCATTGCTAAACGAATAGCCGATTTATTAAAACGCTCAAAATTCTGATCCGGTCTAAACATCCAAATATCATCATTTTCTTCTTTGTAGGTTTTCATACCTTCAAATATTGCCTGTCCGTAATGAAAAACTCTAGCAGAAGGATCTAACGTAATTGGTGCATAAGGTTTAATTTCCAAAGTACCCCAACTACCGTTTTTATATTCGCAAACTAACATGTGGTCTGTAAATTTATCGCCAAACTTCACATTTTCAAAATCAAAAGTATCGATTTTTGAAGTAGCTACTTTAGTTAGTTTTAAGGTGTTTAAAATGTCTAAATCCATTTTTATTTTTACTCTTTAAAATTGTTTTGTTGTTTTGAACTTTACAAATTTAGAAAAAAAAATTCGTTATAAACGGGTAATATTATGTAATTTATAACAAAACACCTTAATTGTTTAAAATTCTCTAAATAATTAAAATAAACCGATTTAAACTAATTACGCAATAGTTTATAATAGTATTTTTATATTTGTAAAAATTTATTTTGAATTATGAAAAAAATAGTATTTGTTTTCGCAGTAGCTTCTTCAATGATTGCCTGCAATAAAAAAGAAACGACAGCTATAGATAAAGTTGAAAACACGGCTGAAACCGAAGTAAGTTATCAAGTTTTTGGTGATAGTATCACTAAAGACAACGCAATTACTAAAGAAGAAATGTTGGTCAAATACGAAAGTATGAAACCAACCGATACTTTAGATGTTAAATTCATATCGGAAATTAAAACAACTTGTAAGAAAAAAGGTTGTTGGATGACTTTGAATTTAGCTAATGAAAAAGAAGCTTTTATAAAGTTTAAAGATTACGCATTTTTTGTACCAAAAGAAGGCGCAGAAAACCATACTGCCATTGTTTCGGGTAAAGCTTTTATCGAAGAAACATCGGTAGATCAGTTAAAGCATGAAGCTAAAGATGCTGGTAAAACGCAAGCTGAAATCGATCAAATTACACAACCATCTAAAAACTATCGTTTCATGGCAGACGGTGTTTTAATTGCAGCAGCTAAATAATGAAGAAATTACTGTTAATTGTTTTAACCGTAGCTTTTGCTAGTAGTTGTCAGCAAAAAAACGACAACAATGTAAAAAATGAAGCTGTATCTGTCAAAGATAGTGTTGGCGACGCTAAATTTCAAATGTACGAAATGTCTGAAATGGCGGCTTTAATGGAACAAATGTATGCTTACAACACCCAACTTAAAGAACGTATTACAACGAATCAGGATTTAGGCAGTTACCCTGAAGCTTTTAATAAGCTACACACAGCTGTTTTAACTGAAGCTTCAGATCGTGATCCATTTTTTAACGATCAGGCAATAAAATTTATCGAAGCTCAAAAAATGATTTATACTGATCCTATTCAAGCAAAAGACAATTTCAATAAAATGGTGAACCAATGTTTAGAATGTCATGCTAAAAAATGTGGCGGACCCATTCCAAGAATTAAAAAACTGATTATTCCATAAATGAATCGTGAAATTATAGTTACCGAAGACGGCTCACACTCTTTATTTGTTAAAGATATGGGTGAAACTTTTCATTCTAAACACGGAGCCGTTCAGGAATCTGCACACGTTTATATTAAAAATGGTATTGCGTTGATTAATAAAGAAACCATTAATGTGTTAGAATATGGTTTTGGCACCGGATTAAACGCTTTGCTTACTTTGGAATTTGCGGTTAAAAACTATAAAAAAATTGTTTACGAAAGTATAGAAGCCTATCCGCTTACAAAAAGTGAATTTAAGTTACTGAATTACAATGATTTTGTAAAAACACCGGTTTCGCTTCAAAAATTACACGAAATTCCGGTTGATATAAACGAAATGGTAACCGAACAGTTTAGTCTGCTGAAACATTTCTGTAAGATTGAAGATTTCAACACATGTAATAAATTCGATATTGTTTATTTTGATGTTTTCGGATTTGATTATCAAAGTGAGTTATGGTCACAAGAAATTTTACAGAAATCTTATGATTTTTTAAATGCTAACGGAATTTTTGTAACCTACGCTTGTAAAGGATTAATTAACCGCAGGTTGAAAGAAATTGGTTTTACGGTTCATAAAACCGCCGGACCACCAGGTAAACGTGAGATGGTTATTGCTGTTAAAAAAATCTAAATTTTTTATAAAATTAATTGCTTTTAGTTATATTTATATAAAATTACATATTATGACAGAACAATTAAATCACACCATAAAAATTTTAGAAAAAGTAAGTTTTAGTAAAGACTTATTTTTAAAAGAGATTACCAAAGCTATTGAATTTTTACTTCCGTTTGAAATTGATAAATTAAAAGAATGGATTGCAGATTTTACAAAAAACAAAAGCGATTTAGAAGATATTTTAGTGATTTTATAAAACAACAAAGGATGGAGTAATTTCCATCCTTTATTTATTAGTACTACCCGTAGTGCATTATAGAAAAAGTTGCTCAAAAGATTAAAAATCAGTATATTGTATTAACTATCAAATAAATACAATTATGAGCAACTTAGAAGCAAGTTACAAATTAATTTTAAAAGAAC
>NZ_RQTJ01000061.1 GCF_003858535.1 Paenimyroides viscosum
AACTTACATGCTGAACGTAAAAACGAAAGAAAATAGTCAATTTATTAAAATTGTAAAGAAATAATTCAGTTTTAATTCCAAATTAAAAGCCGCTCGAAATGAGCGGCTTTTTTATGTTTTATAAAATTCAACTTTTTTAATGCGCATCCAACCAATTGCTGCCCTCGCCTATTTCAACTTCCAACGGAACAGCTAACTTAAAAGCGTTTTCCATTTCTTGTTTAATAATTGGTTTTACTTTTTCTAATTCGGTTTTAGGAACATCAAAAACTAATTCATCATGCACTTGCAATAACATTTTGGTTTCAAAGTTTTCTTTTATCAAGCGGTTGTGAATGTTAATCATTGCAATTTTAATGATATCGGCAGCCGATCCCTGGATAGGCGCATTCACCGCATTACGTTCTGCACCGCCACGAACCACAGCATTCTGCGAATTGATGTCTTTTAAATACCTGCGACGACCAGAAACGGTTTGCACATATCCGTATTCACGAGCAAATTCAATTTGTGTGTTAATGTATTCGCGCAATTTTGGATAGGTTGCGTAATAAGCATCAATTAATTCTTTACTTTCGGTACGATTTAAACTTGTTTGCTGACTTAAACCAAATGCAGAAACGCCGTAAATAATTCCAAAGTTTACCGTTTTAGCGTTGCTACGTTGTTCGCGCGTTACACTATCTAAATCAACTTTAAATACTTTAGCAGCTGTGGCTTTGTGAATATCTAAATGATTCTGAAACGATTCAATCATGTTAGGTTCTTCGCTTAAAGCGGCAATAATGCGTAATTCAATCTGCGAATAATCGGCAGAAACCAACACATGATTTTCATCTCTTGCAACAAATGCTCTACGAACTTTTTGTCCGCGTTCGGTACGAATTGGGATATTCTGCAAATTCGGATTATTCGAACTTAAACGCCCCGTAGCTGCAACCGCCTGCATATAATCGGTATGTACGCGACCCGTTTTAGGGTTTATCTGCGTTGGCAACGCATCAACATAGGTGTTTTGCAGTTTAACTATTTGTCGCCATTCTAAAATATCGCGAACAATTTCGTTGTCTTTAGCCAAATCGCTCAACACTTCTTCGCCCGTTGCATATTGCCCGGTTTTGGTTTTCTTTATTTTGCCTGAACCAATTTTAAGTTTTTCAAAAAGAATGATTCCCAATTGTTTTGGCGATGCCAGATTGAATTCTTCTCCGGCTGTTTCAAATATTTTTGTTTGAAGGTTTTGCGCTTCGGCTGATAACTCTACCGAAAGTGTATTAAGATAATCAACATCTAATTTAATTCCTTCCGATTCCATTTCGGCTAAAACAGAAACCAACGGACTTTCGATTTTATCAAATAATTCTCTTGTTTTACTTTGATCTAATTTGGGAGCAAAAACTTCTTTCAGTTGATAGGTAACATCGGCGTCTTCACCTGCGTATTCCTTTACATCTTCTACCGAAACATCGCGCATAGATTTTTGTCCTTTGCCTTTTTTACCAATTAATTCTTCGATCGATTGTGGCTGATATTGTAAATAGGTTTCTGCCAAAACATCCATATTATGACGCATATCTGGGTTTATCAAATAATGCGCAATCATAGTATCAAACAAAAATCCTTTAACTTCTACATTATAATTTTTAAGGACTTTAATATCGTATTTTAAGTTCTGACCGATTTTTATAATTTGATCATTTTCTAAAAACGGTCGGAATATTTCGATTAACTCCCGCGCTTCGTCTTGATTTTCTGGGAACGGAATGTAATATGCCGAACCTTTTGCGTACGAAAACGACATCCCAACCAATTCTGCCAAATTAGCATCAATGTTGGTTGTTTCGGTATCAAAGCAAACTTCGGTTTGTTCTAACAACGTTTTTACAAATAACTGTATAGCAAATTTTCCTTGAACCAACTGATAAAAATGATCGGTGTTTGATAAAGTTTTATAGTAACCTTCGTCGGTAATTTTAATTTCGGTATCGCCTGTTTCAAAAAGCGAAAACTGATCGATGCTTTTCACAGATTGCTTGCCAATTGGTGTTGGTTGCGTCATTACAACTTCATCTGCAAAAATTTTATCGAACTGTTCTTTCATTCTACGGAATTCCAGTTCTTGAAAAATAGCTTCGGTTTTTGCAACATCGGGCTTCTCTAATCTAAAAAATTCTTCTTCAAATTCCACCGGACAATCTAAAAAGATACGCGCCAGTTTTTTTGAAAGCAATCCAATTTCTTTATTAGCTTCGATCTTCTCGCGCATTTTTCCTTTTAACTTATCGGTATTTTCCAACAAATTTTCCATTGAGCCGAATTCTGCTAATAATTTCTTTGCTGTTTTCTCGCCAACGCCTGGTAATCCCGGAATATTATCAACAGCATCGCCCATCATTCCCAAGAAATCAATCACTTGTAACGGATCGTTCACTTCAAATTTTTCCTGAACTTCTTTAACTCCCCAAATTTCTATACCATTGCCCATACGTGCTGGGCGATACATAAAAATATTTTCTGAAACCAGCTGCGCAAAATCTTTGTCGGGTGTTACCATGAAAACCTGAAACCCTTCTTTTTCTGCTTTTTTAGATAACGTTCCAATTAAATCGTCGGCTTCAATTCCCGGAACTTCAATAATTGGAATGTGCATTGCGTTTAAAATTTCTTTTATATAAGGTATCGAAATCTTAATAGCTTCGGGTGTTTCATCGCGGTTTGCTTTGTACTCAGGGAAAATTTCACATCGTGCTTGGCTTCCGTCTTTATCAAAAGCAACTGCCAAATAATCGGGGCGTTCGCGTTTTATAACATCCATTAACGAGTTCATAAAACCCATCACAGCCGATGTATCTAACCCTTTTGAGTTAATTCGGGGATTTTTTATAAAAGCATAATACCCACGAAAAATAAGCGCGTAGGCATCTAAAAGAAATAAACGTTTCTGGTTGTTCATACTAACTGTTTCAAAAGCATCAAAATTACAAAAAAGATATGAGTTGTAAGTTTTTAGTTGTCTTTGAAAAGCTAATTACTTTAAAAGAAATTTAAAACTGTTAAAGTATTAAAAACTACCTTCAATTAAAAACGAAAGTTATGTAATTTTGAGACAAACTAAAAACAGAATGATTGCAGCACTTTTTCCTATACTATTAATTATTATTATTTTAGGCGAAATATACACTTGTCACTTATTATATAGATTTACAAAAAAAAGATCGGCTGTTTTTGCTTATTTGCTTTTGTTGATTACCATAATTGCTAGTTTGCTTTTATATTTTAACGGGGCAGACAAATCTAAAGGTCAAACATCAGAAAGTATGCATATCATGGCATTGATATTGCTTTTTTTACTTCCTAAAATACTTATTAGCATACCACTTTTAGTAGAAGATATGTTCCGTTTTACAAGATGGACAAGCAATAAATTCATTTATAAAAAAATTATTACAAACTCGCGCAGCAGTTTACTTACACGTATTGTTTTAGTTGCGGCAAGCTTGCTTACGATTTCAATTATTTATGGCGTTTTTGTAGGGAAGTATAATTTTAAAGTTCGACAAGAAACCATCGTTTTTAAGGATCTTCCTAGTAGTTTTGATGGTTTAAAAGTGTTGCAGATATCAGATTTGCACGTTGGAAGTTGGGATAACAAAGCGGCAATTGAAGAAGGTATTAAAATGATTAATTCGCAAGAATACGATGTTTTACTTTTTACAGGCGATTTTGTAAATACGTTGGCTACTGAAGCCGACCCGTGGATTGAAACATTGCAAAAAATTAAAACGCCAAAGTATGGTAAATTCGCTGTTCTAGGAAATCATGATTATGGCGAATACGTTAAGTGGGATACTGAAACTGACAAAGAACAAAATTTTACGGCAATTAAAAATAATATTGCGAAAAGTGGTTTTAAACTGCTTTTAAATGAAAACGTAGTTCTAAAAAGTAACAATGATTCTATATATTTGTTAGGTGTAGAAAACTGGGGTTTAAACTTTAAAAAAGCAGGTGATTTAAAGAAAACATCAGAAAATGTTCCAACCAACGCTTTTAAAATTGTAATGACGCACGATCCATCTCATTGGGATGCCGAAATTGTGAATCATCAACAGAAATATCAGCTTACTTTGTCGGGTCACACACACGGTATGCAGTTTGGCTTTAATATTCCGAAAGTTTTAGAATGGAGCCCGGCAGAATATATTTATCCCGAATGGGGCGGTTTATACAACAAAGGACACCAATATATTTACGTGAATCGCGGTTTTGGTTTCCATGCTTATTCTGGCAGAGTTGGTATTTGGCCTGAAATTACCGTTTTAGAATTAAAAAAAAAGCAAATAATAAAAGGTTAATTAGTTAAAATTTTTAATTTTGTATCGATAGAAAAAGGAGTAATATGTCAAAATTTGGTGATTTAATAAACTCAAACATTCCGGTTTTAATTCAGTTTACCGCTGAACACAATCCCGAATGCGAGCAAATGCAACAAATTATAGAAGAGGTAGCAATAGAAATGGGCGAAAAGTTAACCATTATAAATATCAATACCCTAAAAAATCCGCAATTGGTTGAAGCTTTACGAATAAAATCTGAACCTACATTAATGGTCTATAAAAACGGGGCAATGGTTTGGCGACAGTCTGGTATTACCGATAAAGGCTCGTTGGTAATGATTGCAAAAGCGTTTAATTAGAAAGCATAAATAATTTATAAAAAGGAAACATCTCAATTTAAGAGATGTTTTTTTATTTGTAGTTTTACAGCATAAAAATTTAGAAAATGTTTACAGTAAAAGAAATTGAAGAAGCGCACGCAAAAGTAAAATCGGGTGCCGATTTTCCGAAATACATTCAGGAAATTAAACAATTAGGCGTAACTAGTTTTGAAACGTGGGTAAAAGACAGTCATACCAATTATTTTGGAAGCAATGCTTTTTCGGCACAATCAACTCCAAAATACAATGATTTAACGATTTCAGACAATTTAAATAAAGAGGAGTTTGCTCGTTTATTAAAGATTCATCAACAAGGCGAAACAGATTATTTTACTTTTTGCAATCATTGTGCAGAAACAGGAATTGAAAAATGGATTGTTGATTTAGATGCATTAACCTGTACTTATTATGATACAAAAGGAAATGAAGTTTTAACCGAACAGATTCCGGGTTAATATTATAAAACAAAAAGAAGCTGTCTCAAAACTAGACAGCTTCTTTTTTGCTTTTTAGAATATATATGTTCTT
>NZ_RQTJ01000062.1 GCF_003858535.1 Paenimyroides viscosum
AGTCAATACAATATACTGATTTTTAATCTTTTGAGCAACTTTTTCTATAATGCACTACGGGTTTATTTTAATTAAATAATACATATATTTGAAATTAATTACCTTAAAATAATAAGATTATGAAAAAAAAATACACAACTTTAATTATTATTTTCTCTTTTTTAGGATTACACGCACAAACAAATCCTTATTATCAAGGAGACAAATGTGTTACTGATATTTCGGTTGATTTTAGAACCGCATCCATATTTACAATTGATGGGAAGGTTTATACTTTGGGACTTAATAACTTAGGGCAAGTAGGAAATGGAAATACACAACCTATAAGTGTTCCATATACAAGACCTTCGATTCCTGATTTTGCAACCATTTCTCACGGTAGTCTTTCTTCTGCAGGATTCACTAAAGACGGTAAAATATATACTTGGGGAAATAATATTTATGGAGTATTGGGTAATGGTACAACCATAAATAATTTTATCCCAACACAAGTAGGTACAGATATAGATTGGGTACAAGTTGTAAACACTTCGCAAAATAATATCGCTTTAAAGAACAACGGTACCTTATGGGGTTGGGGAAATGCTGATAATTGTGCGTTAACAAATGTTCCTGCTGCACCATTCCCTAATAATTTCTATATGCAACCTATTCAAATAAGTCCCGATACCGACTGGGTAAGTATCGGTGCTGCTGTTGCAAGAACATTTGCTATTAAAAGTAACGGTACTTTATGGGCAATGGGGGGAAATAATTATTACAGTTTAGGGGTGTCTAATTCATTTCATTCACAATGTATTAGTGTTTTAACTCAAGTAGGCACTGACACCAATTGGAAAAAAATTATTCCTTCTAATATGGGATATTATACATTAGCTTTAAAAACAGACAACACCTTATGGTATTGGGGATCATACAATCATAATATCTACACGCCTGTACAAACACCTGTACAAATTGAAACAGATACTTGGAAAGAAGTAGCCGCAGGACAAGCATCTGCCGTTGGTATTAAAAATGATGGAACTTTATGGCAATGGGGGTCAGGTTGTTGGAGTAATGATGGTTCGGTTATAATACCTAACCAATCATTGGTTCCTATACAAGTAGGTACAGCGTCTAATTGGATAAAGGTAGCGGCAGGTCATTGCATTTCATTTGCTGTAAGAGCAGATAATACGGTTTGGGCTTTTGGTGCCAACAATATGGATTTTTTTAATGGTTCTCCTTCTTCTCCAGCATCACCTGTTTTAATTTTTCAATGTACTGAAGCTTCTACCACCGAACATGAATTATCTAATATTGTTTTATATCCAAACCCCACAGTTGATAAAATTTTCTGGGCACAAAATATCGCTATTGAAAAAGTTACAGTTTTTGATATGAACGGCAAACAAATACTTTCACAAAAAGTATCTGATTTTTCACTAGATGTTTCTCATCTTTCAAGTGGAACTTATTTAATTAAATTAGAATCTGATCAAGGATTTTATAACTCAAAATTTATTAAAAAATAAAAGAAGCAAAAAAGCTTCTTTTATTTTATTTCTTCGAAATCGATGTATTCGCCAACTTTCTTTTTTTCTTTGGGTATTTTATTTTGCTTTAACTCACTTTCAAAATCGGGTTGCTGTTGCGTATTTTGATTTTGATAAGCCTGTTGCTGTTTCTGAAAATTTTCTGATACCTTGCTTACTGCCTTCTTTATTAAAAAAGGTGCAAAAAGCTTAAACGCAAACTTAAATAGGTAATAAACCAATATTATTATAAAAATTGTTTTAATAAAGCTTTGTAAAGACGCGTGGTCCATTTTTAATTGTTTTTAAAATAATGTTCAAATATATCTAATTTACTACAGAATTATTCTTATAGAAATCTTAAAAAAAAGAATTATTTATTTCCGCGTTTCTCATTAGCTTCTCTCCAAACTTCGTATCCACCAACTAGTTGCGATACATTTTTAAAGCCTAAAGATTTTAGCATTTCAAACGCTTCGTTACTTCGGTCACCTGATTGACAAAAAACAATAATTTCTCGTTCTTTTGGCAGATTATCCGCTGAACGCTTAAAATCATCGCTATGAATATTCAGGCTCATTGCTCCGGGAATTGTTCCTTCTCTATATTCTTCAGGAGTTCTAACATCAATTAATATAGGAGTTTTACTTGTTTTATTAATGAATGCATTAACATCAATTCTTTGTCTATCTGCTTCAATTTCTTGCGCATTGACGGATAATCCGCTTAATAAAATACCGAGTATTAAAATGGTTTTTTTCATAATAATGGTTTTGTATCTATGACAAATATCAGCATTTTACAGATTATAAGTCATTAATTTTGAAAAAAATTAAAATAAAATGAGCTCTTTAATTGATAAATATAATGTGCCGGGACCCAGATATACAAGTTACCCAACAGTTCCATTTTGGAATGAATCTGGTTTTACTGCAAATGAATGGATTACACAATTAAGTAAAAATTTTAAATTAAGTAATTCTACCGAGGGAATTTCTATATACATTCACTTACCTTATTGCGAAAGTTTATGTACTTTTTGTGGATGCCATAAATACATTACTAAAAGACATGAAGTTGAAGAACCTTACATAGATGCTGTATTAAAGGAATGGCAGTTGTATTTAAACATTTTTAGTGAAAAGCCCATTATTAAAGAACTTCATTTAGGCGGTGGTACCCCAACTTTTTTTAGTTGTAACGAGCTTAAAAGACTTATAAAAGGTATTTTTAATGATGCCGAAAAACATGAAAATATTGAACTTAGTTTTGAAGGTCATCCTAACAACACCACGCGCGAACATTTACAAACTTTGTATAATTTAGGTTTTACGCGAGTTAGTTTTGGCGTACAAGATTATGATGAAAATGTTCAAAAAGCTATTCATAGAATACAGTCGTTTGATCAGGTTGCTTACGTAACCGAAACTGCTAGAGAAATTGGTTACAAATCTGTTTCGCACGATATTATCTACGGATTGCCTTTCCAAAATACCGAAACAATAATAAATACGGTTAACAAAACGGCAGAGTTGATGCCCGATAGAATTTCATTTTATTCTTACGCTCATGTTCCATGGATTAAAGGGAATGGTCAGCGAGGATTTAATGAGGAAGATCTTCCTAAAAGCGAAGAAAAGCGCAAGTTATATGAGCTAGGAAGAAATTTATTACAAGAAAAAGGATACCACGAAATTGGCATGGATCATTTTGCAAAAGAATCAGATGATTTGTATAAATCTTTTAAAAATAAAAAATTACACCGAAATTTTATGGGTTATACCGCCTTTAAAACCACTGTGTTGATTGGGTTAGGTGCATCATCAATCAGTGATTGTGAAACAGCTTTTGCACAAAATGAAAAGGACATTAAAAAATACGTCACCCAATTACAAAATAATGAACTTACCGTCGTTAAAGGTCATATCTTATCAAACAACGATTTAATTTTAAGGAATGCTATTTTAGATATTATTTGTAAGTTTAAAGTAGATTTAACTTTAGTTTATACAATGATTCCTAAAGATTTACTACTAAATAGGCTATCGGAATTTTTAAAAGATAATCTTTTATTTATTGAAAACGATACCTTAATTGTTACAGATTTAGGTAAAGCTTTTGTACGAAATATTTGCATGGCTTTTGATGAATATTTAATTGAAAGCAATCCTAAAAATCAACTATTTTCAATGACTATTTAAATGAAAACAGCCTTTAGATTTCTAAAGGCTGTTTTGTTATTTTACATAATCTTCTAAGTAAGAAAAACGTTCGGTTAATTTACCGTTTTCGCAAATTGTTCCTCTTTCTAATATTTGATCTTTATCATTATTAAAAAATGCCGGAATAATATGTTCTATAAACATTTCACCAAAACCTTCGCTGGCATCTTTAGGCAATTCACAAGGTAAATTATCAACCGCCATAACAACAACTGCTGCAGGATGATCTACCGGAACTTCTTTATTTTCTCTAGGATAATATCCGTAAATAGGATCGGCAATTGTAGAAACACGAATGGTACTATCTATAGGTCCGTCTATATCACAAGAAACATCTGCAACTACTTTAATGGCGTTATTGGCATTGTTTAGCATTTCTTTGGTTAATATTTTTGGAGATCCGTCTTTATAAAAATGTCCGGCAATAAAAATATCTGCAACTTTAGAAAATTTTTCAAAATCGCTTTCGTAAGCTGATGCATTTTTTTTAAAATCTTCAAAAGATCCTTCGGTACCATCAATTTTTCTATAATAATCTTCAACATCTATATGCACGTAAACAGGCTCATCGAATTCTTTAGAAAGGAATTTTTCAATAGAAACCTCTTTCATTTTCATTCCGTCTAAAATTTCTTTCGCTCCAAAACCAACTTTCCCTTTACCTGTTAAAACAACTTTGATAGGCGGTAGGTAGGCTCTGTTTAAACGATCGATTAAATCGTTTTGCGATTTTAATTCTTCGGCTTTTTTTAAATTGAATAATTCAAATTTAATTCCAAAAGCTCTAAAAGCGTTGTAAGCGCCAACAATTCCTGCATATCTGCCAAAACCAATTAAACGGGTTCCGTTTTTATCAACTAATGTTTCATGATCAATTAATCTGATGTTTTTTTCTAAGCAAGCTTGTAACAACTTTTTATTGTAGGGCTGTTTTTTAATGGTATGCGAAAAAAAGAAATACGTTTTATTAGGAATTAACTGATCTACAGGAACTTCTTTTACACCAAAAAGTACATCGCAATCTCTTAAATCATCACTTACATCGAATCCTAATTCTTGGTATTCTTCGTCTTTAAATACTCTTATCGGCGAACTTTCTACTTTGAATGTGGCGGTTGGATACGTGTTTTTAACTGATAATAATTCTTGTGGAGAAAAAACAACGCGTTTGTCTGGTGGAGTTTTACCTTCGCGAATAATTCCAAATTTCATATATCTTTACTTTTAAGTCCAGCGAATATAAGGAAAAATTAAGCAATAAAAAAGAAGCCGTCTCAATATTAAAATTTGAGGCGGTTTTTTTATTAGAATTAATTTCCA
>NZ_RQTJ01000063.1:0-730 GCF_003858535.1 Paenimyroides viscosum
CTGGTACCCAAGCGTCACCTTTGAACAAGGATTGGCAAAAACAATCGACTGGTTTATGGATAACCAAGAATGGTTGAACAACGTAACATCAGGCGATTACCAAAAGTATTATCAGGAGCAGTATAAATAATATCCAGTTTTTTTGTCATTCTGACGTAGGAAGAATCTCATTCATCAAGGGCGACTCACTTAATAACCATTTAATCATACTGTATCTAGATAGCGATTGGGATACCCGTTAAGTAAAAAATTAAATTAAAACAGGAGCTTAATTAGAAAGGTAAATTAGTTACCAGTTATTAATTAGCTCAGTTACTAAATAATATGAAGGCAACAGAAACAAAACTAAAAGACTGTTTTATTTTAGAACCACGAAAGTTCCAAGACGAACGTGGCTACTTTTTCGAAAGCTTTAACGAAAAATCATTCAATGATTTAACGGGAACCAACACCCATTTCGTTCAAGATAACCAAAGTTATTCAACAAAAGGAGTAATTCGCGGACTGCATGCACAAGCAGGAGATCATGCACAAGCAAAATTGGTTCGAGTGCTAAAAGGCGAAGTAATCGATGTAGCAGTAGATGCCCGTCCCGATTCTCCAACATTTGGTCAGCATGTAGCAGTACATTTATCGGCAGAAAACAACAAACAGTTATTTGTTCCTCGTGGGTTTCTGCATGGTTTTTCTGTATTAAGCGAAGAAGCCGTGTTTTTCTATAAATGCGATA
>NZ_RQTJ01000063.1:740-4720 GCF_003858535.1 Paenimyroides viscosum
CGATTGGGGAATTACTGCAGGAGCAGAAATCGTATCAGAAAAAGATATCATTCTACCAACATTTAACGAATTGTTTAAAGTTGAATTGTAGAATTGTTTAACTTTTAAAAAGTTAAATTGGATTATTTAGCTGTATTAAAAGCGCCATTGGTTAAATGACGATAGTTGCCTCAGCGAAGAAAACGCAATCAAATCGGTTGGTCAGTGAGCTTGCCGAATTGCGATTTGATAGTTTTTAAGATGTTAGGTAACCGTCGTATAACCGAGGCAAGATCAGAAAAAGAAAGACTTTTGCTTCTTTTAGTCATAAATCAACGATTCACGACTTCCAAGCTGTAAAATAATGCATGGACGTAAAAGAAGAAGATATATTTAGACAAGGAGAATTTGTTAATTACGTCAGAATGATATTAAACACGAATTTAGACTTAAAAATTCATCAGGTCTTGTCCCGTAAATGGGATCAACAAATCATCAGTTCAACATATCATCACACATCATGAAAATACTAATCACCGGCCGTAACGGTCAGTTAGGTTCCGAATTATACGATTTAAAAGAAGCGTATCCGCACCACCAAATGGTTTTTGTTGACCGTGAGGAGATGGATTTAAGTAATCCGGAGCAGATTATTGAAGTATTAACTGTCGAAAAACCAGAGATTATTATCAGCGCAGGCGCTTATACCGCAGTTGACAAAGCCGAAAGCGACCAAGAATTGTGTGATGCTGTAAACCATATTGCAGTAAAAACAATAGGAGCGTGGGCAGCAGATAACAATGCAAAAGTAATCCATATTTCTACCGATTATGTGTTCGATGGTACAAGTGAAACACCTTTAAAGGAAACCGATGCCCCGGATCCTATTAATGTGTATGGATTAACCAAATTACATGGCGAACAGGCTTTGCGTGCATCGGGTGCAAATCATGTAATCATCCGTACGGCATGGGTATATTCAACTTACGGAGCCAATTTCGTGAAAACCATGATGCGTTTAATGAATGAACGTGAAGAGATTGGTGTAGTAGCCGACCAGATAGGCACTCCAACTTATGCACGTGATTTAGCGCAAGCAATCATGCAGATCATCGAAGCACCAGAATTTGTTCAAGGCGTTTATCATTACAGCAACGAGGGTAAAATCAGCTGGCACGATTTTGCAATGGCTGTAAAAGAATTAAATGGGTTTAGCACCAAAGTAAATGCGATAGGCAGCAATGCTTTTCCAACACCGGCAAAACGACCAAATTTCTCATTATTAGACAAATCTAAAATAAAAGAAGTATATCAGGTAGCTGTTCCAGATTGGAAAGACAGTTTAAAAGAAATGCTTGCCAAATTATAAATAAAAAACGGAGTAATAGTTCAACTGTTACTTCGTTTTTTTATTCAGTACGATCATCCATATTACTTTCACTCTAAACTTGTTTCAAACAAGCTTGCGAACTGACGCACTAACGTTAAAACACATTGTCCTGACCATCGGGATTAAACCAGCAACGTAATTCCAATCAAAACAACTGAATGTATCACATTCAGCCATCCGTGAAGATTTACTCCGTTCTTAAAATAAAACATTTTAGTAAATTCTTTAGAATCTATGTATCCGTGGTAAAAGATAGTATTAATTAAAACAGAATATGACTATTAACCCCCACGATTAAACGATTCATCAAAACTTTTCCCGAGCCATCGGAATCACCGACGGTCGCTGAGCTGGTCACTGAGCCTGCGGTTACTGAGCTTGTCGAAATGTTCTCGAAGGCACATCCATCACTCAACACCAAACATCAAACATCAAACATCACTCAATATATCACCAAAGCTCTAAATAATTACACCCGTTTAGGTATAATATAAGAATGAATATTAATTTTATACCCGAATTGGTATTATTATGTTTGTTTTTCATATATTTATACCACAAAAGGTATAGATATGCATTCATTACGGTTGTTTGTAAAACAAAAACGAAAAGAGTTAAGGCTAACCCAAGAAGACTTAGCTTTAAACGCTGGCGTAGGTCTGCGCTTTGTTCGTGATTTAGAGCAGGGAAAAAAAACATTACGAATGGATAAAGTGAACGATATACTGGCATTGTTTGGAAAAGAAGTAGGTGTAATCGATAAAATTCAAGAATAATGGCACGGCAGGCAAACATATATTTTCAAGATCAGCTTGCAGGTACGCTGGTTGAAGGGGATAGTGGCTATACATTTCACTATAAAAAAGAGTATTTAAAAACACTAGATCCTAAACCCGTGAGTTTAACGCTTCCACTTTCAGAAGAAAGTTACCATAGTAACGTGCTGTTTCCGTTTTTCGACGGACTCATTCCTGAAGGATGGTTGTTGGAAATTGGTGAGAAACATTGGAAACTCAATACACGAGATCGTTTTGAACTATTAATCAATCTGTGCAGAGACACCATTGGGGCAGTATCTGTATATCCGATGGAGGCGGACAGGAATGAATAGTTGTCTGTTTTGTTATAAGCCCGTAGAAAATGGTGAGTATCATGCCAATTGTTCAAGGAAATTTTTTGGAACAGCCAAGGTTCCTGTTTTAGAATTAGATCAAGAGAAATTAAACAAGTTGGCACAGCTTACCGTAAATGAACGACTGGCATTAACAGGTGTGCAACCTAAAATATCATTAAGTTTAAACGGTGAAAAAGGAAATAAACGCTTAACCTTGGTAGGTTTAGGGGGAGATTATATCCTAAAACCGCAGTCTGCAAATTTTGAAGCAATGCCGCAGGTAGAAGATCTTACAATGCATATGGCTAAACTGTTTAAAATAGAAACTGCCCAACATGCATTAATACATACTTCAACTGCAGAATTGGCTTATATCACAAAACGCTTCGATCGTGTAAAGCGAAATAAGATTCACGTAGAAGATCTGTGTCAGTTGTCAGAACTGCTTACAGAACAAAAATATAAAAGCTCCTATGAACGGGTAGGTAAAATCATCAGAAAGTATGCTGCCAATCCCGGTTTGGATGCCATTAGATATTATCGTTTGGTATTGTTTTCTTTCTTAACAGGAAATAACGATATGCACTTAAAAAACTTTTCCTTAGTACATACCCAGAATGGTGTTTTGTTTTCACCGGCTTATGACCTTATAAATGTAAATCTCATTTTTCCTGCCGATGAAGAAGAAATGGCATTAACCTTGGCAGGTAGAAAAAGAAAAATAAAAGGTTCAGATTTTGATCAGTTTGCAACGTCTTTGGAAATTACAGATATAGTGCGCAACAACATTTACAAAGATTTCTCTAACCAGATTTATAAGGCAGTAGATCTCATCAACAGAAGTTTTTTAAGTGAAGAATATAAACAAGAATACATCAGAATTTTAAATAATAAATTTAGCCAGTTGGGTCTTTAGTTGTTTAGATCACTTAAACAATTTCAATATTTTATTATCTCGTTATTCGGTTACTTCTTAACCCCATAACTGTTTACCATTTTAACAGATAAAAAATCCACTTTAGATTAAGATAATTCCAATGGATTTGTATCTTAACAAAACTACATTATGGCTAAAATCAAAAACATAAAGCAAAACAGATTGAGACTATTAAATCCCACGACTCAACAATTTAACATCAAACATCCAGCAACAAACATCCAGCACCTTTAACAAATTCTCATAATCTGTGAATCTGTGGTAAAAAAAACATCAAGCAAAACAGATTGTGACTATTAAACCACACGACTCAACGATTAATCGGTTCAACACTTCAACAACTAAACACCCAGCACCATCAAACATTTGCCAATCCGCTAATTTGCTAATCAGAATCGTCGATTCATCGGTTCAACACTACAATATACAGTAATACGCTATACAGCAAAAAAACACCCTATTTCGACTATCTGGAAGTGTCAAGCATTCGATTAATTTATATTAAAACCGAAATGAAACTATAAACACAGCGGTATGAGGTTTTAATCGAGTGTCGAAAC
>NZ_RQTJ01000064.1 GCF_003858535.1 Paenimyroides viscosum
TTGAGTTGAAATTTATTTCAATAAAATAATTGATCATTAAATTCTTTGTCTTAATATTGCAATATAGAAATAAAGAAATGAAAATAGAACAAACAAAACCAAAGGATTTTACAGACAGCCAACACGAAATTGCTCACATTATAAAAGCATTGGGACATCCTGCCCGAGTGGCTATCATAGAATATTTATTATCAGTTGACACTTGTATCTGCGGAGATATTGTTGATGTACTTCCTTTAGCACAGCCAACTGTTTCAAGGCATTTAAAAGAACTTAAAAATGCAAAACTAATTAAGGGAACCATTGAAGGTAACACGATTTGCTATTGCATTGACGAAAATACTATTGAAGAACTGCAAAAATATTTTACAAATATTTCGGCAAAACTTACTCTAAAAAACAAAAATTGTTGCTAACATAAAATAATACCAAAATGAAACTATCACAAGTAAAAGCACTTTTACCAACTTTAGAAAATGTAACATTCAAATTGGAAAACGGCTCTTTTGTTCCAGAACATTTTCACGTTACCGAAGTCGGAATGATTACAAAAAACTTCATTGATTGTGGCGGAGTAATTCGTACAGAAAAAACCGTAAATTTTCAGCTATGGAATGCCGATGATTTTGAACATCGTTTAAAACCTTCTAAACTTTTAAACATCATTAAACTTTCGGAAGAAAAATTAGGCATTGAAGATGCGGAAATTGAAGTAGAATATCAAAGCGATACGATTGGAAAATACGATTTGGAGTTCAACGGAAATACATTTGTACTGAAAAACAAAACAACTGCTTGTTTAGCACAAGATGCGTGTGGAATTCCGTCTGAAAAAGAAAAGAAAAATTTGGCTGAATTAAACCTAACCCAAAGCAATTCCTGCACACCGGGTGGCGGATGCTGCTAGTTAAATATAGACAAAAAAACAAATTGCGAATGGACAAAATATTCGATACCATAGTAATTGGAGCAGGGCAGAGTGGTCTGGCATGTGGCTATTACCTAAGAAAAGCGAAACTAAAATTTCTGCTTTTGGATAAGCAATCAGAACCAGGGGGCGCCTGGCTGCACGCTTGGGATAGTTTAACTCTTTTTTCTCCTGCAGATTACAGCTCCTTGCCAGGTTGGCCAATGCCCAAAACAGAGCAAAAATTCCCGCTGCGCTTACAGGTGGTTGATTATCTGATGAAATATGAACAACATTATCAATTACCCATACAACGAGGTGTTGAAGTTACCCACATCTTAAAAGACAATGGTATTTTTCATATTCATACTTCCAAAGGTATATTCCAAGCAAAAACGGTTATTTCAGCAACTGGTACATGGGGCAACCCCTACATTCCAAATATAAAAGGTATTGATAAGTTCAGTGGTATCCAATTACATTCCGCACATTATAAATCACCTGATAATTTTAAAGGGCTTAAAACTTTAGTGGTTGGGGAAGGAAATTCAGGGGCACAAATCGTTGCTGAAGTTTCGAAAGTTACGGAGGTTAAATGGTCAACCAAAAAAGAACCCCAATTTTTACCGGATGATGTCGATGGATATTACCTCTTCAATGTAGCATCAGCAAGATACAGAGCAGAAAAAGAGGGCAGGCCATTCGATGCTTCAGCATATAATTTAGGAAATATAGTGATGGTGCCGCCCGTAAAAGAGGCGCGAGAAAGAGGTGTACTTACTTCGTCGGGTTCCTTCACGGAGTTATATGATCAAGGAGTAATTTGGGAAAATGGACAACAAGAACAGTTCGATACAATTATCTGGTGTACAGGTTTTGGTTATGATACCAAGCATTTAAGAACTGTTGTAACACTCGATGAGCGAGGCAGCACGGAAACAATTGAAAGTAAATCCACTACTACAGATGGATTATGGTTGGTAGGTTATGGCAATTGGACAGGCTATGCATCCGGAACCTTAATTGGATTAAACCGAAGTACAAAACAAACGGTACAGGAGATAGAATTTTTTTTAAACTCTTAACGAATTAAAAATGAAAATTGCATTATTTAGTGACATTCACGCAAACCTACCCGCATTAGAAGCCTTTTTTGCAGATGTAGAAAAAAGAAATCCCGACAGTATCTATTGTTTGGGCGATTTGGTTGGCTATAATATTTGGCCAAACGAAGTGGTAAACGAAATCCGTAAAAGAAAAATACCAACCATTGCAGGAAATTACGATTTTGGCATTGGAAGAATGAGCAACGAATGTGGTTGTGCTTACAAAACAGACAGCGAAAAAGACAATGGAAACATCTCTATTTCATTTACCAATTCTTTGATGAAAGACGAAGAAAGAGCCTATTTGCGTACACTTCCGGCCCATATAAAAGTAGAATTTCAATTGAACGAAGACAAACTGAATTTGCTTTTGGTACACGGAAGTCCGAGAAAAATAAACGAATATCTATTTGAAGACCGTGAGGAAAAAAGTATGCTTCGTATTATGGAGCAAGCCGATGCAGACATTATGTGTTTCGGACATACACACAAACCGTATCACAGAGTTTTAAATTCGGGAGTTGATGGACAAAATCATTTCAGACATGCCATCAATATTGGGTCGGTAGGCAAACCAAAAGACAGCGATGTAAGAGGCGGTTATGTAATGCTTTCGATTAATGAAAACAGTTCTGTGTTGGACAAAGACAGCATCAAAGTAGAATTTATTCGATTTGAATACGACATTGAAAAAGCTGCGAAAGCCGTAGAAGATAGTCCGCTGCCTAACGAATATGCAGAAAATTTAAGACGTGGTTATTAATCATTAAAACCGTAAGCGATTTATTTATGCCATTGTCGGGAAAAATAACTGAAACCAACAAACTACTTTTAAAAGAACCCACATTGGTAAACAGCGAACCTTTTGAAATGGCTGGATGATAAAAATAGAGATTGAAAACAGCCAAGAAATTGAACATTTATTAACAGCGGAACAATATGCCAACCTCACAAATTCATAAAAAATGCAACCAAAATTAAAATTCCTCGACCGATACCTTACACTTTGGATATTCCTCGCAATGCTTTTGGGTGTTGGTTTGGGCTATTTTTTTCCAAATATTTCAAGCGTTACCAACTCACTTTCGGTTGGGGCAACCAATATTCCGTTGGCAATCGGACTGATTTTAATGATGTATCCACCTTTGGCAAAAGTGGATTATTCATTATTACCAATTGCGTTTAGAGACAAAAAAGTAATGTCTGTTTCGCTGTTACTGAACTGGATAATTAGTCCGGTAGTGATGTTTATTCTCGCCATTATTTTCCTCAAAAAAGAACCCGATTATATGGTGGGTTTAATTTTGATTGGTTTGGCAAGATGTATTGCAATGGTAATTGTATGGAGTGATTTGGCAAAGGCAAATAGAGAATATACCGCTATGTTAGTGGCTTTAAACAGCATTTTTCAATTGGTGTTTTATAGTTTTTATGCTTGGCTTTTCATCAATGTTTTACCACAGAAATTAGGTTTGGGAAACTTCAATATTTCTGTGCCAATGAAAGACGTAGCCGAAAGTGTTTTCATTTATTTGGGCATTCCGTTTTTGGCTGGTTTTTTAAGTCGTCATTTTTTAATCAAATCAAAAGGCATTGAATGGTTCAACAGAAAATTCATCCCTGCAATTTCGCCTATTACTTTGTATGCTTTGCTTTTTACGATTGTACTAATGTTCAGTTTAAAAGGCGACAAAATTTTAGAACTTCCAATGGATGTGGTAAAAGTTGCCATTCCGTTAGTCATTTATTTTGTATTGACTTTCTTTGTAAGTTTCTTTATCAGCAAAGCATTAAAAGTGCCTTACGACAAAAACGCATCTATTGCATTTACCGCCACAGGAAACAATTTTGAGCTGGCTATTGCGGTTGCCATTGCCGTTTTTGGCTTACATTCGCCACAAGCATTTGTAGGAGTTATTGGACCTTTGGTAGAAGTACCTGTTTTGATTTTATTGGTAAGAGTGAGTTTCTGGTTGAAGAAAAAATATTATTCAGACAATGTGAGATAATAAACAAACCAAAATCCCACGCTTATGGTAGCACATTTGCATTTTTAGCCAACGCACAAAGCCACAAAAAAATGCAAAAGAGCTACCAATCCAACGCACCACAACCCGACAAAATAAACGAACAAACAGCGAAGCGAAAAGAAGGGCGAACAGCTAATCGAGTAGACGGCTCCGCCAGAAAATGACGGAGTGCGCCTCTCAACTTAGCGAAGCGATATCTTGAAATACCTATAAAAAATAAACAC
>NZ_RQTJ01000065.1 GCF_003858535.1 Paenimyroides viscosum
AACACTCATAGATTTTGATGCCCATTTGTCTAAGAATCTGTACAAACTTTGGAATAGATTATCGAGCGGTAGTTATTTTCCTCAATCCGTAAAGGCGGTAGAAATCCCAAAAGGTAATGGCGGTACGAGAACATTAGGTATTCCTACCATAGCGGATCGTATCGCTCAAGAAGTCGTTAAAAACTATATCGAACCACGATTAGAAGCGGTATTTGTACCAAGTTCTTATGGTTATCGTCCACACAAAAGTGCGCACGATGCCATCGAACAAGTACGTACAAATGTGCGTAATTATGGTTGGGTAATCGATATGGATATCAAAAGTTTCTTTGATGAAGTTGACCACGATTTGTTACTAAAAGCTTTGTCTAAACACGTAACTGAGACGTGGGTAATGCTGTACATCAAACGATGGTTAGCCAGTCCAGTAAGTAGAAATGGCGTACTTGAACACAAAGTAGGCAAAGGCACGCCCCAAGGCGGTGTCATTAGTCCATTACTCGCTAATTTGTACTTGCATTATGTATTGGACAAATGGCTAGAAAAGTACTATCCTAATGTGCGTTTTGTGCGCTATGCCGATGATGTGATTGTACATTGTAAAACCCCACAAGAAAGTCATGCTGTGCTAGAAGCTATCGCAAATCGCTTACAAGCTTGTGGATTGCGATTGAGCCAAGAGAAAACTAAGATTACGTATTGTCAAGATTATCGTAGGCAAAAGCGCAAAGATTATCCCAAGAGTTTTGACTTTCTGGGTTATACGTTCAAGCCTATGAGCAAGAAAAGTCAGCGTAATAGCGGTGTATTCTTAGGGTTTGATTGTGAAATGAGTAGAAAAGCACGTAATAGAATCGTAGCAGGTAGGCGGAAATCGGGTTTTCATTGTAAGAGCCATACTACACTTCAAAACTTGGCGCAACAACTGAATACTCAAAGTAGGGGATTGATTCGCTATTTTGGTGTACATAGTCGTTGGCGGTTGAGAAGTTTGTTTCGACATTTAGATTATCGACTCGCTAAGTGGGTAAAGGGAAAATATAAAAGCATTACAAGCTATCAGAAAGCTTATAAGTACTTGCGTAAAATACAAAACAGCTATCCAAACTTATTCTACCATTGGAGTATAATAGGTTTAGGATAGCTGTGGGTATATGATTTTTGTATATCAGTAAGATGTGTGTATCAAGAGCCGTATGAAGGGAGACTTTCACGTACGGTTCTGTGAGAAGCTTGGGCTGAAATGCCCTTGCTTACTCGACCTCTTTTCGTACGCTGGCTTTTCTATATTTCAGATAATTCTTGTCTTATTTCCGAAACAAGTTTTTCTTTTAATTCATTAGTTTGCGAGGCTAAATTTTCAAGATGATTTTTTTGTTCATTCATTGATGACATATCTTTTTCAATAATTTGTTTAGCAAGATCTTTCATCATTTGCGCAGATATGTCAAATGATAATTGAGAAAAATGATCCATTTCATCTAAAAGAGTTAATACCTTGTTTCCAGCTATTAGTTTTAAAGCGTTTGTTTCATTTTTAAATTTGAAATATCTTTCTTGAGATTTAATCATGATCGTTTGAATAGAATTAGAAAATTCTGAAACAGCTTTTAATTCTTTTTCTATGTCCCCAATATTAGATAAATATTCGGTATTAAATTTTGTAAGAACAGGAAGGAATTCTTGTTGAGCTTCTATATTTCCAATTTGAGATTGCTCATCTAAAAGAGTGAAATATTTCATATAAGCATTACTTTTCGTTTCATATTGAATTTTGCGCTTAGTAGTTTCTAATCCGTATTTGGATGTAACTTTTTCTTTCTCTTCTGTTATTTGCGAGGTATCCTCAATTATTGCTTTGTTTTTTCCTTTTTCATTAAAATAGGAAGTGAAATATCCCATTAAAAAACCTCCAATAAGTGATAAAATTATTTCCATTGATTTTCTTTACGTAAAGTTTTAAATACTTGTGTACAACACCCAAATATACGAAAGTTTTCAAATGATTAATTTTCTTAAGGATTTGAACTTTATTCATATTAGCGCTTGTGGTTTTTGGAAAGGTTATAGATTGATTACTTTTTTTATCTATTTGAAATAAGAAAAGTTTTTTTGATTAAGGTTAAACTTATGTGTTATTAAATAGGCTCAATTTTTAATACTTCGCTTTTAATTACTTTAGTTGCCGTTTCGTTATATGTTTGTTCCACCGTTACTTTTATTTTATCGTATTCGGGAGTAGGAAACCTTAATAAATCTGAAATATTTTTAAAGCCAAATGCTTTTGCTAAAAGTGTTAAGTGACGGGTAGCGTATTTGTGACGTTGAGTATATGACTCTACGTTACTTACGAAACTTTTAGTAACACCCATTTTTAGACTTAATTCATCCTGTGTGTAACCTTTGCTTTTGCGTAAGTGCTTAACATGATTTATCACGTCAAAATCAAACTGTGTAGTTTCAAAAATAATTTGTTTTGTCATTAAAATGAAAAATTATTAACCCAACTTGTTGGGTTTTAAAAAAATATTTGTATATTTGTTTTAGCGAATTGATAATGAGTCTGCAAAGACAAATTAAAACGATGATTTCTCGAATCGAAACGACCAATTTTACTATCGAGAGTATCGTGAAATCGCTCCATGTCTAAAAAGTTTTGTACTTTCGTATACGGCATGGGCGGTTTTCACATATGCTTTAGGTAGTAGCTTTTTAACTTCAATGTTTCAAAGTTGGGTTTGGTCGCCCTCGATACTAAAGTGTGAAACCGCCTTGCTTTTTTTTGCAAAGAATTCTTCATACTCCAGAAACATCGTTCCATAACCACATAAAATCTTATTTATGAGAACGAAATTTGTACATACCGCCATAACCCATCCGCCTTAATGCGGTGCTAAACCTTTTCCTTTTTGTTGCTTCTGCACCAAAAGGTATATACAGCAATAGGCTTACCGTATGGTAGTCTGTAATAGTCCGCTATACACAAAAGCCACCGCCGTATATACTGTACCACATTGCTTTGGCACGATATAAATTGGGCATTTTAACTTTTTTACTCGAACTCTAAAAGTATTGCCTTTATTTCTATTTTCCAAATCAAATGTTAAAATAATTAGGTACAAAGCAGGAGCTTCAAAAAGCTTATAAAAAACATATTACCTATGGTTATAATGAGGTAACAGCTTAAAGGGAAAGTGCAACAATTTTGATTGAAAATGTAATAATCTAAGTAGGAGAATTAAAGCGCCATTAGGTCAAAACGAATAGCCTGTTTACCGAAAGAGGAGTGGCTCAAGAACTTAAATGAATATGGATGGACTGTACAGTTAGCGGTATTAAGCTTTATACGAACGTCAAAACGGTGAAGTTGGCGTTAAGGAACATCGGGTCGCGGAGCGATCGTTCCGATGGATTAGGCAACAAACATGATTTTGACCGTTAAAAGCTTAACCGCAATAAAAACACTTTGCTTCTTTGGTGTTTTCAAAGAAGAAAAATTAAGTTCATTGAAACCAGCTTCAGAAGCTTTTCTTTTGTCCGCAAACCGCAAGGTTCACGGCTTCCAAGCTGTAAAATAATGCCTGGACGTAAAAGAAACAAAAACTCCTGAGCGTCACTACTCGTGGTCAATTAACGCCTCAATAGCGAAATCAAATAAACTCGCTTTTTCAAAGCTTCAAACAACATTTGATTTTACGCTATTTTCAGCGAATCGACGCTCACTCCGTTGTGAATGCTCAGTTTTAGATTGTAGCAAATAGGATTATTGGATTTTTGATTGAAAACAGAGATAGACTATGTGCCCAGCGGTATTAAGCTTTGGGCGAGCGTCAAAACTGTGAAGTTGGCGTTAAGGAACATCGGGTCGCGGAGCGACGGTTGCTGAGCTTGTCGATGCATCGTTCCGATGGACTAGGCAACAAACACGATTTTGACCGTTAAAAGCTTGACCGCAATAAAAGCACTTTGCTTCTTTGGTGTTTTCAAAGAAGAAAAATTTAGTTCATTGAAACCAGATCCAGACATCTTTTCTCCTGGACGTAAAGAAGAGAATAATGAGTTCATTGAAACCAGATTCAGAGATCTTTTTTCTTTTAATCGTAAAAGAAACAAACACAAGCCTATTCTATTTTATCAATTTTGTACGAGTGGACTAAGGCGCAGTGTTCATGAGAACAAAAACAAAATAGATATGCTCGAATAAAACTCCTGAGCGTCACTACTCGTGGTCAATTAACGCCTCAATAGCGAAATCAAATAAACTC
>NZ_RQTJ01000066.1 GCF_003858535.1 Paenimyroides viscosum
ATAAATATCCTTTATTTCCAAGTAACGCACAATCGGATAGTTGCATTTTAATATCTTGTAAATTAAGGATAATATTTTTCCTTTAGCCAGAAATTTGCTTTAACTAACAAAATTAAAACAGGAACTTCGACTAATGGACCAATTACGCCAACAAAAGCTTGTGGGGAATGAATACCAAAAACTGCAATAGAAACTGCAATTGCTAATTCGAAATTATTCCCTGTAGCTGTAAAAGCTATTGCAGCATTTTTATCATAAGGAACATTCAAGGATCTATTAATGAAGAAACTTACCAAAAACATTAAAACAAAATAGATAATCAATGGAATAGCAACTTTTATAACATCTAATGGAAGTTCTATAATTTGATTTCCTTTTAAACTGAACATAAAAACGATTGTAAACAATAATGCATACAATGTGAGAGGTGATATTTTTGGAATGAAATGATGATTGTACCACGTAATGCCTTTTGCTTTGACTAAGAAGTAACGACTTAAAAATCCTAGCAAAAATGGGATACCTAAATAAATCAATACACTTTCAGTTACTTCTGCCATTGATACAGAAACATTAAAATTAGCTAAGCCAAAATAGTTGGGTAATACATTGATAAATAACCAAACTAAGAAACTATAACTGAATACTTGAAAGATTGAATTTAAAGCAATTAATAATGCAGCATATTCACGATTCCCTTTTGCTAAATCGTTCCAAACAACTACCATTGCTATACAACGTGCTAAACCAATCAAGATTAAACCGATCATATAGTCAGGTTCATTTCGTAAGAATACTATTGCTAAAATGAACATTAAAATTGGACCAATAATCCAATTTAATACTAAAGAAATAGAAAGAACTTTGGTGTCTTTAAATGCCTTAGGAAGTAACGAATAATCAACTTTAGCCAATGGTGGAAACATCATCACAATTAAGCCAATTGCTAAGGGGATATTTATTGTCCCTATAGTAAGTGATTCAGTTGTACTGGATATATTCGGAAAAACGTATCCTAACAATACGCCCAATGCCATTGCAAGAAATATCCAAAGTGTTAGAAATCGGTCTAAAAATTTTAATTTCGGTTGCATTGTATTTATTTGATTTGAGAGAAAACGTAAAACATTTCGGTTGCTATTTCTAAACTTCTTTGGGTATATACTTGGGTTTGCTCGGTTGTGCCATCTGAAATTTTTGGATCTTCATATGTCAATGCAATTCGTTTCTCTGCGCCTGAAATAAATGGGCAACCATTATCGGCTTGTGAACAAGTCATAATTGCAATGAAGTTGGATTTTGGGTTAAATGGATGATCGTATTTTTTTGAAAATCCAATTACAGGTAATGCATTATCATCAAACTTAATTGCATAAATAGGATTTGAATTTTCAGTAATCTTTACTACTTCAAATCCTTGATTAGCAAAAGTTTCAGCCACTTTTGGGAATAATGCTGTTTCTACTGTACCGCCTGAGTAACAGTTTATATTTTGAGCAGAATAATAAGCAGCAGCCACTTGCGCCCATATTTGCGTTAAATGACTTCTACGTGAATTGTGCGTACAAATAAAATTAAGATTTACAACTTGATTTTTTGAATATTTCGATTGAATATTCTCAATCAAAGGCTGTAAAACAGCCTTTCGTACGGTAGATATATTTTCAAATCTTTGTACTTTCTCTATTGTTTCAATTAATTTAGGAAACATCTATTTACCATTTATAAGATTAACAACACCCAGAATTTGGCGTACAACAACTCGATTTTTCTTCTTTTACTCTAAATTTATTTTCAGTTGCTACTGGAATTCCACAAGCATCTTCTGCTAAACAAGCTGTCATTTTATTTTTTAAAATGAAGTGTTTCCCGTTAAACTCTAAATCGTATTTTCCTATCGTTGTTGATTGGTATTCTACTTCAATTTCGCCATCTTCCATACCTAATTTAGATTCTGATAAACGAATAATGTTTAATAGCTTTCCTGGTTTTAAACGATGTTCGTAATCGTCGGCATTCCATAATTGGAAGTTCACAACTTTTTCAGTACGAATTACGCCTCCACAATCAATAAAGTTTTTAGTTATTTGGCCTACTTCTGTTACATGGAAATGTTCGGGAACAAAAGTTCCATCTTCTAATTGAAATTCAACATTCTCTAGTGTTGGTAAAATTTCTTTAATTTCTGAAAGTTTCATATCTGATCTATTTTAATTATAAATTGTTATATTGCATTATTACGATAATTGTTTTTAAAAAAATGCCTTAACAGCATTGATTTACTTTTACATTTTGATTAAAGAATTTATCGAATTCAATTTTTATATCATTCCAAATATTTTCATCAATGCAGTAGCAAACTGATTTTCCATCAATTGAACCTTTGATAATTCCTATACTTTTAAGTTCTTTTAAATGCTGTGAAATGGTTGCTTGTGCTAATCCTAATTCTTCTACCAAATCATTACAAATACACGCATTTTGCTTGATAACATGCTGTATAATGGCAATACGAGCGGGATGACCTAATACTTTAAATAGTGAAGCTAAATGATTTTGTTCTTTTGAAAAAATATCTGATTTTGTAATTCCCATTATATTGCTATTTATTATCGCAATAATACGATAAATATTTTACTTTTTTAATAATCTTTAGTTTATCTTTTTCTTTTTATTCGAATTTTAAAAAACTTTTTTTGAGTCTTTTATGTTCGGTTTCTAAAGAAGACCTCGAAAAACATTTTAATAAGATTTTCGAGGATGTGAAGACGTTGTTTTTGATAGTTAATATTTTAAAAAAAGATTGTTTGCATCATTATCATCTATTAATTTTGAAGAATTTAATATTACTACTTAATGAAATACTATAAACGAACAATTCTTGTATTAGCTTGTCTTATGACCAATACACTTCTTTTTGCTCAAAATACGCAGAATAAAATTCAAATTAGTGGAGCAATGAAAAATGTAATGCGTAAAGGTGATTTAACGAGTACGATTCATTTAGATACAATAAAAAATAAAAAAGGGTTGTACGGTTTAGGACCTAAAGAAGCACTAAAAGGAGAATTGTTGATTATTGATGGGAAATCATATGTTTCAACAATGGGAACTCAAGGTAATATTGAGATGAAAGAAACATTTGATGTTAAAGCTCCATTTTTTGTATTCACAAACAATGATAATTGGGATGTATATGATGTGCCAAATACCATAAAAAATGGGACAGATTTAGAAAATTATTTAATTCAATTAAAAGGCTCGTATAGTTTACCTTTTGTTTTTAAACTTAAAGGAGTATTTAATCAAGTTGATTTTCATATTCAAAATTTACCTGATGGTACTATTGTAAAGTCTCCTAATGATGCACATACAGGACAAGGAAAATTTCAAATAAATAAATGTGAAGGTGAAATTGTAGGTTTTTTTTCAACTAGTCATCAGTCAATATTTACACATCACGATTCATATATCCACATGCATTATATAAATGACGATCGTACAGAAATGGGACATATTGATCATTTATTGCTAGATGGATTCCATGAAGTAAAACTATATCTTCCAAAATAAATTAAAATACACTATTAACCCGTAGTGCATTATTAAACGAGATTAATTTTTAGGTTGTTAATGTTCCTGTTGA
>NZ_RQTJ01000067.1 GCF_003858535.1 Paenimyroides viscosum
ACACCTGGAGGTGGTTCTACCAATGCATCGCAACCATTGTGTTGGTCATATATAGATACTAATTCTGGATATGCTTATACCAGTACAACTGCTGCGCAAGCGCCAAGTTCCCAAGGTTTTTACGTGTACCGCACAACTGCTACAGGCGATTTAATGTTGGTGTCACCAGAGACGGCTAATTTAGGAGGCGGAAACAAACGCATACGTTTTTCTGCTATGGTAAATTCTACAACATATATACCGTACCAAAATTTAGAGATTTATACAATGAATGGCAATACGGGTGCTGCAACTAAAACACTTGTACAAGGTAATTTTGCATTAACAAATTCATGGCAAGAGTTTATTGTTTATCTGCCAAATACCACTGATGATTATTTTGCATTTTCATTCAAAACAGTAACGGGAAGTTCTTATACATATATAGACAATATTTATTACGAAGACATTCCACCATTATTGGTTAGTGTAGATAAAACAGATGTTTTATGTAACGGAGCTACTACCGGCATGGTAGAAGCAACAGTAGAGGGCGGAAAACCACCTTATACGTATGCATGGGCCCCATCAGGAGCAACAACAGCTTCTGTTGCTAATCTACCGGCAGGAACACATACGGTAACAGTAACCGATGCTAGAGGAACTGTTAAAACAGCCTCTGCGACCATCACAGAACCAACGTTAATATTGCCAGCCTTAACATTTACTAATGTTAGCTGTAACGGTAAAAACGACGGATCGGCTACAGTAGCTCCAAGTGGCGGAGTACCACCTTACACGGTTTTATGGTCAGACGGAAAAATAGGTTTAACCAACAACAAAATGGCACCGGGAGCTTATTCAGTTACAGTGCGCGATGCCAACGGTTGTCCTATAACCCAGAACTTTACCATAGTAGAACCGGCAGTAATAACACCAGTAGTAAGTTCTCAAACTAATGTAAGTGTTTACGGCGGAAGCGACGGATCGGCAACGGTAACAGCAACTGGGGGAACAGCACCTTATACGTATTCATGGTCACCAAGTGGCGGTACTGCCGATACGGCAACCAACCTTGCAGCAGGAACGTATACCGTTTTAGTAACCGATGCGAACGGATGTACAGCTACCCAATCGGTAGTAATTACCCAACCTGCGATACCTTATGATATCGTTTTAGTATCTCAAAACAACATTTCGTGTAACGGTGCAAACAACGGTAGTATTACCATAAATGTAACGGGCGGTACAGCACCTTATAATTATGTGTGGTCTAATGGTGGAGGTAACACCCCGGCGATTAGTAATTTAGCGCCAGGTAATTACACGGTAACTGTAACCGACGCGTTTAATGAAGTTGCAACAGCAACCTATACTATAACCGAACCAGCTGTTTTATCTGCAACGATGAGTGGGGTTACCAATGTAACTTGTAACAACAATAGTAACGGATCAGCAACTGTAACCGCTACAGGCGGAACGGCACCCTATACCTATTTTTGGTCAAACGGAATGACAACTGCAACCGCAAATAATTTAGGTGCAGCTACATTCAGTGTTACAGTAACCGATGCAAACGGATGTAAAGCTACTTCAACAGTATCAATTACCCAGCCAGCAGACTTAGTGTTAACAGCAACATCAACACCAGTAAGTTGTAATGGATTAAACGATGGTTCAGCAGCTATATCAGTTAGCGGAGGTTCTGCACCTTATACTTACTCATGGACAAACGGGCAAACAGGAGCTGCTATTAGCAGTTTATTGGCAGGAACTTATGATGTAACTGTAACCGATGCAAACGGTTGTTCAAAAACCCAATCTGTAATTGTTACACAACCGGCATTTGTACACCCACCAGTAGGGGTTAATCAAAGTTTCTGTACCGGACAAAATGCCACTTTAGCGAATGTGGTAATAACAGGTAGCAACATAAAATGGTATAGTGCAGCGACAGGTGGTATTTTGTTACCAAGTTCAACAGCATTGGCAAACGGAGTAACCTATTACGCATCGCAAACGGTAGGTGTTTGTGAAAGTGGTTCAAGAACAGCTATACAGATTAGTCTGGGTCAAGGTACCCCAATAAGTACTACGCAATTAGATGTTTGTAGCAATACAAGAGTTCAAAACATTACAATAGGCGGATTAAATTATACCCAATTAAAATGGTATAGTAGTGCTACAAGCACCACAGAATTGCCATCTAGCCAATTGTTAGCAAGTACTACTTATTATATAAGTTCATACGTAGGAAATTGTGAATCGGCACGCCAAGCTGTTCAAGTAACAGTAGCAGCAGCAGTAGCCGCGCCAACAGCTTCTTCACAAGTAGTTTGTGTGAGTAGTACTTTAGATGATTTAGTAGTAGTTAAAGATCCGTCTGCAACATTAAGATGGTATTCATCACAACAATCAATGACTCCATTGGCAGGTACTACTACAGTTTCAAACGGAACATATTATGTACAACAAGTAATAGGCAATTGTGAATCTATCCGTGTGGCAGTTCCTGTTCAAGTAGTTAATGTAAGTGCGCCTTCAATGACTTCTATAGTTACATGTGAGGGTATCACAATAGCAGAATTACATCCAACCACAGGTAAATACCTTTGGTATGTGAACAATAGTACCACAACGGCATTACCGGAAACATTTGTAGTAACCACCGGGACGTATTATTTAGCAACTTCGGTGACAGGCTGTATTACAAGTAGAACAAGTGTAAGTGTAATAGTTAATCCACGTCCAAACAGTCCAACCGGACAAATGACGCAGAATTTTAACAGACAAGCACGCATTTTAGATTTAGTGATGAATCAGCCAAACGTAAGCTGGTTTGCAAGTTATGACGATGCAGTTAAACAAGTAAATCAGTTAAATTCAAGTTTGCCATTGCAAGATCAAACAACGTATTACGGAATTTTAACAGGAGCCAACAATTGTGGTAGTATGCCAACAGCGGTATTGGTAACGTTAAATTTAAGTAATGAGTCTTTAGATTTGGCAGAATTGAAATACTATCCAAACCCTGCAGATTCTGAATTGAACATCAGCTATATTGAAGAAATCAAGAAAGTAGAAGTGTTTACAATTACAGGACAAAGAGTTTTAAGTAGTACTTACCAATCAAACGAAGTAAAAGTTGATTTATCAAGATTAAGTTCAGGAACGTA
>NZ_RQTJ01000068.1 GCF_003858535.1 Paenimyroides viscosum
TCTGCACTGTTTGATAAAAAGTTTTATTTACTTAATCCTGTATCATTTTTTCAGGACGTTACAAATGTTTTAATCCAAAATTTCTAATTTATCATAATAAAATGAAAAAAGAACTTATTGAAAAATTCGAAAGAAATCGAGATCAGGTAAATAAATTCAAAAGTATTTACAAAGACCATACTGAAAAAATGAAAGCATGGAATAATCCTGCTTTCTTTGATTCAAACGTAACGAATGAAAGATACTATAATGAATTAAATCGCACATCAATGATTGAATATTCGGATGAGCAGTATGATGCGGTAAAAATTCATAATTTTAAATTAGAAGATTTTCCAAATTTAATAGCTGGATTAGATAGCCAATTTAATGCATTAAGTTTGCTTTATAACGAGATGTTAGGGAAATACAACTAAAAGGAATAATAAATAAGAACTAAAAAAATCCCGATCGGCTGATCGGGATTTTTTTAATTCTTATTGGTAGCAATTACAAACTTAAGATTGTTCTTAACACCAATTTGTAAAACGTTTACTAAATCTTGCACCTGTAAGTTGTAAGGTATTCTAACAACTACGGTTTGGGTTTTATCTCCGCCAAGTTTCGCTAATAAATGCGCTTCTAAATCTTGCGGATTAACAGGTTCTTTATCAATGAAAAACTCTTTGTTTTCGTTAACAGATAAAGTAATCAGCTGCTTGGTTGTTTGTTCCGTTGCTTCTGCTTTAGGTAATGTCATTTTAATGACATTTGGGTTAGCTAAAGTAGATATGATAATAAAAAAAAGTAACAGGAAAAACATGATGTCGCTTAACGATGAGGTTGCAACTTCAGCATGAAATCTTCTACTTCTCTTTATGGCCATTTGGTCTTTGTATTATGTTAATAAATTTTAAAATGATTTTTTGCGACTGTAAAGCAAAACCATCAATTTTTCCGTTTAAAAGGTGGTACGCAGCATAAGCAATAATACCAACGATTAATCCGGCACCACTACTGATCATTTTTTCGTACAAACCACCAGAAATATTAGCAATACTAATGTTTTCGGTAATAGATATGTTATAGAAAATTTTAATAACCCCAGAAATAGTTCCAACAAAACCTAAAGTAGGTGCAATACCGGCAATAGTTCCCAAATGGTTCAGTTTTTTCTCCATATTGGCAATTTCAATGTTGGTTACTTTTTCCATGTTCGATTCAATTTCCGAAATTGGTCTTCCAATAGTCAGTAATCCTTCATGCAAAACATTCGCTTCTGCAGTATTTTCGCGCTGAACCGATGCTACAGCCAAATCTAAATTACCAGAATTAAGCTGCGTCTTTAACGAATCCATTAACCCAGGACTTGTTTTTTTTGCAGATTTCTGAATATAGAAGTATCTTTCAAAAGTAAGATAAATCGTGTACACAAATAAAATAACAATAGGTATTAAAAACACACCACCTTTTAAAACAAACTCAAACAGAGATAGTTCTTTAGTTACGGCAATGTTTTCTACAATTGCCTGTGATGTTTGTGTTAAACTGTCTGGTGCAGCCTGTAAAAAAAATGTCATCATAAAGTTTTATTTAACGCTTAAAAAAATGATTTTTGTAGATTAATATTTTTCATTCAATATTTTGTGCTAAATAAGGAAAAAAATATTACATAATAAATTATTAAAGTATAAAATTGCCAAGATATCATGAACTATAAAGATACAGTTGAATGGATGTTTAATCAACTGCCAATGTTTCAGCAAATAGGGGCAAGCGCCTATAAGAAAGATTTGACTAATACATTAAAATTAGCATCGCATTTAAACAATCCCGAACGTAATTTTAAAACCGTTCATGTGGGCGGAACAAACGGTAAAGGTTCTACATCATCTTTAATAGCATCGGTTTTGCAAGAAGCCGGTTTTAAGGTCGGTTTATATACATCGCCGCATTTGGTTGATTTTCGTGAACGTATAAAAATTAACGGTGAAATGATTTCACAAGAATTTGTTGTTGATTTTATACAAAACAATAAAACTTTTTTTGAAGACAGTAAATTAAGTTTCTTTGAAATGACGGTTGGAATGGCTTTTCAGTATTTTTCCGATCAAAAAGTCGATGTGGCAATTATCGAAGTAGGTTTAGGCGGTCGCTTAGATTCCACAAACATCATCACACCTTTAGTAAGTGTCATTACCAATATCGGTTGGGATCACATGAATTTATTGGGCAACACCATAGAAGAAATCGCTTTAGAAAAAGCAGGAATCATAAAAGAAGGTATTCCTATTGTTATTGGCGAATTTACTGCCGAAACCAAAAAAGTGTTTCAAAAAGAAGCCGATTTTAAAAAAGCTCCTATTTATTTCGCATCTACAATTAATGGTATTCCTGAATTAGAATCCGATTTAAAAGGAAATTATCAGTTACACAATAAAAAAGCGGCATACCAAACAATACAATTATTAAAGAATCATTTTTCAATTACTGAAGGTGATATCGTGAAGGGATTTTTAAATGTTGGAAAGAATACAGGTTTAAAAGGACGCTGGACAATTCTGTCTGAAAAACCTTTGATTGTTGCCGATACCGCTCACAATAAAAACGGACTAGAACTAGTCATGCAGCAGGTTCATCAACAACAATTCAATAAATTATTCATGGTATTCGGCGTTGTAAACGATAAAGATATCGATGCTATTTTGCCGTATTTGCCAAAAGATGCAGAGTATTTTGTTGCCAAACCAAACGTTCCCCGCGGATTAAATGCTGTAGTTTTAAAAGATATACTTACAAAAAACGGTTTTAACGCAATGGAATTTAAATCCATACCCGAAGCGTTAAACCATGCAAAACAAAAAGCAACTCCTAACGACATGATATATATTGGCGGAAGCACTTTTGTAGTTGCCGAAGTTGTTTAGAGTATTTTGGGCGTTCCCCGCCTTTTAATGGGCGGGTCGGGCTTTCCGCTTCAAGCTTTTGTGGCAAAAAAGCCACAAAAGGCTATCCGCTGCAATCCCTAACGCAAATAACAGGTCAATAAAATAATACAGCAAACCATAAAAAATCATGCTAGATAATTTGTAAATCATTAAAACATTTCAGTTTTAAAACATCATGAGTATTGTTCAAATGTTAAATTAATTTCCTAACCGCTTAAC
>NZ_RQTJ01000069.1 GCF_003858535.1 Paenimyroides viscosum
GCGAAGAAAGACGTGATAAGCTGCGAAAAGCTGCGGGGATTGGCACACACGAAGTGATCCGCAGATATCTGAATGGGGCAACCCGGCATGTTGAAGACATGTCACTCCGATAGGAGAGCAAACCCGCTGAACTGAAACATCTAAGTAGGCGGAGGAGAAGAAAACAAAAGTGATTCCGTAAGTAGTGGCGAGCGAACGCGGAAAAGCCCAAACCAAAGTTGTTACGGCAATTTTGGGGTTGTAGGACCACGACATTTTAATCAAAGCGAATTAGAATCATCTGGAAAGATGAACCATAGAGGGTGATAGTCCCGTATAGGTAAGCGATGCATTAGATAGTGGTATCCTGAGTAGGTCGGGGCACGTGAAACCTTGATTGAAACCGGCGGGACCATCCGCCAAGGCTAAATACTCCTGAGAGACCGATAGTGAACCAGTACCGTGAGGGAAAGGTGAAAAGAACCGTGAATAACGGAGTGAAATAGATCCTGAAACCATACGCCTACAAGCGGTCGGAGCCCTTAAGTGGGGTGACGGCGTGCCTTTTGCATAATGAGCCTACGAGTTACCGTTGCTGGCAAGGTTAAGTACTTCAGGTACGCAGCCGAAGCGAAAGCGAGTCTTAATAGGGCGCTATAGTCAGTAATGGTAGACGCGAAACCGTGTGATCTACCCATGGACAGGTTGAAGTTTGGGTAACACCAAATGGAGGACCGAACCCGTTGACGTTGAAAAGTCTTGGGATGATCTGTGGGTAGGGGTGAAAGGCCAATCAAACTCGGAAATAGCTCGTACTCCCCGAAATGCATTTAGGTGCAGCGCTGATATAGTTTAATAGAGGTAGAGCTACTGATTGGATGCGGGGGCTTCACCGCCTACCAATTCCTGACAAACTCCGAATGCTATTAAATGATTTACAGCAGTGAGGGCATGGGTGCTAAGGTCCATGTCCGAGAGGGAAAGAACCCAGACCATCAGCTAAGGTCCCCAAATGTATACTAAGTTGAAAAAACGCGGTTTGATTGCCCCGACAGCTAGGATGTTGGCTTGGAAGCAGCCATTCATTTAAAGAGTGCGTAACAGCTCACTAGTCGAGCGATCGAGCATGGATAATAATCGGGCATAAGTATACTACCGAAGCTATGGATTTACAGTAATACTGTAAGTGGTAGGGGAGCATTCTAAACTGGGTAGAAGGTGATTTGTGAGAATTGCTGGACTGTTTAGAAAAGAAAATGTAGGCATAAGTAACGATAATGCGGGCGAGAAACCCGCACACCGTAAGACCAAGGTTTCCACAGCTATGCTAATCAGCTGTGGGTTAGTCGGGACCTAAGGCACACCCGAAGGGGGACGTCGATGGCCCACGGGTTAATATTCCCGTACTTGTAATAGTTGTGATGGAGTGACACAGTGGTGAAAGTACCGCGAACTGACGGAATAGTTCGTTGAAGCACGTACCTATAGGTTTGATAGTAAAATGCGTCAGACTTGGAGAAATGCGATAGTACTCGGAGCCTTCGGGCAAAGAGATAGTGTACCTAAAGGCTGTCAAGAAAAGCTTCTAAACATAGATTATTACAACCCGTACCGCAAACCGACACAGGTGGTCGAGGAGAGTATCCTCAGGTGCTCGAGAGATTCATGGCTAAGGAATTAGGCAAAATAGACCTGTAACTTCGGGAGAAAGGTCGCCCCGAGCAATCGGGGCCGCAGTGAAAAGGTCCAGGCGACTGTTTATCAAAAACACAGGGCTCTGCCAAATCGTAAGATGAAGTATAGGGCCTGACACCTGCCCGGTGCTGGAAGGTTAAGAGGAGATGTTATCTTCGGAGAAGCATTGAATTGAAGCCCCAGTAAACGGCGGCCGTAACTATAACGGTCCTAAGGTAGCGAAATTCCTTGTCGGGTAAGTTCCGACCTGCACGAATGGTGTAACGATCTGGACACTGTCTCAGCCATGAGCTCGGTGAAATTGTAGTATCGGTGAAGATGCCGATTACCCGCAGTGGGACGAAAAGACCCTGTGCACCTTTACTATAGCTTAGTATTGTTCTTGGATAAGTGATGTGTAGGATAGGTGGGAGACTATGAAGCGGCGTCGCTAGGCGTTGTGGAGTCATTGTTGAAATACCACCCTTTGCTTATCTGAGATCTAACCCCGCAAGGCGGGGGACATTGCTTGGTGGGTAGTTTGACTGGGGTGGTCGCCTCCAAAAGAGTAACGGAGGCTTCTAAAGGTTCCCTCAGCACGCTTGGTAACCGTGCGTAGAGTGCAATGGCATAAGGGAGCTTGACTGAGAGACCTACAAGTCGATCAGGTACGAAAGTAGAGCATAGTGATCCGGTGGTTCCGCATGGAAGGGCCATCGCTCAAAGGATAAAAGGTACGCCGGGGATAACAGGCTGATCTCCCCCAAGAGCTCATATCGACGGGGGGGTTTGGCACCTCGATGTCGGCTCGTCACATCCTGGGGCTGGAGAAGGTCCCAAGGGTTGGGCTGTTCGCCCATTAAAGTGGCACGCGAGCTGGGTTCAGAACGTCGTGAGACAGTTCGGTCTCTATCTACTGTGGGCGTTAGAAATTTGAGTGGATCTGATTCTAGTACGAGAGGACCGAATTGGACCAACCTCTGGTGTATCAGTTGTGCCGCCAGGTGCATCGCTGAGTAGCTACGTTGGGCAGGGATAAGCGCTGAAAGCATATAAGCGCGAAACCCACCACAAGATGAGATTTCTTTAAAGGGTCGTAGAAGATGACTACGTTGATAGGCTACAGATGTAAAGGCAGTAATGTCATAGTCAAGTAGTACTAATAACCCGTAAGCTTATGTGCTCTAGAGATTGCTTTATAAATAACAGCTTTAGGCTTAAAGCCTTAAGCTATAAGCTAATAAATATCTACAAGAAAGTATCGAAAATATGTTAACAGTATAAGCTTACCGCATACGGCATATAGCCTACAGCGCGAAGCAAAAAGCTTAAGGTGGTTATAGCATCGGGGCTCACCTCTTCCCATTCCGAACAGAGAAGTTAAGCCCGATTGCGCAGATGGTACTGCATTTTAATGTGGGAGAGTATGTCGCCGCCTTTTTTT
>NZ_RQTJ01000070.1 GCF_003858535.1 Paenimyroides viscosum
TCAACAGGAACATTAACAACCTAAAAATTAATCTCGTTTAATAATGCACTACGGGTTAATAGTTGTAAATAATAACACTCATTAACATTAAGTTAATGGGTGTTTTGTTTATAGAAAAGTAGAAATACTGTGGGTACTATTAATTTGTATTTAGCATTCGTATTGCTTAAAAATTATTTTTCGTAGCATTTCATTTTGTTCTTTTAAAAGAACAATAGTTTCTTCGTAATGTTTAAGTAGTGTTATATGACCTACAATCCAAACGATCCTAATTTTCAAAACGATATAAGCGCACAATTTACACCTAATATTGGTGCAGGAATTTATTGGCACAACAGCAAAAGTTATTTAGGTTTATCGATCCCAAATTTCTTAGAAACAACTAGATACGATGATAATATACAAAGTACCATGCGTACTACCATGAGTTATTATCTTATTGGTGGACATGTGTTTGAACTGAATCCGATGTTGAAATTTAAACCAGCATTTTTACTGAAAGCTACAAACGGTGCACCTTTACAAGCCGATGTTACTGCTAACTTTTTAATAAGTAACAAGTTTACAGTAGGTGCAGCTTATCGTTTGGATGCAGCTTGGAGCGGTTTATTAGGCTTTCAGGCAACAGACGGCTTATTTATAGGATACAGCTATGATGCCGAAACCACAAAATTGGCAAATTATAACAACGGATCGCATGAGATTTTTGTAAGGTTTGAATTGTTTAACAAGTACCGCCGTATAAACACAGGGCGTTTCTTCTAAAAAGCTACAGACATGAAAAAAGGATTATCAATACTAGCCTTGGCATCATTCTTATTTTTAGGAAACGCAGATGCACAAGCACAAGCCGGCTTAAAAAAATCTAACAAAGAATACGATAGTTGGGCTTATGTAGATGCTATGAACATCTACGAAAAAATTGTAAATAAAGGTTATGTAAGTCAAGACATTCTAGAAAAATTAGGTAATACTTATTATTTCAACGCACGATACGCACAAGCACAACCTTTCTATGAACGTTTGTTTACCGAATTTGCTACAGAAGAAATAGCTTCAGAATTTTATTACCGTTACGCACAAACATTACAGCATACCGGCAGAACTGCCGAAGCTAAAACCTATTACGATTTGTTTATAGCAAAAATAGGTAGCCAAACACAAATTGCAACAGTACGCAAAAATGAAGCAGATCTTCAAAAGCAAATTAAAACAAATTCTGGTAGATACAGCAGTGTAGAAAATCTGCCGATAAACACCCAGTTTGCCGACTTTGGAAGTCATGTACACAATAATCAGTTGTATTTTACCAGCGCTCGTGATACCGGCAGTTTTTCAAAGAAAATTCATACATGGACAGGTGAAGCTTTTACAAGTTTGTACCAGTATAATTTGCCTAATGATACTGTTTCCAAGAAATTAAAAGTTAAAAAATTAAAAGGTGACGTAAAAAGCAAGTTCAACGAATCTACCACTGTTTTAACTGCAGATGGTAAAACAATGTACTTTACCCGAAACAATATGTTGGGTAATACCCGTGGTTATGATGTTGATAAAAATACAAAACTAAAAATTTATCGTGCCGAATTACAAAACGGAAAATGGAACAATATTCAAGAATTACCTTTTAATAGTAATGACTTTAGTACGGCGCATCCAACATTAAACAAAGACGGCAGCATATTGTATTTTGCCAGCGACCGTCCGGGTGGTTACGGAAATTCAGATTTATGGATGGTGACTGTAAACGGTAACGGTTATGGTGTGCCACAAAATTTGGGACCTACAATTAATACCGAAGGTAGAGAAACATTTCCTTTTATTAATAGCAACGATGAACTGTATTTTTCAAGCGATGGTAGAATTGGTTTAGGCGGATTAGATGTTTATGGCGTTAAAATAAAAGAAGATGGTAGTTTTTACGAAGTACAGAATATTGGTGAACCTATAAATTCTAACACCGATGATTTCGCCTATTTTATAGATTATCAAACCAAAAAAGGCTTCTTTTCATCTAACCGATTAGGAGGGCAGGGAAACGACGATATTTACAGCTTTATTGAAACTAAAGCATTAAATTTAGGCTGTTCGCAAGAACTCGTTATTACTGTTGTTGATTCTAAAACACGCAATATCATTCCAGAAGCATCACTAAATCTATACGATAATTTGTATAATGAATTAGCATCATCAGATAAATTTACAAACGGCGGTTTCCGTTTTAATACAGATTACAAATGTGGCGAAACCTATCGTGTAAAAGTTAGTAAAGAAGGATACATAACTAAAGAAGATGTGGCTGTTTTAGATAACGAATCGGGAATTAGTGAAAGAACTATTGTGTTAGAACAAATAAAAGTAGAAGTTAAAAAGAACGATGACTTATTTAAAGTACTTAAGCTAAAACCTATTTATTTTGATTACGATAAAGATAATATCAGACCCGACGCCGCTGTAGAGTTAGCTAAAGTTGTTGAGGTTTTAAAAGATTATCCGCGTATGAAG
This sequence comes from Paenimyroides viscosum, assembly GCF_003858535.1. GTDB lineage: Bacteria > Bacteroidota > Bacteroidia > Flavobacteriales > Flavobacteriaceae > Flavobacterium > Flavobacterium viscosum. The sequence continues at coordinate 2,506 of NZ_RQTJ01000070.1, forward strand.
ATCGATGTGCGTTCACATACCGATAGCCGTGGATCAGATCAATACAATTTAAAATTATCTGAACGCAGAGCCAAATCTACTGCCCAATGGATTGCCGATCAAGGTATAGATATTAGCAGAATAACTTATAAAGGTTATGGCGAAACGCAACTGCTTAATAAATGTATAAACGGATCTAAATGTTCAGATACCGAACACGAAGAAAACCGTAGGTCAGAATTTATTGTATTAGAATTATAAATTAACTTAATGGAAAATGTTAAGATAACGGATGAACTTTTAAACAAGAAAGTTCCAACATGTATCAAGAAAAACGTAATGAAAGTTATTAAAGAGATCAGCAGTGGAAAAAAAACTGGCGATAAGATCCAAATAAAAGAAGACTGAAAACAATTATAATTACCCGTAGTGCATTATAGAAAAAGTTGCTCAAAAGATTAAAAATCAGTATATTGTATTGA
>NZ_RQTJ01000008.1 GCF_003858535.1 Paenimyroides viscosum
CAAAAAGAAATGAACCTTTTGTAAAATTAATTACTTGATTACTTGTTTTTATCTTAGAATGCTTAGTAACCACAGGCTCAGTGATCGTGTGAATGTTTGGCTAAAGCCTATTCTACATTGTTTGGTAACATCGGGCTAAAGCCCGACGCAATTTACTTTTTGACCACAGATTGCATAGATTTTAAAAGGATTGAGATTAAACGTGAGCAAACCAACATCCAACATTCAACATCTAGCATCAAACCGCAATAGGGATAGAGCGCTTGTTGGAGCTCTTTTGTTGGTCCCTGAGCCTGACGAAGGGCAACAAAAAGCGACTCGCGAAAGCCCGACCTGCAGCGTTAGCGGAGGGGATTGCCCATATAAAGTTGTTGAGTTTGAATTTGACTTGGTTAAATAACAATAAAGGTTGTAAATTAGGGCTTGATTATTTGATTATGGATAAAGCAAAAATTTTAGAGAGATGTAATAACTTAACGAGAAACACGTTAATGGAAACTTTAAACATTGAGTATGTTGATTTAGGCAATGACTTTTTGATTGCCAAAATGCCTGTTAATGAACGTGTGCATCAGCCAATGGGTTTGCTGCATGGCGGAGCATCGGTTGCTTTGGCGGAAAGTGTTGGTAGTGCAGCGTCGATGATTTTTGTAGATATTGATAAGTATGAAGTTCGTGGTATTGAAATTTCGGCTAATCATATTAAAAGTAAACGTGAAGGTTTTGTTTGTGCTAAGGCTAGTTTAATTCATAAAGGAAGTAAACTGCATTTGTGGGAAATTAGAATTACAGATGAAAACAACCAGCTTATATCGCTTTGTAAATTAACAAATATGATTTTACCTAAATAATTATGAATGATTTACTAGTAAAGGCTTTGTCTAAGAATTATCCGTTTGTAATTTATCGAAAGCCGAATGATACAACTCGGTTTGGTTGGTTTCAAAATGAAAATCATTTAAACAAAGTTACCGAGTTAACGAAGAGTTGTTTTGTTTTCGCTCCGTTTTCAAACGATGAGAAAGTTGTTTTTTATCCTGATGAATGTCAGTTGGTTCAAGAGGATCAAGATTTTAATGTTGATTTTTCTGAAAAAGAGGAATCACTTGAAAACGCAAACGTTGATAAATCATTCCATATTCTATTAGTTTCAAAAGGGATTAAAGCGATTGAAAATGGATCAGTAGAAAAAGTAGTTCTTTCAAGAAAAGAAGAAGTTTTAATCAATGAAAATTCTTACGAAATTTACTTTAAACGTTTCCTTAAAAAATATCCTACGGCTTTTGTTTATTGGTTTTATCATCCCGAAATTGGTATGTGGATGGGTGCAACGCCTGAACAATTAGTAAAGATTGAACATAATAAAGTACAATCTGTTGCTTTGGCTGGAACAATGGTTGATTCGGGTTTTAATTTAAACGATGTTGTTTGGGGCGACAAAGAACGTAACGAACAGCAAATTGTTACTCAGTTTATCGTTGATGGCTTAAAACCCTTTTCAGAGCAGGTTAAAGTTTCAAAACCATATACAACAAAAGCAGGAAGTTTGTTACATATTAAAACTGATATTCAGGCAGAATTATCAAACAATGAGAATGCTTTTAAAGTTGTAGAAGCCTTGCATCCTACGCCAGCATTATGTGGATTTCCAAAAAGGGAAGCTCAGCATTTTATTATTGCGAACGAAGGGTATAACAGAGAATATTACGGGGGATATTTGGGCGAATGGAAATTTAATAACCTAGATTATTCCGAGAACACCAATCTGTTTGTAAATTTGCGCTGCATGAAGATTGAAAAATCTAAAGCTTATTTGTTTTTGGGTGGCGGTGTGAATAAAGACAGCAATCCGGAAAATGAGTATTATGAAACGGTAAACAAAAGCAAAACAGTAAAAAATATTTTATGAAGTTAGATATATTGGCTTTTGGGGCACACCCAGATGATGTTGAGTTAGGATGTGGTGCAACAATTGCAAAAGAAATTTCGTTAGGAAAAAAAGTAGGTATTGTAGATTTAACTCGGGGTGAGTTAGGCACTCGTGGATCAGCAGAAATTAGAGATAATGAAGCTGCAAAAGCTGCGAAAATTTTAGGCGTATCTGTTAGAGAAAATCTTAATTTTCGTGATGGTTTCTTTGTGAATGATGAAACGCATCAATTAGAAATTATTAAAATGATAAGAAAATATCAACCTGAAATTGTGTTATGTAACGCAATTGATGACCGACATATAGATCATGGAAAGGGAAGTAAATTAGTTTCGGATGCTTGTTTTTTATCAGGTTTAAGAAGAATTGAAACTACTTTAGAAGGAGTGCATCAAACTGAGTGGCGACCAAAATTAGTGTATCATTACATTCAATGGAAAAATATTGAACCAGATTTTGTAGTTGATGTATCAGATTTTATGCAAATTAAAATTGATGCCGTTATGGCTTACGATTCTCAGTTTTACAATCCAAATTCAAACGAACCTATTTCGCCAATTGCTACTAAAAATTTTACCGAAAGTATAGAATATCGTGCAAAAGATTTAGGTAGATTGATTTTTGCCGAGTATGCCGAAGGTTTCACTGTAGAAAGGTATTTGGCTGTCAATAGCTTAGCAGATTTAAAATAAAAAACTAAAAAAATGTTTGCGAAGCATTGAAATATCTGTATATTTGCACTCGTTAAACAAACACGGTGATTGTAGCTCAGTTGGTTAGAGCGTCGGATTGTGGTTCCGAAGGTCGCGGGTTCGAGACCCGTCTTTCACCCAAAAGCTCAGAGTTGGCTTTTTAAATAAAACTCCTATACGGTGATTGTAGCTCAGTTGGTTAGAGCGTCGGATTGTGGTTCCGAAGGTCGCGGGTTCGAGACCCGTCTTTCACCCAAAAAAGCGGTTCGTTTTGAATCGCTTTTTGTATTTTTACAATATAATGAATGAGATTATGGGCAATATGGTAGAAGAGATTTTAAATGTAGAAATCTGTAAAGAACTTAGAAACGAGATTTTACTTGCTAGAAATGAAGAACAGCAGGTAATTGTTCATTGTTCTATTTACGCAATGGATTTTGGTGATGCCGCACGTATTTGGAAAAGTACTTATTTAATTAATAAGCAATCAGGTAAAAAATACAAATTACTTTTTGCGGAAGGTATTAGTTTTGCTCCGCAATGGACGTTGATCCCTTTTAAAAAACCTTTAGAATTTACTTTAATTTTTAAAGGATTGCCTAAAAGCTGCACTTCTTTTGATTTGGTTGAAATTATACCCGAAGAAGGTGGGTTTGAGGTTTTAAATGTACCAAGAAACGCATCGGATGTTTACTATGTAACAATATAAAAAAAACCGAAAGTTAACTTTCGGTTTTATCAATATTATTGCCTTGCTGTTCGTCTTCAATAAACAGCTGCACTTTGCTAACAATACTTCGGAGAATTTCTTCTCTCTTGTTTGCAGTTCCTATTTCTTGGATTGATAATTTATTGGGTAAAGTAGTACTATCTGTAGTAAGTTGTTTAGCCATAATGTTAACTCTTATACCAATAGTTGCATCTTCAGGAACATTTTTAAAAACCTCTGTTAAATGTGTTCGCCAATCAAATGATTTTAAATCTTGAAAACGGTCTGCGTTAACAGTCATAAAAACAGTTTTAACTTTGTCAACAATTTCAATGTCAGTCTGTACTTCTTGTGCACTAACAACTGGTGCTGCTGCTAATAAAAATGCTATTATTACAAATTTTTTCATAACTATTAATTTTTTATTAAAAATACAAAAAAATCGGTATTAAACCGATTTTTTTCTCATTTTCATATTTATAAATTCAACTGCTAATGAAAAAGCAATTGCAAAATAAAGATATCCTTTGGGAACTGCACCAATTTCTTGATCTGCTAAAACAGCTTCAGACAAGTGCATTGATTCTGTTGTTAACATAAAACCAATCAAGATTAAGAACGATAAAGCTAAAATTTGAATCGAAGGATTTTTGTTTACAAATCGTCCAACTGGTACTGCGAAAATCATCATTACCACAACCGAAACAACCACTGCGGCAATCATAACAAATAATTCAGGTCGTTGCCCCCATAGTTCAACATTTGCTGGATATAATCCATTCGTCATACCAACTGCAGTTAAAATACTATCGACAGAGAAAATCAAGTCAATCATTAAAATTTGAGTAATTACCGAAGCATAAGATACCGAACGTTTTTGTGTAGCTTCTTTAGAATCGGTAATGTGTTCTATGTGGTTTACTTTTTCATGAATTTCTTTAGTTGATTTGTAAATTAAAAAGATACCACCAGATAACAAAATTAATGCTTGCCCGTTAATGTGTGCGGTAAACCAGCCCCAATCAATAGTGAATAAAGGTTCTTTCATTTGCGTTAACCAAGTAATGGCAAATAAAAGGGCAATACGCATAAACATTGCTAAAAACAAACCAATTTGAGTTGCTTTTTTACGCTGTTCTTCGGGTAATTTACCTGTTACAATTGATATAAAAATTACGTTATCAATTCCTAAAATAATTTCAAGAAAAGTTAATGTTAAAAAAGCAATAAGTACATCGGTTGTCAATAATATTTCCATAGCTAAAAAATTTATTTAATTTTCTTTATTTCTCCTTTTTGCTTGTTTGCATCGCCAACAATATTGTATTCAAATATATAGCTATCTGCATTTGTAGTTAGTATTTTCATTTGCACCGCTTTTTTCTCTGCCATGTTTTTTGGATGTAATTTTTGTAGAATGTATTCACAATCGTTCACCCAACGTATACTGGCAGTATCTGTTTTGCCATTGTAGGTTTCAATTTCGTATTTATCTGTTCTAATAAAGGTAGATGTATGTTTTTCGCCATTAATCTCTTGCTCAAAAACGAACGTTCCTATTTTAAAATCGGTGCAATTTCGTTCTTGGTTATAACAGCTAAAAAGCACGAATGCTGTTGGTAATAAAAGTAACTTCTTCATAATTAATCGTTAAATAATCCGTTTACTATGGTTCTTAAACCCTTAAAAAATAAATACATTGAAAATAAGCATATCAAACATCCTAAAATTAAAACCGGATAATATAAAAAATGTGTTTCGTTTTTAAAAGAGGAATAAATAATAATAGGACCTACAAACATTAACGGAATGGCAATAAATATTTTTTGCAAACCTTTGTATATTCTAACTTTATCTGTTTTTGGTGTTTCCATTATTTTGTGTAATTATTAATGGCATTGCGTACATTGCCGTAGATATTTATTAGTTCTGTTGCTTTTTCTGTTGATACATTTAGTTCGTTTACCACCATTTGTACCGCTCTGTTTACTAATTTATGGTTCGATAGTTTCATATCTACCATTTTATTTCCTTTTACGTGCCCCAATTGAATCATTGTTGCAGTAGAAATCATATTTAAAACCAGTTTTTGAGCCGTACCAGCTTTCATGCGCGAGCTTCCGGTTACAAATTCTGATCCTACAACTACTACAATTGGAAAATCGGCTGCCAAAGCCAACGGACTTTCATCATTACAGGTAATTCCACCTGTAGGAATATTGTTTTTTCTACAGAAATCTAATCCGCCTAAAACGTAGGGCGTTGTTCCCGATGCTGCAATTCCGATTACAAAATCGTTTGAATTAATCTGATATTCATTTAAATCAATTTCGGCTTGATTGCTATTGTCTTCGGCATTTTCAACTGCTTTTCTAATCGCTGTATCGCCACCGGCAATTAATCCGATTACTTTATCATACGAAACTCCAAACGTTGGCGGACATTCCGAAGCATCAACAATACCTAATCTGCCCGATGTTCCCGCACCAATATAAAATAATCTACCGCCGTTTTTTAATTGCGATACAATTTTGGTCACAGCAGCTTCGATTTGTGGCATTGCTTTTTCAACGGCAAAAGGTACCGTTTGATCTTCTTTATTGATATTTGTAAGCAAATCTGAAACACTCATTTTTTCTAAATGATGGTATTTTGATTCAGATTCTGTGATTTTATCAAAAGACATAGTTTGCATTTTACACAAATTTACAGAAAATTTGATAAGCTTGTGTATTTATAAGGATAAAACAAAATTTCGCTGTACTTTTGCAAACAAGTAGACCGCCTTATCGCTGGCTTTAGTCAGAGGAAAGTCTGGGCACCATAGAGCAGAATAGCGGGTAACGCCCGTCCGCCGTGAGGTGAGGACAAGTGCAACAGAAAGTATGTACAGTTCGGCTGTAGTGAAACCAGGTAAACTCTATTCGGTGAAATGCCATGTAAACCAACGTTAAGTGCTGCTCGCGCAAGTTGGAGGGTAGGCAGATAGAACTTTTGAGTAATTGAAAGTATAGATAAATGATAAGGAAAAGATTCGTCTTTTACAGAACCCGGCTTATAGGTCTACTTTTTTATTTTAATACTTCTTTTAGAAACAATTTCACATGTTTCCATGCACGTTCGGTCATTAACGCATTATAATCTTTTGATTGCGGATTTGTAAAGGTATGTTTGCTGTTACCATAATTGAAAAATTGCCAGTCGGCACTGCTCTTGCGCATTTCGTCCATAAATAAATCAATGTCTTGGTTTGAAACCGAAGCATCTTCTGCCGGATGGATCACTAAAACTTTAGGTAAAATGGTGTTATATCTTCTATCGACTTTTTTTAACCCACCGTGAATAGAAACTACACCCGTAAAAGGCATATTCGCACGGGCTGCTTCAAGTGTTCCAGTGCCACCAAAGCAATATCCAATAACGGCTATTTTGTCTTTATTAGCCCCCAATTTTATAAGTTCATTTAATGCCAATTGAATTTTTTGTATGAATTTATCTGGATTTTCTTTATAAAAGCTCGATATTTTCTTTGCCGATTCCATATCTGTCGGAGTATCAACACTGCCGTATATATCAGCAATAAGTACATTGTATCCTTGGTTAGCTAAATCTTTAGCTGCAGTACGCGATTCGTCATCGATTCCCATCCAGGCAGGAAGAATTAAAACAGCAGGTGCATTTTGCTTTATAATAATTGTTTCAGCTTGATGCTTTACGGAGTTATCAAAATAAGATATTTTTTTAATTTCTTGAGCCATTGTAGTTAAGGTTGCTAGAAAAGTAATAATGAGCAAAGATTTTTTCATAATAAGATTTTTTCAAACCTAAAGATACAAAACAAAAAGTTGTGATTAAAGTGTTGGATAAATGGTCGCTATTTGAAGATGTTTATTTCACAATAATTTTTTGAGTATATTTTTTGGTTTGATTAGATTTAATAGTTACAAAATATATTCCGCTTTTTAAGTTAGATATATCAATAGAATTGTCAGAATTTAGTTTTTTATTCAAGATAATTCTTCCTTCTAAAGTAATAAATTCGGCAGTTAGGTTTTCTTGATTTATTCCTTCAACAAAAATTTCATCAGACGCTGGGTTAGGATAAATCTTTATTTTGTTTTGATTATCCATTTCTTCAACACTAGCATCTGGAGCTATAATCTTATAAATTGTTCCGTTTTGGGCCGATGCAACGTACAATTCATTTTGAAAATCAACTCCAAAAGATGTAAAAGAAACATTAGAAAAAGTAGAGCTCCAAGTAATAGCATCGTTAGCATCCATTGTTCCAATTTGGTCGGCACAAAAATCTGCAAAAAAGTAAAGTCCTGTTAAAAAGGGATACGTTGCACCGCGGTAAACATAACCACCAGTAATAGAACAATAAATACCAGCCAGACTATAAGTGGCAACAGGAAAAGTCATAGTGGTTGCAGCCGCACAGCCCGTAGTATTGTAAGGGTCATTACCTTCATAACATCGCCAACCGTAATTAACACCTGCTTGAGTTGCAGGAACTTTGTTTATTTCTTCGGATGTATTTTGCCCTACATCTGCAATTAGTATATTTCCTGTTATTGTATCAAACGAAAAACGCCAAGGATTACGCAATCCGTAAGCCCAAATTTCATCTAAACCTGTAGTTGATCCTACAAAAGGATTATCATTTGGAATGGTATAACCTGTAGTTGCATTTACATTAATACGTAACATTTTTCCTAAATACGAACTTAAATTTTGAGCATTGTTCTGTGGGTCACCACCGCTGCCACCATCACCGGTTCCGATCCATAAATAACCATCGGGACCAAATTTTAAACATCCTCCGTTGTGATTTGTAAATGATTTAGATATATTCATTAAAACTTCTTCGGAATTTACATCAGCAACATCGGGGTTTGTAGTGCTCACTGTATATTTTGCAATAGTGATATTACCTGTACCTACCGCATTGTAATATACATAAAATCGACCATTGGTGGCATATTGCGGGTGAAAAGCCAGACCTAAAAGTCCTTGTTCACCACTGTTTAAAACTTTTGAACTGATATTCAGGAAATTAGTAGTATTTACAGTGCCATTTGGTTGAGCAATACGTATAATTCCGTTTTGTTGAACAATAAACACCCGAGCATCACCTGCATTTGCAATATCAACAGGGCTACTAAAACCAGTGGCAAAGCTTTGTATGTTGAAATTTTGTGCAAATAAAAAGGGCGATATTGTAAAACAGATTAAAAGTATAATCTTTTTCATAGCTATAAATTTTAAAATTTACATAAATTTAGCAAAAATTAACTATAAAGCATTTTTATTTAACAAATGTGTAGTTGTTTTAGTATGTAAAAGGTTTGGTTATGAAATAAGGATAAAATAGTTCAGCGATTTTTTGACACAAAAAAAGAGGAAATCTATTCCTCTTCGTTATTGTAATCCTCTTCGTCAAAATCGTCGTCATCATCTTCATCGTTTTCTACTTGTTCGTATTCAAAAAATGAAAAGATTGATCCACCGTATTTTCTGCTGTTGCTAAAATGTTCCAAGTGTTCCATTTTTGTCTGGCTAGAATGTTCAATAATCAGCAAACCGTCTTCTTGCAATAATTCGTTTTCAAAAATCAATTCATAAATCTTATCAAACTGTTCTTGAGAAAAATGGTAAGGTGGATCGGCAAAAATAATATCGTATTTAACTTTACTGCGTTCTAAAAACTTGTAAACATCGCTTTTTATCGCAGTAATATCCATTTCAAATTCTTGTGCCGTTTTCTTAATAAAATTCACACAGCCAAAATCGGTATCAACAGAAGTAATAGGTTCGGCACCGCGCGATGCAAACTCATAACTAATATTGCCTGTTCCTGCAAAAAGATCCAAAATCTTTAATTCGTGAAACGAAAACTGGTGGTTTAATATATTAAAAAGCGCCTCTTTACTTAAATCGGTAGTAGGGCGAACGGGCAGATTTTTTGGAGCCGTTATACGTCGACCTTTAAATTTTCCGGAAACTATTCTCATGCGTTCAGTAAAATGTAATGTTGTTGTACTTGTTCGGTGGTTACAGAAAGTGTTTGCGCAATGGTTTGTAAATTGGCAATTTCTACGTTTCTAATAAATTTGTAGACAATTTGGTATAAATCACTTTCGGGCGAAATATTGCCGTACAGTTTCACAATTTGCGTTTGCGTGTTTAGCTGTAACTGTTCAAATACAAATAAAATATAGTAGATAAAATCTTCTTGGGTTTGATACTCGTAACTGTTAAAAAGCAGCAGTTTTTTGTTTTGAAGCAATACTATTTCAAAATGATTTTCAGCTACGTGCACAAAAAATTCAACCGAATTATTGTTAGCAGATTTATTTATGAAATGCTGAACCAAACTGGTGTTTATGTGCTGAAAATTAAAACTGCCAAATACATCTAAAAAGTAGTTGTTAAAGGCAACATACGGCACATAAATGTTTTCCATTTGTTGTTGCGTTAGCGAATCAAAATCAAAATAATCGGTAGGAAAAACCTTTGTGTTGTACTGCAAATAGCTTCCTAACGAAGTTTTATCGAACAAAGCTGTTGGTACAAACGTATTTAAATTATTGTCGTGTAAAACCAAAACATCCTGAAAACCGGCTTGCAGTGCTTCTTCTTTATCAAAAAAAACATCTAACTGCTGTTCAATGGTTTTGTACGGATCTAAAGCAAACGATTTAAACTGAATAACCTGATTGTTTACCTGATTTTTAACGCAGTAACTAAAATTTTGTAACGATACCTGTATGTATAATTTTTGAAACGATTCGTTCAACATAATCATCAAATGTATAAGGTTCAAAAGTACAATTTTTTTGTTGATTAATAGTATCTTTGTGAAAACCCGCTTTTATAAAAATGACCATTACCGAATTTTACCTGCAGTTAAAAACCAGCTTTCCATTTGATGTTACCTTAAAACAAGATGCCTTTTTAAAAAAAATATCGCAGTTTGTTTTAAACGATAATCAAGACGAAATTTTTGTTTTAAAAGGTTATGCCGGTACCGGTAAAACCACGTTATTGTCGGTTTTGGTGAATCAGTTGCCGCATGTAAATAAAAAGTACGTAATGCTGGCACCAACGGGTAGGGCGGCAAAAGTAATATCAAATTACGCCAAACAGCCAGCGTTTACCATTCACAAAAAAATCTACTATCCTAAAAAGGATAAAAATTCGGGCATGGCGTTTACCATGCAGGCTAACAAGCATAAAAACACGGTTTTTATTGTTGATGAATCGTCCATGATTTCCGATAATGTAACCGATGCCACCATGTACACGCACGGTTCGTTGTTAGATGATTTACTGTATTACGTATATTCTGGGCAAAACTGTAAACTGATTATTGTGGGTGATACCGCGCAGTTGCCACCTGTAGGAATGGACGAAAGTCCGGCATTGAATGAAAGTAAACTGGCGTTGAATTATCACATGAAAGTTGATTTTATTGAATTGACCGAAGTAATGCGTCAGGAAGAAGATTCTGGGATTTTATATAATGCAACCGAATTACGTGAGCAGCTTCAGCAGGAATTTTACGATTTTTTTGAATTTGACATCAAGCCGTTTAAAGATATTATTCGATTACAAGACGGATACGAAACGCTTGATGCAATTACCGATGCATTTTCAAAAAAAGGATCCGAAGAAACAATTTTTATTGTTCGATCTAATAAAAGAGCGAATCAGTACAATCAGCAAATTAGAACTCGGATTTTAGATAACGAAAGTGAAATTAGTGCGGGCGATTACATAATGGTTGTAAAAAATAATTATTTTTGGTTGAAAGATTCAAAAGTAACCGATTTTATTGCGAATGGTGATGTAATGGAAGTTATGCAGATTTACAAACATCACGAATTGTACGGTTTCAGGTTTGCATCGGTAAAAGTCCGCATGATTGATTATCCAAATATGCCTGCGTTTGATACTATTGTTTTGTTGGATACGTTGCATTCCGAATCGGCAAGTTTAACGTATGAACAATCTAACAAACTGTATCAGGAAGTTTTGTTGGATTATCAAGATGAAATAACGGCGTTTCGCAGAATGCAAAAGGTTAAGAATAACGAATATTTTAATGCCTTACAGATTAAGTTTGCGTATGCGGTAACCTGTCATAAATCGCAAGGTGGACAATGGGATACCGTTTTTATAGAACAACCTTATTTGCCAGACGGTATCAGTAAAGATTATATGCGTTGGTTGTACACGGCATTAACGCGCGCAAAAGAAAAAGTTTATTTAATAGGATTTAACGACGATTTTTTCAGTGAATAGTTTTCGTAGTTTTAATACAATAGCAATCATAGATTTATAGTTTTATCATATTCTCGTCAGTTCGAGCTTGTCGAGAACTTATAATTTAGAACTTCTCGATACGCTTCACTTTGTTGCGCTACTCGAAGTGACGATATATAAAACAAAACTATATAATCTTAAAATTGTAAACATCGTTAAGTATAATTCTAGGTAGTTAAAAAAGATAAAATGAATAATTTAAAAATAATAGCAGTAATTCCGGCAAGGTATGCATCTACACGTTTTCCTGCAAAATTGGTTCAAGATTTAGGCGGAAAACCCGTTGTGGTTCAAACATATTTGGCAACAGTTGCAACACAGTTGTTTGATGAAGTTTTAGTAGCAACCGATCATCAGATTATTTTCGATTTACTAAAAGTGCATAACGTAAATGTGGTCATGAGCAGTGATTCTCACGAAAGTGGAAGCGATCGTATTGCAGAAGTGATCGAAAATATTAATTGTGATATTGTAGTAAATGTTCAGGGCGATGAACCTTTTGTGAATAAAGAAAATCTAGAAAGCTTAATTGGTATTTTTAAGAAGGATATCGAACAAAAAATCGATTTAGCTTCACTTATGTTTGAAACTACTGATTTGGAAACAATCAATAATCCGAACAACGTAAAAGTGGTTGTAGATCAAAACTTAAAAGCATTGTATTTTTCTCGTGCAGCAATTCCTTTCCCGCGCGATGGCAAAAGTTTTGTTCCTTATTATCAGCACATTGGTGTTTATACTTACCGAAAAAATGCCCTTTTAGATTTTACACAATGGGAAATGAAAGGTTTGGAAGCGACCGAAAAATTAGAACAATTACGTTATTTAGAATACGGCAGAACCATACAAATGGTGCTTACCAACCACACCGGCGTAGGTATTGATACCAAAGAAGATTTAGATAAAGCACGATTGCTTTGGAAGTAAACAGAGCCAGCTTGGTTAACTAAAAATCCTCCGATTTAATCGGAGGATTTTTAGTTATATTTAAGCCATTGTGGTGTACACGTTTTGTACGTCATCGTCTTCTTCAATTTTTTCCAACAATTTCTCTACATCGGCAATTTGTTCTTCTGTAAGTTCTTTTGTTACTTGGGGAATACGGTCAAAACCAGATGATAAAATATCCATATTACGTTCTTCTAATTCTTTTTGAATAGATCCAAAACTACTAAACGGAGCGTAAATTAAAATTCCGTCTTCGTCTTCAAAAATTTCATCAACACCGGCATCAATCAGTTCTAATTCAAATTCTTCTAGGTCTAAACCTTCAACTTTTGCAATTCTAAAGTTACAAGTATGATCAAACATAAAATCAACAGAACCTTGTGTACCCATTGTTCCGTTACATTTATTAAAATAAGAACGAATGTTTGCAACCGTTCTGTTGTTGTTATCTGTTGCAGTTTCAATTAATACGGCAATTCCGTGAGGTGCGTATCCTTCAAATAAAACCTCTTTATAATTGGCAGTATCTTTATCTGATGCTTTTTTAATTGCACGTTCAACGTTTTCTTTAGGCATGTTAGCAGCTTTTGCATTTTGCATAACAGCACGTAAACGGGCATTTGTTTCAGGGCTAGGACCACCTTCTTTAACAGCCATAACGATATCTTTACCAATACGCGTAAACGTTTTTGCCATTGCAGACCAACGTTTCATTTTTCTAGCTTTTCTAAATTCAAATGCTCTTCCCATTTCTATTTATTTTTTTTATTTGTTGCAAAATTAACTAAATTGAGTTTTTAATAAAAAAAAAACACTTTTTTTTTGAATTTTAAATGAATGAAAAAACGAAGCCATTCAGCTTCGTTTTTAGAATCGAAAAAACCGATTATTTTTTATAAAAAGGAGTTTTAACAACTTGTGCTTTTACATCGTTTTTACGGATGCGGATAAAAATTTCGGTTCCTTCTTTTGCAAATTCTTTGTTTACATAACCTAAACCAATTCCTTTGTTTAAAGATGGAGATTGTGTTCCTGATGTTACATGACCAATTACGTTTCCGCCTGCATCAACAATTTCGTAATCGTGACGTGGAATTCCACGTTCAATCAATTCAAAACCTATTAATTTGGTTGCAACACCGTTTTCTTTGTCGGCTTTAATGTTTTCGCTGTTTACAAAATCTTTTGTGAATTTGGTAACCCAACCTAAACCTGCTGCAATTGGTGAAGTGGTATCGTTAATTTCGTTACCGTATAAACAGTATCCCATTTCTAAACGCAAGGTATCGCGCGCAGCTAAACCAATTGGTTTAATTCCGAATGATTCACCAGCTTTCAAAACTTCGTTCCAAATATGAACAATGTCTTCGTTTTTAGCATAAATTTCAATTCCGCCCGATCCTGTATAACCTGTTGCAGATACAATCACGTTTTCTTTGCCTGCAAAAGTTCCTACTTCAAACGTATAAAACTTTAAGTTTGCTAAATCAACATTTGTTATAGCTTGCATAGCTTCGTTAGCTTTTGGACCTTGAATTGCCAATAGTGAATATTGATCTGATAAGTTTTCAAACGCAGCATTCATTGAGTTGTTCGAAGCGATCCATTCAAAATCTTTATCGATGTTAGATGCATTTACAACCATTAAATACTCATTATCGCTAACTTTATAAGTAATAATATCATCGACAATTCCACCTTTATCATTAGGTAAATAGCTGTATTGTGCTTTTCCAGGAACCAAAACAGAAGCGTCGTTACTTGTTACTCTTTGAACCAAATCTAAAGCTTTATCTCCCGAAATTTTAAATAATCCCATGTGCGATACATCAAAAACACCCACGCTGTTTCTTACCGTTTCATGTTCAATATTAACGCCTTCGTATTGAACAGGCATATTGTATCCTGCAAAAGGAACCATTTTTGCTCCTAAAGCAACGTGAACGTCATTTAAAGGTACTTGTTTCATATTATTGATTGATATTATTTTTTACAAAGCGAAAATACATCAATTTTAAACGATTAACAATTTTATTGATTTTATAATTTTACATTTCGTAAACGCACCGCATTTCCAATAACCGAAACCGAACTTAAACACATTGCCAAAGCAGCAATCATAGGCGAAAGCAGCATTCCGGTTGCATAATACAGCACTCCAGCAGCAACCGCAATACCAATGATATTGTAAATAAAGGCAAAAAACAGGTTTTGCTGAATATTTTTCATAACACGTTCGCTTAAATTGTATGCTTTTTTTAGGTTGGCAAACGAACTATTTAGCAGTGTGATTTTTGCAAAATCCTGCGCCAAATCTGATCCGTTGCCCATTGCAATACCAACATGGGCTTTTGCCAATGCGGGTGCATCGTTAATTCCGTCGCCAATCATGGTAATAATTTTTCCTTCTTTTTGGATCGATTCAATCATTGCTAATTTATCTTCTGGGAGCTGTTGTGCAAAGACTTCGTCAATTCCCACTTGTTTTGCAATGGCATTTGCCGTTAGCTGATGATCGCCGGTTAACATGATGATTTTTATGTTTTTTGAATGAAGGTACGCTATAGTTTCTTTTACTTCGGGTTTTACTGCATCGTGTATAACTGCCAAACCAACCAATTCCTTATTTATAGCGATGTAAGAAACCGTTTTCCCTTGATTTTGAATTTCGGTTACTTTTGATTTAATTTCTGTTACTATTTCTAACTGATTTTGATTTAGTAATGCTTCATTACCTAAAAATACTTTTTTTCCATCGACCATTCCTTGCATACCTTTTCCTTGAATATTCGCCACCATTTTCAATGGTTTAAAGTCGATATTTCGTTCTTTTGCTTTATCGGTAAACGCTTTAGCAATCGGGTGTTCGCTACTTGCATTTAAATCGGCAGTAATTTTGATCAATTCTTCTTCTAAAAAATCTTTTAATGGAATGATCTGTTCTAACGATGGTTTTCCTTCGGTCAACGTTCCGGTTTTATCGGTAATAATTACATTGGTTTTTTGTAGCAATTCCAACGCTTCAGCTTTTTTTATCAGGATTCCGTATTCAGCTCCTTTGCCAATTCCAACCGAAATAGAAACCGGAGTTGCCAATCCCAATGCACACGGACAAGCGATGATTAATACCGAAATGGCGTTTTGCAAACCGAATAAAAGTGATGCTTCGGTTGAAACAAATCCCCAGTAAAAAAAGGTGCAAACCGCAATTAAAACAACGATAGGTACAAAATAACCCGAAATTTTATCGGCTAAACGTTGAATTGGTGCGCGCGAAAGACTCGCTTTATTTACCATTTCAATAATCTGCGCAATGGTTGTTGTTTGGCCAATTCGGGTTGCTTTCATGGTAAACGATTGATCGGTATTGATACTTCCTGCCAAAACCTCATCGTTTTCTTTTTTATTTACCGGTAAAGGTTCGCCCGTTAATAATGCTTCGTTTACCGATGTTTTTCCGGATAGAATGATACCGTCAACAGGAATTTTCTCACCGGGTTTAACCAACAATTCATCATTGATCTGAACTTTATCAATATCAATTTCTGTCGCATTTCCGTTGATTAAGATGGTGGCTTTCTGAGGAACAAGATTCAATAGATGTTCTAACGATGATTTTGTTTTCTGATGGGCTCGAGCTTCTAACCATTGTCCTAAAATCATTAGCGTAAAAATCACGGCAACGCTTTCAAAATAAATAGGTAAATGATCGTTTGCGTGAAATGTATGCGGATTTAAAAGTACGTAAACCGAGAAAACATAAGCTGCAACCGCACCTAAACCAATTAAACTGAACATGTTTAAATGCCATGTTTTAAAAGAAACATACGCGCGTTTTAAATATTTTCTGCCTAAAAATAAAACTGCGGTTGTTCCAATAAACTGCAACCAAAGTGCAACGTTAAAAGGAATTATTTTGTAGATAAAGCTATCATGACTCATACCAAACATAGCAATAAAAAACACGGGAATAGTTATGAATGCTGATTGTATCAACAGTTTTTTCAGATGATTCAGTTCATCGTTATTATTGGTTGATCCGCCAATTTGTACCAAATCCATTCCGCAAACAGGGCAACCTACATTACTGTCGTAAACCTTATCGCCTTCGCACAACATGGGGCAATAATATTTACCAGCTAGATGCTCTAACTGTTTTGGTGGTTCGTTATGATTGTTGTGATTGTGTACGGCATGATGTGCAACTTCAGAAAACGTTTCCGTTCCGTCTGCATTAACTATAATTTCCTGAATAGTGTACGGACCTTTGTTAGAAAGTGCATGCTGTAAATTTTCTAAAGTAACTGGTTTGTTCGATTCTACAACTGCTTCGGCAGGATTCAGACGGACTTCAACTTTGTCAGCAACAGTTTGTAATGCTTCGGTAACTTTGGCTTGGCAGCCGCTGCACGTCATTTCGTTTATTTTATATCGAGTTTTCATACGCTAATTATTTATGTAAAGATACTTACATTTGGCGCGTGAGGTTTTACATCTTTTCTAAAAAGGTTTGTATAATTTTGTAAACTGCTAAATAAAAAGATAAAACCTCTGTAAAAGAGGTTTTATTTAGTTTCGGTATTTTGTAAAACTTCTTCTTTAGAAATCTTTACTTCTTTAAAGTGGGTAGGAGCCAAGCCGGTAACTTTTTTAAACTGATTGCTTAAATGTCCAACCGAACTGTAATTCATTTTGTAGGCAATTTCGCTCAAGGTTAATTCATCATAGACTAGCAATTCTTTTACCTTTTCTATTTTTTGAAGAATGTAGTATTGTTCAATCGTCTGCGATTCTTGTGTTGAGAAAAGTGAACTTAACGTATGATATTCCGTTTGTAGCTTACTTGCCAAATATTCAGAAAGCGTAATGGTTAAATCGTTCATATCTTTAGAAACCAATTCAATGATTTGATTTTTAATACGTTCAACCGTCTGACTTTTCTTATCATCTAAAATTTCAAATCCAAGTGCTACTAATTTTGCTTCAATCTTAATACGGTCTTCCTGCAAAATAGGATCGTGAAATTCTACCAGTCCAAGCTCCACATCGTTCACATCATATCCCAAATCTTCAAGTGTTTTTTCAACAGCCATAATACATCGTGGGCAAACCATGTTTTTAATGCGTAGAGTTTTCATAGATTTTTACTTTTATTGTGATTTTTTCAAATATATCATAAACACCTCGGTTTTTCAAATTATTTAGGGTTTATTTCGTTCAACAGTCAAAATTACGCTTTTATTTTTCAGCAGAAATATTTGGCATAAATTTCATCTAAAATTAATATGGAAGCTGTAAATTTGAGTAAAACTAATTAAAATGAAAGTACAGATTTGGTCGGATATTATGTGTCCGTTTTGTTATATAGGAAAGAAAAATTTTGAAGCAGCTTTAGAAAAACTTCCTTTTAAAGATGAGGTAGAAGTTGAATGGAAAAGTTATCAGTTAGATCCGGAATTGAAGGAAATATCGGGTTCTAAAACAATTAACGAATACCTTGACGAACGCAAAAGAATGCCCGCTGCACAGATTGAACAAATGCAAATGCGTATAAAAGATATGGGCATACAGACGGGAATTGATTTTAATATGGAAAATGCCATTGTTGCAAGTACCTTTCCAGCACACAAACTGATCCATTTTGCTGAAAAAAGCAATAAAGCAAATGAAGCAGAAGAATTGTTGTTTAAAAGCTATTTTACTGACGGAAAAAATATTGCCAATCACGAAGTTTTGGTAAATATTGCCGAAGAATTAGGATTGGATACCGATCAGGCGCACTTTGTTTTAAATTCCGATTCGTTTGATTACGAAGTAAAGCAGGATATTTTAGAAGCACGAAATATTGGAGTTACCGGTGTTCCATTTTTTCTATTGAACAATAAATACACACTTTCGGGTGCACAACCTGTAGATTTGTTTGTGGATGCTTTAACGCAAACGTACAATGAAACCAACGCAAATAATTCAGCAGAAGGAAATTCGTGTACAATTGATGGTTGTGAGTAATTTTTAAGTTTAAAGTTTAAACCTGCAAGATTTCAATAATCTTGTAGGTTTTTTTATAAATAGACAGCCTTTTTAAATCTTTCAATTATTAAATCTTTTAATTTGATTTCAAAAAAACTACTTTTGCAAAGCTTTAAATTATACAATCATGTACAAGTCAATAATTCGTCCGCTTTTATTCAAATGTGATCCAGAAAGAGTGCATCATTTTACTTTTTCAATGATAAAAACCATGCACGCTATTCCGGGTATGAAATCGGTTTTTAAATCGATTTATCAGGTAAACGATAAAAGATTGGAACGAGAAGTTTTTGGCTTGAAATTTAAAAATCCGGTTGGTTTGGCTGCGGGATTAGATAAAGATGCAAAAATTTATAATGAATTGGATGCGTTTGGTTTCGGATTCATTGAAATTGGAACCATTACCCCAAAACCGCAAGAGGGAAATCCTAAAAAACGTTTGTTCCGTTTAAAAGAAGACTTTGGAATTATCAACAGAATGGGCTTTAACAATGGCGGAATTGATTTAGCAATTGAACGTTTAAAGCAGAATAAAGGTGTTTTAATTGGTGGAAACATCGGTAAAAATAAAGTCACTCCAAACGAAGAAGCCGTAAACGATTACATGATTTGTTTTGAAGCGTTGTATCCGTATGTTGATTATTTCGTTGTGAATGTAAGTTCGCCAAATACGCCGAATTTACGTGCGTTGCAAGACAAAGAACCGTTGACGGAATTGTTATCAGCTTTACAGAGTAAAAATCTTCAGCAACCAAAACAAAAACCAATTCTTTTAAAAATTGCGCCCGACTTAACCAATGAGCAGTTGCTGGATATTGTCGATATTATAAACGATACCAAAATTGCCGGTGTGATTGCTACAAATACCACCATTTCACGCGATGGATTACAATCTGCAAACCAAACAGAAATGGGCGGATTGTCAGGTAAACCATTAGCTAAAAGATCAACTGAAGTCATTCGTTTTCTATCAGAAAAAAGCAATAAATCGTTTCCTATAATCGGTGTGGGTGGAATACATTCCGCTGCCGATGCGCTAGAAAAATTAGATGCTGGTGCAGCATTGGTTCAAATTTATACAGGCTTTATTTACGAAGGACCGGCGTTGATTAAAGAAATTAACCAAGCGATTTTAAAGCGCAGTTAATGACGTTAGAAACCATTATATCGTTCTTTTTAACAAGTCTGGCGTTAACCATTTCGCCGGGACCCGATATAATGTATGTTTTATCGACAAGTTTAGCCAAAGGAAAACAATTTGGTATTGCAACCGCAATTGGTTTAAGTTCGGGCTTGCTGTTTCACACCACATTGTTGGCGTTTGGAATATCAACCTTAATTGTAGCTATTCCGTGGCTTTTTATTGCCATAAAAGTTTTCGGAACGTTGTATTTGCTTCGAATCATCTACCTTTTATATAAAGCTCCAATTGAACCTATTGCGGTTAGTGTTGATCACGCACCAATTTCAAGAACTAATGTATTTCAACAGGTTCAGCAAGGTTTAATAATGAACATTCTGAATCCGAAAATAATGCTGTTCTTTTTGTCGTTATTTCCTTCGTTTTTACATCCCGAATTAGGAAACATTAAAATGCAGGTTTATACTTTGGGCAGTATTTTTATGTTGCAGGCATTGATTGTATTTTGTTTGATAGCGGTTTTAAGCGGATACGTCAGCAAATTCTTAATGAAAAACAAATACGTACAAGGTTACATGAATTATTTTCAGATAGCTATCTTTATTGCACTTATCGTATTTATGTGGATTAAATAGGTAAACATTAATTGTTTATTTTTTTGCAGATATTTTATCTTTCTATTATCTTTGAAACTTATGAAGCCAGTAAAAATAATAGAATGTCCGCGCGATGCCATGCAAGGCATTAAAATGTTTATTCCTACCGAACAAAAAGTTCAATACATTCAATCGTTGTTGCGTTGTGGTTTTGATACGTTAGATTTCGGAAGTTTCGTTTCGCCTAAAGCCATTCCGCAAATGCAGGATACTGCTGAGGTTTTGGCACAGTTGGATCTATCGGAAACCAAAACAAAATTACTGGCTATAATTGCAAATACTAAAGGTGCCGAAATGGCATCGGTTCATAACGAAATTCAGTATTTAGGCTTTCCTTTTTCTATTTCAGAGAATTTTCAAATGCGTAATACGCACAAAACTATTGCAGAATCTATCGTTACCTTACAAGAAATTTTAGAAATCGCCAATAAAACCAATAAAGAAGTGGTGGCTTATCTTTCAATGGGGTTCGGAAATCCGTATGGCGATCCTTGGAATGTTGATATTGTTGGGGAATGGACAGAAAAACTGGCAAATATGGGAGTGACAATTTTATCACTTTCTGATACCGTTGGATCTTCCACTGCAGAAGATATTGATTATCTTTTTTCTAATTTGATACCGAAATATCCTAATATCGAATTTGGTGCACATTTGCATACAACTCCCGATGCTTGGTTCGAAAAAGTTGATGCTGCATACAAAGCCGGATGTATTCGTTTTGATGGAGCAATTAAAGGATTTGGAGGCTGCCCAATGGCAAAAGACGATTTAACAGGAAATATGCCAACCGAGAAAATGTTGAGTTATTTTACGGCAAACAAAGCTGCAACCAACGTTCAGATGACTTCTTTTGAAGCTGCTTATAACGAAGCCTTGAAGATATTTAATTTTTATCATTAAAATTTTATTATATCGCGAAAAATCATTAAATTCGCATGCAATTCAACTACAATTGCAACATGAAGGCACATACAACTAAAATTGTCGGACAAGGATTAACCTATGACGACGTACTTTTAATACCTGCTTACTCAGAAATATTACCGCGCGAAGTAAGCATTCAATCAAAATTTTCTAGAAACATTACCTTAAACGTTCCTGTGATTTCAGCTGCAATGGATACCGTAACAGAAAGTGCTATGGCAATTGCTATGGCTCGCGAAGGCGGAATTGGCGTTTTACACAAAAACATGACGGTGGAGCAACAGGCACAGGAAGTGCGTAAAGTAAAACGTGCAGAATCGGGGATGATCATTGATCCCGTAACGTTGCCTTTAAACGCAACTGTTGGCGATGCGAAAACGGCGATGAGAGAGAATGGTATTGGCGGAATTCCTGTGGTGGACGAAAACCAGATTTTAAAGGGAATTGTAACAAACAGAGATTTACGTTTCGAGAAAAAGAACGAACGTTCTATTTTAGAAGTAATGACTGTTAATAAATTGGTTACTGCTTTAGAAGGAACTACGCTTGCAGATGCGGAACAAATTCTTCAAGAGAACAAAATCGAAAAATTGCCAGTTGTAAACGGCGATTATAAATTGGTAGGCTTAATTACTTTTCGCGATATTACCAAACTAACCTTAAAACCAAACGCAAACAAAGACAAATTTGGTCGTTTACGCGTTGCTGCTGCTTTAGGTGTAACTGCCGATGCGGTTGATCGTGCAAAGGCGTTGGTTGCTGCAGGTGTTGATGCATTAATTATTGATACAGCGCACGGACACACAAAAGGAGTGGTAAATACTTTGAAAGAGGTTAAAGCTGCATTTCCAGAAATTGATGTAGTAGTAGGAAATATTGCTACTGCCGAAGCTGCTTTGTATTTGGCTGAAGCAGGTGCAGATGCCGTTAAAGTAGGTATTGGTCCGGGATCGATTTGTACAACTCGAGTTGTTGCAGGTGTCGGATTTCCTCAATTTTCTGCTGTAATGGAAGTTGCTGCTGCTTTAAAAGGAACAGGAGTTCCGGTTATTGCCGATGGTGGTTTACGTTATACAGGTGATATTCCTAAAGCATTAGGTGCAGGTGCAGACTGTGTTATGCTAGGATCTATGTTGGCAGGAACAAAAGAATCTCCGGGTGAAACCATTATTTTCGAAGGTCGTAAATTTAAAACATACCGTGGAATGGGTTCAGTAGAATCTATGAAACATGGTTCTAAAGACCGTTATTTCCAAGATGTGGAAGACGATGTTAAGAAACTGGTTCCAGAAGGAATTGAAGGTCGTGTTCCTTACAAAGGTGAGTTAAACGAATCAATGACGCAGTTTATTGGTGGTTTACGTGCCGGAATGGGTTATTGCGGTGCTAAAGATATTCCCACGTTGCAAGAAACGGCTCGTTTTGTGCAGTTAACAGCATCAGGTATCGGTGAATCACACCCGCATAATGTGACTATTACAAAAGAAGCTCCAAATTATTCGAGATAAATAATAAAAAAAACTGGTTTTAAAACCAGTTTTTTTTTGCAGTATTATTAAAATACTTATTCATTCATTAAAATTTTTATTCTACTTGCAGCGATGTACGAAGCAATTATACTTAAAATTAAGATAATTATAGTAACTACTGTTCCGTTTTTCCAACGGAAGACAACAGGATAAGGAAAATCCCCGTTAGCCTTAACAAAACCGAAATGCTGTTGCAGTAAAGTAATAGTAATTCCAAGTATTAATCCGATAACAACGCCACCAACAGAAAGAATCAAACCTTGATAAAGAAAAATACGTTTTAGTTTTTTTTGCGAAAAACCAATATCATACAAAGTTTTAATATGATCTTTCTTTTCAAGAATAATCATAATTAAAGCACCGGTTAAACAAAACAATGTGACAATAATAATCAACGTAAAAATAAGATAGATTGCCAAACTTTCGGTTTTTAGCATTTTGTACAGACCTTCATTTAATTGAGATCGATTTTTGATTATTTCGTTCGGAAAAATTTCTTTCAATAAAGAAGTTAATTCTCTTTCCGAAGTTCCGTTTATAAGTTTAAATTCAATTTTAGAAAATTCGTTTGCTTTAAAACTCAACAGATCTTTCCCAACATTAATATCGGCATAAATATACTTGTTATCTGTTTCAATATTGTTAAGACTGTAAATTCCGGCTGTGTAAAGTGGCAGTTTAACATAAGCATCTTCGGGCATCGTAATCATGCCCTTGCCGGGTTTCATAGCTAAAACCTCTAAAAGCTTGTCGTTAGAATACATTCCTGCCGATAGTTCGTTTGCTAAAACATCACCCATAACAGCATCATTCGTATTAGGCTGTATCCATTTTCCGTGCGGAATGTTTTCTGTAATTGCTACTGTTTTAGGATAATTACTATCAACAGCCTTTAGAATGGCAACAATCTGTTTATCGCCATAAGTGAAAATAACACGGTCTTCAATGATGTTTGAATGATTAGCGATTTTGCTTAAAGACTTTAATTTTTCCTGTTGATTCACAGTTACTGTAATACTTTTTCCTTTCGATGGAAGAACAACCAAATCAGGATCTATTACATTAGTGAAAGAAACCAACGAATTTTCCAAGCCGCTGAAAACCGACAAAACAACAAACAAAGCCATACTGCTTACAATGATTCCGATAGCCGAAATTCGCGTAATGATATTTATGGCTTTTGTTCTGCTTTTACTGAAAGCGTAACGTTTGGCTATGTAAAAAACGGTATTCAAACTTATTTTTTCTTTCTATGAGCCAATAACTCACGGTTTTCAATCGGGTTTTCATCGCCTTTTAAAGCCGTGTCTATTTTTTCAATATAATCTAAACTATCATCAATATAAAAGACCAAATTTGGAACTTTTCTTAATTGATTTTTAACCCGTTGCGATAAATCATGCTTAATTAATGGAGCGTTTGATTGAATAGCTTTTAACAATTCAGGAGCTTTATCAGTTGGAAAAACACTTAAATATACCTTTGCAATAGATAAATCGGTAGTTACACTTACTTTCGAAACTGAAATAATTAAATTAGAAATTCCGTTTTTACGAACTTCACCCTGTAATATATCAACCAGGTCGGCTTGTAGTAAAGCCCCCATTTTTTTTTGTCTGTTTGTTTCCATTGTGCAAAAATACAAAATTCATACAGATATATATTTATCTTTACAAAAACAAAATTTTTAGTTTATGATGCGTAAAATTGAACATATTGGTATAGCAGTAAAAAGTTTAAAAGAATCGAATGAATTATTTGAAAAACTATTGGGAACGCCAGCTTATAAAGAAGAAGAAGTTGCAAGCGAAGGTGTAAAAACATCTTTCTTTATGAACGGACCCAACAAAATTGAACTTTTGGAAGCAACAAATCCAGATTCGCCAATTGCAAAATTTTTAGAAAAGAAAGGCGAAGGGATACATCACATTGCTTTTGATGTAGAAGATATTGTTGTGGAGATAGAACGATTAAAAAAGGAAGGATTTACTGTTTTAAACGAAATGCCTAAGAAAGGAGCTGATAATAAATTAGTTGCATTTTTACACCCAAAAACAACAAACGGTGTTTTAATAGAACTGTGTCAAGAAATAAAATAAAATTGAAAATTATTTACTGAACGCTTGCAAATACTAAAAAAACATAGTAATATTGCACTCGTTAATAACAATTGACGCCGGTCCTATAGCTCAGTTGGTTAGAGCACCTGACTCATAATCAGGTGGTCCCTGGTTCGAGCCCAGGTGGGACCACAAAAAAAACCCTTAATACATTGTATTGAAGGGGTTTATTTTTTTTAAGGGGGTGGTTAGGGGGCTATTTTTTATTAAACATATCTAGCATTATATGTACTATTTCTAATGTATCACCATTATTTTCATGTCTTGATATTCCAACCCTCATTGCTCCAATATTATTATGTAAATCACTTTTTAGAGCAAAACCAGAATATGGGTATTTGTCTTCATAATCCATTTCTTTGATATATTTAGTATAATTAGCCCATAAATTATCCAATCTGTTGCTTTCAGCAAAAACAATAACAAACTTTCTTTTCAAATAATGAGTGTCATATTTTGATAATAATTTGTTTATATGATCAGATACAACAGTGTTCTTTTGACCACAACTATTTAATCGAAAGCATTCAAATATTGTGATAGGTATACCATTATTTCTTCTAATCATGATATCCAATTCTCCTGCACTAATACCAGAACTTGAAGATCCAGACCTAGTTTGATCTGCAACATTATGTCCTTTCGTTCTTAAAAGATCTACGATATCATCGTTAAATAGATCTTCAATTTTCTTTTGGTATTTTCTTTCTAAGATTCTAGATGAAATTTCAATTATATCTGTTAATATTTTATCCAGAGAATATATTGGGTTGTCATCATGTTCTGTATTTTCAATATGATAAAGACCTAGAAGTTTGTGAACATTAATTCCTGTATAACTTATTTCACATGGAATTGTTTTAAAAACATTACTTACACCAATTGCTCTAACGAACGAATAGTTAAACAAATGGGGTGTTTTAGAATTTATACAATCAGAACAAATACACGGAATTCTCTCAGGCACGTCATGATAGTTTAAAGATTGATGAATGTCATTTAATTCTTTACGAATTATTTCTAATAGAAAAGATGCATTATCTCCATTAATCCAAATAAATAATTTTCTAGAATATTGATCTGTAGTGATAAGGGCTCTCGTATTTTCTCTTTGAATAATCACTCCATTTTTCCAAAATGTGTTGTCATGAATTAGATTTCTTGTTCTTACAATAAATCTAGCCATAATTCCAGCAGGCATAAAATCATAATGATATTCAAAACGTAAGTTGTTATTATAATCCCAATCAAAATCAATTATTTCAGGTTTTAATAATTCAGGAATTAGAAATATGTTTTTATCAATTTCGAAGCATAACTCGAAGTTTTTCATTAATGTTACAATATAAGGTCTCTTATCAGATTCAAATTCAAATAGAACTGCATCTAAAAGTTCTGGGTCAAATTCACCATTTCTTTGGATAACTTCTTTAGAATCTAATATCTTATAAACTGCATTTGTAGCCCATTCTGGCTTTAAGAAGATAATTTGCCTAAGTAAACTATCCTCTTGGAAATGAAGGAAAACCCCTAAATCATGAAAATATTGACTTAAAAATAACGCCCGTTTATTAGACAAACCACACTGATTACATATTCCTAAATATTCAGATAATGAAATATAATTTGATTGTAGTGATTCTAAAATTTTTCTAATTTCTAACCAAACTTTTGGAAGTTTATCACCAATTAGTGGTAAAGAGTTAATTTCATTACTAATGTTTTCTGATAATAAGTCTATATTTTGACCTGTTATTGCACTAACTTTATGAAATGATACGATATTTTTAAATTTAGCTTTTAAAGATTTTTCATCTATATTAGCGATTCTTTCATCCATCTTATTAAGTACGATGATTACAGGAGAATTGTTACTCAACAATCTGATTACATTTAGCCAATAATCAAAACTTATTTGATGTTGATCGGTTCTTGCTTCCCAAACTAACAGATAAAGTGATCTATTTGTTAAAAAGAATTGGTGTGTAGAATGGTAGATTTCTTGCCCTCCAAAATCCCAAATATTTACTCTAAAATTAGGTGAGGATAGGGTTTTTATAGCCCAATTTTTTATGTCAATTCCTTCTGTTGAACAGGTTTCTGGGGTGTCGTTACTTACTAATCTATTCATTAAGAAAGTCTTGCCAACATTTCCTTGTCCTACGATCAATAATTTAGCTTCAAACAACTGTTCATTATCACCTAATGACAGATAATAATTAATAATACCAGATGCTCCTTGTGCTGAAATTTCTACAGGAACTCTCCCGATTGGATTGTTGTCGAAGTCAAGATATTCAAGAGTAGCTAAATTTTCAAATTCTACAGGTAAATGATTAATTTTATTTCCGCTTAGAATTAATCTCTTTAATTTTTTTAGTTTTCCGATACTTGTAGGAAGATAGGTTAAATTATTAAAGCTTAAATTAAGCTCTACTAAATTTTCTAAATTGTCAAAAATATTATCATCAATTTCAGAAATGTTATTTTCAGACAAATCTAACTTTTCCAAGTTATTACAATCTTTAAGAGCAATAGGGAATTGTTCTAATTTATTACCTTTTAAATTTAAGTTAGTGCATTTTGAATATGTTATTTTGTCGTCAGATATATATGATATTTGATTATAGCTTAAATCTACTTTTTCAATACGCATTAAACTTGTAAAATAATGATCTGTTATTTTTAAAATTTGATTATCAGATATGTTAAAGCAATTTAAGTTTTCTATTGTAAATACTATAATTGGTAAATCTTTGAAGTAATTATTCTTTAAACTCAAATTTTCAAGATTCTTAAATTCGTAAAACCAATCTGGTATGATATTAATAGAATTACCAAATAAATCAAGATATTTTAACTCCTTGCATATTCTAAGTTTATAAGGTATTTCTTTTAACCTACCAGAATTTAATTGAACTTTAGTTGTATTTACTTTTAAGTCTTGTATCTTATCTTTTATGTGCGGTTTCATGACTATTTTATTTTTTTTTAAATATTAAATTTACAATTATCGAATTATTTAGACTAGTATATCTTATCAATCTCTTTCATCAATCTGTCTGTTTCTGTAAGAGCAACAATTATTTTATTGTAGTGCATAATGTCATCGAAATCAAGTTCGATGTCTTTGCGGTCTTTTAACCATTTTTGAGCAGGTTGATATCCTCCGATGTAGAAATTCCAAGCTACTTGTGGAACGTTATCAAAATATTGTGTTTCGTTAATATAAACTCTACCCATTGGCTCAAATGTGTCATTATTTGAAATGCTATCTACTTCGACAACATAATTACGTTGTTCGTATTTTGGTTTACCTACAATGTTAGTACCTTCAACAGGATATGAAGAAATAAAATCTTCTACTTCTGAAGATTCTAATAGATGTATCTCTCTAATCTGTTTTCCTAAAGCTACAAGTTCCCAAAATTGTTTTTGGTCTATTGGATAAGGTACACGTGGAAAATCTATTTTAAGAAATTCCTTATAAGTTTCTCTGTATGTAGGTGAATGTAATACTGCATAGATATAATCTAAAATATCTATTGGTGCGAAAGTCCCTTCTGTAATTTCCTTTTCGTTTGTAAATATTAAGCCTAATTTATCTGCTATTTCGTTTACACTTTCTACGTTTAAATTTGGGGTGCGTTCTGGTGTTTCTTCAATGCTGGTTTGAATGGAATAGTTGTATAAATATAATGGGAAAATTGAAGTTATTTCACTTGTTTTATTTGAAACAAAAGAACTTTCTATAATTTTATCTGATATAAAAATATGTTGGTAAGTATCCCCTGATTTAAACTGTTTACATAATGTTAACCCTAAATTTTTAGCTTTCAAGAAGTTATTAGCTGTTTCTTTTCTAGGGCGTTCAATAAAAAAATCATTATAGTAAATAAATTTTTGATCGAAAAGTCTATATGAAATTGTAGTAATATATTCTGAATTAAACTCTTTAGATTTAATCTTTATATCATCTATTTTCCAAGTTGAATTTTCTTTAATTGGGTACTTATTCTTTAGTTCACCTTTATCTAATAGATAGAAATCTTTAACTCTATTCATTAATGTTTCTTTATCAGAATCAATAACAAATGAATCTCTTGCAGTTACAATACCAACATTATTTAATGGAAATAACTCATTCAATTTAAATCCATTATCATATTTTTTCTGAGCACCAAAATCTTTTTGCACCATAAAATAATTAGGTGCAATATTTTCTAAAAAATTAAAATCAATTGAATGTATATTATTTTTATTGAAAAAACTTTATTAGATAGCAAAAATAAGCAAAACGATTAAAACCTTTGCTATACAGCAGCTTATAAAATAACAGGTGAGAATTAGAAGACTCTGTACAATAGGTTTACACCTTAAATTGACAAGGTTAGGTTACTAAATCATTACTGATTTGTTTTAATTAGACAGCCTTATAACTGTCTATAATTCAAAACTTTGCGTTCTTTTTCTTATACCCTTGTAACTCAATAAAAATTAATTTTAAACATTAAAATTTGAGTTATGGAAAAGGAAAAAAGATCCACGTTCAAACTGCTATTCTATTTGAAAAAGAACGAACCAAAGAAAAATGGAAACGTACCTGTTATGGGACGCATAACCATCGATGGAACACCCAAATCCTTTAGTACAAAATTAGAAATTAATCCTAATAATTGGGATCTAAAGCACGGAAGAGTATTAGGGAAAAGTACCCAGGCACTAAGCATTAATCTTAAATTGGATAATATACGAGTGCGTATAAATAAAATTTATGATGAAATGCTTAAGGATGAAGGTTTTGCTACTGCACAAAAAGTAAAACTCTCATTCTTGGGTGTTGGTGTTATGGACGATGCCCTGTTAAAAGTTTTTAAAATCCACAATGAGGAATTTGAAAAATTAGTAGCTAAGGAAAAACGCTCTCAAAGCACCTACAATAAGTATATTACAGTCTACAATCATCTTTGCGAATTTATAAAGGAGCGTTATCATCGTGAAGATATGGCTTTCCGGGAGCTAACTTCTGATTTTATCAGGGAGTTCGACTTTTTTCTGCGATATGATAAACAGTGTGCCCATAACACGGTTTGGGTATATACGATGCCGGTTATTAGTATGGCAGAACTTGCTATTAAAAAAGGCTTGATAAGGGATAATCCTTTTGAAGATTATGAAATCTCAATGGAAGAAACTGATCGGGGTTATATTCTTAAAGAAGATGTGGAAAAGTTGATGAAATGCAAACCGGAGCATAAAAGGTATGAGCTGGTAAAAGATATTTTCATTTTTAGTTGCTTTACAGGACTTTCTTATGTTGACATTAAGAAAATGAAACAAAGTAATATACAGTCATTTTTTGACGGGCATCAATGGATTATCAGTCGAAGACAGAAGTCCGATATTGCATCCAATGTTCGATTGATGGAAATCCCTAAACGTATCATTGAGAAATATCAGGGTGTTACCCGAAATGAATTCATTTTCCCCGTTCCGACAAACGCAACCTGTAATGCTCACGTTAAGAAACTGATTGAAAAAGCAGAAATTAATACAGAGCAAAAAGTAACCTTTCACACGGCAAGACATACTTTCGGAACAATGTTTCTTACTGAAGGTGTTCCATTGGAAAGCCTCAGCAAAATGATGGGACACAAAAATATTTCTACCACACAGATTTATGCCAAGATCACAAGTCAGAAAATTAGCAAGGATATGGATTTGGTATCACCAAAATTCGCAGGAATGGAAGCCGCATTTATTGAAATGGAGCAAGAAGATTTAGCTATCTAAATTATACTAATCAGTAGTAAAGTTTAAGCAGGATTTAACGATCCTGCTTTTTTTATACCCATACTTTTTGTAGCCTAAGCACATTTACCCCCTTTCACGTTCCCCTCGCAGTAAAAGAGCTTACGACTACTCTTTGAATAGAAAATTGAAAAACACAGCCCTGCTTTTTCTTCTCTTTATATTTTTCAAATCTCTATCACAGGCTTTAAAAGCCTTGTCATTTATCCCAAAAATTTATTACAAGAATATTTCCATAATCAACCGGTAAAAAGGCAGCCAAAGTACGGCGGTCACCCACGCTCAATCCCAGCCAAAAGACTACGGCATAAACGGTTTCCTCCCTAAAGGTACCCTCCAATTATTCCGTTTCCTTTTGGCTTTTCCTCTTGACCGCCTTAATAGTCTGCTTTCTTTTTTCCGGTTTTTCTTTTGGAAAAAATTATGCGAAGCGAAGCGGAGCAAACCACAACAGGAAGCAGGGAACGAGAAAAGCGAACGTAACAAAATGTAAAACTTTTAAAACAGGAACGATTATGAACATCATCGGAAGACTGACAAGAGATGCGGAAGTACGCACAACGTCACAGGACAAACAAGTAGTAAACTTTTCAGTAGCGACAAATGACAGCTACAAAAACAAACAGGGCGAACGCATAGAGCAAACCACCTATTTCGACTGCTCTTATTGGATTTCTGCAAAGGTAGCCACATTACTCACAAAAGGCACTTTGGTAGAACTCACAGGACGAGTAAGCACAAGAGCGTGGACAGGCAATGACGGAGAGCCTAGAGCAGGACTGAATTTCCATACCTCACAAATCAAACTGTATGGAGGTGGCAAGAGAACCGAAACCGTACAGGCTACTGCACAAACAGGAAGCAACAGTACAGCAGGAAAAGGCACAGAAGACGACCTACCATTCTAACAAAGAGTATTCAATCATTTTTTAACATCAAAATTTTAGCATTATGGCACATAACATTCATTTCAACGAGAGAACAGGAAAGCACAGTTTCTTTTCAGTACAGCAAAAAGCGTGGCACGGTTTGGGGCAAATAGTCGAACAATATCCAACGAGCGAGGAAGCCATAAAACACGCAGGGTTAGATTATGAGGTGGTTAAATCCCCTCTATTTACCAAAGGTTCGGGCATTATCGAAACTGCTAATGGTATCGAGATAGGTAGTAGCGAATTGGAAGTGCCTAACTATTTCGCCAACATACGCACCGATAACAATGCTGTATTGGGCGTAGTTGGTAAGGACTACCACATTGTACAAAATAGAGAAGCCTTTAATTTCTTTGATGCCATTGTAGGCGGTGGCGAAGGTATTCTATACGAAACCGCAGGAGCATTGGGCAACGGAGAACGCATTTTTATCACAGCCAAATTGCCCGACTATATCCGTGTAGGTAATGGCGATGATGTAACGGAAAAATATATTTTCCTTACCACTTCGCACGATGGTAGCGGAAGTATCACAGCCGCTTTTACTCCCATTAGGATTGTATGCCAAAACACGCTGAATGCCTCATTACGCAGTATGACCAATGTAGTCCGTATCAAACACACTTCGGGAGCAAAGCAACGCATCGAGAACGCCCACAAGATTATGGGATTGGCTAACACATTGAGCAACCAATTAGAGGGCATTTTCAACGAGTGGACGAAAGTAAAGGTTACAGACCGAGAAGTAAGAAAGCTAATCCAATTGGCACTTTGCCCGAATAAGGAAACGCTTGACCTACTCAAAAAAGGTGCGGAAGGTGAAGTTTCCACCGTGTTCAAAAATGTGGTTGATGATGCTTTCAGCTATGCTATGATGAGCGATACCCAACAAATGAACACGACAAAAGGCACTTTGTTCGGAGCGTATAACGCCGTGACAGGCTACTATCAGAACGTAAGAAATTACAAGAACGATGAAGCCAAGCTACAGAGCATTGTACTCGGTGGTACTGCCCAACTGAAATCGCAGAAAGCATTTGAACTGTGTACCTCATTTGCTTTGGACGGTGCGGAAATCTTCAAACTTAATTAAATAACCACAGGCTACCGCCTTAAACGGTGGTAGCCTACTATAAACAACAGCTATGACAATAGAGATATATGAAGCAACGCTGAAGCACGACACAGGTACGACAATGCTAAGAGTATTTTCACTTAGCGGAAAGCAGGGAGCGATACAGCAGATAACAACCGTAGAGGGTTGTCCCGAATGTGCCATTGTGGATATAGTGAAGATTGATAACGATACAAAACAGCAGGATATGAAAGCAAAAACCATAGAGGAAGCAAAAGAATTGGCTAAAGGCAAGAGCCTTGAAAAGAAGCACAAGGACGAAACAGTACATATTATCTACTGCAATCGGACGGAGTATTTCTACATAGACACAGACGGTTTAATACGCCTTTGGGAGCAGTCATTCGGCTACTATGTAAATGGCGTTTACACCGCTGAAAAATCACATTCATAACCTTTAAACAATAAACGATTATGGCTAATTGGTGCAGTAATACGGTTGTTTTCGAGGGAGAACCCGAAGCAATCGAACAGATACAACAGCTATTCAAATCAATGGCTGAAAAACAACAGGAAGAAAATTGCGGACAACTGCCCGACTTCGTAGAGGACAGTAACGGTGGCTATTTCTTCGACATCTACCAAGACGATGATGTTACAGGCATATTTCAGTATGAAACAAAATGGTCGCCCAATATTGAGGTAGTACAAGCGATAGCAGAACACTACAACGTGAATTTCACACAGGACTATGAGGAATTAAGTAACGGTGTATGTGGCAGGGCAATGTTTTCTGACAAGCTACTCACAGATATTTATTTGGACGATGAAGAATTTGAGCAATACGAGTTTGATGAAGAAACAGACACCTATCATTTTGAGGGCAACGAATACGAAAGCGATTACGAGATATTGGAAACCCTATTGGAACGGAAAATCGCCATTTATCAATCTTAAAAGCAAACACAATGGAAACAAAAGTAATAGCCACAAAGTTTGTCCGCCACAATGTTC
Source organism: Paenimyroides viscosum (assembly GCF_003858535.1). Lineage (GTDB taxonomy): Bacteria > Bacteroidota > Bacteroidia > Flavobacteriales > Flavobacteriaceae > Flavobacterium > Flavobacterium viscosum. The sequence goes on from NZ_RQTJ01000008.1 coordinate 33,846, forward strand.
CCGAATTAGAAACTCTGCAAAATGCAAAGGTCTATCTGTTAAGGGAAAAACTGAACAAGGGCGAAAAGATGAACCGAGCCGAAAAGAACTGGCTTGCAGAAGCTGTAAACCGTAATGCTTTCTTCAAACGAGCCGTTCCCTTGCAGGGTTATCGCTTCGGGTTTGAAGATGTATTAAAAACCTATGTGGTAAAACAGTACGGTAGTTGGGCAGAATACAACTCCCCCGACAAAACAAGCCTTAGAAGCATTGTTTACGGCAGGATTGACCAGATAGCAGAAATCAGTAAGTAACAATTTAAAGCAATCTAAAAATGAAACTATCAGATAAACCAACAGCACATTTACTGCTAAAAGCAGGTACTAACAGCGAATGGGATAATTGCAGTTTTGCCATTGTCCACATTACCGAAGATTGGAAAAAGGAACAGCAAAAACGGCTTGAAATGGTTAAGCCGTTTGCAGAAGATTACTTCTTACAATCACTGAACTATTACGATACGGCAGTAGATTTTTATACGGCTGACGAAGACGACAATCCCGATTTATACAAATGGCTTGAAAATAAGCCTATGGTATTCGTGGAAGTGGATAAGGACGAATTAGAAACCCTTTCCGTACCCGAAAACCGATTGGACTGTTATAGGCTTGTAATGTACAAAACAGGAACAGCTATGTACAAGGCTTACGGAAAGCATACGAGCGAAGAATTTTGGACAGAAGAATTTCCATTAACCCCATTAATTCAACAATTATGACACGTTCAAACCTCCATATCAAATTGAGCAACGGCAAATCAATTATATGCGTTGCGGACAGCAGTTCAGCACCCGAACAGGGATATATCGTAGACCAACTGCTATTGCCACTTCTTTCGCTTGACGACAGCGAACAGGAAATGGCTTTACTATCTGAGCATTGCACAATGGATGAAAGACGTTGCAACGCAACCTACCGCTACACCATTGACCTAACTACCAAAGAAGTAAAGTTTTTTGAAGAGCATTACAGTTATACTAAAGACAATTTCAGAAAGGGCAAGGATATAACGAAGCGGTATAACGATTATGTAAAAACAATTAGATAACAATTAAAATTTCAGAACGATGAATACCAATTTTTTTAATCAGATACAACAGTTAGACTTTACAGGAGTATTGCAACTGAACATTTCCAAAGGAGCAGAAAACAACCTTATCGTATCGGTACTGCTCAACAACGAACAATGCGGAGATAACGCCAAAAACCTAATTCCCCCATTGACGTTTAACGCCACACCACAGGAATTTGACGAGGGATTTTTTGAGCAAATAAAAGCACCTATCAAAACCGTTTCGGGCGTTATGGTGGATATGGAGAAATTTCTCAAACAAATAGAGGAAGTCAAAAAGCAATCGGCAATGGAGAAAGAAAAAACCGAGAAAGCAAAAAAGGAAAAAGAAGCCAAAGACAAGAAGTTTAAAGACGGTATGGCAAAGGCTGACGAACTCGAAAAAGAGGGCAAATTCCGTGAAGCGTGGATAAAAGTACCCGACATCACCGAGTTTCCCGAAAAGGCGGACGAGATACGTAAACGCAAAACGGCATTGTCTGCAAAATTCGCCACACCAAGCCTTTTCGGAGAAGCGGAAGAACCGCAACCCGAACCGAGCCAAGAGGAAGAAGTTACAGCCGATTATCCTATTGACGAAGCGGAAGAAGAAACAGAGTATTAACAATAAAAACGAACATTATGTTATTAGCAACGCAATTAGAACGAGTGTTTATACTCAAAGATAAAGGACAGGACATCAGACTGACCGACCCCGAACCACGTTGGAGCGTGGAAGCCGTAATGAATTTTTACGCCAATATGTACCCGATACTCACAACGGCAAAAGCATCTGCACCGCAGATAAAAGATGATGCGGTAGAGTACAAATTCGAGAGCGTAATGGGAACGAAAGGTTAATCCAAAATTTAAAACGATGAATTATGCAACGCAACATCATATCGGGAACTATCACAATACCCGAACAGCAACGCCAACGGCAATTACACCGACAGTTGGGCGAGTTCGCCAATTGGCTACAAAGACCAAAGGATGCAAACCAAGTACGAAAAGACAAACAGAAATCCGTACCGATAGCAATGCTACCAATGGTATTCTAAAGTGTACGTTTCTGCCTAAACTGAAAATGGAACAATCCGTACAGGCTTGTAAGAAATCAGCAAAAACGGAGAGGGATTTTTATAAGTCCCTTTCCAAACTTGCCGAACATTACAACATTGAGCCGATGCAATCTAAAGAATTTACATTTCCCTACAATATCGTATTGGGTATGTGGGATATGGAAACCAAACTAAAACGTACCCATATCAATTGGGATAGTTTACGTTTGGTACAGGACAGCAAGAAAGCGTTTTTGAAAAGTGAGGAACGGTATGACACAGGTACAACCTTGTATTACATTCCTATTGTGCCACTCTTTAAAATGCTCAAAGACCCGAAACGGAAAAAGTCGGCACAGTTGCTTGTTTCGGTTTGTAGTTATCTGTACCATATAGCCGACATTCCGTATTACAGACAGGAAAACACTTATTTGTATTGGTTGTATGAAATGCACAAAGATTGGGTAGAACAGGACGATGACACGGAAGAAACCCAATACTACAAGCGAGAATTTGCCAAAGCGGAATTGATAGGCGATTGTATAGAACAAAGACTATTTAACCGCATCAATTTAGAAATGTTTGAAAAGCGTTTAAGCAGTTTTGTAAGCCGTGATGTGTTTGAAATAGAATGTTGGCAGTTGGCTTGTAACGCCTTTGCTCTTTATACGGAATATCCCAAAGCAAGCATTTTCAGAAACGCACCATTGCCCGAACAAGACCCCTATGACGATGATTACGACAAGGAAGCAATCGGAATGGAAAAGTACATTTCGTTTATCGCAGACACAAAAGGTTGGCTCTATGAAAATCTTTCGGACAGCATAAACAATGAGTTTAACGAATACGGAATAATGGAAGAACCAAGCATCAGCAAATCCTTTGACGGAAGTAAAGTAACACAGGAAAGCCTTGATTTTGAAAACCGACTTTTTGCTGTATTGGACGACTTATGTAGCCTATTGTATAACTATAAAACAACAAGACAATGAACCACACAAACGATATAACCGAGAATTTTGGAACATTGTATTATCCAAAATCCGCTTTGGTTTTCTACGAAACCATAGGAACAGATACCGCAACCTATGTGGAGCATTTTGATATGGACAAGAACGGCAATCCTATCAACGCCCACCCATTGACCGTAAGGGAAGCCAATGTATTGGCAAAATCCTTACAGACCGATGATGAAAAGAACCAAGCCTTTTTAAAGCCAAAGGGAATTTTACCGACCAATGTTTTACACATTAACCCCAATGCGGAAAAAGGTACGGTATTATGGTACACCAAAGCACAACAAAGACAACTGTATTTTGTGAATAGTTTGGAGATACCCAACGGAAAGGCACAAGTACCGCCAATGCTATGGTTAGCAGATAAAAACAGTCTTACCGTATTTGCTTTGGCAAACAACAGAAGACCAATGGCAAAAACGCTTTTGCATCACGCACCGTTCTTTAATATCTATGAAAAAGGCAATGTATGTATGGGAACGGTAAGTATAGACATTAAAAATTCCGCTTCGGTAGAAGAATTTATACAGGCTTGGGAAGACTATTTTTTTAACAGCTATTTCAGTCATTCATTGAGTGCAAATTTGACAAAAAAGAACATTGTAACCCTTTGGAAAAGCCTTGTCAATACAGATAAACCCTTTCCTACAGAGGTATTGAAAACGAATAACAAAACCCTTAAACACCTATTGTAATGGAAACGACAAAAACAGCAGTCCATTTTACGGACAATTATTTACTCAATCCGACCAACCCGATTTCGGTAAACCTTATCGGAGCAGGTGGCACAGGTTCAAAAGTATTGACCGCCTTAATGGAGATAAACGAGAGTTTGATAGCTTTAGGACACGCAGGGCTACAAGTCCGCCTTTGGGATGATGATGTTATCACAAGTGCGAATTTGGGCAGACAGCGATTTTTTGAAAGTGAAACAGGCTTGTACAAATCCGTAGCCTTGATAAACCGTATCAATCGTTGTATCGGTACAAATTGGAAAGCAGAAACCCAAAAATTTGAAAAGGATAAATTTGGCAGATTGCCCGAAAATACAAAGGCTATCATTACCATTACTTGTGTGGATAATGTAAAGGCAAGGTTTGGCGTTGCAGAGATATTGAAAGAAATAAGTTACCGCAAAAATTACAGGGACGACCCTAAATATTGGCTGGACTTCGGGAACAGCCAAGATACAGGACAAGTGATACTATCTACTATTGGAGAGATAAAGCAACCCAATTCAGAGAAATACCAAACGGTGGCAAGTCTGCCATTTGTTACCGATGAATTTGGGGAATTGCTGAAGCAATCCGAACAGGAAGACAACACGCCAAGTTGCTCACTTGCTGAAGCATTGGAAAAACAGGATTTGTTTATCAATTCATCATTGACACAAATGGGTTGTTCTTTACTTTGGAACTTGTTTCGCAGGGGAATGACCGAATACAAAGGATTTTTTCACAATCTGAAAGATTTCCGAACCCACCCGATAAAAGTTGCCTGACAGCCAAAGTCGGGCGGCGAAAAGACGCATCCTTCCGTTGGTCGGAACCGCCTATTCGCGATTAAAATCGGTGCAACCACTTTTCTAAAATGTACCATTCACACCATTCCTTCCTCTTCATTTTATCAAACAGGTTGCGACATTATTTTCGTGGGATATTCAATATCCCTATCGTTGTTTTAGCAGACTTCTTTTCTTTTCAGATTGCGACCAAGAAAAGAAGCAAAAGAACGTCGCTTATTAATTAACTAAAATTGTCTGATATTTCATTTTCACATCTGTATATTATACTTTTTTTGTAAGTTAGCTTTACAGAAAGCACATTTTTCAATGTTTGATCTAAATTCATATTTTCTTAATTTATAAGGAAGCTTAATCAGTTTGTTTTCTCAATATAAGCCATCTTAAACACGATATATTAGAAATGATAGTTGGAACAAGAATATTTAACGGACTACTTTTGACCATAATTATAATTTTAGTGATTATGTCTATAATTGCATTGGTAGCAATTCATTGTTTATTACATGACAAATACATTCTTTCATTTTCACCAGTTGGGATTAACACATATCTATCTGCTTTTGGACAATACAAAGCATTATTTACAGCAACCGTTGCAACAATCGCAGCTTATTTAGGACTTCTTCGTTTAAAAGTGGCTACAGACGCCAATAACGATAAATTAAAACAAGACAGGTTTTCTGAATGGAAAATGGTTCTTGATATTAGATTTATAGAAATTGAAAAATTAGATCCCTATATGAAAAGGGAATTTATAAGAGTTCGCTATAATCTTTTCAAGCAACTTTACGATTTACATTTTTCAATTTCAGACAAAAACCAGTTAACACAAATTTTCCAAACAAACTTTGGAAATCTTGTAAGTTTCTATGAAACCCAAAACAATAAACATATTGATATGGGTGGGGCTTATCCTGATGACAAATACTCATATTCATTTGACTCATTTCGCTTCTTGTTACTTGGGTGTGTTGATAAAACTTATCCTGATATAGTAACAGATTTAAAAGCTATGTATTTATCAGCCTTATCAACTGATAGATATATTAACCCTGAATTATATAAAGCAGCATTGACCGATAATCTAAAGAATAGACAGAAGTAATTTCTATTTTGTGTTTTACATCTTGGAAAATATCCCTTAATCCCTTTTTTTCATTAAGTTAGCTTAACGAAACCTCTTAGGTTACTCTTTTCATGAATTGTCAATTCAGATTAATTCGCCTAATGCTTCGCCAATTCGTTTTCCGTAATAGATTATAAGTCAGAATCGTTAATATTAGCTTATTCCAGAACGGTCTTTAATTGCCTGTTTGAACTTAGTAACTTTTATAACCTTATAAATTGAGAATCATGAAAACAAGAGATTTACGACTAGAAATTAAAATTTGGGGATCAATGCTTGAATGCAGAGTATTCCTTGAAACAGATGAAGTAGGACTATGGGCTTACAACGCATCAAAAAAGATTTTCTTTAAAGAACTTCCTGATTATCCGATTGAAGGAGAACTAGATGTTAGAATGTTTTGTAAAGGAAAAAATGGAGCAAGTGCAAAGCTGACTGTAAAAATTAAAGACCAGGCTGACGATTCGTTGGAATGTGTTATCAATAAAGGCAATTCCGAAACATCTAAATCAATAACCATTATCCAAACCGCTGACTTATGAAAAAAAACATTACTCTTATAGCTATAACTATCTTATTTCCTGCCCTATCATTCGGACAGGTATTTTTAGAAACTCTTGAAGGTGACGAAATAACCTTAAACCCTATTGGCATCAATAATGGAGCAATTCTTGGAAGTCTGAATTCCTCAGAACAAAGTCTTCAGTTTAAATCAGTTTTTACCCTACCAAACAAAAATGGTGTATTACCAAATCAGTTTGTAACCCTTAGTGTAAAAGGAAAACCCTCTGATGGAATAGCAACTCTTTTTTCCGGAGGAAATTTTAACCCCAGCACTGCAATAAATCTTGCCTATTCTAAAATACATTTATTTTCAGATAAGGATAAGGCAGATGCCAAGTTTATAGACTTCTTTACTTTAAAAGCAGGTTACAACGTAAACAAGCAGACATTGTTCAAATCTGATACATTGTTTAAAGACCAAATTAACGACTTTACATTTGAGGGGCTGGACTTGTCTTTTAACTATAACGCTTTACTATCAGGGAAGAATTTATTGACTGTCTCGATCGGTTATGCTCAAAAAAACAATTATTCAAAATTAGACAAGGTAGAAATCAAAGATTTCGCAACAATTACAGATTCCCTATCCGGCACATCGAGAACATATAGCGAAACCATAAATGGTAGAATGGGGAATTATAAAGAATATGAAAGTTTTCCATTCCGGATTGCTTACACAAGTTGCCCTTCTGAATTTAAGGAAGATGAAAACAAAATGAAGTTTGGCTACACGTTATATTATTCCAGTGAATTTGGGAATAATACACCCGCTCATAACTTAGGAGCCTTGTTGTTTTTGACTAAACAAAGTGAAAAGACAGGAATAAGAACTCCTGTTATTGGATTGGGGATTCAGGCAAATGATATAAGTGACAATTTAAATAAGGGAAATAACCTTACCAAACGGGTTACTTTTAATCTTACAACAACATTTAATCTTACAAGTCTTTAAGATGATTGGATTTATAACTTTCACAACAGCACCTATAGTGCTGTTTTTTTATAACTCTTCAGCAAAGGCTAAAATATGTCCGTCAGGATCGCGAAAATAGCAGGCTTTATGCCCCCAATCTCTATCTTCAATCTCACTAACCAAAACCGCCCCCAACTCTAGGGCACGTTTATAATAAGGTTGCAAATCCTCTAATACAAGATAAATTTCACAACGGGGAATACCATTTCCATTTGCAGGATGCTGGGTTTTTTCTGCTATTATTTTGGCAATGCCATTTTCGGGCATTATTCCAAGTTTCAGTGTAGAAGACAATTCAAACTCTGTCATGCCAGACACTTCCAATGTTGGTTCTTTTAATAATAATTTGCGATAAAAGTCTGTACTTACCTTCTGGTCTGCTACATATATAATAAACTGGAAAAGCTTCATAAACGGAAAGAATTATTTGTTTTTTTGTTGAGATACAAATTACAAAATTAAATTTACTGCAAATACTTTCCTGCTATTTCATAAACTCCCACACTAAAATATTTTTTCCCATTAGAAACGGTTTCAATAGCTTTTCTAAAATCGTCAGCATCACTACCAACCAGCAGATACCCACTAAAGCCTATTTCTATAAGAACCCTTACAACTTTTTCAGCATCAATATCGCTATGGGCAATAAGATGTAAAGAAGGGTATTCCTTTTTTAATTTTTGAATCTGTGTTAATACATTTTTGTCGTAAAAATCAAGGTCAATGATGCAAACATCAGGCAAGTCCTTTAATGCTGATAGTTGGGATATTCCGTCCTCAATATTTTCTAAACGGAATAACACTTCAATTCCCAAACCTGTAAGATCGTTACAGGTCAAATCTAAAATTGGGCTTTTATCATTGATAAATACCGTTGTAATTTTTTGTTGTGCAATACTGGTTCCCATATTATTTCATTTTTAAAGTTATATAGCAGCCCTGCACAAAAAAAGAAGCGCAGGCAACAACACTTACCGATACTGGGGCACTGGTATACCCGAACCACGAATAAGCGAGTACCCACGCCTATAGCGTGAGTATTCCTACTTATCGTCTCGGGTTCGCAAAAATTACCAGTTTTCAGTATCGAGACTTAAAGCAAAAACACTTTAAGATTTTTATATTTTCAGATACAAATATACTAAACTCGTTTTGATACGAAAACACATCTGCGCTAAAATTGATTATATAAAAAAACAGGTCAAATTTCACATTGCATTGGGTGTATAAAGTGCATTTTTCACTATCTTGCATTGTTCTTAATTAATTGCTTCAGGCAAATAAAACAGATACTTTAAATACAAGACAATGAAGACATTGCTTAATCTTCGTTAAGAAATGTAAACGCTGTTTTTATTTCTTAACAGAATAAAAACAGGCACTATGAAAATACCTTATACCCTTCGCTTTTCCGGCGAACAACATAAAGAGAAAACAGTAGCATCGGGTAACTTACCTGAGTGGTGTAGTTTCCCACTAGAATTTACACAAAGAAAAAGGGGCAAATGCCCCTTTTGTTTATAATAGGGCTATTGTGGTACTGTTTTTGAGTAACGTATGTAAGTTCAATTTCATTTAACCTTATCGACTTTTCCAAGTCTAAAAACAGACCATAAATTGTTATTTCCAACCATTTATGTGATTTTATCATCTAAGTATATAGGGATAAATCATACAATAAGTTTTAGTAATCAGTTTACCAAGTGAAACACATACTTCACCAAGTATGCCCGAAAATTAAAAAGATACTGACTACTTTAACCGCTAAAATATAAACCAATGAAGCACAAACTTTTTATATTAATTTCTTTTTTGCTCTCATCGGGAACGATTTTAAATGCTCAAAAAAACGATGTAGCAATCCGTAAAGAATATCAACGAATTGAAAACCTGAAAACTTTGAAGATTGACAGTCTGACTCATATAAGAGGAATTGACTTCAATCGAGGAAATAGTGTAGATGAGAAAAAATATAAAATTTTCAAAGAAAAAAGGAAAATTGTAAAGATTCAGTACGAAGAAATTGGAAGTATTGGAAATAGCAATCGAGAATGGAACAAAAGAACTATAGTATACTTAAAAAATGACATCCCATTCTTTATAACCGAAAATACTAATGGAATGATGACATTGTATTTATTGGAAGGTGGCGAAAAATCAGAGCCGTACAATAAAACAGAAGAAATCTATGTTTATGACTGGAATAATGAGAAGATTAAGAGAATGTATAATGGAAACGAAGCAAAACCTCAAATGAATATATGCAAATCCTGTTATGAAGAATTGATTGAAAAAATCAAACTGGAATTTAATTCAAAAAAATGATAATATTATTCTGCTGTAATGAAACACAAACTATACATACTAATTTCTTTTATCCTCTTATCGGGAATGGCTTTCGGGCAGGATACACTGAAAGTCAAAAATCACATTGAGGGTGTTGTACTTCCCCCAATGACAGGAGAGCCAGGCAAAGTGAACAAAGACCTTGTTTTAGTCAGAAAGCATAACACGTATGTTCTGTCACAACAGGAAAAAGATTCGGTCTGGAACTCAATATACAATAATGCCGTTACTCAAAATCTGCTGAAGGATGACCCTGCAATAGTTAAAGATAATTGGTATCTGCCGGAACATACGCAAAACCTATTAGCAGTACTTAATTTGGGAACACTCAGCTATAAGGAGAAAAGCGAAGTTTTTATCAAGAGGATATATGCGGATAAAGAAAGGGAGTTAGTGATGGTGTATGGAGGAGGAAGATCGTCATACAATGTAAAAACAGACACTATACATTCCAAAGAACTTGCTTTGCAAAGCTTTTTGAATAGGCAACTGAACCCAGACGTTAATTTTAGTAAATATGTAAACGGCATTATTTGCTATGAAGTTGATTTTGCCAAGAATCAACCAATAAGGGCAAATGTCTATAAATACAATTCGTCATCACTAAAAAAAATCGTTAGAATAATCAAAAGAACCAAGATAGAAAGAATTGATTTAAGCGGTGGATCTGAGAACCAGCCACCTAATACACTGATAATTTATTACAATAAGAAATAACCCCAATATATTTACAAATGAAACAAATTTTTACATTGATGGCTATGTTTTGCATCACCATTTCTATGTCGGCTCAGAAAGTCGAATACAAAAAGAACATGATAAGTGTGGACGGTAAAACCGTCGCAAAGGTTGAGGTGCAAAAAGAAAAACTCGGACTTACCAAAAATTTCAACCTGTATTCTATGAATGGTGAGAAGTTGGTAATTGCCGTATTAAGTACCGAATATCAAAGCGATCCCAATGACAATATGGGTATGTATTACCGTTTTACTTTTGTACCAACCAATCAGGTAGGAATATTCCGCATTCCTACTTTGGGAATGGAGAAAGGATTTGCAAACCTGATCGGAAAAGGACAGGTTGTGGAGGGAAACAGCCTGAACGCTGATAAGGTAGCTGACCTCATCGCATCCAAAGGTGTAACACCGAGAACGGTAGTTAATTACATGCTTGTTTCAAGGAATAAAAGAGGACCGATTGAGCTAAGAGAGGGTAAGACGATTGAGCAAGGTGGTGAGCAAATCGGATTCTTTAACCATACGGGACAGGTAAACGGCGTGGATATGTACGAATTTTTTGTACCCGATGGCGTTATGATTGCCAGAGTGAGCTTTGCAGGTGGTAATAATGCACAGAATTTTGAACTTTTTACAGCTCGTGATAATGTAAGGAAAGTTGTATCAATTCCACAAAAAGAGAAAGTTGATTTCCACACATCAGCTATAGATCCTAATGCACTTACACTAAAACGTATTACGGCTTGGCTGGTAGAGAATAATTATTTGTAAAGTGGTGCAGAAACTAGTTAGGCAATTCATAAAAAGGTAATCAATTTAATTTGATTACCTTTCTTTCTCTTATCCTTCAAATTAAACTACCTTTTGCTATATAATTTTCTTCCAAAACATTTATTATATCGCTTTCCTTATAAATTATCTTTCCCCCTATCTGAATGTAAGGTAATATCTTGTCATCACGATATTGCTGCAAAGTACGTTTACTAATATGGAGCAATCCGCACACATCCTCGCCCGACAGGTAAATCTCCCCGTTCATTACAGGACGGTAGTTCTTCAGTATTTCTTCAATTCTGTTTCTCAACTGTATTATCATACTCTGATAAACAATGATTTCTTCAGCTTCATTAGTCAATAAATCCATTGTCGTTGGTATTATACGGCTGTCCGGCTCTAAGCAAAGCCTGTACATCCGAAAGTTTAAAATAATTCTTGCGGTTCAGTTTGGAATATGGCAGTAAGCCCTTGTCTTTATAGGTCTGTAGGCTTCTTTTGGTAATACCCAGCATCAGGCACACTTCCTGGTTATCGAGCCATTTCTCCTCCTTGAAAATTGGTGTGTATTTCTTCGTTGTATTTTCGGTCAGTTCCAAAAGTGTTTTTAACTCGTTTGTCAGTCCTTCAAGTACGGATTTTTGTATTGCAATAACTTCCATTTTTGTTTAATTTTTCGATGAAAGTTCAATTTAGAAAGGCTTTCTAAGAGAATGCACAATGTTGTAGTCATTGGCTTTGAAAGGCAGTGTTTGGCATAATAGTTTCACAAAAGTGATTATGAATCTCTTTGAATTTAATTCTCCAAAGCCCTAATTTGACAATATAAGGAGTTGTAAAAAAAACTTAATTATTTCATTTGCAAATGAAATAAAATGGAGTAAAATTATTATGAAATTCATTTATTTAAAATATTTTAAGGTTTGTTTTGTTTAAAATATTATTCTCTATTCAAAGAAATATATATTGTTTTTTGATTATTATTTCACTACATTTAACGAAGTGAAATTTTGTTTAATAAAAACTTTCAAGATCATGAGAAAAATTTTAGCAACAATGTTTGCATTAGTGACTATGCTGTCATTCAATGCATGTTCTGATACCGAGATGGATCAAGAGCTAAACTAAAACGAAAAATTGATGGCAAAATCACAAATTGGTGAGCCAGGAATTGAAGCGGACGCCTCGCACCAATGGGAAGCGAATGAGAACCTCACTAAACTTATTGAATCTTTCGGTACAACAACGAATCGATTTCAAGAAGAAGTGCCAAAGTATCCTGAGTATTATGGGGGAGCTTTTATTACTGATAAGGGAAACTTAACAATACTTCTGCACGGTAATCAGGAGAAGGGGAAGCAAAATGTTACGTCGGTAATAGGAAACGGAAATATTGAATTTAAGGAGGCAAAATATTCTTATGGATACCTAACCTCCCTAATGGATGAATTCAATGAATTTGCATTGGATAAAAAAGATCCTCATCTTTTGGAAATTCTATCCAGTTTTTCTTTGATGGACGAAACCAATGAGATTGAAGTACAAGTAGTGGGATTAAACGATCAGAAAATCACAACTTTAAAGAAGTCAATTTTCAATAAGTCTGCTGTAAGATTCACTGAATCTTCTGGAAAAGTAAAAGCAGAAGTCACTATTAATCCTGGATGTGAGGTTTCCCGTAATTCATCAATGGCTGGATCAGGTTCGGTTGGGTTCAAAGCAAAACGGAATTCTGACGGGAAAATAGGATTTGTAACTGCGGGGCATGCTATTCTTGTAGGAGAAACAGCTTATTATGGCAGTGGAACTGCTGTAGGCACTTGTGTAAACTCTCAACAATCAGGTACAGTTGATGCTGCGTTTGTAATACTAAGTAATCCAACGTCCGATAATGTTAGTAATACATTATGTGGAACTTCAAACCTGCTTTCAGTTAGCACTACTTTACCTGGTGTTGGTACAACTGTAAATAAAATTGGACAATCCACAGGTGCAACTTCAGGTAAAATAATTAGCACAAATGTTTCAGTTATTGGTGGTACTGGTAGCACAATTACTAATATGACCTCCGCTGGCTATACAAGTGCTGGTGGTGATAGTGGTGGTCCGGTATATACTTATATTAGTAGCACGGGAACAAGACCTACAGCAGGTATTCACATGGGAGCAAGTGGTTCTACACGATACTATACCAAGGCAACTAATATTTTGAGTACTTTTGCTATATCAAGAAATTGATTTTTTCAATCATTATGAATGCTAATATAAAGATAGTAGCTATGTTTAAAGTGAATTGTTTGATATTAATGTCCGCTATAGGTTTTGGTGCGTGCCAAGATTCTCGAGGAACAAAAAACTCGGAATTGCCTGCCCAAGAAGTTTTAATGAATGATACCATGAAATCAAAAAATAAATCAGAAGCAATCGAATTATTAGTATCTCCCTCTACATTTGATATAAACAACAAAAATAAAACGGGGAAATATACGCTTTATAATAACTCGGATAATGAAGTAATTGTTTCCAGTTCTATTGTAATTGAAATTTGGAGTGGAAACGATTGGCAAATAGTGCCACTTGTCAAAAACTTTGTTTTTGAAGACATTACCTATGCCACTCGTCAAAAAGAATCACAAGACTTTACTTTAGCTTTATCAAACATTCTAGAGGACGGGGGAACTGTAAAAGGCAAATACAAAATTACCAAAGAGGTTTGGACACTAGGAAAAGAAAGTCAAAAATCTTTGCTAAGTGCAGAGTTTGAGATCAAGTAATTCTTTATTTGAGACAAATCTATTTATGAAAAAGGGTGTCATTTTATGAACACCCTTTTTTAATTATTGTTTTGTAATAAATTTTAATCACCACTGTTAAACTGAAAGCTTAATTGCTTTTCGTTCCCGAAGCTGTCTGAAATCCAAACCTCAAAGGATTGTGATACCGTTGATGCCGAAGTATAATACAGCCAAAACTGTTCCGTTGGCAACGGATATAGGTCATTAGGCAAATACGGTGGTTCATTGTAATACTGCAATGTTCCAGTACCGTCAAACTGAAAATAGCGAAGAAAATACTGTGTGTTCGTGTAGTTCCCTGTTCGTTGTATGGTAATGCGTATTTCTACCGTCTGCCCATCGGCAACATCTTTGGGTACGGGCATTACGTTTACCTCAAAAGGAAAATCGTTCTGTATTTCGAGGTCATCATCTTTGCTACAAGATACCAAAGAAACCGAAGCTGTGAGGATTGCCAATATAAAGTATATCGGCAGTAATCCTATTCTGAAAATATTAATAAATGAAGTCATTATTTTTATGTTTTTAAAAGTTAAACCTTAATCCTACACCTGCTGATGGTCGGAACTGTTTCATATCCGTACCCCATACTACCTTTGTACGTCCTTGCAGGACTAATACAAAACGGTCGGACAGGTAGGTTTCAAAAGCGAGCCTTCCACCAGCTCCGTAAATGAAGTTGTCTTCATTCAAAATCTTGGCTCCGTCATACAACATTGCTTCACCACTGTTAATGGTTTCATAACCCACTACGCCTGTTATAGCTGCATTCAGTGCAATGTTTTTACGGGCATCGCCTAACAGGAATAAACTGTAACCACCTTCGGCAGTATAAGTTTCCTGTGGTATGCGGAGATTTTTGTAGTCGTGGTACTGATGCGTGTATTCCAACGCCCAAAGTTGGTAGTTACCATTTTTACCGTTCACGGTCATACCGATATTGACGTAATAATCATTCCCGATCTTATCATCGGACAATACACCAACATTTACTTCCAATCCTTTCTGTTTAGGCAGCATCCGTTGTGCCTGGCTGGTTGTGATGCCTAAAAGTACAAGCATCACGGTATAAATATGCTTTTTCATTTTATTGCTATTGTTTTAAAAGGTTATTAAAATTTAAGGTGCATATCGTTAATCAAACGAGCTTTGATTAAATCCGAATTTTCCACCTGAAGCGTTTGATGTCTGCCACCGTTTTTCTCAAAAATTTCAATCAGGAGCACTTTGTCATCGCTAATTGTAAACTGGTCTAACAGGAACACATTTTGCTCGGTTAATTTTCCACCAATTTCATCCAATGGCTTGTAAGTCCGAAGCGGTATCATTGGACGCTCCTGCACTACGGTACGTTTAGCTACCTTTTTATCTACTACCTTGAAATTGATAAAATCAATCTGAAAAGGCACATTGGTACGGTTTCTTAATTCTGTGTGGAAATAGTATTTACCATTATGGATATAAATTCCTTTCAGGATAAACTGGATACCGAAACTTTTAGCCCCGACATGCTTTACAATACGTTTGTCTTTCTTGTAAATGGTTTCCAACAGCAGACCCGCCAATGACGGAGAATTGTTACCCAATTCTTCAAAAAGCACATCGTTACCGTTGGCTTTATCAACCGCCTTTTGCATTGTCAGCAGGTTATAACTCATCACTTCGGGATACCCGCTGTAATACACATTAAAGCTGTAAAAACGTCCGTCATTGGTAATGACGGAAAAATTGGTTTCTGCTTCAAAATCCCTTACCGTTGCTTTTACACGTAACACATTTTCTGCATCTTCCGCTTTACCTGCTATCAGGTATTCGCTTCCTAAATCCACGTAACGAATGGCAGTTGGGAAAATCAGATGCGAAGTTTTATCGTAGGTAACTTCCATATGGTACGGTTCTATTTGACCCAATTCAAGTTTGGTTCTTATACTGTCCTGAGCATAAGATTGTACGGTGAAGCCGAGTATCAGGGCAAATGCCCAAAAGGTTTTTAAATGATTTTTCATTGTTTTATTTATTTGAGTTCAACATTATTTTTTTGACAGAAGAAAGACCTGATGTCCTGCTTTCAGTGTAACTTTTGGTGTTCTTACTTTTTTGGCGAAATAGCCTGAAATTCCCTGCACCACACCACGGCTTAAATCCGCCGCAACCTGTTGTCCGGCATTTTGCGTGAGCATTACACTCGTTCCACCCGTCTGGCTCATATTACCCGCCATTTCGGTAAGGGCATTCATTTCCGGTGAGTATGGAACGTATAAACCTTGCTGTCCATCTAAATCGTAAATAGTAATATCTACGGGAATAATATTACCTTCTAATTCTATAGATGTAATTTTCAACTGCAAACGTCCGCCCTGAAATTTGCCGTTAGCAGTTACGATCGTTCCTTTGGGAATGGTACACTGAGGCGTTTGGGCTGTTTCCAACAAACGCAGTCTTACACCTGTTTCACCAACAACCGTTTGTTCATCGTGTACGCAGGCTTTGATACTGTTTTTCGGTTGTACCACCTGCTCTGTGGAACCTGCTGTATAAAAACCCCGGTTACGGGTTTCGCTCCAATTGTCTAAAAACTCTGCATAAGAAGGCTCACGGTACAAGGTGGATACGGTGTTTTTTCTCGCAGCTGTAAACGCTACAAAATGTTCCTTTTGAGTGGAAACATTTGAAGTTGTTGCGGCATTAGCGTCCCCCTTAACAGCCGGGGCTTCGGGTGTACTTGTACCCGTGGGAAGATATTTTGCCGCCATTTCGTAAGACTTTTCCATTAGGGTAAGTTGGTCATCGATGGTTGCAGCTTTTGGTACATCTTTTTCTGCTAATTGCTCTTTCAATTCATCCAATTGCCTGCGGAGTTCCACTGTTTCCGAATTATCGTCCTGATAAAAAGAACCCAATGTACTTTGTGCA
This sequence comes from Paenimyroides viscosum, assembly GCF_003858535.1. GTDB lineage: Bacteria > Bacteroidota > Bacteroidia > Flavobacteriales > Flavobacteriaceae > Flavobacterium > Flavobacterium viscosum. Next base: position 50,765 of record NZ_RQTJ01000008.1, read on the forward strand.
TTGCGGTAACTGTTCAATGCAGGATTGCCGGATCTTCGTCTATTGTTACCACCACTAAAATCATAGCCTTCCTCTTCTTGGGGTAGATCTTCTTCCGTATTCAGTGAGCTGTCCGTATTCCAGTAATCGGAAAGTGTTGTCAGGGCGTTTCGTTTTTCCTGATTTTTCTGCTCCAGCATTTCCAGCTCATACGCCTTTTGCTTGTCCGACTGTAACCCTGCTTCCGTAGCCTGTGGAACGACATCGTTTAGTCGAAGGTTTTCGATTTCGTTCTTATCTTCCGATGGTTTAAATATGAGGTACATACAACCTACGAATACAATGCCCATCAAACCGAATATGAGTGGCTTTTTAAGCTTTTCGGCTTTATTCTGTGTACTGTCTTGCAGCACATCAGCGGTTTCTTTCGGATTACCCTCGGTTACCCGAACAACCGTTTTTTTGTTCTCATTTTCTTTCATAAATCTTATTTTTTAAAATGGTTGATATACTGTCCTGCAAGCTTACAGGATTTTCATTCTTTTTGAGGACAGGGTTTTCGATATGTTCGATGTGGAGGTCATTTTTCGAATTTCCTGCATCGTACCATACTTTGGCAATGACCCCTGCGGTAAGCAACAGATACCCCAGGAAAAAGTAAAGGGTATATTGGTGCTGTTTCCGCACAGGCATTTCCCGCCAGCGGTCGTCTAATTGGTCAAAGTACCTGTCCATATTTGCTCTTAATTTTTTCATACTTTAATGATTATCGGTTATCGCATTCTGAACCGTTTGTTTTGGTTAGACAACTGTTCTTTGGGCTTTTCGGACACCTGTGCAATGGCTTCTTTTCTTGTCGGAACCGAATTTGTAGACAGATCTGTTAATTTCGATTGCTTCAATAGTAGCCCGTACTGATCTATTCTTTCAATATTCATTTTCTGCACATCGAAAAGACCGTTTTAATACTTCACCCACATATTGCATTCTACCTTTGGCTTATCATCACCATACCATTCCAGATAGGTTTTCAGCATCATAATGTTAGGTAACATTGGTTTGTCTGCTCCGGCATTACAAGCCTCCAAAAATCGGCTGATGCTATCTTTGATTTTATCGGTATAAGCTGCTTCTGTATGGAAGTAACCGTCATATCCCTTATCTGTCAGGGTTTTGGCGAATGTGTCTAAATCAAGTAACTGTTTCATAACTTCTGGTTTTAGCGTTCAATCACTTCGATGTCCCTGTTTTCCGTTACGGCAAACTTTTCAATATTAAAGCCTTGCGGATTATTGTCCGAACGGACAGAGTTCACGAGATAACAGGAGGTAATCAGGTTACGTCGGGTTACGTTGCTCGAGCGGATAATGAACTGCTTGGCATAAGTTTTTACCGCATACGGATAAGTGTCGAAATTGCAGACCACGCTGTCCACTTCGATACGTTGCTGTACATTACCTGATATGATACGGTTGTAATAGCCTTTTTCTGAAAGGTCTTTGTAATAATCAAAGGCACTTTTGTCTGCAAGGTTAAATGCCCGTTTCATATTGCTTTCGATGGCATTCTTATCGGGAGCAAGCGTAAAGAACAGCTCGTGAAAACGTCTGACGTGTTCCCTTGCTTCCACAGGGCGGTTGATACTGGCATCCTGCGAGAGTGCCAGCATTAGTGATTTCCCATTGTCCAGCACATACACTTTTTGGCGTTGTTCTTCTGCAAAACGGTAGGACTGCCATACGGCATATCCTACCACACTAATGCAGAGAACGGCAAACACGATGGCATAAAGCCTGATCTGTCTGAAACTGTTTTCTATATTTCTGAGTGTTTTAAATTCCATTTTTTAGATGATTAATTATTTTACATTATTTCATTAGCTGACCACCGATATTACCTGCGGCTGAACCGGCACCGGCACTTGCTACATTTCCGGCTTTCTTTGCATAGCTGTCCACTTGTTTCATATAGTTTCCTGCACCGCCTGCCTCGATAATCCAGCCTGTAACTGTTGGAATGGTAAGGTATCCGATAATTCCAATGATCATAAATATGATGTACACCGTATGGCTTGTGTCAGGGATGTAAGATGGATCTGCGAGCATCTGAATATCACGTTCCAATATGAGCGATTGTATCCTTGCCAGCATCGAGCTGAACAAATCCGAAACAGGTAACCAGAGATAGACACTGATATACCTCGTGATCCATTGGGTGAGCGTGGACTGAAATCCATCCCACACGGAAATGGCAAAGGCTATCGGTCCGAGTATAGAAAGCACAATCAGGAAAAACGTTCGTATGGTATCAATCACCAAAGCGGCTGCCTGAAAGAGTATTTCCAATAAATTTCGAAACCAGTCCTTTATCACTTTTTCCAATTGGTAAGCGGTTCTGTCCATATACATTCCTGCCATTGTTCCAATGTCAGAGGGCGACCATCCCAGCTCTTCAAGCTTCTTATCAAACTCTTCGTCCGATACCATGTAAGCGGTTTCGGGATTTCTGACCATTGCTTCATATTCCAACTGGTCTTTTTGTTGTTGCAACAGGTTCAGGTCAAGTACCTGATTTTCTAATATGGCATGGGTTCCGGTAACCACAGGGCTTAATACTGCATTGATTGTTCCCAATACGATGGTCGGGAAAAACATGATACACAGTCCTAAAGCAAACGGACGTAAAAGCGGAAACACATCAATAGGTTCGGCACGGCTTAAAGCCTGCCAAACCTTTAATGCCACATAGAATAATGCACCCAATCCCGCAAGACCTTTTGCCACTGCTGCCATATCGCCTGCAAGCGGCATCATATCATCGTAGAGCGACCGCAGGACTTCGTGAAGATTATTCCATTCCATGATTTACCAGTATTTTTGGTTAGAAGTTCCGTAGAGATCAAGCACTCTTTTAGCATCGTCTTTCTTTTTCGCTCTTAAATAGCTTACAGAAATATTCTTGTTGGTGTAATAGCGGACAAGGCTGTGGTATTCCTTTACTTCTTTGTACACACGGTCGATGATGTCCATACGTTCTTTGTCATTCAGCGAAAGGCTTGAAGAAGTGATGATCTGCTTTAATTCCTTCAACAGTTCGGTACTTTCATTGAGCAGTGCCGAATAGCCATTGCCGATAGCGACCAGTTCCTGTGGTGTGAAATTGGGATCGTTCATCATCTTGCCGAAATTCTGAACATACATTTCAGATACATCGCCCACCAGCAAAACAGTCTGCTGCACTTTACGGGCATCCTTTACCAGATTGTTGATCGCTTTCAGCTTATCGTAATACTCTTTTCCCTGCTTATAGACTTTTTCAACTTCTTTGAAATTCTTCACCACATTACTTACCGTAGAGGAAGTCTGTATGATTTCATTTGCAGAGTTGAGAATACCTGATGCAAGGTTTGCCGGATCGGCAACTATAAACTGGGCTTTTGCGGAGGGTGCTACGGCAAGCATTAGTGCCGTACACACCAGTAACATTACTTTTTTCATTGTTTTAAAATTTTAAATGATTAATAATTATTGATTTACTTGTTCACGCCTGTGCATAGCGATATGCTTGATGGCGAGTTCGACGTTACCGTCGAGTTCCGATGCGAGCTGCATCACTTCCATTTTTTCGGTTTCTTCCGTGGTGTAGGCAAGGTATTCCTCCAAGCTAACTTCGGTGGCATAGACTGCCGAGTGCGTACCACCTAAGCCAATCCAAACCTCTTTGTACAATCGGCTTGGGTCGTTGTTCATATTGATGGAAAGTACCTGTGCTTTTTCCTTATCTGTTAACCCGAGCATAGCCTGTATATCATCAAACTTGTTCATATACTTTCTCTGGTCTAATAGGATTTTACAGTCGGAATTATTGATGATACTTTCCTTCACTATAGGCGACTGGATGATGTCGTCCACTTCCTGCGTTACCACGATGGCTTCACCAAAGAATTTTCTGACGGTTTTAAACAAATATTTTATGTATTCTGCCATACCTTCCTTCGCAATCGCTTTCCAGGCTTCTTCAATCAGTATCAGCTTTCGGATACCTTTGAGCCTACGCATCTTGTTGATGAAGACCTCCATAATAATGATGGTCACGATGGGAAAAAGAATTTTATGATCCTTGATCGCATCAATTTCAAACACAATGAAGCGTTTGGAAAGCAGGTCTAACTGCTTGTCGGAGTTCAGCAAGTAGTCATATTCTCCACCTTTGTAATAAGGTTCGAGTACGTTAAGAAAATTGGCAATATCAAAGTCTTTTTCCCTTACCTGTTTTTCCTCCAATACCTTGCGGTAATCGCCTTGCACATACTCATAGAAGCCATTGAATGACGGAAAAATCCCCTCGTTTTTAATGCGTTGGATATAACCGGAAACCGCATTGGAAAGTGCAACCTCTTCCGAACGGGTTGGTGGCTCATCGTCTCGTTTCCATAGCGTGAGTATCAAAGTCTTGATACTTTCCCTTTTCTCGATGTCGAATACGCCATCATCGGTATAAAAGGGATTGAACGCAATGGGGTTGTCTTCGGTATAAGTGAAGTAAACCCCGTCTTCGCCTTTGGTCTTTCCTTTGAGGAGTTCACATAATCCCTGATAACTGTTACCCGTATCCACGAGTAGCACGTGAGCACCTTGTTCGTAGTACTGCCTAACCATGTGGTTGGTAAAAAAAGATTTCCCGCTTCCTGACGGACCCAAAATGAATTTGTTGCGGTTCGTGATAATACCACGCTTCATCGGCAAATCGGAAATATCCAAATGGATAGGCTTTCCGGTCAGGCGGTCAGCCATTTTGATACCGAACGGCGAGGGCGAATTGTGGTAATTCGTTTCTTCCGTAAAGAAGCATAAGGCTGGTTCAATGAACGTGTAAAAACTTTCCTCACTCGGAAAATCGCCTGCATTGCCCGGCATTCCTGCCCAGTACAAAGTGGCTACGTCCGTCGTGTTGTGTCGGGGTTTACATTCCATCAGTGCCAAGGCACTACCGCAATCGTTCTTCAACTGCTTCAGTTCCGCGGGATCTTCCGACCAGGCTATGATGTTGAAGTGTGCCCGTATAGATGAAAGACCAAAACTGTGGGCTTCATTCAGATACCTTTCTATCCACTCTTTGTTAATTTGGTTGGCACGGCTATACCGAGCCAGCGAATGCATATTCCTTGCAGACTTCTCAAACTTTTGCAGGTTGGCTTCGCTGTTGTCCAGAAACAAATACTGGTTGTAAATGTGGTTACAGCTTAACAGCAAACCCACAGGTGCAGCAAACGACAAACGACAATCACTACGGTCGGTAGATAGTTTTTCAAAACGGGTATCTGCCGAAACCGTTCCGGGTAAATCATCCGTATCGGATAAGGTGTGCAAGGACAATCTTTTATTGCCGATACGCACTTCTTCTGCACCTAAACCAATATCCTGCATTGGTGTTCCCGCTTCCCTTGATAACGTTAGGTATTGCTCCAACAAACCCTGCTTTTCGTCCGTACCAATGATTTCATCTTCGGTTAAACGTTGCAGAGTAATGAAACCGCTATCATTTACGATACGCTCAAACTGTGCTACTGCTTCCATAAAGCGGTGTATGGCTTCTTTATCCCTTATTTCCTTTGGAATAAGCGAACCTTTGCAAAGCGAACTGAAGTTGCTTTGCATACGCATACGCTCTTTGGTCGTTTTGGTCAGAAACAAATAGCAATAGTGATTAAGGAATGGTCGCTCATTGAAATGGCGTTGATAGGACTTCGCTAAAAAGCTTTGGTTATCCGCTGCCAAATCGGGAGCATAATTTTCCTTGATGTACCAGTCTTGTTTGTGGATGACCGTAAAGTCCGGCAGGGTTTTGATTGCCTTATGCCAGGCGGAATGGATTGCTTCGTATTCCGCAGAAGCTACGGTAAACAGTTCCGGCAAACGCACTTCAAAACAAGCGGTAATATCTGCATCTTTGGAAAGGATGCAGTTGTTTTCTACTGCCAGGAGTGGAAACTTACTTTCCAGTGTGGTGGTCTTTGATACATTTCTCATACGGCTTTCGTTTTAGAAGTGAATTTTAAATAGCGGTATACGGGTTTACGGCAGATGATGTAGCGGGGATGCCTTTTGTTGGTAGCTATTTTCATCAATCCATGCTCACCGTATTTGCTATTCAGTGAAAAGGTCTGCCACACAATCAGCGAAGCACCACCGGCACCGAGGAACAGGCAGACGTAAGAATTTACGCCGGCCATATACAGTATCATCACGAGAATAAGCGTACCGAGAAGACCCCCTGCAAAAATGAACAGGTACTGTGCTTTCAGTCCTTTAAATTCCACCGTTCTTCCGATGCCTTTGTTGATATTGTAATTCATAAGGCAAAGGATTAAAGGAAGAATGAACGCAGGATGGTAGCCGCTACGATTAAGAAAATACAGGCTCCGAACCACGAAGCTGCCGTTTTACTCGTGTCGGGATCACCTGAGCTGAATTTGTTGTACACTTTAACCCCTCCGATCAATCCGACGACGGCACCGATGGCGTAAATAAGCTGGGTTGCGGGATCGAAATAGGAAGTTACCATTTGGGTAGCTTCGTTGATACCTGCCGAACCGTTTCCCTGTGCGAACACGCCAATTGCTGACAGCATAACCACGGCTGTCAGCAAAACTTTTTTTCTTTGTTTTTCCATAATTGAAACACATTAATTTGTTACGTTTATCCCACACCTTGCGGGCTTTCGGAACAAAGGTGTTTCGGAAATCAAAGCACTCTGATAAAGTGGCTGTCAAAGGCATCATTTGGCTGTCATTGGCTTTATAGTGATTGTTTTTTTAACTTAGCATTGAAAAAAACGGGTTGTTTTGTCCCCAATTATAAAAGTCAATCGTCATTAGGTTGAACATTAAAATTTTTAAACAATGAAAGAATTTGCATTAATCTTCAGACTGAAAGACATTGCCGACTTTAAACCATCTCCTGAACAGATGCAGGAACGTATGAACTGGCTGGCTGGCATTGCCGCTCAAAACAAATTGGTGGACAAAGGCAATACGCTTTTGCCTGTTCCCGGAAGTGCTAAAACCATTAAAGCTGATAAAGCAGTTACGGACGGACCTTACACCGAAATCAAAGAATTTATCAGCGGTTATATTGTTGTGAAAGCCGACAGTATTGATGAAGCCGTAGAAATGGCAAAAGCCAATCCGATCTTTGAGCAGGTTGGAGGAAGTATTGAAGTGAGAGAAGTTTTAAAACGTGATTAGTAAAAATTCACATAAAGAACTTTTACCTCACTTATTCCGACAGGAGTATGTGAAAATGACGGCTGTTTTATGCCGTCATTTTGGCTTACGCCATATTGAGATTGCTGAAGATATAGCCAGTGAAACTTTTCTGAAAGCGTCCGAACATTGGGCAATAAACGGCGTTCCCGAAAACCCTACTGCGTGGCTTTACACGGTTGCCAAAAATAAAACCAAAGATTACTTTAGAAATTTATCGGTTTTTGAAACTAAGATCAAAAACGAACCGGTAATCAATATTCAAAACGAACACGATTTTGAATGTAGTCCGGAATTTATTTCCGACAGCCAATTGGCAATGATTTTTGCGGTCTGTAATCCTGTAAATTCAAATGACAGCCAAATTTCATTGGCACTCCAAATTCTTTGTGGGTTCAGTGTAGAAGAGATTGCGAATGCTTTTCTCACGAAAACAGAAACGATTAAAAAACGATTGCAACGGGCAAGAACCAATCTTCGGAATGATAATTTTGAAATCTCGAGATTGAACGTAACTGAAATAAAATCAAGATTAGAAACGGTTTTAAAGACCTTGTATTTATTGTTCAATGAAGGATATTTTTCAAAAACCAATGACAAGCAAATCAGGATTGGGCTTTGTTCCGAAGCTACAAGACTGGCTTTGGTATTAACAGAGAATCCGTTGACCAATACAGTTAAGGTAAACGCTTTGCTGGCTTTAATGTGTTTTCAAAGTTCACGACTGGAAGCGAGAACGAATGATAAAAATGAAGCTGTTTTGTTTGACGAACAAGACAAAAACCTATGGGACAAATCGCTTATCGAAAGAGGAAATTATTATTTGGTAAACGCTACCAACGGAAACGAAATTTCAAAATATCATTTGGAAGCAGGAATTGCTTACTGGCATACAACCCCAACGGACGAGAATAAATGGCAACATATTTTACAGCTTTACAATCAGCTTATTTTAATGGAGTATTCACCAATTACAGCGTTGAACAGAACTTTTGCATTTGCTAAAGTGTACGGAAACCAAACAGCCATTGGTGAAGCGGAAAAAATAAACCTGGTTGATAGTAATTATTATCACGAATTGTTAGGATACCTATATTCAGATACCCATAATGAAAAAGCTATTTTTCACTATGAAACAGCTATCCATTTGACTAAATCTAAAACGGAAAAGCAAACATTGAAAAAGGAAATCCAACGGCTGAAGGGCACTTTTTAATAAAAATCCCTATTCAAAGAAAAAAGAGTAAAATAAATCCGTACAAGATATTGTTTTCATATATTTGCATAATATTTCTTCGATTAAAGAAATAAAAAACAACCTAATTATTATTAATCTTATATGAAAACAAAAGCACATTTTAAGCTGTTTTATCTCGCAATTTTAACTCCAATATTTTTATTGATTGGATGCGAGAAGGAAGATTTTCTAGACGACCTTTCTGAAAAGAACACATCAACAGAACTGAACAGTTTTATTGGAAAAAAACTAGAGAATCCCTATAGTGTTACTAATATGCGTAAGGCATATAATAACCTAATGAATAACAGTAAATCTAAACAAAAAAATGATCAGGCAATTGGTAATGAAAGTGACATCAAAGTAACTGATTTGTATGTGAGATTTTTTATAGAAGATGCAGATCAGTTGGAAAAGCTTGAAGCGGATTCTTTAAATTTTTCAATTCTTCCGCTTGATTATGAAATATTGAAAGAAGGAGATCTTGAGATAGAAGAAAAAGATCTTGAAGGAGAAGGTTACTGGTTATATACATCTGTACCTGTAAGGTATCAATTACCCGGAGAAATAAAACATGAAATTCTTGAAGAATTATTTTTACCGGAACTGGAAGATGATCAGGATGAAGATGAAAATACCAGACAAAGAAGCAATTATTTGAAATCGGCATTTTCTGCTTCATTCTTAGAAGAATTAGAGGATGAGTCTTTAAGGCTAACGGGAAATTTAGAAGAGGCTAATGAGGAATCTGATAACTCAATAAAAGCACGAAAACCCAAAAGACGTCCACAAGGACATATAAGAGTGCAAAATACAACTACAGGAGCAATTGACCCTGTAATTGGTGTAAAGGTAAAAGTTAGAAGATGGTTTAAATGGGGTAAAGGCTACACAGACAATAATGGCTTTTACAGTGTTGATAATACATTCAGAAGAGATGTGAACTATGAGGTTGTATTCAAGAATTCAAGAGGATTTAAAATATGGCCATCTATGATCAGTGTTTCTTCTGGTCGTTATAGCGGCGGTAAGCACGGCAGTGGTGGTCATAGTATTACGTTCTCTACCAATTCTAAAGGATGGCGTTTTTCAACTGTAAATAATGCAACTGTACATTACAATAACTATTGCGACCAGTTCGGTATTGGAAAACCACATAATAATTTAAGAATTGTCGCTCAGGACAAAACAGGTTCCAGCTCTGCACCCATGTTAAGAAGAGTATGGGGCAAGGTTGGGTTTACAACCAATTCGCAATTGGTTACTTTTCTTTCAAAAGCCAATGGTATAACGATTGCCGCTAATAGTTTGTGGATTGTAACAAAACTTATTTTACCAGATGTGATTATCAAAGCGGCTCCTTCACAGGGTACAGCAGGGGTTTTTGAAACAACCTTTCATGAATTGGCTCACGCATCACATTGTAAGCAAGTTGGTAGTGCTTATTGGATTAAGTATATCAACTATATTATTACTTATGGAGCCTATGGCGATGGACACGGTATGAATAATGGCGTAGTAGCTGTTGGTGAAATGTGGGGATACCATATGGGATATTTTTTAACTTTACAGCATTTTGGTAATAATAACCCGATTGTTAGACCAGTAGCAATGGAAAATTTCACGCCTTTTTCTAGACCTGACAACAGAGATATTGTGAGACCAAGAGATGCCACAAATAGAATATTTAGAATGGAAGGTTGGATACCTGTGGGCATTATCCATGACCTGATGGATAATAATGCTGATGTGGTCAGAGCGGGATTTACAGATAATGTGAGTGGATATACTCTTTCACAAATATTCGGAGCTTTACAAGCTAATGTACAGACACCCCAGGCATTCAGAAACCGTCTTTTATCAAACAATGGAAACTGGCAACAAACACAGGTAAACCAATTGTTTGAAGCTTATTTTTATAACTAATTAAATTAAAATCAATGAAAAAATTAAAATTATTGTCAATAATAGCCATTGTTACTTTTATTTTTTCTAGTTGTGATCCCGAGTATTGTTCTGATTATTCTATTTATAATAATACACAGAATGATATTGAGTTATTCTTTTATGGGGAAGAGAATTCAAATAAGTTAATTGAGAAAGGAGAACAATTCATGCAATCATCTTTTTGTGGTATGGGTAAGTCATATTTGGAATATTATCTAGTTGATTCTGTTCAAATAAAAAGAGATGGGGTGCTTAGAAAAACTTACTATCCGTCTGACGAAGGGAAAAGTATATATAAAACACAAGACCGCAATTTTTGGAAACTTGTTCAAGCTAATGGTAACTACAGTAAGTTTGTTTTCGAAATAAACGAAGAAGATTTACAATAAAAATGTAATCATATATATTATTGAAAATCATATAAAATAAGTTGCTAATTTTTAGCAACTTATTTTATTTCATACAAACTCCCCAATATCAAAATCCTCTAAATCATTTTTCCGCAAAGTGGAAGAACCAGTTTCCGTTTCAGATGAAAGGGTACTGTCCAAAAGCTCGGCAATTCTTCTGGAAGCACCCTCCATTGAACTTTCCAACAAGCTGAATAATTCGGTCCCCTGTAATCTTTGAACTATATCTACCGCTGTTTCCTTTTGGGCTGGTTCCAAATTTTCTTTTTGAAGCAACACCCCCACGGAACTTAGTTCTTCAAAGGTAACCCCCTGGGCATAACCGTTATCACTGCCGGATATTCCGTACCTGTTCCATTCTTCTTCCTCTTCCTCCAAATCAGGCATATTACTGAAAACTTCGTCCAGCTCTTCCTGCGGAATTTGAATATTGACTTCTTCGTTCTCATCGTATTCAATGTCTAAATTATCAGGATTTATCTCAGATTCCTGAATTTGGCTTTCATTGGCAGTGTTTGGCTGCGAATGGCTTTTTACGGGCTTTGGTTTACCCATAATTTCGGGCAAATCGGGTGCGGAAGATGTAGTGTCTTCTTTCTTATAGGTTATCTTTTTAATGACGATTTTCTCACTCACTAAAAGAATGATAACCATAAACAGGCATATTACTATTGCAATTTCCATAATCAAAGAATTGGTTTAAAATGTTCATTAAAATAATCGGTAATGTCGTTCCCATACTCCTTGAAATGGTGTTCAAGAATATTATCAATGTAAGCGTAAAGCGTTATTTTTTCTTCCCTTGTTAATTGCACAATGCGAAGCAGTCTTTCGTGATATTCGGGGCGGATATAAACAACTTTACCGTTACGTCCTGATGGAAAGTGATTAACTAAAAATTTACTGCTGTATGGCTCTGTATTCTTAGGTTCCGTATTCTTTTTAAATAGATTTTTCATGTTCAAATGCTTTTAAAAATGGATTTGCTACTCTTGTTATATTCTGCGATAATTTCATCGGAAAACAGCTCAAAGTGATGCTTTAAGATGTTGTCCAGATACGCATACAGCGGGATTTCTCCTTGACCGACAATCTTTGCTATCCGCATAAGTCTTTGATGGTATTCGGGGCATACGTAAATGAACTTATCGCCTCTTTTTTTCATAGCGTTCCTTTTAAGAAATTTAGAAGAATAGGTTTTTCCGCTCTTCTTTGCTGTGGTTGTTTTATTGTTCTTTTCCATAATTGATATGATTAAATGGGTTTATATTTATCGTTATAGCTTTTGGTAATCTGCTCGGCAAATTCCTGAAAATGGTAATCCAGCAGATTGTCTAAATAGGCGTAGATGCTGATTTTGTCTTCGCCGATCACTTGTATAATACGTGTCAGCTTTTCGTGAAACTCCGGTCGGATATAGACCGTTTTTCCGTCACGGGCATTGGTCTCCGACTTTTTGAAAAATGTATTTTCATAATCAGTTTCATTAGTCCGTTTAGTTCTGCTCTTCTCCCTGACTACAGGTTTCTCCTTTGTCGGTTCTTCAACTTTATCCTCTTCCTTTTCAACTGCTTTGGCAGGCGGTTCGGGCGGAAGCTTTAATCCTTCTTTTTTTACGCCATCAACCATCAGGTTCATCATCAATTCCTCATCGATGTCGGGTGTCGCTTTTCTTTTATTATCTTTTTCCATACGTTTATAATTTGATAATTTTTAAAAATTCGTTGATGAATAGATCCAGCTGGCAGGCTTTCATCAGGCGTTCGTCAGGCGGTATTAAAGTCGAGCGAAAAATGGTTTTACTGTTCACTTCACTTTCTTTACGAAAACGGGTGCTGTTCTTAATCCGGCTCCGCATCAGGCTCAATCCCAATTCGTCGATAAGGTTGTCATATACATTGTATAAAGGCGTGCTTTCCCTGCCATCCACCTGGTTCCAGAACAGGTTAATGCTTTCTATGGAAGTTTCTCCTTGTTTCATAATTATATTCTGCAATAGCTGCGAGAAAACAAGTGTACTTTCCATAACAACACGGTCAGCCGTAATGGGTGTAAAAATGTGGTGCATTCCTGCCAGTGCTTTTAGTATGCCGGGTGTGTTGACGGTTCCGGGCAGATCAAAGAATATTACATCCACAGGAACGGAAGAAGCATTTATAAATTCGCGAGCTGCATCCAGTACACTATCTGCCTTGTGCTGCATAATGGAATAGGCTTTCTTGTTGATAGTAGTAAATTGTTTGTAAGCCAGCTTTTTCAAAGCCTCATTATCCATTACCATTTTCAGATCACGGTCTTTCATTTTCATCAGACTGTGTTGCGGGAAATCCGCATCGAATACGGCTACATTATAGCCCAAACGATAATGCATCGTACTGGCAACAAGCGTTGTGAAAGTGCTTTTGCCTACACCGCCTTTTTGGGAAGAAAAGGCGACAAATACTGTTTTGTGTTTTGCGTTCATATTTTAACTGTTTTTAATTATTTATATACTCATCTACTTATTTCTGTGCATCTACAGGTAGTTACGTGTGTATTCTTGCACCTGTGTATGTTTATCTGCAATTAGTTAAGCAGGTACTTGATTACCTCTGTGCCAAACTGTTTATGTACCTGAACACTCATCTATATAGCTATTTAGATAAGTGGGTTTGCACAGGTTCACCTACCGATATATCTACCTGCCTACTTGTATATTTACTTGCCTTTGTCAATACCTCACTACATAATCAGGTATCTGAACAGGTACTTCTTCACGTCTATATACCGATACTTTTCTGCATAGCTGATTGCGTACTTATGTTGTTACCTGCATAGCTAACTATGTCGTTATGCCTGTTTGTAGGTACAAAGAAAAGCAGGTATTTATCTGCTTTTATCAATGTGGCACTGTTTGGCTGTCAAAGGCAGTGTTTGTCCAAATACGGTATAGCAATACTCTGTTAAATAGGCTTTTACTTTGTAAAATGAATTTTACTAACAGATTTATGCAAGCATCTTTTGACAAAATGGAAGAAATCGGGAACGGCACGGGGTCGTTTTTCCCCGCTACTTTTAATCCGTCCCGCAGGGCGGATTATTGTGTTCAACAGAACACGGCAAGTTGTGTTCTCAGCATCTCAAAAGTATTTTTCGATGCAGAACAACTTGCCCTGCCGGGGGCTGAAAAACACTCTCCGAAGTCGAGGTTTTGTGTAGATTAAAATGGATTAATTATGAACGAGAACAACAAAAGAAAAGTGAAGAAGACCATAGGTCGTCCACTTAAAACAGATCCTGCAATATTCCGGTATTCCCTTTCCTTAAACGAGGAAGAAAACGCCCGTTTCCTTGCCCTTTTTGATAAATCAGATATGCAGGTTAAGGCACATTTTATCAAGTCCTGCCTCTTTGACAAGACGGTAAAGACCATTCAGATTGACAAAGGAACGGTTGATTTTTATATGCGGTTGACATCGTTTCACACCCAGTTCCGAAATGTTGGGGTTAACTACAACCAGATTGTAAAGCTATTGTACAAGAATTTTTCGGAGAAAAAGGCATCTGCTTACCTCTTTAAACTTGAAAAACAGACGACTGAAATGGCGATGTTATGCCGACAGATCATTGAACTGATTGATGAATTTGAAGTAAAAAACCTGAAAAAATAGAGGTAATAATGATAGCAAAGATTGGAAGAAGTGCAAATTTATACGGTGCATTGGCATACAATAATCTAAAAGTTGAGCATGAAAACGGACAGATTTTGCTTGCCAATAAGATTATTGAAACCGCAAACGGGCAATATTCCGTTGCACAATTAGCCCAATCTTTTGCTACTTACCTCATTGCTAACCGCCAGACTGAAAAGCATACGATACATATTTCCTTAAATCCTGACCCGAAAGATACAGTCAGTGATGATAAATTTCGGCAAATGGCAGAACAATATATGAGGGAAATGGGTTATGGTGAACAGCCTTTTGTCGTATTCAAGCATACGGATATTGACCGTACACATATTCATATCGTATCGGTCTGTGTGGATGAAGAAGGTAAAAAGATTTCGGACAAATTCGAAAAAATGCGGTCAATGAAGATATGCCGGGAACTTGAAAAGCAACACGGATTGATACCCGCAACGGAGAAAGAGCGTAATCTGAATGATAAGATTTTTCGTCCGGTAGATTATAAAGCAGGCGACGTAAAAAGCCAGATCGCTTCAGTAGTACGACACTTACCTAACTACTATAAATTTCAAACTTTGGGAGAGTACAACGCTTTGCTTTCACTATTTAATATCACTACCGAAAAAATAGAAGGGGAATTAAGGGGAAAACCTAAACAGGGTTTGCTATATATTCCATTAAATGAAAAAGGCGACCGAGCCGGACATCCGTTCAAGGCTTCGTTATTTGGTAAAGATGCAGGACTTCCTGCGTTAGAATTGCATTTTGCGAAATGCAAAACAGATTTGAAAGACCATCCAACCCAAAAGACTTTACAATCTGCCGTTACTATTGCTCTGCAAACTACAAGTGATGAATTGAGTTTTAAAAAACAGTTAGGGGAACAGGGCATTAATGTAGTAGTACGGAGGAATGATAGAGGTCGTATTTATGGAATGACCTTTATTGACCATAATTCCAAAACAGTTTGGAACGGTTCACGTTTAAGCAAGGAACTTTCTGCCAATACATTTAATGATTACTGGAACAATAACATCAAACCGGAAATAAAAGAGGCAGTACAACCTCAGCCTAAAGTATCGCAATCTAACAATACGGAAGATTTGCCTGATGAAAAACCTCATCAATTATTTGACTTCGTAAACACGACCAAACACGAAGACGGTTTAATAGAAGGGTTAGGCGGTTTGCTTATGCCTGAAACACTAAGCGAAGATTATGAAGCACAGGCTTTTGCCAATAAGATGAGAAAGAAGAGAAAACGAAAAAGAGGTCAGAAGTAAAATAAATGTATTGATATTTTACATTCAGAACTTTATATACAGCAATAAAACAGAATGGTTCTTTTTAACAAATAATGACAATAAACAATTTTTCAGTTAAGGGTAATATTGTTTCATATTTTATGTCAAATCATTAGCTGATAGATTAAGTCTTAATTAGACCACAATTCAACAAATTTAAAATATTTTGTTGCATATAATATTAAATAAAATCAAAAATAGTATTTTATTTTTTATAACACTTCCATATTTTCTACCAAATATCAATTGTAATTTTTGAATCAAAAATCTTTATAATCAATCAATTACTCATAAAGAGAAGTCTAATTAAGACTACATTTTATACAGATTGATTTCATGGAACATTTAAAGACAATACACATCGGTAACTATATATCTACCCGATGGAAAGAAAAGGCTCTTTCGATGGAGCGTACCTGTAAATCAGGGAAAATAGTAACATTTGAAACTGTTTTAAAATAGAATTTAAAGGATGTAAAACTTTAAAATCCAATATTTTTAACTCCAAACAATTACCTTTTTATTATTTATATTTCCTCGAAAAGAGAAAAATAAATTCAGTATATTTATCAAATAGAAAAGTAATAAAGCATGAATTGGAGTGACCCTAATGAAACCGAAGAAGAATACTTAGCTAGAAAGGATGAAGAAGTAAGAGCTTCCACGGGGGTAATGCTTATGCTTATAGGCTTTTTGGTGCTGTTTTTAAAGATTGCAGCTGTCTTTGGTATATTTTTTATGCCGGATATTTACTATCTCAAAAATTGCTGAAAGGAGAAACTAACCAATTCAAAATATGGGGCTTGTCTTTGATCTTTGCCTATCTTATACTTTGTATAGTTTATTTCCTGAAGGGTATTATCATTGGATTGCGGGCAAAGAAAAATACTTTATGGATATTGCCCTGGATTATCTGTATAATCTTATGTTGCATCTTTCCGGCATTTGTTATCAAATCGATAGTTGCCGGTATGTTTCACATTACAAAACGTCAGGATGTATGGTGTCTTGCACTTAGCTGGGGAGCATTTCTATTTTCTTCATTCTACATTTATGGTATTTATCAATTTAAAACGCCTTCGGCTCCAAAATTTTTGTATTGGAGCTATGCTTTAGGATTGAAGCTTTCGGTATGATGGTACAGAATACATTTCTAAATATCGATTAATGATGTAAATTTATGAATATGAAAAACGGACTACAAAAGAGTCCGTTTTTTATTGTTAATTTAAGGTAACTCACGATTCCAATGAGATATATCCATTAAAGAGTCATCATCACCATCTACCACTAAAAAAGAATTTTCAAGCGGAAATACGGCTTGTTTTAGTGAAGAAACTTTATCTACGGTTTCATCAAATATCCATATTTGATCAGGTCTTGTGTAGGCTTGAAAAAAGTGATAATATATATAACGTAAATTGGTTTCAGAAGGATTTATTGATTCTAAAGTTTTAGATGTTTTTTTTAACCGCTCTATTTCTACTTCCTGTCCGTCATATGTTTCCATCCCAACATGAATAACGCTCTCGGATTCCGTATTAAATTGTTTAATAGCACCCATAATCTGTGTTTTTGTGTCGCGGGCTTTAGCTGTAACTGCTTCTGGTGCCATACTTCTACAATTCACACCAAAAGCATTTGCAATTTCTGCGATATATAAATTATTAGCTTCTCCTTCTCCTACACGAAAAAAGTTACCAGAAAATCCTGAAGTAAATCCTGAATAGTCAACAGCTTTTTGAGCAATCAAATCGCATAATTGAGGTGAATTGTTTTTTACAAAGTTCTTTTCAAGATACTTGTTTATTCTATTTATATCTATAAACGAAGCATAAATAGTAACTTCATTATTAGAAACTATTAGTCCAGCTTTCTTTATTTCCTGAATTTTATTAAGAAGTAAATCTTTTAAATATGTATCGGGAAGTGAAATAAGCTCTACATGAAATACTAAATCAAGTAAAATGTTATACTTTAAAAGCTCCTCTCTCAAATACGAGACCATTTTTAGCCTTTTTTCAGTTTCTTTATAGGTGTAATCTGCTGTTTTTCGTTGTCTTTTACATTCTACCTGTAATTCATTATTATTTTTAGATGCCAAAATATCAGGCGATTTACCACCTTTCCCTTCTTCTAAGAATTTTACCTGCCAACCGTTTCTTACCCACAATAAAGCAGTTAATATCTCAAATAAAATAGCATCTGCTTCTGCTCTTCTTTTTTTCAAAAGATCTCTAACCTTTTTTTGGATACCTTCATATTTTTCACTTCATTGAGGTTCATACCTAAGCGTTTGAAAATCGGTATTATCCTAGCTCCCTGAAAATATTCATACTTATGAGGTTCATACAGTAAGGTATGTACAAGATACAGATACCAACCTATCTGATCATTATTATCTAATAATAAAGTTCCTTCTGTTAGTGGTTCAGAGAACGGATTTGATATTCTAAAATCATAACTTAACTTGTTTTCAATCGCTTCTTTTCTTTGGTTCCAATCTTCATCTGATAAAAAACTTCTTAACCAAAGAAATGCATTAATTACATCCTGATCTTCATATTTGAAATTTGGAAATTCTGAAACTGGTATTCTGTCAATCATTTTCATTTTTGTTTTAAATTAAAATCTTCATATCTAGGTTTATTTCTTATTGCAAATTTATAAAATTCGTTATGTATGCTATTAGAGTTTAACGACAAACACTGCCTTTCACAGCCAATGACCGCCACATTCTTATAGCCACTAAATACAACCTCTAAATTCACGCCCGAACATTAATTTTTATAAAAGTGCAGGGAGAAGACGATTTAAGAGGTTTAGCCAAGATAATGGCATTTATGCGTGCAGTAAGTATCCTTTTGGTACTGATGCATCTTTATTGGTTTTGCTACGGTTTCTTTTTAGAACGTGGCTGGACACTGGAAATCATCAATAAGATATTAGGCAATTTTGACCGGACGGCAGGATTGTTTTCGCACACACTTTACACCAAAGTTTTTGCAATTATACTGCTGGCTTTGAGTTGCCTCGGAACCAAAGGCGTAAAGAACGAGAAGATAACCTGGACTAAAATATATGTGGCTTTAGGAATTGGTTTTGTACTGTTTTTTCTCAATACACCACTATTAAAACTTTCGCCAATTGTTGGCACGTTCTTTTACATTCTTACACTTGGTCTGGGCTACATCGCTTTGCTGATGGCGGGTGTTTGGATGCACCGATTATTAAACAACAACCTGATGGACGACGTTTTCAATAACGAAAATGAAAGCTTTCAGCAGGAAACCAAACTGATGGAGAACGAATATTCCGTCAATCTTCCTACAAAATTCTATTACAAGAACAAATGGAACAACGGTTGGATAAACATCGTCAATCCATTTAGAGCAACCATAGTTTTAGGAACACCCGGCTCCGGAAAATCGTATGCCATTGTAAACAACTACATCAAACAGCAGATTGAGAAAGGCTTTAGTATGTACATCTACGATTTTAAATTTGATGATCTTTCCACCATCGCTTATAATCATTTATTAAAACATAGGGATAAATATAAAGTACAGCCACAATTTTACGTCATCAATTTTGATGACCCACGCAAGAGCCACCGTTGTAATCCGCTTAATCCGGATTTTATGACGGACATATCCGATGCTTACGAAGCGGCTTATACCATCATGTTAAACCTTAACAGGTCGTGGATCCAGAAGCAGGGGGATTTTTTCGTCGAGTCACCAATTATACTATTGGCTGCCATAATCTGGTATCTGAAAATCTATGAAGATGGTAAGTATTGCACATTCCCACATGCCATTGAATTGCTGAACAAAAAGTATTCGGATGTTTTCACTATTTTGACTTCCTATCCTGATTTGGAAAACTACTTATCACCGTTTATGGATGCCTGGCAAGGCGGAGCACAAGACCAGCTTCAAGGACAAATTGCATCGGCTAAAATTCCGTTATCAAGAATGATTTCGCCAAGTTTGTACTGGGTAATGACCGGAGATGATTTTTCATTGGACATCAACAATCCGAAAGAACCAAAGATTTTGTGTGTAGGGAACAATCCAGACCGTCAAAATATTTATTCCGCAGCTTTAGGATTGTACAATTCAAGAATTGTAAAGCTCATCAACAAAAAAGGGCAATTAAAGAGTTCGGTAATCATTGATGAGTTACCCACAATCTACTTCAGAGGACTTGACAATCTGATCGCCACAGCGAGAAGTAATAAGGTCGCAGTTTGCCTGGGATTTCAGGACTTTAGTCAGCTAACAAGGGATTACGGCGATAAGGAAAGTAAAGTAATTCAGAACACGGTAGGTAATATTTTTTCCGGTCAGGTAGTTGGAGAAACAGCCAAAAGCCTATCGGAACGTTTCGGGAAAGTATTGCAGAAGCGTCAGAGTATGACCATTAACCGCAATGATAAATCTACTTCTATATCCACACAATTAGACAGCCTTATTCCGGCTTCCAAAATTTCAACGCTCACACAGGGAATGTTTGTAGGTTCGGTATCGGACAACTTCGATGAACGAATAGATCAAAAGATTTTCCACGCTGAAATCGTAGTAGATAATGAGAAAGTAGCCGCAGAAACGAAAGCCTATCAAAAGATACCGCAAATTCTATCCTTTGTTGATGAACAGGGCGAGGATAAGATGAAACAGCATATAGAAGGCAATTACAGACAGATAAAATCGGATATTCTGCATATAGTGGAAAATGAATTGGAACGAATCAAGAACGATCCGGATTTACAGCATTTGGTGCAGGAGTAATTCTATGTTACATAAAAATCACTAATACTGATTATTTATCTCGAAACAGGGAATTTAGCTGTATTAATTTTTGTAACTATGATACACGTTGACTTTGAAGAACAATACCGTCACACAGCAGACTAAGTTCTGATTACAGGCAGTATCAGTCTATTTTCCCCTGATTCATATTTTACAATACTCACCTAAAAGGCAATTCAATAATACTATTGAGTTGCTTTTTTATTTGTCTTAAAACAATACTTTCTACTACTACTTATGATCTGCAAACACCTTAAGTGTTTTTAAATTTCTCTATTTAATGAAATGTTTTTAATAATAACCACCTTATAAGTGTTAAAATTTAAAATTTTTATTTATGTGTTTTTTATCAAGAATACATACTGTAAAACATTGTAAATACTCGATTTTTATACAATAAAAAACTTGTTGGGTGCTATCCTGTCATCATTCATTTTTTATCGTATTCATTTTTATGTTTGGTGGATTAAAAATAATTTGTTTTCTTTGATTAGAGAAAAATAATAAAAAATTGACGTTTCAAAAACATCCATTGATTCAAAAGTGACAACAATATTATCGGCATTATGTCAGAAAATAAATTACCTGAAGATTGTATGCATTCGTTAAAAACCAGACACCTGAACTGTGTAAGTTTTAAAGAGTAAAAGAAAGGGTTTGCTACCAATGTAGAAAATATACAGGTAATAAGGTTGTCAGAACCGCAAAACTGACCAATCAATTATTATTAATTTTTATTTTATTCAAAATGAAAAAGTTATTATTTACATTGGCTTTAGCAATTACAGGAATTTTTGCTCAAGCAAACACTACAAACTCATCAAATCCTAAAATTGAGTTGACCAACAACATGGTAGTTTCTGAAAATGTGCTTTCAGGTGAGGAAGCTAGAGAGTTAATCTATTTGGGGGTTTACGATGTGTACGTTGATGGTGTTTACATTGGTACTTACCATGTGTATTTAGAAGTTTAGTTGATAGACTTATTACTTATTTAGCCAACGTAGAGAAATATGAAATTTTTCTACGTTGGTTTTTTCCAAAAATTATTTATTATGAGAAATTTATTATTAATACTTATTACAATGGCAAGCTTAAACGCAACGGCACAATCCGTAACAGTACTTTACGAAGAAAGAGCCAATATAGAGAATCAGTTGAAAAACGTTACCGACCCGGAAACACGGAAGCGTGTTTCTGCCCACTTGTCAAAAGCAACTAACTACACACTTTACTATGAAGATGGTGTTTCATTTTATATTCAGGAACAACAATCAGATTCAAAAAATGAATTAAGCCTAAAGGAAGACACTGAAACCAAGAAGGTTGAGATAGGAAAAAACAGTGGCGGATTGTATAAAAATCAGAATACGAATGAGTACCTGCATGAAGCGGATGTTTTAGGTAAGAAATTTCTAGTTACAGACAAGTTGGTAAAATACGATTGGACATTGACAGATGACGAGAAAACAATTGGTTCCTATAAAGTAAAAAAAGCTACGGCAAAAATTAATGGTGAAGATATTATCGCCTGGTACGCTTCTGAACTTCCCGTACAGGATGGACCGAAAGACTACTACGGATTACCGGGGCTTATCATTGAACTTATTGCCGAAAAGAAAACCTATCATGCCATAAAAGTTACTAAAAATAACTCAAAGCTTAGTATTACCAAACCCTCAAAAGGTGAAAAGGTAAATAAAGAAAAATACCTTAAAATTTTGAATGAAAAAGTAAATGAATTGAAACAAGGAATTGGCAATTCGTTAAGACCTTAAAAACATAGAAAGTGTGAAGTATATCTGTTTTGTTTTAGTTTTCTTTATTCAGCATTTATGCTATTCTCAAAACATTGTTATTGAGGGTATTGTTGTGGATAATTTCGACTCACCGGTTTCTGCGGCAAGCGTACAGTTGACCGATACACTTACCAATAAAACCATATCTTATACCAGTACTGATAGTAAAGGGAAGTTTGAATTATCATTTTCAAACAACAAGGACTATTTACTTACAGTAAACCACCTTTCTTTTGAAGAATATAAACAGGAGATTAAATACGGGAATACTACAACCCGCTTAAAAATCATATTACAGGAGTCATTTGAAGAGCTCGAAGAAATTGTAATCATTTCACAGGCTGCGGTAGCTAAACAGAACGGAGATACTATAAGCTATAACCTAAAGTCATTAACAACCGGCAACGAACAAAAACTGAAGGACGTTATCAGTAAACTTCCCGGACTTGAAATAAATGACAATGGTAAGATCACGACAAATGGTAAGGTGATTAATGATTTAATGGTAAATGGCAAAAAAATCTTTGGGGATAACCATCAGATGGCAACTGAGAATATAAATGCTGAAATGTTAGAAGGAATTGACTTGCTCAATAACTACGAAAGCTTTGAGGCAATTAAAGAGATTGAGGGTAGTGACAAAACCGCACTAAATATTAAAATCAAAGAAGAATACCTTGGAAGAATTACAGGAAATGTAGATGCATATGGTGCATATAAGGAAAGATACAAAGTCCATAGCAATCTTTTCAGGTTCGGGACAAAATCAAACATTACTGCCATTGCCGATCTTAATAATACCGGTGAACAGGCACTATCATTAAAGGATTATGTAAACATGAGCAAAAGCATTAAACAGGATTTGAGAAATAATGATGCTTCTCTTTCCAGTTTTATAAGCCTGCCATCCATACCTGATTTTCTTCTGCAAAATAACAACGTAGAAACTAAAAAATCAGAATTTGTTTCTTTCGATTTTGCATACAATGCCAGTAGTAAACTTTCGGTTAATGGATTTAGCATATTCGACTTTACAAAATCTAGTGAAGCAGTCTATTCTCAAAAAACATTTTTAAATCCAGGTCAGCACATAACAACATTTGATAATCAAACGGCTACCAACAGATTCTTTTTTAATCAGACCAAACTGAACCTTGATTATAAACCTAACAGAAACAGCCTCCTTAACTATTCTGTTATCTTTGATCCAAGCAATACTAAACGCAATAGGTATACTGGTAGTGAAGCATTAGGAATGAATTCTGTTTACGAAGAAGACAACAATCGTTTTAATTACACCTTTGGACATCAGTTGAGCTACATTATACGTATAGCGGAAAATAAGCTTCTTTCGTTTAACGCCTTTCAGGAACTAAAACAAAATGATGATGATTATTCACTTTACAGTAACCAGTTTTTATTTAACCAATCTATAAACAACTTAGAGCAGACCAAGGAATTAAAGAAAAATGAAATTGGGGTATTTGCAAAGTACACACAGAAACTTAATCAACATATACTTAGAGTCAATTCGGGTTACTTTTCAACAAGGAATCGGTATTCTTCAGATTTGGTAATTAATGCTCCATTGGCAGAAGCATTACGAGTGGATTTGGACTATCAGTTCCTTGATGCGTCTGTTATGAAAAAGACAGGATTTTTTCAATACCGTTTTAAAGCCGAACTGCGAAATTCTACTACTAAAAGTAAAGATGAAAAAGAAAATGTATTCCAATTTTATCCATCTGCACAATTAAAACTTGCATTTTCGCAGACACATAATCTTACTTTCTCATATAACAGAACCCTTGATTTCCCAAAAATTGAAAACCTGAACGATTTCTTTTATGCCAAGGATTTCAGAAATTTGGTAATGCCCTCCCATATAGCTTTTTCAGAAGTTTTCACACAAAATATCTTTTCGCTGAATTATTTCAGATTTGACCTTTATCACGGAACTGTTTTTATGGCTAATACGTCATTAACCAAAGCTGATAAATCAGTAACAACAAATACGTTAAACTACTCGGATTTTAATGAAATAGAAAACACTATTTCACCCTCTTATGTAAGCTGGAATTCGAATGTAAGCTTTGAGCAGCGTATCAGTGCTTTGAAAAGCAAATTCAAAGTAAATGCAGGACATATACTGCTCAAAAATTACAATTTTATCAATCATTTAGAGAATGAGAGCCGCACCAATATTTATACAGTCAGAGTTTCTATAATCAGTAACTTCAAAAATGAAATATTTAATTACGAAGCCGGTATTTATTTCTCTGAACAGAACGCTGAATACAGCTTATTTGATAACCAAAACAATATAAAACGTCTATCTCCCTTACTAAACATAAATGGTCGAATAAAAGAAAATTTCAGATATTACATCAACAATTCTTACGAAACGTTCAAAACCACCTCTTCAGACAGAAGCTTCTATGATCTTGGATTCAAACTTCTTTATGATAAGAACGAATCTAAATTTCGCTATTGGATAGAAGGTGTAAATATTCTGAACATGAACAATCCGGAAATTATTGATATTACTTCGGGTAATAACCTGTTTTCTATGGATGTGATAAGAAGAATGTCCGGTTATATAGGGATAGGGGCTTCTTACGAATTCTAAAAATCACCTGACAATCTGAATGTAGCAAGCAAAAGTATCTCCTCCTTTAGTAGTTACGCTAAAAAATAAGTGCCGTAAGGCAGCTCCTTTCCGTTATTGGTTTGTCCTCACCATTCTTTTAGACTTTCTTTATAATCATTTTACTTTTTTTAAGAAGTAAAATAATCTGTTTACTGCACCGATATCCGTTTTACTGCAAGACACCTTGCAATCATAAAACACAAAAAAATAATCATTTTACTGCAAATAGATTTATTTTTAATACTTTTACATCGTATAAATATAAATTACTGCAAAAAATGGCACAACAGGCAGCAGGTTTTCAATGGTTAGTACAGCATTTGGGATTCAGCCAATACAAGCTGACACACCGCTCTTATATCGGAACAAGAAACAAAACAGAAGTTGCTCTGGACGGAGCAATAGAGGAAACATACGGACCCAAATATGCTCCTGCCGAGGACAGCATAACAGCCCATCTTGAATTTGCTCTCAAATACGACGACCTGAACCTTGATCTAATCCAGGCAGTGTTTAGCAGTATGGATAAAGATGAGCTTCGCTCTTACATCCTCAATAATCCTTCGGGCAGGTATTCCCGACGGATCGGTTTCTTATACGAATGGCTTACCGGAGAATTGCTGGAAGCTGAGTTTGAAGTAAACGGAAACTATATAGACCTGCTGGACAGTAGCAAATACATTACGGGAACCATTCAGAAAAACAGCAGATGGCGTATTAACGACAATTTGCTTGGTGGGGTTGATTTTTGCCCTGTTATACGCAGGAATGCTTCTATAATAGAGTTGTTACAGATGGATTTCCGTAAAGAAGTAGATAATCTGAAAGCAGAATATCCTCCGGAAATTTTTAACAGGGCTACACAATACCTCTACCGGAAAGAGACAAAATCATCTTATGAAATAGAGAGCGAAAAACCTACACCCGACAGGATGAACAGGTTTGTAAACCTGCTCTATGAAGCAGGCAAGGAACCGGCAGATAAGGTACTGGAAGAGCAGTATCTTACCGTGCTGCAAAATGCCATTGTAGATCCGAGGTACAAACAAAATGGGTACCGTGATTTTCAGAACTATATCGGGCAGAGCAACTACCGCCTGGAAGAAATCTACCACTATATATGTCCGCAACCGGCTATGGTGCACCCTATGATGAGCGGACTGGCACTTGCAGAGCAAAAGACCCGGGAGCTTTCGCCTGTTATCAGAGCGGCTATTGTATCTTTCGGCTTTGTGTTCATTCACCCGTTCCTTGACGGCAACGGACGTATCCACCGTTTTCTGATACACGATATGCTCATACGCGACGGCTTTGTAGGTAAAGATGTCATCATACCGGTATCGGCACACATGGTCAACAATCTGCAAGCTTATGATGCTGTATTGGAAGCTTACTCAAAGCCCCTGATGAAAAGGATACAGTTTACTAAAAACGACAAGGGAGAGTTGGTCATTACCAATCCCGAAGAGGTAAAAGCCTATTTCCTTTACCCTGATCTTACCCTGCAAACCGCATTTCTTGCCCAAGCCATACAGGAAACCATAAGGCACGATCTTTCAGAGGAATTACTATTCCTCGACAGGTACGATGAGTTTAAAAAAGAGCTTTTGCAACTGATAGATATGCCCGATAAAAGAGCCAATGAGATAATTGTCTTTATTCATCAGAATAAAGGAACATTTCCAAACCGTAGAAAAAAGCATTTTTCCGAAATTACGGAAGAAGAATTTCAAGAGATAGAACGTATCTATCAGAGCGTTTTTTCCTGATTTTTTCTCAATAAACAACATTTAAAAAAAGCAACTCAATAGCATTATGGAGTTGCTTTTTTTATTACCAAACCTTTATTTTTATCAATATCCTGTTTATTTATTCTTTATTCGAGGAATATTTTAAGCTGTTTTTTGTCAATAATATAATTCTTTTTAAGAGGTAAAAAATATACAAAAAGGTCATCAAATCCCTTGAGTACTCTCATATTTTTATTAAAAACTTGGTATTTCAGCTTATTCCATATAGCTCATTATTACAATTTTGCAATCAAATGTTTGGTCAATTAAAATTAATTAGTTTTCTTTGATTAGAGAAAAATAATAAAATTTAAAAATAAGAGGATTGTTTGTGCCTCTTTAAAAATCACAAAACGTCTAAACAAAGAGGGCGAAGGTTCTTTGTGTTTCGTTTAATCTTCAAAATTCTTTATTATGGAAGAGAGAAAATTCAATCCAGAAGAATTCTTAAGAGCAAAAGTGGTTTCTCCGTTAGAGCAGGAAAAATTAGTAGGTGGTATTGCCGCTGCTGAGGATCCTGTAATTGTTGTTTCAACAATTGTTACGATAGTTGTAAGAACCGTAACTCCTTAATATTCGAACCTCTAAATTCATAATGAAATTAGATAAAAATAAGAGGATTGTTTGTGCCTCTTTAAAAATTACAAAACGTCTAAACAAAGAGGGCGAAGGTTCTTTGTGTTTCGTTTAACATTCAAAATTCTTTATTATGGAAGAGAAAAAATTCAATCCAGAAGAATTCTTAGGAGCAAAAGTGGTTTCTCCGTTAGAGCAGGAAAAATTAGTAGGTGGCATTGCTGCTGCTGATGATTCTGTAACTGTAGAAACTGTTGTTACCACTGTTGTGAAAGTCGTAACAGTTACTCCTTAAGATTAAAGCTTTTCATTATTCTAATGAAATAAGCTAAAATGAAGATTACCCCTTTATTGGGGTAATCTTTACATCTAAATATAAATATCAAATAAATATTATGAATACAGTAATTACAACATCTGACTCACCAATGGCACAACCTGAGTGGTGGGATAATTTTTTAACCGTCAGTAATAATCTTACAAGGACAACCATATCCAAAAATGCTTTT
This sequence comes from Paenimyroides viscosum, assembly GCF_003858535.1. Classification (GTDB taxonomy): domain Bacteria; phylum Bacteroidota; class Bacteroidia; order Flavobacteriales; family Flavobacteriaceae; genus Flavobacterium; species Flavobacterium viscosum. Next base: position 78,711 of record NZ_RQTJ01000008.1, read on the forward strand.
TCAATAGAGGATGCTAATATTTTATCTACGGAAATTTTAAACGTTTTAAAACAACTATGCAGATTAAGAACAAACAAATATGGATACAGAGCCTACATTGATGGAAAAATTGTAGGAGACGATAAACTTAACTATATATTTGACAATCCTCCGCTTGAAGGAGAAGATGTTGTGAAATACGCTGAACGTGTTTTTTCAAATAAGGAGTTCGGAATGATAATAAATGGCTGTGAAAAATTCTCCGATCCTCTTTCAAGAAAACTTTTACAGTTACTAACTCCTTTAATTGAAAAAGTTGGCATCCCTTTAACAGGCCTTAGTGTTCATACATTTGTAGGAAATTATGCATACACACCTTTAGGTATTCATAAGGATCATAGAGGTGAAAACGTTATTCATTTTCATTTGGGACCTGGCGGTAAAGAAATGTACAACTGGACAGATGAGGTATATGAAGAAATAGATGGAAAAAGAAAAAATGAAGATAAAGAATATGAAGATTTGATTCAACATGCAGAAAAATTCCCTTTTGAATCTACTGATATTTACTTCATGCCGTGGGATAAGTATCATTTAGGAAAAACAGATGGATTGTCAATTGGCGTCACAGTGTGGTTCAATAATCCTCCCAAAGCAAAACTATTCGATAGTATTTTTTCTTCATTAACTAAACAGTATATGATTACCGATGACAGATTGAAGGAAGTCTTCTCACCTGTTAAAGATCCTAATAGTCAAGAAACATTACATGAATTACTTGGGTTATTTCAAGATGAAGAAAATCTACTTGATCTTCCTTTTTCGGAGCTTTTCAAATTATTGCATGATGATTTCAAATTAGCTTTATTTAGTAATGCTGGATGGAAAACAAGAACAATTTCGTTATCCGATGAAAATTTATATGATGTAAATAATTATGAAACCCTAAGAGATACAGTGTTGAGATTAGTTGAGCCTTTTAAAATCTACTTTAGGAAATCACTAGACGAGAGTGAAATAATTATCTTTGCTAGAGGATCTAAACTAAAGTTTCGCTATCATAAAGGAATTGAAACGTTACTAGAACTACTAAATTCTGGAAAGGAATTAGAAACAAAGGAACTCCTAAAAGCACTTCCAAATGAGTGGCCAGATTCAGTTGGCTTATATATCCTAAGTCTTCTTTATGACAAAAGAACTATTGAAATTGTATAATTAAAAAAAAAACTATGCTGCTGAAAAAGATTTTATTTATTATCACCCTTTGTTGTATGTGTTCTGTCAAATTAATAGCTCAGGATAGTACATATCAAGTGTCAGGGATATTACAAGGAGACGACGGTTTCCCGATAGACTATTCTGAAGTTTCTGCAACAGATTCCACAGATGTAGTAGTTCAAAGAGTCTTAACAGATTCATTAGGTTACTTTAATATAACCCTAAAGAAAGGGTTTTATAAATTGTCATCCAATAGATATGGTTCTGTTTTATTTGAAGAAGAAATAGATGTAATAAACAATTTGGATTTAGGAATAATAACTGTAAATAGTTCTACTGTTTTAGAAGGAATAACTATTACCGCAACCAAGAGACTAATTGAAAGAAAAGTTGACCGTTTTGTATTCAATATTGAAAATAGCCCACTTCTCTCAGGAGGAAACGCATTTGATGCTATAAAAAATGCACCAGGAGTTTACCTTGGCAATAACGAATCCATTAATATAATGGGAAAGTCAGGAGTAAAAGTCATGGTTGATGATAGAGTATTACATTTAAACCCAAATGAACTTACAGCTTTTTTGAAAAGCATGGGTGCGGATAATATAAAATCTTTAGAGGTAATCACAACCCCTTCATCTAAATATGATGCACAGGGGAATGCTGGAATAATTAACATAATCACTAAAAAGGGAAGGCAACCTGGATGGAACGCTAACGTAGGACTTACCGGCTATCAAGGAAAATATAGTAGGTTAATTGGTAATGCAGGATTTAACTACAAAAGTGACAGGATTGATTTTATTTCAAATTATGCTGTTGGTGATGTTCGTTCTTTCGAAGAAATTGAACAAACTAATAGTTTTGTCAACCCTAATACAGGGGATATAACTAAATATTCTTCTTTAAATTATGAAAAACGTAAGGAAGTTTATCATACTCTTACAGGGCAATTAGATGTAAAATTAAGTGAGTATTCTAACATAGGTATTTCAGGGAATCTATATTCTAATAATAGCCCAAGACCTTCAGACAATGAAACAGAATCGACGAACAACACTTCTTTTTCTTCTTATAATGATCATAAGTTAAATCTTTTCAATTATGCTATAGATTTATATTTCAACCAAAAACTAGATACCTTGGGAAAGGTAATGAATGTTAATGCAAGTACATCAAATTTTAAGGTTGATGACAAGCAAAACCTTACGAATAGGTTTTATACAAACCAAGTTTTCGAAAATGAATCCAAACTAAGAAGTTTCTTTGATAACAAAACAAAAATATACTCAGGAAATATAGATTTCAAATTACCTTATAATAAGTTCTCTTTAGAAACAGGAATAAAGATGGCTCATACTGAAACGGAAAACGACTTCCTATTTCAGAAATTTTTATCCGGTCAATGGGAGAACAATAATTCATTAAGCAATCAATTCGATTACAAAGAAACGAATACTGCCGGTTACTTCTCATTTAACAGTCAGCTATCTGATCAAATGTCTTTTCAAGTTGGTTTAAGAGGGGAATATACTAGAACAAAAGGTTTGTCAAGAACTACAGGAACGGAAACAGATTACAATTATTTTCAATTATTTCCAACAGCGTATTTTCAATATAAACCAGATGAGAAAAACTATTCATTGAATTTGTCATATTCCAGACGTATCAGTCGTCCTTCTTTTGATTACTTAAATCCATTTATATCCTATCAAAGTCCACTTTTCTCAAATGTAGGAAATCCATTGTTAAGACCTTCATTTACTAATTCTCTGGAAATAAGTAGTATATTTAATAATAAATATATTTTAACAATATTTGGAAATACTACCTCAAAATATTTTTCAGAATTCCCTATACGAGTAAATAATACAGATGAAACACGTTATACATTCGATAACATTGGAAAAGGAAATAACATTGGTATACAAGCTATTATACCAGTTAAAGTAACACCATGGTGGGATATATCTAATACATTTTTGGTAATGAATCAAAATTATAATTTATCTTATGAAGATATTGAACAAAAACTTAATAAAGTATTTTGGCTTCTAAATACCTCGAATACTTTTAAGATTAATGAAAATATCTCCGCAGAGTTGTCTGGAAGATACCGTTCTCCATCAATTCAAGGATTTTACCAAATTGGTAATTTCTTTGATATGAGTGCTGCAATCAATGTTAAGTTACTTCAGGATAAAGCAACATTATCATTTTCAGCACACGACTTATTATACACAAACAGAAGTATCGTTAATATACAATACCCTAATCAAGATTTAGGGTTTACAAGGTATAATGATACTCGATTATTTAAGTTGTCATTTAGATATAAATTTGGAAATACGGACTTAAAAAACAAACAAAAACAACAAAGCGGAAGTATAGACGAACAAAATAGAGCAGGTAAATAAATGAAATTAAAGTTCATCTCTCAACATGACCAAATGGACTGCGGTCCAGCTTGCCTAAGTATGATTGTGAGATATTATGGAAAAAAATGTTCACTTCAATACATAAGAAATAAATCCTTTTTAAATAAAGAGGGAGTCAGTGTTGCGGGGATTAGTCATGCTGCAAGATCAGTTGGATTAATACCTGGTGTTTTTAAATTGAATTTACAAGAGCTAGAAGAAATTTCAAAGCAAGGACCATCTATCTTACATTGGAATCAAAATCACTTTGTAGTATTAATTGACATAAAACACAAACGAGGTAAACGTGTTTTTAAAATAGCTGATCCTGGATACGGAATTATGTCAGTTAAAGAAAGTGAATTTGTAAAGCATTGGCTAAATACGAATGAAGAAGGTATAATGATTACTTTTAAGTTATCAGAAAATTTTCATAGCATCAAGTGTAATTACGATGGTCTTAACACTTTAAAATATATTAAGGGGAAACTCAAAACATATCGCTGGCGGATAATCACAATCTTTATTGCGGTCTTTATTACAAGTTGTTGCACTTTAATTTTTCCCTTTATAACCCAAGCAGTTGTTGATAAAGGAATTAGCCAAAAAGACATTAGTTTGGTTGCAAGCTTACTATTGGCACATGCATTTATATTTATTGGTGCAACAGTAGTGGATGTTATAAGAAACTGGATAACACTATATTTAGGTACAAAAATAAATATAGAAATAATTTCTGATTTCTTAAAAAAAGCACTTCGTCTTCCAATCTCTTTTTTTGACTCTAAACAAAAAGGAGACTTTAATCAAAGGATCTTAGACCAGCAACGAATAGAAACATTTTTAACCACGCAGAGTATAATTACAATTTTTTCGATTGTTAATTTCGTTGTATTCCTTGGCGTCCTACTTTATTATAGTAAAGTTATTGTATTGGCATATTCTCTACTTACTGTATTGGCAGTAGTTTGGTCGTTATTGTTTATTAATAAACTAAAGACTTTAGATTACAATAAATTCCAGCTACGATCTGAAAACCAAGACACAATATATGAATTTGTAAATGGTATTGAAGAAATTAAACTCAATAACCTAGAAGAGTACAAAAGGTCTATTTGGGAAAAAGTACAATTAAAACTTTTTGGAGCAAATATCAGAGTTTTAAAGACAATTCAGTTTCAAACAATAGGATTTGATCTCATTAACCAATTAAAAAATATTCTTGTGACATTTCTTTCTGCAAAAGAGGTAATTAACGGAAGTCTGAGTCTAGGAGCAATGCTGAGTATAGCCTTTATTGTTGGTCTTATGAATTCTCCTATAAGTCAATTAATAACATTTATAAGAGGATATCAAGAAGCAAAACTGAGTTTAGACAGGCTAAATGAAGTTCAAAACATATCAGAAGAGAGTGAAGTTAATGAAGTTCAGAAGGGATTAGTTCAAAAAGTAATAAAAAGAGATATTTGTGTAAATAAATTGTATTTCCAATATGGAAGTCCTACATCAAAAAAAATACTATCAGGACTATCCTTTACTATCCCACACGGAAAGGTTACAGCTATTGTTGGTGGTAGTGGAAGTGGGAAAACAACACTATTAAAATTATTATTAAAATTTTATCAACCTACTGAAGGGGAAATTTTGTTTGGGGAAGATAGCTTAAATAGTTTTGACCCGAATGAATGGAGAGCTCAATGTGGTGTTGTACTCCAAGAAGGTTACATTTTTTCTGATACAATTAAACAAAATATTATTTGTGGAGAGGAAAATCCTAATATAGAGAAACTTAAAAACGCTGTTAGATTAGCCAATATTGAATCTTACATCAACGAATTACCGTTAGGTTTTAATACTAAAATTGGTGCCGCAGGAAATGGCTTGTCTGGTGGACAAAAGCAACGACTTTTAATAGCAAGAGCAATTTATAAAAATCCACGTTATATTTTCTTTGACGAAGCCACTTCTTCTTTAGATGCAGAAAACGAAAAGATTATTCATGATAATTTACAGTCTTTTTTTGTTGGGAAAACAGTTGTTGTAGTTGCTCACCGACTATCTACTGTGAAAAATGCTGACCAAATTATTGTTTTAAAGGATGGTGAAATTGCCGAAATAGGGACACATGGAGAATTAATTGACAAAAAAAGCGTGTATTACAAATTAATAAAAAATCAATTGGAATTAGGAACTTAAATAGAAAAGCATTTCGAAATTAAGTTACCTTATCTTGTATTTTAAATTTTTTAAACTATATTATTATGAAAACATTTTTAATCTTTTTAATTATGACAACAATTACAATTAATGCTCATTCACAATCCACTTCAAATAGTGAAACAACAAAAACATACTCTAAAATTTCTGAAAAAAAGGAAGAGATTACTAAAAATAAGACCCTTTACAAGAAATCAACAATCTCTGTTGAGTATGATGGAGGTGATAATAATACGTATGAATATTCAATGAACTCACCCTCAGGTAACGAGTTAGAGATTAGCATCAATGATAATTCTAATGAAATTACTTTTTTCATTTTTGAAAATGATGATAATTCCAAAAGTAACGCTGACATCAAGTCATTTAGAGAATGGAAGGGTGTATATAAAAATGACATTACAATTAAAGTAAAAACAAAAGAAAAAGGAAAAAAATATAGTTTTTCTTTAATTATAATGGAGAAAATAGAAAAGAAATAAATAATCAAGTGGGTATCACTAACTGAGAGCATTGAAAAACGAATATTATAATTTAGTAAAGAATCAATTGGAGTTAGGCAGTTAAATAAAATGTATGAGAAGGTTTAGTGAGAAGTTTACACAAAAAATCATTTACTCAATGATGTTGAAGAAATTCTTTCTTCCCATATTTTTATTAGTACCCCTACTTGTATTTGGGCAAAATGACATTCAAGAAATCGTAAACAGCGAATTTGAAAAAGGATATTTCAACGGCACTGTTTTCTATGCAGACGGAAAGCATTCTGCAAAAATCAATAAAGGATTTTCTAACATTCAGTTTGATGTAGCAATTGATAATAATACTCGTTTCCAGATTGCTTCTGTAACCAAATTATTTACATCACTTGCAGTTTTACAGCTTCAGGAAAAAGGACTGATTGATTTTGAAGATAAAGTCGGAAAATACATTCATAGTCTACCCAAAAACTGTAACGACATAACTATTCGGGATTTAATGACACATCATTCGAGATTGGAAAATGAACCAGTTAGTGCAGTTATGAATAAGTATTCTTTAGACGATTACATCAGGAACTTTGTAAAGAAAACGTCAAGCGATACGTTGAAATTCAACTATAACAATGTCGATTTCGTTTTACTCTCCAAAGTCATCGAAAGCATTACAAAGAAGACGTTTACAGAATCAATCGAAGATATGATTATCCAACCGCTGAAACTGGAAAACACAGGATTTGTAAGCGAAAACGACATCATCAAAAACTTAGCTTATGGCTATCATAACTATTCGTTTGGAGAAGGCGAAAAAGACGAACCTCTTTTTAACGACAGAAGATATATTTCTAATTATTACGGAGCAGGTGGAATGTATTCGACTACCGAAGATTTATACCAACTTTTATTAGCTTTAAAAGACAACAAACTGATTTCAGAAAAATCAAAAAATGAATTTCTTCTCAAACCGCAAACCGATGATTTTGTAGATTGGCTTTCCGGCAAACCTACATTTGGATTTTACTTTGACAACAAAAAAAATGTGTACAGAAGAAGCGGAAGCATTGACGGATTTAATTCCGAAATCATCGTAAACAAAGTTTTTGACAAAGTTTTAATCATCTTTTGTAATACCGATACCGCAGATTTGATGAGATTAGCAAACAAGATATATTTTAAAAAGTAAAAGAATCGGATTAAATAACCTTACAGCAATTAAAAGCGAATACTGCAACTTAATATGAATCCATTGGGATTTGGCGGTTATATATTACCCCGAACAGAGATAAATAAAAATATTTCGTATTGTTTTTTCTCATCAAAAATACTTATTTAATGTTTATATCAGTAATTTAAGGTTGAATTTTATGTTCTTTTATTTCCCCGTAAAAGGAAAATAATATAAATTTATACCTGTTAACTTTTTATAAAACATTAGGCATGGATATTGACTTTACTAAAGCAAGTTTTAAAGATTTTGAAAACATTCCAGATCTTGACATTTTTGAAAGAGCAAAAGCTCACGAGGGATACCTGAACTACCTGCGTGAAAACGAATTTATGAACTACCGTCTGCTTGCCACTTCGGGCTGTGGTCCCGAAATAGAACTGGCGGAAGATGGTTACATCAAGAAAGGAGATTACATCAGCTTTGTCTGCAACGATTATCTGGGCTTTACCCAGCATCCCGAAGTAAAAAAAGCGGTGATTGCCGGTATTGAAAAATACGGAACAGGTGCGGGAGCTTCGCCACTTATTGGAGGCTATTTTGATTACCACAAAGAGCTGGAAGATAAAATATCCGCTTTCTTCAAACGTCCGCAAGGTTCGTCAATTGTATATACTACCGGTTATACCTCAAACAGTGCTTCTCTGCTTTGTCTGCTAAAAAAAGAAGATATTGCTATTGTGGATATGGCTGTCCATTCTTCCGTATATGAAGGTATCATGGGTACTACAACCAAAAGATTTATTCATAACGATATTGAATCGCTGGAACGGATTCTTTCACATGCAAAGGATAGTTACAGAACCAAGATGGTCATCATAGACGGAGTTTATTCGCAGGATGGCGACATTGCCAAGCTGAAAGAAATATTAGAGATAACACATAAATACAGTGGTGTATTATTGGTAGATGATGCACATGGTATAGGTGTTCTGGGAGAAACAGGAAGAGGTGCCATGGAATATTTTGATGTACTGGATCAGGTAGATATCATCACCGGTACATTTAGTAAAACATTTGGTAATGTAGGCGGTTATTTGGTGGCTAATAATCCTGATCTGATTTCTTATTTACAGTTCCAGTCACGTCAGTATGCCTTTTCAGCATCAGCATCGCCCAACGTAATCGGTGTAAGCCGTGCCATGGACCTGATAGATGAAGAACCACAATGGCAAAAGCAATTATGGGAAAATATTAATTATTATAAAAAAGGACTTTTGGATATTGGTCTGGAAATCGGAGATACCGAATCAGCGATTATACCGGTAAAAATCGGAGATGTTTACAAAAACAGCCTTGCCGGGAAAATGTTGCTCGAAAATGGTGTCTATACCAATCCTATCATGTATCCCGCAGTATCATTGAAAGATTCACGCATACGGATGAGCCTGATGGCAACCCATACAAAAGAACATCTTGATAAAGCGCTGAATGTATTTGATTATGTCAATAAAAAGTTAGATATTGCAAAGTCTGTATAAAAGAGAAATAATGGGACGAAAGAAAAAAACTGAAATAGAAAATACAGAAGATACAACCCCTAAAACAAGAAAAACCTTATCAGGTCCCCTTCGGGACAAATCCAGAACAATGGCAAGGATGGTAGCTGCCGTAGGGAAAGTAATTCAAAAAAAGGGCTATCCGGGGCTTACTGCTCCCAACATCGCTATTGCTGCCGGTGTGGATAAGAAATTAGTATGGACATATTTTGGTGGAATTGACAATTTGATTGAAGAATACGTTCGTCAGAAAGATTTCTGGAAATTTGCAGCAAAGGGATATATAGATGATTTGTTGAAAAATCCGGAGGATATAGGCAAAAATGAAATTGAAGGTTTATTACAAAATCAGTTGGATGTTCTTTTAAAAGACAAAGTGCTGCAAAAGATTATCCATTGGGAATTGGGTGAAACCAATAAAATGTTACGAAAAATAGCTGACCGACGTGAAGACATTGGTGAACAATTATTTTCACTTATCATGCCTGATTTTGAGAAATCTAATACTGACCTGAGAGCTCGTTTAGCTTTGCTTATTGGTGGTATCTATTATCTTTCGTTACATGCTAAAACCAATGGTAGTGCGTTTTGTGGGATTGACATCAACGAAGATCCCGGAAAGGAACGCATCGAAAACGCCATAAGAGATATTATTTTTGAAGCTTACGAAAAAGCGGGAGTGAATAAATAGATTTAGAAATCCGGCTTTAAAGTCGGATTTTCCTTTTTAACATCAAATATCATACTACAGACACTATTTTAAATGGAAGGAATTATAGGAACAATAGCCAAAGTTGTGATTGGTTTGGTCGCTTTGGAACATCTTTATATTTTATGGATAGAGATGTTTGCCTGGGAAACAAAAGGCAAAAAAACATTTAAAACGTTACCTCGCCACCTGTTTCACGAAACAAAGGGCTTGGCTGCCAATCAGGGGCTTTATAACGGTTTTCTTGCAGCAGGATTATTCTGGTCGCTTTTAATATCGGATATTATTGTATGGCAACATAATATTGCTTTGTTTTTTCTGATATGTGTTTTTGTAGCGGGTACTTTTGGATCTGTTACTGCATCAACGAGTATATTTGTAAAACAGGCACTACCTGCATTAATAGGTATTGTACTCGTACTGCTGAGTTAAAAAAACATCTTGATAAGAGGTGTGTGGCTTTCTTACAACACACCTCTTGGCAAGTGAACACCTTTTGTCCGTACTATACTTTCCGAAACTTTTGGAGCCTCTTCCTTTTTCTCTGATTTTTCAGCCTGCTCTTCTTTCGTTTCCGGTGCGATAGACAACATAATCTTTCTTTCCACCGCAGCCAATTCCGTTTTGAGTTCGCTTAGTCGGGTTTCTTTGTTCCAAGTTCCGTTTACGATTTCCTGAAGTACAGGAAGATCTTTTTTCAGTTCTGATATTTTCTTTTGTTCCTGCTCTATATATCCAGGCAATTTTTCCAATGCCTTTAGAAAATTCATCGCTGCCGTTTCAGGATCCTTTGCCATAACACCATTGTTGTAGGTGTATTTAATATTGCCTTCGCCCTGTATCAAAAAACGGTTTACACGGATATCCACGCCCTCTTTTTCAGAAACCTCTGTTTTGACCAATAACTGAAATCCATACAGACTGCCTATTTCCTGATAGTCACCACCAGTGCGGGCTTTATCCGCTATCTGATTGAGCTTTGCACCAATCTGTTTCACATCGGCATTTGCCGACAAACCCTCCAACTGAACAGGATTGGCAATACTGTCGTCCGAATGTTTTTGTATCCGCTTTTCTAAATTATTCCAGTCAAGGCTCATCCGTTCCAATCTGGATTTTGAACCTTCCAGCATGGAAGTAACATCTTCTAACTTGTGTTTAGAACTGTATTTTGAACGGTTGAATGCCTGCTTTTCGCTTTCCAGTCCGGCAATCTGTTTTTCCAATTTCGCTTTTTCCAATAAGTCTGTGTTTCCCGAAAGAATCGCCACGTATTCAGAGAAATTCATTCCAGTTTTTTCATCCATTGCACCTTCATCAATCGTACGTTTGCCCATGCTGTTACTTTTTAGCTGACCGATGAAAACCTGCTTGTTGTAAAGTGTATTGAATTTATAGCTGTCCAATGATTTCTCAACTGCGTAGATGAAAATATCTACTTTGTTATCTGCAAAGAACTTGGCAATCTCATTCCCTTTACGGATGGCTCGTCCATCCCTTTGGGCAAGGTCTGATGGTCGCCAAGGGATGTCGAGGTGGTGGACGGCAACCGCACGCTTCTGTGCGTTCACACCCGTACCCAACATTTCTGTAGAGCCGAACAGTACCCTGATCTTGCCCTCATTGACATCGCTGATAAGCTGCTTACGCTGTTTTTCGTTTTTGGCTTCCTGTATAAATCGGACTTCGTGGGCAGGAATACCGTGGTCTTCAACCAGCTTGCGTTTAATTTCCGAATACACATTCCATTCACCCGGCTTGTAGGTTCCCAGATCGGAGAAGACGAACTGCGTTCCTTTCTGTGCATTGAACTTGTTATAGTATTTGGCAATGTTTGCCGCACAATGAGAGGCTTTATTGTCTGGATGGTCTTCATACTTACGGTTTATCATCCGCATATCGAGTGACATCTTACGGGCATAATCCGTTGCAATCAGCATCTTTGCCTTTTCTTCACTGGGGGATAAAGGCGGTCTTCCCAACAGTTCGGCATTACCTGTTTTGGCGAACTCCATCAGCTTTTTGATGAATACTTCCTGTTCCGGTGTTGGTGGTATATTGTATAGTATCTCGTTCTTTTCGGGACGGTCAATACCAATATCTTTTGCAGTACGGTAATCCGTAATTTCAGAATAGAACTGGGCAAGTTCCGGCACTTTGATAAAGAAGCGGAAACGCTCTTTGGATACAATATTGTTGGCTACCGAAAATTCATAATCGGTAGTTTTTCGGGCATAGATGGCTGCCCAGGCATCAAAGCAATTGATGCCCTGTTTTTCCAATGCCTGTGGTCGCAGGTATTTAAAAAGCAGATATAATTCCGTCAGCGAGTTACTGATAGTCGTACCTGATAGAAAGGTAGCTCCCAAATCTTTTCCGGTGCGTTCCTGAATGGTACGGATGGCAAACAGCAGGTTCATTGCCCGTTGGCTCCCTGCCATATTACCTAATCCTGCAACCCGCTCATGGCGGGTATTAAACATCAGGTTTTTAAAGCGGTGGCTTTCATCAACCAACAAATGATCAATGCCCATCATTTTAAAATCTACCACATCGTCCTTACGGTTTTCAATATCGTGTTCCAGTGTTTTCAGCTTCACTTCAAGGTTCTGCTTACGTATCTGTACGCCTTTGAGCATTCCCCTTGAAATCTCTTTGCCCTGTGCTTCCAGAGCGTTAAGGTTGTCCTCTACATTCTGTAGTTCGCCTTCCAATATCTCTTTCTGCATTTCGGGCGATTGGGGTATCATCCCGAACTGATCGTGCGTGAGTATCACGCAATCCCAATCGTTATTTTTAATATCACCGAAAATTCGTTGTCTTTTTTGTGGGGTAAAATCTTCTTTTCCAGGATATAGGATTTTAGCATGTGGGTAGGCTTTACGGTAAGTTTCCGCTATCTCGTGTACATTGGCTTTCAATCCCAAAATCATCGGTTTATGTACCATTCCCAACCGCTTCATTTCCTGAGCAGCCGTACACATAATCAAAGTTTTCCCGGCACCAACTTCGTGGTCACAGATGGCACCGCCGTTGAGCTTTATCATCCATACGGCATCCTTCTGACTTGAATACAAATCTTCAATGCCCAGACCTTTTCTGTCCAGTCCGGGGAATTCCTGATGGCTTCCGTCATATTGCGGACGTACAAAGCAATTGAAGGTATCGTTGTATTGGTCGGTCAGCCTTTTCTTAAATTCATCATTCTGTGCGTGCAACCAGTCTGTAAAAGCAGTGCGGATTTCATCAATCTTGGTATTTGCCATCTGTATGGCTTCCATATCCCGTACCTTGACCTCTTTGTCATCTATCGTGACTTTTTTAGTTATGTCAGGCGTGGTGTTGACCAGAGCATGCTTCAGCAAGGCAATCCCGTCATAGGTACGGCTTTGCGATTTAATGGCATACTTATCCCAGATATGGACGTTCTTACTACTGCAATTAATATTGAAATCGTCCGTAGTTTCAGAATAATGGATACGGACATCCGTATCGAATAAATGGGAAGCGAAGCGGGCATAAATTCCCGTAGGTATCCAGCGTTCACCTAAATTAAAATCCAGTTCTTCAAATTCGATACGCCTTGGTCGAGCCTCTTCCAAAGCGGTAAGGCTTTCTTTTGCTTCTCTGTCTTCAGGGTAATTCTCTACATAGTTGCGTACATCGCTTGCTTTTTCAACCACGTTTCCGGCAATCCATCTTTCGGTTATTTCATAACCCTTCTGTAAAGGATCGTAATAGATACGCCCATGCAGGGCATTCTTCAGCTCATCTGCGGGCATTCCGCTGATCTCCGACATATAATCCAAATCAACGGTTCCATATCGGTTGAGCGATGCAGATAGAGCTTCATCGGGATTATCAGTTGCAAGCGTAGTGATAGAAAAACTTACCGGACGGTGGAATATGTCCGATTTGTGTACAACACCGCCTACTACGCGTTCCAGATAGGGAATTTCCTTTCCGGCACTATCGGTTTTGATGAGCTTGATATTATCAGCACTGTTCAGGTTGTCGTATTTTTTTACAAAAGCGTCGTATAATGTGTTGAGCTTTTCCCGCTCGTCTTTATGTTCGGTTTGCTTTTCAGCTTCTTTCTGGTAGAGATCAATATAAATATCACGCAGGTTGATATAGGCTTCCATTCTTAATTTTTGGCTTTGCGGAATAGCCAAAGGGTGAAACACAGCGTTTTCTCTGTAAACATTTATATTTTTCAGGTAGCCAACCGCCCCTTTGAACGATACAAGGCTATCGTTTCTGTGGAAAGCCTTTAACGGTTCGGTGTATGGTTCCGGTTCCGTCGGCAAAACCTGTATTGGGGTTTGTTCCGATTTGCCGTTACCGTTCAGCCCTGAAAACAAATCTCCTATAATGGCCGCCTCTCCGTTTGAAGGTGTCTCCGCTTTTGAAGTAATTGGGGTTGGCGTATAGGTTTGCTGCATTGTTCCATTGAACAGATTGCCCTGATAGCTTTTTCTTAGCGGTTTCTTTTTCGTGGACGGTTTCTTTTTGACCGTTGGTACTGAAGGAACCATTGCAACGGGTTGTGGACTTTCAAAAAGGTCGAACAAGTTCAGTTGTACCTCCTGCTTGGGAGCTACATCTTTTGATAAAGCTGGTTTAGGTTGTTTCTGCAAAGGTTGCTTTGCAACTTCCGGTTGAATAATTGGTTCAATTTTAGGTGCAGGTAGCGGAACCTTTGCTTGTTGTATTGGTGCATCCTGTTTTTTACCGTTGTATAAGTCAAGGTTCAGGTAGTTCCCGAAATCTTCCCTGAGCAATTTTGTTACATCATCCGCAATACCTTGGGCACCTCCGCTGTGCAGAAAGATAGGCTGTTTACGTCCGTACTGGTCTGTGGATTCAATAATTTCATCAAAGACCGTACAGGCTGAATACATGACCCAGGCATTTATTTTTCGGTCGTCTTTGGCATCGATGGATTGACAGAAATCTTTTTCGTTTTCTGTGAGTTCCTGCTTGCTCTTATTCTTTTGTAAGATCACCAGGTCACTGCCTACTTCCGTTCCGGCATGGTCAGTAAAGAGATTGCTTGGTAACCGGACAACCGATACCAGATTGTTTTCTTTCATCAGTGCCTCACGTATCGGCTGATTGGCAGGACTGTCCAATACACCTTGCGATGTGATGAATGCCAGGATACCTCCATCACGCAACATATCGCTTCCCTTCAGAAAGAAATAGTTGTGAATGGCTTTTGCCGCTAAAGCTTTTGCCGGATCATTACCTCTTGTATAAGAAAGATCAAAAACGGAAGCCGTACCAAAAGGGATATTGCTGGTAACCAGATCATAGCTTTCTTTATCTGCTTCAGGTATGTCCTCAAAACCCCGAACGTGTGTATTCACATCCGGGTAAATATGTTTCAGAATTTTTCCGGTAAGCAGGTCTTTTTCATAAGCAGAAATATCCCGTATGGCTCCAAAGCGTTCCTTGAACGTTTCTATAAATGCCCCTGCACCGGCAGAAGGTTCCAGCATTTTATTGACGGTAATACCGTTTTCTTTCATTACATCTGCCAATGCTTTGATCAGCGGCGGAGGCGTGTAAAAGGCAGTAAGCACCGAGTTTCGCATGCTGTCCACATAGCGGCGGTATTCTTTTTCGTCAGCGGAATTTTCTCTTAAAAGCTGGTGCAATTCTTTTGTAGCTTCAAAGAACTGGTGGTCTGTTTTTCTCCAATTGTTGATGTCTATTTCGTTCGCCACAGGGTTCAAAACGAACTTTAGACCGCCAAATCCGCTGTATTGCATCATTAGCAGTCTTTCGCCCGATGTGGGTGTCCGTTTCTCCTTCTCCAATTTAAAAGCTATTCTTAGGGCATCAATGTTCTGTTGGAGATGTTGGCGTTTACTGAAGCCCATTCTCCTCAACCCATATTGCGATTGCTCCGGTTATTTCAGTGTAGAGCAGGTCAAACTCATAACCGTATGCGAAATCATCGGTTAGTTGGTAGTTGGTGAAAACGGGTTCGCAAACAGGAAACATTTTTAGTGCAAATGGTCGCAACTCTTCATCTGCCATTATGGTATCAAACTCATTGCAAACCACCTGAAATACGGTATCGAATTTGGAGAAGTGCAAGCCTTCAAAAAGAATGTAATTGGCAATTTTGTTGCATTGCTCAATCGAATTTCCTGACTGAAATGCACCCTCGTAAGCATTGGCAGCCCACGATGAACGCTGCTCAATAAATTTCTGGTCGTGTGCCTTTTCGGGGAAGCTGCTGTTTAGTAGTTCTTGCAGTCGTAATCTGAAATACGATAGGTCTTTTTGCTGTGTATCCATACTATAATTTTGTTTTGAATTTTGCGTAAAGCCTAAAATTATAGCAGTAGGTAAGACCCTTTAAAGATGTGGCAGGGTTTGGCTTTGAGAGGTAGGATTTGGCGTAATGGTTATTCGGGGATTTCTATGGAATTATCTATTTCATTGCCGAATACGTCCCAACCCTCAAAAGTATTATCGTTATCCTGCATCGGGCTTTGCCTTGCAAAGAGCTCCACTCTGTCCACTTCTCCAAACAGGCGGACAATACGTTTTCTTATCTCATCGGGCTTCTCTGAATGCCTGCCCCGTGGAGATACAAGTACCTGCGGGACATCTTTTGCCTGACGGGTAAGGGGCTTACCTTTGGTAAACAACAGAACTATTTCCGCATTGGCACGGGTGTAATAACCCATTCCGGCAAAAATGGTTGCATTGTTCCGGTTTGTCTTTATCCACGTAAAAGCGACGGTCTTGTAGGTAAATCCCCAGGCTTTTCCGAGTTCCAATGCCTGCTCCAAACAGGGAAAAGTAGCCCACATAAAAAGTATACAATTGGTTCCGGCAATAGCCTGTATATTCATCCCCTTTAAAAACTCAGGACTTTGGGTCTGATAATGACTTTCCGCACTTCTTCCGGCTCCTTTCTTGCTCCATACCTTGTATTGCCACGGTGGGTCGGCATATATGACATCGTATTTCTTTGCTTTCACATGCATTGCTTTCCAACTTTAATAGATACTTTTTCAATTACGATGGCTAAAGTATCAAAGGGAAAAAGAGAAGCTATGAATGTGGCAGGGTTTGGCTTTGAGGGGCGGTATTTGGCGTAATGGATAGTATATTATAGCGTTAAAAGAGTATTTTTGTGCCTTACAAAATTTAATTCACCATCATAATGAATGAACTAATCGAAAAAATCAATGCAAGCTATGAAGCGTTGAAAGCTGATGCAGAATTACAAGCAGAAAAAGGAAACAAAGCGGCTGGTACGAGAGCACGCAAAGCATCCCTTGAATTGGAGAAACTTTTAAAAGAGTTCAGAAAAGCCTCTTTAGAAGCATCTAAAGGCTAAAACAAAACCCTCCTAAATCTGGAGGATTTATTTAGTATAATTGTAATGATGCAGCAAAATGAACAGGTAAAATGAACTATCAACAAATATATCCAACAGCACCCCTGCGGAAATACGTTCGCTATTTTTGGATATTGGAAGACGATAGTTTAGACTTTTCTCAAAAAACGTTCAAGATAATGTCGGACGGCTTGCCCGGACTTATTTTTCAGGAAAGCAAAAAAGCATTCCAGCAGAAATATCAAGGCCGATTATTTTTTTAGCATTGGTTTTGGTCATCAAAATGGCTAAATCTCCAGTTCCAGTTGCAATATCAAGAATCGTTTCTGGATTTTTATCCGAAACCATTTTCAATACTTTTTTTCGCCATTTCACATCAATACCAAAAGAAATAACACGGTTCAAACCGTCGTAATTTCCAGAAATATTGTCAAACATTTGGGCAACTTGCTCTTTTTTTCCTAAATCAGAATCTTTGTATGGAGTAACGCTTTTAGACATTTTTTAAAAATTTGAGCAAAGATACTGCTAATTAGTCAATTTGAAACTTTGAGGTTTATTTTCTGATAAAAGTTTGAAAAGTAAAATCGAAATTATGTTTTTCGTCTTTTGGATGAAATTCTTCGTGCTCTAATTTCCAATCTTCGGATTTAATTTCTGGGAAAAAAGCATCAGCTTCAAAGGTTGAATGTATTTTCGTAAGTTCGATTTTATCTGCAAAAGGCAAGCCGAGATTATAAATTTCGCCACCACCAATTATAAAAATATCTTCGTTTTGAGGTGCTTTTTCAATGGCTTCTTTCATGTTGTCAACTACAATACAACCTTCTGGATGGTAATTTTTTTGTCGAGTAATGATGATATGAGTTCTATTTGGTAATAGTTTTGGAAAACTTTCAAATGTTTTTCGACCCATTATGATGTGATGTCCCGTTGTGAGTTGTTTAAATCTTTTGAAGTCATTTGGCAAATGCCAAACCATTTCATTGTCTTTTCCAAGTGCATTGTTTTCTGCAGCTGCAGCAATCATTATAATCATTTCGGGATTTATTTATTAGAAACTTGTTCGTTAATTTTGGTTTGCAATTGCTCTAATTTTCGTTCTTGTCGCTTTACAAGTCGGTCAATTTGTTCTCTTTCCCAGTTTTTATTCATAAATCGATCGGTAATATAAACCTTTATAAAATGCAAAATGAGGAGAAAAAACCAAACTGTTATAGCCCATGGATACCATACGTTAGGCATGCCAAATTCAAGCAATTCGTTGGCAACAAACATAAACAAACTACCAATTAAAAAAAATACGAAATGATAATAAAGCGTCTTTTTTTGTTTGATGCGTTTTCGTGCATATTCATATAATTCTTGTTGTTCTCTTTCCATTTTTATTTATTTTTTATTTAAAGATATAATTTATTTTGGAAAAAACACTTCCTATTTTATTGAAGATTACACAGTAAGAAAAGGTCTTTTTATTTCATAAAACGGCATTACTAAATATTTTGTGAATCAAATATAAGATAAATATTCTTTACTTTGTCAAATAAAAGCGATTAAAAATGGAATTTATAGACTTTTTAGGAGAAGTGTTGGGCATAACTAAGGATTTTGCCGTAACCAAAATTGAGAAAAACGAATTTGAGAAAACGATTAACATTCATATAGAATATTTACCGAAGACTTATTCAAAGAATGGAAAAGAATATGCAATTTATGACTGTACTCCTGTTCGCAAATGGCAACATTTAAACTGGTTTGAATACAAATGTTATTTGATTGGTTCTTTGCCTAGATACATTGCTGAAGATGGAAAACCAAAGGTTATCGACATTAATTTTGCTCCACCTCAAAAAGGCTATACGCACTTGTTTGCAAGAGAAATTATTTACGCACTAAAGAAAGTACGAGTACAATCAACCGTTGCAGATTTATTCAATACAACTGATTATATCGTCAGAAGTATAATGGAGTCGGCGGTTGGGAACGGATTAGAGGAACGCGGTTTAGTAAAGGATTTTAAGAACATCAGTTTAGATGAAAAGGCTTACACAAAGGGACATCATTATGCAACCATTTTGATAGATGGTGATACCAATACTGTGTTGGATATGGTCGAGGGAAGAAAAGAAAAGGATACTAAGAACCTATTTATAAATGTGAGTGGGGAAACTAAGCAACTGCAGCTAAACAGAGTGAATATGGATATGTGGAAGCCATTTTTGAATACGATAAAATCTATCGCTCCACAAGCTACAATAGTGCACGATAAGTTTCATTTATTCAAGATGTTATCGGAAGCTATTGATAAAACAAGAAGGAAAGAGGTGAAAGACAATCCCCAACTAAAAGGACAGAAATACACCGTTTTGAAAAATGCTGATAATAGAACAGAAAATCAGCAATCTATATTTGAACAATTGATAAAAGACAATTTAAAAACCTCTCAAGCGTGGCTAATACGCGAGAATTTTAAAGGAGTGTTTACCGATAAACAAAATGCCGAAAGCAACTATAAACAGTGGAAAGAAAATGCACTAACTTTTTCAATTCATGCAGTAAATAAAGTTATTGCTACATTCGACAGACACTTAAAAGGGATAATTAATGCGATAATCACTAGCACTTCTAGCGCAAAACATGAAAACAAAAATGGAGCCATTCAATCAGTCATTGCAAAAGCAAGAGGATTTAGAAATTTTGAACGATTTAGGATAAATATACTGTTCTATTTTGGAAATTTAAAACTCGTTCCACAAAATATTTAGTAATGCCATTTTTAAAAATAAATACAATAGAAAAACAGGGCAATAAGATACTGCCTCAATAAGAAACTATTTCCTTTGTATATGCTAATCCGACTTCTTCATACTGCGAATATAAGCAATTTACGTTTATCCTCGAAAATGACGATTGAAGTTGTCGTACTCAAATTTACTAAACTCCTCTTCCTCACAATTCCTCCGGTTGTCGGTTTTATCCAATTTTCAGTAAAGCAAGGTTGTTAATTTTACAGAAAAATTAAAGTTATGATAGCCATTACAGGAGCAAACGGAAATTTAGGCAAATCGACCATTCAATTTTTGTTACAGAAAGTCGCACCGACCGATATTGTTGCCATTGTCAGAAACCCCGAAACGGTAAATGAATTTAAGGAAAAGGGCGTAACCACCAGACAAGCGGATTACAACGATTACAACACACTTAAAGAGGTCTTCAAAGGTGTAGAGACAGTATTGCAAATATCCACCATCGGAGTGGATATTGAAACAGCCAAACAGCAGGAAAAGAATGTCGTAAATGCAATAGTGGAAAACAACGTAAAGCACATTGTTTATACAAGTATGGTACAAGCCCGACCGAACACCGTTTTTCAAGGAACGGAAACACAATACCATACGGAAGAACTGATAAGGAGAACAAATATCCCTTATACCTTTTTCAGGAACAGCATGTATATGGAAGCCATACCCGAACTGATTGGAAATGCCTTGCAAACGAACGAAATCCGTTATCCATCGGGAAGCGGAAAAGTAAGTTTTGTATCACGGACAGACATAGCGGAAGCCATTGCAAACGTATTAACGGGAAATGCACATGGAAACCAGACCTATGAAATAACAGGTAACACAGCATATTCATTTGATGAATTGGCAGGGGTGATAAGTAAAGAAAAAAGTATAACCGTAAACCACGTTGATATTTCGGATGAAGTTTTCAGAGAAGAACTGATTAGCTATCAAATACCTGTCGAAGTCGTGGATTTATTGGTCAGTATGGCCAACGGGATTAAGATAGGCGAATTTTCACATGTGGACAGTACACTTGAAAAATTGCTTGGTAGAAAGTCATTTGATTTGAACAAGTATGTAAAAGAATTATAATTATGCTATTTAAGGGAGTACACCTGCAAGGTATTAAATCGGGAGAAATCACTTTGGCATTTCGTAAGTGGCAAAAGGTTTCCGTTAAAACCGGAAGCCTTTTGCATACATCTGTTGGTTTGCTCGAAATCGGCAAGATTGAAGCTGTAAGCGAAAATGATATAAGCGACAAAGAAGCAGTACAGGCAGGCTTTACGGAAAAAAAGCAGTTGCTAAAATCATTTACCCACAACAGCACAGGAACTATTTTTAAAATATCCGTTCGTTATCATGCCGAAGACCCACGAATTAAGTTGAGGGAGCAAACAGGATTGTCAGAACAGCAATTTGAAGAGTTAAAAGGTAGATTAGAGCGTTTAGACCTTTACAGTAAACAAGGTCATTGGACTGAAAAAATCCTGTTGACGATAAAAGACAATCCCAATTTACACGCCATAGGTATTGCAAAATTGACAGGCTTTGAAAAAGAATGGCTAAAACTAAATATCCGAAAACTGAAAAATTTAGGCTTGACCATAAGCCACAATGTAGGTTACCGGCTTTCTCCATTAGGAGAACATTTCATCGAAGAGCTAAAAGGCGAACAATAAAAACTTCCGCTAACATACAAGTCCGAATTAACATAGCAAGACAGTGAAATTATTTTTTTCTATTTTTGTGTTGAAATTTTTAATCCATTACCATAATGAATGAACTAATCGAAAAAATCAATGCGAGCTTTGAAACACTGAAAGCAGATGCTGAATTACAGGCTGAAAAAGGTAATAAAGCAGCAGGAACAAGAGCTCGTAAGGCTTCTCTTGAATTGGAGAAACTTTTAAAAGAATTCAGAAAGGCATCTTTGGAAGCTTCTAAAGCTTAAAACAATAAACCCTCCAAATTTCGGAGGGTTATTTGTTATAGATTTAAAAGTTGAAGCATTCTGGCTACTTCAATATCCATTCTCGAAAAGGCAAACCATTTTTTGCCAAGGTCTTTGAGTGATGCCCCGATATGATAAAGTTCGGTATCATCAATAATTAAAAAACGGTCGTGAGCATCGGAAAATAATTCAATTTCAATCAGCGGATATTGGCTATTGTATCGTTGTAAATCCAACCTTAACTGATTGCTGATGTTTTTTGTGTAAATCACAGCGGTAACACCATCATTACGTTTGCCTAATAAAGTAAGTACCGTATCATCCACATAATTATCCAACAGGATAATGGAGGTTTTTGCACTTCGGATAATATCGGAAACAAAGGCATAGGCATCAAAAATTTGTCCGTTATAGAAAACACCTTTTTCGCAGTGAAGCTTGTCGCTTTCCAAAGCCTTAAAGATTTCTTCAAATTTTTGGTCAGCTTCTAATTGCCTTAGTTCTATTTTATCTAAGCGATGAAATAAAGCAGCATTACTGATTAGCACTTTTCGCATTTCTACGAAAGCATTCATTATTTCAATACTCACTCTAATAGCAACGGTACTTTTTAATACACCGGAAAGCATTGCTATTCCTTGTTCCGTAAATACAAAGGGTAAGTATTTTCGGTGTTGACCTCTTCCTATGTTTAAGGTCACAAATTGTGACCTTAAAACTTCCCATTCTTCGGAAGTGAGCTGAAAGCAGAAATTTTCGGGAAAACGCTCTGCATTACGTTTTACTGCCTGATTGAAAACTTTGGTTTCTACCTGATAGATATTGGCGAGATCGGTATCCAGCATTACCTGTTTCCCTCTGATGCTGTAAATTCTGTTTTCTATTTCTTTTTGAGGAATAATATTGCTATTCATTATTTCCGTTTAGGTTTATTCTTTTCAAATTCAAAAGAGGTACTGTAATCATCATTCAATACGATATAAGCATCGAATTTCTTTCCGGCTTTGCTTTTCATTCCTTTGATGAGATTAGTTTTTCTGTTATCGACAAGGTTTTCAATATCGGCTATGCTGATTTGTACACCACAAATGTTACGGAACTGAACCCAGCCACATACTTCATCTGAACATTTCACAATCTTATCACGGATAATCAATTGTTGGCTTTTGCATTTCGGGCAAACCAATTTAGGTAGATTGCTTTGAGCAATGGAAGTTTGCAGTAGTTCATCGGTAATTGTGGAAGCGTATTGCTCCATTTCCTTTTGAAACGCTCCTGCATCCGCTTCGTTGTTTTCTATTTTCTGCAATGCGAGTTCCCATTCGGCAGTCATTGCCACGTCCACAATTTTTCTTTCTTTAACCAATTCATATACCTGCAACCCTTTTTCTGTAGGGATTAATGATTTCTTTTCCCGCTGAATATAGTTACGGGTAAACAAGGTTTCGATGATGGCGGCTCTTGTAGCCGGAGTGCCGATACCGATATTTTGCAAGGCTTCCCGTTCATCTTCATTTTCGATTTCTTTTCCGGCACTTTCCATAGCCGATAAAAGTCCCGCTTCGGTATAAAGTACTGGCGGTTTGGTTTTCTTTTCAAGAACTGTAGCATCATTTATTTTAAGTTCATCGCCAGCTTTCAGTTCGGGTAGGTCTTGGATAGCTTCGGTATCTTCATCAGAAAAACTGCCTTTAATGGCTCTCCAACCTGCTTCGATAATCTTACAGCCTTTTGTGGTAAAATCATAATGGGTTACCTGTAAAGTAACATCAGTTATCTCTTTGGTGCAGGCTTGTGAAAGGGCTTCAAGCAAGCGAAAGGCAATCATATCATAAATTGCATTTTCCTTTACATTTAATGCTGATGGTGTTTTGTCTGTAATTAGTAACCCGTGATGGTCTGTTACACGCAAATCATTTACGATGCGTTTATTAAAACGTCCCCATTTCATTTTGGTTACAGCTTGCTTACAGGTTTCTCTGTCTTGCAAGGATCTTACAAGATTTGGAATTTCTGCCCACATATCTTCGGGAATGTGTTTGCTTCCTGTACGTGGATAGGTAATAAACTTCTTTTCGTAAAGGCTTTGAGCAATATTAAGCGTTTCTTCAGCTGACAGGCCCAGTTTTTTATTGGCTTCTTTTTGCAATCCCGTAAGGTCAAACAATAAAGGTGGTTGTTCTGTAACGCTTTTGGTTTCTACGGATGTAACTGTCGCATTATTGCTTCGTTGAATGGATTTTAGTGTGTCATCAGCCAATTTTTGATCTTCCCATTTAGTTTTGGAAAGACTTTTAAAATCTATCAGTTCTTTGTGGTGCAATAACTGTATCTGCCAGTATTTCTTTACTGAGAAATTTTTGTTTTCCAGATAGCGTTTGCATATCAAAGCCAATGTAGGTGTCTGAACTCTACCAAGCGAATAGATACCGTTTCCTGCGGCTATAGAAAGTGCCTGTGTAGCGTTGATACCTACAAGCCAATCGGCACGGCTTCTGCCTTGTGCTGCCTGATACAATCCATCAAATTCTTTTCCGGATTTCAGATTATCAAAGCCTTGTTTGATGGCTTTTTCGGTAAGTGAACTAATCCAAAGCCTTTCAAAAGGTTTATTGGATTTGAGATATTCATAGATATAGCGAAATATGAGTTCGCCCTCACGACCTGCATCTGTAGCTACAATAATGCTATCACTCTTATTAAAAAGCTGTTCAATAATTTTCAATTGTTTTAATGCTCCTGTATCGGCGGTATAGCTTTTGTCTTTTTTGACTTTACGAACGGTCAGTATAAATGGATTAGGCAATATTGGTAAAGTTTCTTTTTGGAATCCTGAAATTCCATAATCTTCCGGCATTCCCAATCCGATTAAATGACCGAATGCCCAGGTAACAAAATAACCGTTACCTGTCAGGTATCCGTCCTTTTTATCGGATGCTCCCAACAGGCTGGCTATTTCTCTTGCTACACTTGGTTTTTCTGCAATGATTGTCTTCATATTTGTTTACATTTTTCTTCCTTTGGATTTTGCAGGAGCTTTTGGTTTTTCTTGTTGTTCCTGCTGCTTTTTGTCTTTTGGAGTTTGCTGTCCTTTTTGTAAAGGTTCTTTAAGGTTTTTGGTCGCTTCATTGGTTTTACCTTCAGAATTAACCGCAGTTTGTGTTTTATGGGCTTCGGTCGGTTGTGTACGTTCCTTATATTGGTTAGGAAATTCAAATCCTGTTTTTCCACTTTCCTTATTGTAAGTGATGTACCCGTTGTATTCCTTACCTTTTTTATCGACTAAGCCACTGACATAAATTGTTTGACCGTCTTTGAATTTGTTGTACTGCTCATTGTCCAGTTCTTTACCTCTGAATGTTTTCGGAGCTTCCTGTGATTGACCTTGCTCTTTAGCTTGTGATTGTTGAGTGCTCTCTGTTTGCTTGTTTCCCTGAGCTTGCTGATTGGTATTGCTTCTGTCAAACATAAATTCGACATAACGTTTGTCCGCATTGAACTGTACCGTTGCGTCAAACTCAGTTCCTTTTTTAGAAATCATTCCTTCTAACTGAAGTGGTTTTCCTTCCATCAGCGTTTGCTTCTGGGTATCGTCCAATTTTACTCCTTTGATTTCATCCGGGATTTTTATAAAATCCGTACGCAATGCAACCAATTCATTAGTCAATCTGTCCACACTGACAATGGAGGGCATCATTTCTCCTGTTTTGGTATTTTTCAGATCAACCACACGTCCCATATTACCAGATTCAAGCAGATTTTTTTTGTCTTCATCGGTGAACTTATGCCCAAAAAATTCAAAGTTAAGATTGGGTTCTTTACGAATACCGTGTACCGCAGCTACTACTTTTCCTTCCTGATTTGTTTGTAAGGATAAACGAGCATCCGTACGAACAATAGCACCATCAAGGTTCACGCTTACAGGAACGAGTTCGTTGGTTTTATACCCCTTTAATAAAGGATCTAAAAGGTTCATTTTTTCAAGGCGTTCTTTGCCTAATCCGAGATTGTTCATGGTTTCCCAATCAATCTGTTCCGGCTTAAAGCGGTATTCGCTTGTTTCCGGTGTTGTTTGTGGTGTTGTTTCCATATTATTTTGATTTTCTTGTTTACTGTCTTGTTGCGCTACCGTTTTCACCTCATGTTCCTTCATTACTTTTTCACCTTCGGGAGTTGGCTTATCTACCTGCTTCTGCATTTCATTTGCCATATCAATAGCGATAGGTGCAGGAACTTTGAAAAAGGAAAAGTTTGTAGGGTTCTTTAACTGGCTGAGAAAATTGGAAAAGAAGTTGGAAAAGAAATCGCCACTTTTGTCTACATGCATAAATTTACTTTGATTCTTTTTGTCAGGATCAACGGTTACCATTTTTCCATTTTCATCGATGCTCTTTACAGCCTGGATTTTCTTTTTCTCTTTATCCAGAACCAGCAGTATGTCCGATAATTGTTCCGGGACGTTCTGTTTGTCTATTGTTTGCTCACTCATATCTTTAATATTTTGAAGTTCAGTGCCGAAAGTAAAAGAAGTATTGGCTGTTTTGCATCAAGTGGCCGTCAAAGGCAGCATTTGGCGTTCATTGGCGTTCATTTAGTAAAACTTTCCCTGATGAATTGATGTACATCGGATAATTTGTAATACAATTTACCGCTGATAGTATAATAGCGTAGCTTGCCAATTGTACGGTAACGTTGCAGGGAGCGATTACTTATTTTAAGCATCTGCATTAAATCCTGATTATCGAGCAATTCCTCTCCATCAATACTGTTGCGTTGCTTTTGTAAATCATCAATATGTTCGCTAAGCATATCAAAGCGATCCATAATGCGTTCCATCCATGCCAAAAATTCCATTCTATCAATATTCATAGGGATATTCTTTAAGGGTTTATACCTATCTTTTATCTGCCTTTAGTTTTCTGCCTTTCTCGATATAGCTTTTTCCTTTTGCCATAAGCTCCTCAACATATTCATTGCTGCTTTGTATAGCATTGGCATTGAGCATATCCTTTATAGCTCCAATGGTGTAGAAATACTGACCGTAGATTTTTGAATAAGCTATTTCACCTTTGGTACGCATACGCCATAAAGTCTTTTCACTGATATGCAGGTATTGGCATACCTCATGGTTGTTAAGCCATAAATCATCATAACTGGTATTATCTAATCTTTTCAGATACTCGGCAATGGCATTGATACGACTGTTAAGCTGTTTCCATGCTTCCTCTTCGATAGTTATTATTTTCATCTTACAATAGTTTATAATGGCAAAATTGAAGAGTACTTTTTGAAAAATCGTGCAAGGAAAAGCCAAGGATCAAGCAAGAAATAATGTTAAAAATGAATATTTAACAAATTTTAACTTTTTTATTATCGATTGATATAGAGGTTGTTGAGATTGTATTTATCTCATTTAATAATTTGGATATTGGTAGTATATATCTAACTACTTGGCAAGAAAAAACGGGTGGATTTAAACAAAACCACCCGTTATCTCTGTAAAATGCACTTCATTAAGATTCTTTATCCATATATTGCTCAAGAGAATTTTTAAGATGATTCAGAAATGAAGCTCTATCTCCTGCACGGTCCTTCATTCTGTGAAAAGCATGATGAATGTCTCCAAGTTGCACATTGAACAGTTCCTGGGCTATTGCGCTTAACTTTGTTAAACTAATACGTCCATTTGAAACTGATGCTGAAGCATACAATGCATAAATCAATTCAATAAGGGCACTCTTAGAATCTGTCCAGTGAATATCACTATTATCCAAAATAAGATTTACAGTTGACGGTCCTTCCTGTGCATTGTTGCAAATTTTTGAATTCAAATAAAAGTATAGATTTTCGTTTGCTATGATTCTTGCAGTTTTATAATCATAGTAAGTAGAAAAATGAGTGTCAATCTCAAAAACAAAGCTATTTAGACCATCATAGAAATTTATATTTCCTAATCTGAAGTAAATATTATCTTTATCAACTCTACCTGATTTGTAATACCGATAAAAATCTGATATAAGAATGTGGTCTTTGAATTCTTTATTCAACTTTTTCATTTGGTTTGAATAATAGTTTAAATAAAGTTGACCATCACTAACGGGGCAGGTAGTTTCAATTCTTGATACCTTATTGTAATATACAATTTTGCCCAAAATCTGAGGTTTAATTCTTTTGAAGAAATCTATTTCTTCATTTTCTTTAGCGAAACCATGTTTTAATACATCCATCTTTAGTTGATGGAGTAATTCTTGTAGGTAACCTATCATTTTATAACACTCTTCAATAATGTTATCCGTAGATAAGGCAACTTTTCTTTCTTCTTTTTGTATCTGTGACAATACATCTTTGTAAATAAATTTAGCCATGATAAAAACATTTAAGTGAATAATATTTCAAACACTTAACTTAATTTTATTTTCCTTGATTGGAGATATATTTATATGTTTTTTATGACTTTACTATTTTGAATTTTAATCAAAATCAATATAAACCACAATTATATTTGATTTTAAATGCTTTGTAATTACTTTTCAACATTATGTTTTTAAAACAACAATTCCTCAATCGAGGAATATATTTTAAAGAATAATTCTGTCAGTAAAAGACTTATGCTCATAGTAATTCTATACAAACGTTAGTTTTTAGAAATTACATGAATAAATGATGGTGGTTTTCGGAATAGAAATAGAGTAATTGAGGAGGGGACATTTTTCCTTGATAAAATGAAAATCCGGATTAATAGAATTTATTCTAAATTTTATATCTTTGTGTATTGATTTACAAGGAAATTGAAAGAGCTCTAATGAATTTAGAACCATTACCAAATCGTTACTGATAGCGATTTTTAATTTCTTAATCTATTATCTATAAGCTACTTTAGCTTTTATTAAAGTTTTTATTTAAAAAATCATATTTTACTTCACGTTTACCATATAAATCATAATGAAATACTTGTCCTAATTCATTTGCTTTTTTGTTTCCTGTTTTAACAAAAAGATTAATGGAAACCCCTTGCATAATATCAAAAACATTTTGATCAACAGAACCATCAGGTGCAGTTTCTTTCTTTTTAGAATTACCATGTAAATCGATGGTATATATTTTATCAAATTCATTTAATAAATTCCAACGCATACCTCTAAATGTGGGATTATCTAAAAAGCCATGAGGATTGATAAAAGCCATGACACCATTTCCATTTTTATTGATGAAATATTGTGCAAAACGTATAAATTTCACATAATCATCATTAATCCATTTAGGATTACGTTCTTTTAATTTTTCTTTCCCACCAGGTTCTTTTTTATAATCTTCCATTAAGTCCATAATCCATTTTCCTTTGTTGGCAGATTCACCACTATAAGGAGGATTACCGATGACCACCATTACTGGAGTATCACGTTTTAGAGCATTAGCTTGAGCACTTTCATCCGAAAGCCAAGAACTAAATAATGTACCAGAATCTTTATGAGCTTCTTCTAAAGAGTTGGTTAAGAAAATACGAAAACGTTGGTCGTCTGTACTTTTATAACCAGTTTCTTGTAATAGCATATCCATTTTTAAATGTGCCATAGCATAAGAAGCCATTAATAACTCGAATCCATTAAGACGAGGAATTAAATCGTCTTTTACATATTTTGACCACATACCTTCCATCCCTTTAAATTTAGAATGAATATATTTCACAGTTTCAGCTAAGAATGTACCTGTCCCTGTTGCAGGGTCTAAAATCTGTACACGATGTACTTCTCTTTCTTCTTGTTTATATCCTGTAGCCGAACGCTTATCAGGATTTTGTGTATTTACTTTAATTTTTGTTTTTGAAGTATCAGCAAGTCCACGCGGTAAATTAAATTCATCTTTAAGAATATCATCAACAGCACGAACAATAAAATTTACTACTGGTTGGGGTGTATACCAAACCCCACGTGCTTTACGTAATTTGCTGTCGTATTCAGATAAAAAGGTTTCATAAAAATGAATAATTGGATCTTCCATTTTCGTAGATTTTCCAAAGTTTTTCATGATCTTAGCTACATCAGTTGCTAAGAAAATTGAAACTAATTCATCTACTATCCAAATTAGACGATCATCTAAATCAAAACCTGCTATATCGTGAAAAAGCTTACGTAAAAAAGGATTTGATTTCGGTATTAATTCCGCAGCCTCTATACGTGAAAACGTTTCTAACGTTGGATCATTATAACGTGCAGCAAACATTCCGTAAGCAATAGTTTGTGCATAAATATCTGCGAATGATTTATTATTAATATCATGAATTAACATTCGTTTGAATGTTTCCATTTGATTTTTTAATTCAGATAATCTTTCATTTTCATCATCGTCATTTAATGATTTTTCAATAACATCAGCCATTAATCGTGCTTTACCTGCTAATAATTCAGCTAAACGTTGTGGGCTTTTGATGGTTTGAGAAACAGTTTCAGCAAAACTTTTAATTAAATTCAAAAAAGAATCAAAGTTTTCGGGCTTTCCAATTATTTTTCCGTCTAATACCTCGGCTATAGTAATTGTAGTTGTTTTTTCACCCTCACGATAAAAATCAAACTGCATATAATCGGTAATAATCAAATTTGACAAACCATTTCTGTACCTATCAAATTGCTCTTTTAACGTTTTTGAATCAAGCTTAACACCAATATCTTTTGCTTCGATATAACCTACAGGAATATTTGCTTTGCCTTTAGTTAAAACATAATCAGGCGCACCGCATTGTACTCGTGCAGGCTCGTTAGTAACAAGTATGTCACTTGGTAAAATATTTGCTAAAAGTGTTTGTAAGTCACCTCTGTAGGAATGTTCCCGTGCATTTCCGGTTTGAAAAAGACGATTTATGTTTTCTAAGTAGTTTTGAATGGTCATAAGGTTTTATAAATGTTTTATAAGCTTATAAAAATACAAAATAATTCAAATATGTTAAAATTCAATTAATCAAACTATCAACATTTTTGGTCAATAACTTTAAAAATATCAAACAATTAAATTTCTTACCTTTAACATTGGTTTTAAAGTAAAGAATGGGACAGATAGCTACAACAATTGAACAGCAGATTGAAAGATTAGAAAGTAGAGGAATGACTATTCCCGATTATGAGAAAGCAAAGGAGCATCTTTTGGATATCGGCTATTACAGATTAGGCTTTTATTGGTATTATTTTGAGAAAGATAAGGAGCATAATTTCTTTGATTACACAAATCTAGATGATGTTATTGATTTGTATTATTTAGATATTGACTTAAAAAATCTGTTATTAAAATATATCTATAGAATAGAGGTTCATTTTAGAACTCAATTAATTTATCACGCTTCAAATTGTTATCCAGATGTCCCAAACTGGTATTCAAATAAAAGAATTGTTGACAAAAATGTAGTTTTTCAGATAAGCAAATCTTATGATACACTTAAGTTTAAAAATGAAATTATAAAAAAACATCATCTAAAGTATCCTGCTGACAAATACGCTCCTGCATGGAAGACAATGGAGTTTTTAACTTTTGGACAAGTGCTTAAAATATATTCCAAATTAAAAGATGAAAATTTAAAAAAAACTATTGGTAGCTCTTATCAATTAAGAGAACCTCAAGTGTTAATTGATTACTTGACAACTATACTTAATATTAGAAATATATGTTCGCATAGTAATGTACTTTTTGATTACAATCAACCAACAGGAATTAACCGAATTCCAAATAAACAATTTCGTATTAAGTCTAGAAATACAACTAATCTTAATGCTTCATTGAGATTAATATTGTTTGTTTTGAGTAAAATATCAATGAATCGCACCAATGAATTAGAACTTTTGTTTTATTCAAAAGTTAATGAAGCAAAACAAAATGAAAAGTTAAAACAGATTATTGATACCCATATTAATTTGGATTTAACCGAAAATTTTATACCTTTGTATAACAAAAGTGCCCCTCTATACATTCTGCTATAGAGCAGCACTATAAAATAAGATACTGACCTCAGAATTCGTTCTGAGGTTTTTTGTATCTTTACATTATTAGAATAGTAAATAATTAGCGCGTAAGCTATCGTTATTGGTTATCAGAAATTGCAACCTTCAGATGCTAAATAAACCCGTTGGGTGTAATTATTTCTATCACATAGAAACATAGTTTTTTCTTATGTTTTTAAAAGATTATGATAGACGTTTTACTTTTCGCATAGCAAACTATATGAAAAATAGTATCATTTTCTATCCCATCTTTACGAATTAGTTATAATTCTATGCGTCTATGTGCTTATTTTTTTTGTTTTTTTATAAAAACACAATATTCCAAAAATTGGGAACGTCATTTAAAAGTATTGGTGATGCCTATCCTAATACAAAATTTATAGTTTGTGGAAGTTGAAAAAACAGAAGTAATTAAACGTCTAATTCTTTTATATGCTTCACAAAAATGTGAAGGCTTTTTTTATAACTTAATCATTCAATATTCTACTAAAAAACAGAAACCACCAATACGGTGATTTCTGTTTTTATTTCTTCTTGTCTTTAGGAAGATATTCGTTTGTTTTTTTAGATGTTGTGAACTTTTTGTAGCCAAATAAACCTAAAACTAAAGCAGCCATAACTAAATATACGTATTCCATAATAATGTAATTAATAAAAACAAATATAACCTTTTTACAACAAAATGACTATTATTTATTTTTTGAAAGTTTCATTAATGCCGGCGTGAAAAAAGAGCATATTCCTACAACAATTATTAGTAAACCAAGAATAATAAATGTGTAATTTATTCCAATACCATCGGCAATAAAACCAGTAAACAGCAAACCTATTATCGATGGTAATACCGAAAAACTGTAGTATAATGAAAATACCCTGCCTAGCATATTTTGCTGAACTTCTTCTTGAATAATAGTAGTAAAACTGGCATTGTATAACGAAGCTGCAATTCCGCCAACAGCAGTTAAAATTACAAAGACAATAAATTGTGCAGCCGATAACCAACCAGACCAAGCAAAGGTTACGCCAATAACAATGTGCATTAAATTTATAATAATTACTTTTTGTATTCGGGGTTTCCAAATCCCTAATAATCCGCCGCCAATAAGCATACCTACACCCCAAATAACTTCAATAATGCTTATTTCTAATTTATCACCTTTAAAATGATTAATGGTAAGTAGCGGAAAAAGTACGGCTACCGGCATAATACAAAACAAACCAATTATGGAATACAAAAACAAATACCATAAACCTTTCTTATGAGTAATTTCGTAAAAGGCAGATTTCATATCGTTCCAGATATGCAAAAAGGTAGTTTTGGTTCTTTCTGTTTTTTCGGGGTTTGGAATGTAAATAAATAATAGTGAAATAATGGCAAACAAGGCTCCGAAAATATCTAATAATAAAACATTTCCTATTGATAACATACCAATTGCAAAAGCACCTAAAGCCGGACCTGCAATTCCTGAAACCGATTGGATAATTTGATTGATACCTGCTATTCGTAATAATTCTGATTGTGGGGCAAGTAGAGGTACAGAGGCTTGCATGGCAGGCATGTGAAAGGCAGAACCCACAGAACGCAAACCTAACATTACGTAAATAAGCAGCATGCTTTCGTACCCTAAATAAAAACTTACAGACATGAATAGGGTGCACAATGCTACAAATCCATCGGCGAAAATCATGGTTTTTTTTCTATCCCATCTGTCAATATAAACGCCTGCAAACGGACCAATTAATGCTTGTGGTAAAAGTGCAGCAATGGCTGCAAATGCTAAAACTTCGGCAGATCCGGTTTTTAAACTCAACCAAATAATTATGGCAAAATTTACTGCAGAACTACTTATTAATGAAATAAATTGCCCAATCCATAAAATGATAAATTTTTTCTTCCAATTTTTATCCATAACCTTTGTTATTCAAATACCACGTTTTTTAGGCAATGGCTTTTTCTATTTCTTTAATTATTTGCAGTGTTTTTTGGTTGATAAATATAACAATATCTTGTATTTGTTGTGGCGATAAACTTTCTGTTTTTTGTTCTAAAAGTACTAGCTTATCTACAAGTTCATTAATATTTAACTGACGAAACATTGGAATCATTTTATGAGCAATTTGTTTAATTCCCTCTATGTTATTATTGTTACATTCGTTTTCTATTTCTTCTATATTGGTTTTTGTGCTTATAAAAAATGATTCTAATATTAGTTTAACTGCTTCTTTGTCGTTTTCTAATAAATTAAATAGATCGGTCAAGTCAAATCTATCATATTTTAATTTCATGGTTTGTTGGTTTTCTATTGGTGTTATTTCTACATCTTTTACTTTTATACGTAGAATTTTGTAAACGGTATTGTATAAAGTGTTTATATTAAAAGGTTTACGCATGTAATGATTAAAGCCTAATTTAGAATATTCTTGCTCGTCAAAATCAATTTTTCCTGTTAAGGCAATTACCGGTGTGTTTTTGTAATTCTCTAACGATCTAATATCTTCTATAACTTTTAAACCGCTGTAGAAAGGCATTTGCATATCGGTAATAATTAACTGGTATTGCTCTTTTTGCAGAATTTCTTTTACCAATTTACCGTTTTCTAATGTGGTTAGTTTTTTAACTTTATTTCCAAAAATTTCGTCGATTAATTTAAGCTGTAGCGGATCATCATCAATTACTAAAATCTTTTTATTCTGTAATTTTTTAGCATTGTCGTATTCATAATCGGTTCGGTTTTGTGTTTCCGAATTTACTTCAAACGGTTTTAACGGAATCTCAATAAAAAAAGTAGTTCCAACACCAACTTCGCTTTCAAAATAAATCGATCCCTTTAACAAACTCACCAAACGTTTGGTAATATTTAAGCCTAAGCCCGATCCGCCATAACTTTCGTTATTATTGTGCGCTTGTACAAATTCTACAAATAAATCGTCTTTATTAGTAACCTTAATACCAATTCCGGTATCAATAATTTTAATTTTGGCAATATTATTTTCTAAAACAGCTTCTATTTTAACTTCGCCTTTCTGTGTGAATTTTATAGCGTTTGATAATACATTGGTTAGAATTTGTTGAATTCTGAATGAATCTGATGTAAAATTGGCGTTTAGATTTTTATCGATATTAAATAATAAATCAATGTTTTTCTTGTCGGCTGTGTTTTTTAAATTATTTAAGATGTTGTGCAAAAGGTCGTTAAAATTAAATTTAACACTTTTAATTTTAATTTTATTGTATTCCAGATTTGAAAATAGCGACAAATCGTCAACCATTTTTTTAATGTATTCTGTTGATTGAATGATGTTTTTTAAATAATCTTTTTGCTTAATTGTTTTTAAGGTATTTTGTAATAATGCAGAAAACCCAAGCAGTGAATTAATAGGCGAAACCATATCGTGTGAAATAGTTGCCATAAAAAAGCTTTTTTGCTTTATTAGTTCTTGCATGTCTTTGTTTAATCGCTCTAATTTTTGTTTGTTTAAGGCAGATCTGTTTAAATCGCGTAGAATAATGAAACCAAAAATAAGCGCTATAACCGCTATTACAATACCAATTTTTGCAATGTTATTGCTAACATTATCTACCATATTTTTGCTAAGTTGGTATTTGGTGTTCGATGTTTCTAGAACAATTTTTTCAACCTCTGTTAAAATATCTCTTAATTGGTTGCTTAATTCTTGATTTCGTTTAATTAATAAAGCTTCTTTGTCGTAATATCTTTTAAGAAGTTTTAGCTCATTTTTCTTGGCTGCTGAAAAAATATTTTCGGTTGCTTCGTTTATTTTTTGCTGATTTTCTTTTTGAATTTCTTCTTGTTGCTGAATTATTTTAGCATTTTGGTTTGCTAATTTTTCTTTCTTTTCATCATCTTTATTTGTTAATGATTCTTTTATTCTACTTAAAAATGTTGTTTTTTCTACAACAGTATCAATGGCAATTTTTTGTGTTGTTGTTGTATTTTGTATTTCTTTTAAACGTGATTGTGTTTCACTGTATAAATCAAAGTTTATGTATTTAGATTGTACTTCTAAAACCTGATCAAACGTTAAGCTTTTTAAATTAATGATATTTATAATAGTATCTAATTTGTTTTGTAGCGTAACATTTTCAATGGTATTTATTTTTAAAGAATCAATTCTAGAAATTAAAGAATCTAACTGATTGTGGTATAATTTTGCAGCATTCTTATCGTACGAAAGTAAAGCCAGCCTGCCCGAATTTTCAGTAGAATACAAATCACTAACAATATTACCCAAGGCAATTAACTTGGTGTTTTCGGTTAAAAGATCGTCTTTAGAAACATTTAAGTTTTTAACTTCACGCAATATATAAAGAATCGATAAGGTAAAAATGCCAATCAAAAATATATATCCTAAGGTTAGTTTTACTTTTAAATTCTGCTCGGTTGTCATAGATCAAATTTTTTACTAAAATAAAAAAAGACTACCGTTTTAGATAGTCTTTTTTGAAATGATATTTAAAAGTTGCTATTATTTAGCAATTCCTCTTGAAATTACAATTTTTTGGATTTCTGATGTTCCTTCGTAAATCTGAGTGATTTTTGCATCGCGCATCATACGTTCTACGTGGTATTCGCTAACATAACCATTACCACCGTGAATTTGAACTGCTTCAATCGTAGTATCCATAGCTGTTTGCGATGCAAATAATTTAGCCATAGCTCCAGAAATAGAAATATCTTCACCATTGTCTTTTTCAGCTGCTGCTTTCATACACAACATACGTGCTGCCGTAATGTTCACAGCCATATCAGCCAATTTAAAAGCAACTGCTTGGTGGTTTATAATTTCTGTTTTAAATGCTTTACGCTCTTTAGCATATTTTAATGCCAATTCGTAAGCGCCTTGTGCAATACCTAATGCTTGAGAAGCAATACCAATACGACCACCGTTTAGTACATTCATAGCAAAAGCAAATCCAAATCCGTCTTCGCCAATTCTATTTTCTTTAGGAACTTTAACATCAGTGAACATTAAAGAATGTGTATCACTTCCGCGAATTCCCATTTTTTTCTCTTTTAAGCCGATTTCAAATCCTGCCCATCCTTTTTCAACAATAAAAGCATTGATACCTTTGTGTCCTTTTTCAACATCGGTTTGTGCAATTACTAAATAAGTAGACGCTGTGCTACCGTTGGTAATCCAGTTTTTAGTACCGTTTAATAAATAATGGTCACCCATATCAATTGCGGTAGTTTTTTGCGAAGTTGCATCAGATCCTGCTTCTGGCTCTGATAAACAAAAAGCACCAATAACTTCACCGGTTGCCAATGGCACTAAATATTTTTGTTTTTGTTCTTCTGAACAGTATTTTTCCATTCCCGCACAAACCAAAGAGTTGTTAACAGACATAACAACTGCTGCCGATGCATCAACCTTAGCAATTTCTTCCATTGCCAAAACATAAGAAACGCTGTCTAAACCAGCGCCACCGTATTTTGGATCAACCATCATTCCTAAAAATCCAAGCTCACCCATTTTTTTCACTGCATCAGCAGGAAATTTAGAGTGTTCGTCACGTTCAATAACTCCAGGTAATAATTCAGTTTGAGCGAAATCACGAGCAGCTTGTTGAATCATTAATTGCTCTTCAGTTAATTTAAAATCCATCTATTTTATTGTTTTTGTAAACATATTAATTTTATGCGCCAAATATAATTGAATATTGCCAATTTTTCAAAAATTATCGCTATTTTTAATTTATGAATACAGAAAAATATAAAGTACTAGGCGTTATGTCGGGTACTTCTTTAGATGGAATTGATTGTGCCATTGTTGAATTTACAAATAATAATGGTGTTTGGAACTTTAATTTTATTTCCGGAAAAACAACTACTTATTCTAAAAATTGGCAGAATAAATTGCAGACTGCCATTCATCTTTCTGATACCGATTTACATCTTTTAAATATTGAATACACCTATTTTTTAGCCGAATTTCTAGATGATTTTATCACCGATAATAATTTAACCGATCTGGATTTTATTTCATCGCACGGACATACGGTGTTACATCAGCCCGAAAATGGAATTACCTTACAAATTGGAAATCTACCTTTAATTAGCGATATAATTTCATTGCCTTTTGTATGCGATTTTCGTGTGCAAGATGTTGCTTTGGGCGGACAAGGAGCTCCATTAGTACCCATTGGCGACCGTTTGCTTTTTGCTGATTATGATTATTGCTTGAATTTAGGCGGATTTTCTAATATTTCTTTTGAAGAAAATAACGAACGAATTGCGTTTGATATTTGTCCGGTTAATACCTTATTAAATCATTTTGCAAAAAAAATAGGTAAAGATTTTGATGAGAACGGAAATTTTGCTGCCTCAGGAAATGTTGATCAAGATTTATTTAATGAACTGAATAATTTATCGTTCTATAATCAACAAGGTCCAAAATCATTAGGAATAGAACAAGTAAATGCTATTTATCTTCCATTAATCGAGAAATATCAATTAGGCGCACAAGATCATTTAGCAACCATAACAGAACATATTGCGTATCAAATTGCATCGGTTTTAAAAAAAGGAAACTCCAAATTATTGGTTACGGGTGGTGGCGCATTTAACGAACACCTTATTAATAGGTTAAACTTTTACGCACAAAATACAACCGTTGTTTTAGGATCTAAAGAATTAATAGAATTTAAAGAAGCCGTAATTTTTGCGTTTCTGGGTGTGCTTCGTGTAACAAATACAAACAATGTGTTAAGCAGTGTAACTGGAGCATCAAAAAATCATTGTTCAGGCATTATATTTAATAAGGAATTATTAAGAAGTAATTGCTAAATTGATTTGGAATGAAGTATATTTGTCGTGAAAATAAAAAGTTATCAATATAATGAAAGATTTATTAAAGAAATTCGAAGATAAAAAACCTGAAGTTGTTTTTCATTGGTCTGATTCTGAAACAGAAGCAGAAGGGTGGACAGTAATTAATTCATTGCGTGGTGGTGCTGCCGGTGGTGGTACACGTATGCGTAAAGGGTTAGATATGAACGAAGTTTTGTCTTTGGCTAAAACTATGGAAGTGAAATTTACGGTTGCTGGTCCGGCTATTGGTGGGGCAAAATCGGGAATTAACTTTGATCCTGCTGATCCGCGTAAAGAAGGTGTTTTAAAAAGATGGTTTAAAGCTGTTTATCCTTTATTGAAAAATTATTACGGAACAGGTGGCGATTTAAATGTAGATCAAATCAACGAAGTTATTCCAATGACTAAGCAATATGGTTTACTTCATCCACAAGAAGGCGTCTTTAATGGTCATTTCAATGCTACCGAAGATCAAAAAATGAACCGTATCAATCAATTACGTGAGGGCGTTTCAAAAGAAGTTACACATCCAGATTATACTCCAAGTATTGAAAGTAAAATTGCTGTAGGCGATTTAATTACAGGTTTTGGAGTGGCTTATTCAGTTTATCATTTTTATTCTGTTTTTGGTGGTGATGTAAAAGGTAAAAAAGTAATTATTCAAGGTTTTGGAAATGTAGGTGCAGCAGCTGCTTATTATTTCGCTCAAATGGGTGCTAAAATCGTTGGTATTATTGATAGAGATGGTGGTATTATTAATTCAGAAGGATATTCTTTTGAAGAAGTTAAAACCTTATTCTTAAACAAAAACGGAAATACGTTAGTTGCAGATAACATGATTCCTTTTGCAGAAATTAACGAAAAAATCTGGTCTATCGGTGCAGAAGTATTTGCTCCGTGTGCAGCTTCTCGTTTAGTACAACAATCGCAAGTAGAACAAATGATAAACGCTGGTTTAGAAGTGATTACTTGTGGAGCGAATGTGCCTTTTGCAGATAAAGAAATATTCTTTGGACCAATTATGGAATACGTTGATCAAAACGTATCATTAATTCCAGATTTTATTTCTAACTGTGGAATGGCTCGTGTTTTTGCTTATTTAATGGAAAAAGAAGTTTCAATTATCGATAAAGAAATTTTTGACGATACTTCGGATGTGATCAAAAAAGCTATTGAAAATATTCACAATACTCACAAAGAAAAAACAAATATATCAGCTAAAGCGTTTGAAATAGCGTTACAGCAATTAGTATAAAAAAATAATATTTTATAGCAAGTAGAAATACTTGCTTTTTTTATACAACTAAATAAAAAATGTATATTTACCTAAAATTTAAGCTTTATTAAAACATAGTATATGCAATTTACAAACGAAGAAAAAAAATCAATGGCAATAACAACAGCAGTAGTTGGTGTTTTGTTGATGATTTTGATACTTATACGTTTTGCAAATTCTGTTGATATATCTGAATTAGCAGGCGGTGGCGGTGGCGGTGTTGAAATTAATTTTGGCGACAGTGAGTTGGGGATGGGACCCGATTTTACAAGCGAAGTATTAAATGTTAC
Organism: Paenimyroides viscosum; assembly: GCF_003858535.1. Taxonomy (GTDB): domain Bacteria; phylum Bacteroidota; class Bacteroidia; order Flavobacteriales; family Flavobacteriaceae; genus Flavobacterium; species Flavobacterium viscosum. The sequence goes on from NZ_RQTJ01000008.1 coordinate 118,945, forward strand.
CGAAGCTAATAAAAAATCGGATGCTGCTCGTGAACCCGAAGTTGAAGAAGAGATTTTGGCACAAGAAAACACAAGAGACGTTCGTGATTATACGGTGGTTAAAAAAACAACAACCACAAAAGATAAACCTAAAACAGTAACAAAACCTGTGAAGGAACAACCTAAAACACGTCAGGTTTCCGATTTTGTTAAAAATGCAGCATCAAGCCTTAACGGAAACAAATCTGGAGGCGATGGTGATGACGGCGTTGCAGGTAATAAAGGTAAAAAAGACGGATCGTTGAACTCTAGCAATTATTATGGCGACGGTGGTTCTGGTGGCGGAACAGGCGGCGGTCACGGAACTGGAAACGGTTCGGGAGTGGGAGCAGGATCTGGATCTGGAACAGGTGGCGGAAACGGTTATTCGTTATCTGGTAGAAAAGCAACTTCACGACCAACGCCACAAAATAACTGTAACGAAGCAGGAACAATTGTTGTTCGTGTAACGGTTGACAGAAACGGAAACGTAATTAGGGCATTACCTGGAATAAAAGGATCTACAAACAGTTCTAGCTGTTTAAAAAATATTGCAAAAGATGCCGCAATGCGTACCAAATGGGAACCAAAAGCATCCGCAACAGCAGAACAAATTGGAAGTATAGTTTATAACTTTAAACTGAATTAAAAATATAAAACCTCAAATGTAATGTTTGAGGTTTTTTGTTATATTTAATTGTCTCGTCCTGAAATAGCGATACAAAAAAGAAATCGTTATTATGGAAGAAAGAAAAAATTATGTGAAACGCACTTAGCGAGATTACAGCATGTCTTTTAAGTTGAGTGTTGTAAAAGAAATCGAGTCTGGGGAGTTATCTACTGTGGGTGCCTGC
>NZ_RQTJ01000071.1 GCF_003858535.1 Paenimyroides viscosum
ATATTTTTCCATCGAGCGAAATTTACGATGGTTTAAGCGCTGTTTACGATTATGCGCAAAACGAAGTAGAATTAAAAAAGAATATTCGTGAGTACTGATGGAAATCAATGGTACAAATGCACGAAAATATTGTGACAAAATCCATATTGTAAATAGTTACTTTTTTTAAGGTCTTTTAAATTAGTTAAAAAAAGGTAAATTGTAGTTTTTAATGATAGATCGTGATTTTTTTAGGTCTAAATGTTAAAATAAATTACAAGATACAAAAATTATTTTTGTATCTTACATGGCTAATAATCAGAATGTTCGCTTTTTTAGCATTCTACATTACATCATCTGGTAATTCTTGGACATTCTTAAATTTTATCAGAAATGAAAAAAATTACATTAGCTATTTTTAGCATCTTCGTATTAGCAGCCTGTAGCGAAGACATTGATCAAGAAACCGATAAACAAATTGTCGACAACTCGGAAAGCTTTTCCGGAGATTCAGGTGGCAATACCGTTTATACTTACGACTCGGGATTGCCTGGGCATTCCGTTCCAGGAATCCCGGGGGCTGGCGTAGCGGCTTACGAATCTCCATATTCCGTAACGGGAGGTAACGGTATCATGTACCACCTTATTAATAACACACCGTATGATATAATAATTACACCTCATATAGGTTTCTTTTGTTACGGATCTTGGGTAGATGTTTATTGGAATGGCGGGGCAGGAGCTTCTACAAGACCTGGGTTGTTTACAGAAGGTGTAAATCAAAAGCAATACGGCAATACGTTGCAAATAGACCCAGTAAAATTACCTCCTTGGTCGTCTATTACGCACGGACCAAGCACGGGTAGATTTCCATTAAATGGTGCTTCGTCGGGATCTAGTTTTACCGATTCGTTTCACAGCTACGCAGAGACAGGGCCTATGATGGAAATAGGGAAGATTTATTTTATAAAGTATGAGGTTCCAGGGGTTGCAAGTGGCGTTTTAAAACAAAAAATAGGTAATGATGCTATGGACTTGTCTATGATACCTGGAAATTGGCAGCAAATTATGCCTACCTCTCCCAGCACTTCAAGTTATTTGACCTATAATTCTGATTTAGCGTTGATTTATCAAGACGTAGAACCTGGTGTAGGACCAGGTAGTTTAGAAATATGCTTAGTGAACCGACCAGGCAGTGCCACTGTGCCAAGTGAGGTAGCCATAGCGGGTCATACCTTGTCTTTTGTAACGGATGCAAACGCTGTGTATATCATTTTTCAATAATTACAATAGTTGTGTTATGAAAAAATACATTTATATCATATATACCCTATGCCTTTTAGGCGGCAGTGTGCAAGCACAGGTATTGTTTTCCGAAGATTTTAATAGTAACAATACAGGCGATTTAGGAACAATACATTCGTATAGCAGTTCAGCTAATCTAACCCCCAACCCTCCTGTCGCTGCGCAGGGGGGGTGGTTTATAACTGAACAATATTCTGCTGCCATCTATGTCAATGATTATGAAGCAAAAATAGAAGCAGAAACGGGCAGAGGAAATGTATTAACTTTAAAAAGTATTCCAAACTCCTCTGCTACTTCTCATGGTATTTATATTTCTAAAGTAATAGGAAGTGAAACCTTATGGAGCAGCCGAAATGCCGGCAACGATATTTTAAAGTTTGAGTATGATTTATATACTGGAAACCTTGGACTATCTGGAAACATTCCTATAACAGCTGTAAATCTTGGTAAAGCTAAAAACAACGGTTTTAATTTTCCAAACGCAACTGATCTCACTCAGATGATGGTAGGTAGATATTATAATCTAGAAGCTGCAAATATTTTTAGAGAATTGGGTTTGGGAAAAGAATTCAATAGAGAATTTAAAAGTTTAGGTACGCTTTCAGATAATTCGTGGGTTAGCATCATTATGTATATCGATTATACCACAGGCTATGTATATTTAGAAGTGCCTTCAATGAACAAGGCAATAAAATCTACAACCGTTATAAACTCAGGAAATTTAGAGATAATAGACCATGTGGTGATACATCTTGCTTTAGTAGATACAACGAAAGGAGTGTCTTGTTTTGTAAAATACGACAACTTTAAAATGTCTGCCGTAAATACGCTGTCTGCCTTAATATTAGATATTGATGGTTTTTTCTCATCAAAATTCAATGTGTTTCCGAATCCGGTTACAGATGTGATTACCATCACCAACAGTGAAAACATCGGTATAGAACAGATAGAGGTTTTTGATATCAGTGGTAAAACCGTGAAATCCCAAAGCTATAAAATGGAAAACGAAGTGCAGTTAAACATCGATAATTTTGCATCAGGTACGTATTTACTGCACATCAAGACCCATGATGGCACGGCGGTGAAAAAAGTGGCGAAGAAGTAATTTATTTGAAATAGTAAGTAATTCTAAATATTCGTTAGTTGCCATAATCAAATACATTGTAATTGAGAACATAACGAAGTGAAGCGAAGAATCTCTTTAAAGAATTAAAGAGATTCCTTGTTCCTCTGGAGCATGAAACTCTAATAAATGGTACAAATATGATAGATTTTGAACATTTATAAACATTTACTGTTTTTTGTAGTTGGATTTTTTTTACTTTTTCTTGTGTTCTATTTTTTAGTGAAATTTAGTTTTGAGACGTCACTTTTTATTTCTTTTTTGCGAACTTAATAATCTTTTGGAATAATAGGGAGAACTTGAAACCTTATTAAAACACAAAAGTTTATTAAAAATCCGTAAATCAACAAAATATGCGGAATTTTAGTATTTTTGCACTATGGCAAAACAAGAAGACATTTTTAAAAATGTAATTTCGCATG
>NZ_RQTJ01000072.1 GCF_003858535.1 Paenimyroides viscosum
AGGTTCCGAAATTCGGAGCCTTTTTGTTTTAACTGCGTTTGCGGCTAAAATTACACATAACGGCTGGCAAATTGGCGATGGAGCCGACTTTTAGCACAAATGTTGAATAGAATTACTAATCTTCAACATTGCACAAAAGTTCAATAGAAGTACTTCACCGGCTCTATTGCCAATTTGTTTGTTATGTGCCGTTTTATTCCATTTTATACATTTAACAATTGCTGAAACGTAAAGTCGGGTTTAAACATTTCAATTTCGTTTTGAGTTGATTCTTCTTGTGCTTCTTTGCCATAGATAAACATTTGCTGTTCATAATTTTTAACAGCCTCTTCAATGCTATTAAATTTTCCATCGGCTAGATTATCAGACAATATCAAGGCATCCACCAACCCACTATTTACTCCCTGCCCTGCAAAAGGCGGCATCAAATGTGCGGCATCCCCAATCATTGTTATGGGTAATGGGCGCTTGCTTTTCCAAGGCTTTTCTAAAGGAAATATCCGTGTAGCCAATCCTACAAATGACAACGTCGTATGAATCAATTCTTTGTAGCGTTCGTCCCAATCGGAAAATTCTTTCAGAAGAAAATCAACGACACTATTTCTGTTTTGAAAATCTACCTGCGTTTGGTTTTTCCATTCATCAGGTGTTTTAAAACTTATTCCAAAATGCAATGCACCATTATTATTGGGGTTAGCAAATAATAAATTACCTTGGTGAGATGCCATTAGCCGGTTTCCATTGCATAGCTGAAAAAATCCAGGACAGTTTATCTCTGGTTGATGAATATCGGCTTGTATATTGAAAGTACCTGTTTCTTCAACTTCCGTGTCGGTAACAAATTTTCTTACCTTGGACATCCCGCCATTGGCAAGAATAACCAAATCTGCTGTTTCACTCGGTTTATTCTCAAAAGTTAGTGTCCACTTCTTCTTACCAGGTTCAAGCATAACAAGTTTTCTATCCCAAATAACCGTGTCGTTTTCTAAACTATTCAACAAGATAGCCCTTAAGTCATTTCTGTTTATTTCAGGATTGTCAAATCGATTTTCGGGCTTTACATTTTTTGTGGATAAAATATTGCCTTTTTCATCAGCAATATTTACACCCATTGGTAAGGCTAAGTCATAATAAGTTTGTAACAATCCCGCTTTTTTCATTGCTTCCTGACCTGAACCTTTGTGTAGGTCAAGGGTTCCACCAAAAATTCTTGCCTCTCGGTCGTTGTCTCTTTCGTAAACTGAAACGTCTATGCCGTTTTGCTGTAATAATTTTGCCATAGTCAGTCCAACGGGTCCACCACCAATTATTGCAACGTTCTTATCACTAAGTAAATTCATTTGTTTGTCTGTATCTATTCGCATTGTCATTCAAAAATGGCCCATAACGTTTAGTATATGAAAAGTAGGCGATTTCGATGCACTAAACTTTCGGATAAGCACAAAGTTTGAAACGAGCCAAAAGCATTGGTTTTACTACTGTTTCGCCTATTTTTTATATACATTGTTAGCACCTTTATTTAATTATATTCAATTGCTTCAAAGCTTTGAAAGTCAGCTCTTTTCTAATCATTGGAAACAAATCCATATTGAAATTTTGGTTCGGTTCAACATTTGTTGCTAAGAAATATGTGTTTCCGTTTGTTTCCACAAATCCAACAAACCAACCGTTGTTATTTCCATTTCTTATTGACCAACCTGTTTTTCCGCTGAGTTTATAATTTTCGTTTTCTTCTATAACTATCATTTTTTTCATTATAGTTACTGTGCGTTTCGATATTGGCAATTCAGAATTATAAAATCTCTTCAAAAACTCTATTTGTTGATATTGATTAATTTGAGACTCACCTTCAAGCCAAAACATATCAATATTTGTTGTATCAACTTCCATTTTCCCATAGTCAAGTTTGTCCAAATATTCATTCATCCGTCTAACACCAATTTTTCTTGCTACTTCTTGATAACAAGGCACACAGGAATAATGAAAAGCTTCTTTAAGAGTCATATCTTGCTCCCAAACCTTTAGTCTTCTTTCATCTCCATTCCATTTAAAAAGTGTACTGTCGTTTTCGACTACTCCGATTTCTAAGGCTATAATTGAATTTGGTATTTTGAAAGTGGAAGCTGGTAAACACCCTTTTTTCGCCCAATTAAAATTGTTTGAATAGTACTTATCATCTTTTAAGTCGTAGATTAGAATTGAACCTGTGACATCTGTCGAGTCGATAAAGGTTTGAAACTCTGTGATAACAATTTCGCGTTCAATTTCAATATTCTGATTTTTGTCAGAGTCAGTCTTATTATTTGTGCAAGAAAACACTAAAATTAATATTGATAGAATATGGATTTTTTTCATTTCTTATATTGGTGCTAACATCTGTTTTAACGAAACGAATATACGGAAAATTTCGCTTAACCAACCCTTTATGTGTAGTTTTTTAGTATCTTTGTCAGATGAAATTATCAGATTAGCAAATTTACTTTACG
>NZ_RQTJ01000073.1:0-459 GCF_003858535.1 Paenimyroides viscosum
AAAATCTTCATAAAAATTGGTAGCAATAGCTGTACATAATGTTGTAAAAGAAACAGGAAAAGTAGTCCAATCACCTTTTGTAGCTCCACATACACTACGGATATAAACCGTATAATTAGTCCCAGGTATTAAGCCGGTTGCTTGAGCTGTTGTTCCTGTAACAACACCCGTAGAAACCACAGTACCTGAAGCGTCACGCACTTCGTATTCATAACCCGTTACACCTGGTGCTGCTGAAGCTGCCCAAGATAAATCAGCAGTATTATGAGTAAAAGAAGTTGTTTTTAACCCTACAGGAAATGCACATGGAGATAAATTTTCGTAGTAAACATCATCAAGATATACATATGCAGTACCGTTTTGGCTATCAAAAGAAAAAGCAAAATAATCATCGGTTGTTGCTGGTAACGGAACAATAAATTCTTGCCAAGCAGTTGTTAATGGTATATTATTTTCTAC
>NZ_RQTJ01000073.1:469-2184 GCF_003858535.1 Paenimyroides viscosum
AGTAGGTATATAGGTTGTAGAACTAACTTTTGCCCAAAAACGTACTTGTTTGGTACCGTTACCTAAATTATCGGTTGTTGGTGAAATTAACTTTAAATCTCCTGTAGCAACAGGCATATATACATAAAAACCGTTACCTGTTCTTCCTGCTGTTGAATAAGTGTATCCATAACCTGTATGACTGTCTAAATACGTCCAACATGTTGGAGGGGAAGCGTTACTGCTTGTTCCTTGAGCTGTTGTATCAAAGCTTTCATAAAAAACGCCCGCTGCTGTTGGCTGTAACATTGTAACTACGTTAGAGTAACTAACACTATTGCTTGGTGTACAGGTAACAACAAAACGGTAATCAGATGATACTGTTTGATTTGTTACTGTATATGTTGAACTAGTTGCTCCTGTAGCTACCCAAACACCTGTACCGGCGTCTGAACGCTCCCACATGTACGAAATACCGCCTGCTTTAATTGCTCCTGCTACAGATAAAGTAAATGGTTGACTTGCACATGTACGAGATGTAGGAGTTACTGAAGCAGTACCTGCTGTTGGTGAACCTGTACAAGGAGCCATAGATGTTATAGAAATCGTACCATTACCTGTAGTATCTGGATTAGGCACAAAACCTGCTTGTCCAAACATTATAGTTGTAGCGGCTGCAATACCACCAATGTAAGAAGAACCGCCTCCGCTGCCTTCCCATTGGGCTGCACCACCACCGTACCAGCCGCCTCCGCCGCCAGCACCAGTATTATTTCCTGAATTATTTCCGCCTTGACCAAAAGACCCATTACCCATAGTACCAGTACCACCAGCAGTTTGAGATCCTCCGGTACCACCATAACCTCCAGCCGCACCATTGCCGCCTGTTAATCCACCGCCATGACCTCCGTTGTTCATTGTATTGCTTCCGCCATTATTAGATCCTGCACCACCTGCACCACCTGCCACGATAATAACAGCCGACTGGTTAGTTGATAACGTACTTAAAAGTCCTGTCGTCGTTGCAACATGTGATGCCCCTCCGCCTGAACTAGCTGGAAGAGACACAGAAGAATAAGCCCCTGAAGTACCACCACCATTAAATCCACCTATAACAGAAGTCGAAGCTACCTGTTGTGTTAAACCCTTTCCTCCAACGTAAATATAATACGTGGTAGAGGTGGTAACATTGAGAATTCCTTTAGCATAACCACCCTTACCACCGGTATTTGCGGCCAAGTTATTTCCTCCATCGCCTCCCCAAGCTTCTATTTCATAACTACCCGCGGGAAGAGTTACTGTTTGTACAGCTCCTGTGTAGTTAAAGGTTTGTGCGTGTCCTTGAAAAAAAGTCAAAAACAAACCAATTAGAAATAAAACGAAGACATTAGTCGTTAGCCACCGTATTTTAAACCTTGATTGCTGTGTAATGTTTTTCATAAATAAAATTATTATAATTAGTCAATTAAACCATAAACTTAACATTTTTTTTTAATTATATGATTTTTTTATTATGTTTTTTTAAGTTTTAACACAAAAAATAATTATTTAAATATTCTTATCCTATAAAAAAATAATTTCTAAAACACTTACTTTTTAAAATAAAAACTCGGCAAGGTTTTCACCTTGCCGAGTTTCATTCATTATCTGTATAAATTAATTACTTCTTAACAACTGGATATGCAAATAAAAATTACAGTTTAAGTTAAGCGACATTTTTGTAAAATTGATTTTGA
>NZ_RQTJ01000074.1 GCF_003858535.1 Paenimyroides viscosum
ACAACAATAACATTTTTTAAGTTGCGTTTTGGTTTCGATTTCAGGTCGAATGATATTTAAATCATGTTGTAATTGTTGCAGTTTGCCACGTTTCCAACTGCTACTTAAAATACCGTAATGCCTGATTCTTACAAAACGTTTGGGTAAAATATGAAGACTAAAACGCCTTGTGAATTCTTCGTTTTTTAAGGTGAGTTGCTTAGTTTTACTGCCGTCTTTATAATCTTTATAAGCAATGGTAACTTCTTGATTTGTTACATTTTTAATCCGATGATTGCTGATGGCAACTTTATGGGTGTATCTTCCTAAATATTCGATTACTTGTTTGGGACCTCCAAATGGGCGTTTGGCATAAACCACCCAATTTTTATCAAATAAACTTTGCAAAACATGAGCATCGGCAAGCTTTTCTTTACGTAACAAGGCAACAAATTTTGCTCGAAAAACCTTGCTTAACGCTTTTACTGCAAATAAGTATTTATCGGCTTTTATCTTGCGTTTCCATTTACCGTTGGCATCAATTCCACCACCAGGAATAATGCAGTGTAAATGTGGATGTAAACTTAAATTTTGTCCCCAGGTATGTAAAATCGCAATCATTCCTAGTTGCAAACCTTCCGTTTTTCCGAATTGATTTAATGTCGACCAAACAGAATCAAACAAGATTTTATAAACGATTTTTGGATGTGCAATCGCTAATCCATTAAGCGAATCTGGAAGGGTAAAAACCAAATGATAGTACGAACAAGGCAACAAATCCTGCTCACGTGCCTGAATCCATTCTTCACGTTTATGACCTTGACATTTCGGGCAATGCCTATTGCGACAACTGTTGTAACTAATACTAATGTTGCCACAAGCATCACAAGCATCTACATGTCCGCCCAAAGCAGCAGTTCGGCACAAAGTCAATGCTCTTAACGTTTTTTCTTGATGAACGGTAAAGTTTTGGTTGGACAAATCGACTTTTCTCAGCACATCGGCTACTTCCCACTGCGGCTGCATAAAGCAAAAACGGTATCTAATGGACTGTGTATTTTTTGATTTTCGAGCTGACAAACGTGCAAATATTCCATCGTAGTTTCGATACGCTCGTGTCCCATGAGTTTCTGAACCTGAAGAATATTCACTCCATCTTCTAACAAATGCGTAGCGTAGCTGTGGCGCAACGTGTGCGTATGCACGTCTTTTAAAATTCCAGCTTTTTTACAAACCGATTGAATCGCCCATTGAACCCCACGTTGGCTGTATCGCGAATCAAAACCTTTGGCATCTTTGGTGTTGCCTGTAAATAAAAATGTGGTAGGATGTTCAACCGAAATATATTTTTTAATCCCTCGAATGAGATGATCCGATAAAGGAACATAACGATCTTTTTTGCCTTTACTTTGAACGATATGAAGCAACTTTCGATCAAAATCTAAGTGTTTCAATTCAATATTTCGAACTTCCATGCAACGAAGACCACAACCGTAGATCAATCCGATTAAAATGCGATGTTTGAGTAAATCGGCATGTTGAAGCATCTTCCAAATCTCTTCTCGACTCAGAATTACAGGAAGTTTCTTTTCTTTAGGAATCGATGGTAAATGAAGATGATCGTAAGGTAAATTCTCTGTTTTTAAAAGAAATCGAAGTCCGTAAACCGTGTGTTTAAAATACGATTGCGAAGGTGAATTGGAACGTTGTTGCAGTTCAAAGAGATAATCTTTAACTTGTTCTGGATGTAATTCGGTTGGTAAAGCACCAAAATGAAGTGCCATTGCGGCCACATGGCGCGAATAATTTTCAAAAGTGCGTTTGCTTCGTCCTAAAATAGAAATATTTCGCTCAAAACGTTGCAGAAGTTCAGAAAAACCTGTAATTTCATTACAAGCACGATTCAAATATTTGTTCGTTCTTAATTCCTCCGGAGATTTTTTTTAGTTACCATATTATCAATTATTTAAACGTTAATAAATACTAAGGTACTAAATCATCGCAGCGAAAGCTACCGGAGGTTTAGTTCAACA
>NZ_RQTJ01000075.1:0-451 GCF_003858535.1 Paenimyroides viscosum
AAAATCTTCATAAAAATTGGTAGCAATAGCTGTACATAATGTTGTAAAAGAAACAGGAAAAGTTGTCCAATCGCCATTTGTTCCACCACATATACTACGTATATAGATAGTATAAGATGTACCTGGTGTTAAGCCAGTAGAAACTTGAGCTGTATTTCCTGTTACTGTACCTGAAGCCACAACTGTTCCTGTTTCATTGCGTACTTCATAATAATATCCAGTTACTCCTGTAGCTGTAGAAGGGTTCCAAGAGAAATCAACTGAATTATGTGTAAAATTATTAATTTTTAAACCTACTGGAAAAATACACGGAGATACATCCTCATAATATACATCATCAAGATATACATATGCAGTACCGTTTTGGCTATCAAAAGAAAAAGCAAAATAATCATCGGTTGTTGCTGGTAACGGAACAATAAATTCTTGCCAAGCAGTTGTTAATGGTATA
>NZ_RQTJ01000075.1:461-1977 GCF_003858535.1 Paenimyroides viscosum
CGTAGGTATATACGTAGTAGAAGATACTTTTGCCCAGAAACGTACTTGCTTTGTTCCATTTCCTAAATTAACCGTTTCCGGTGAAATTAACTTTAAATCACCTGTTGAAACCGGCATATATACGTAAAAACCATTACCTGTACGTCCGGCAGTAGTAGTTGTATAACCATACCCAGAATGATTATCTAAATATGTCCAACATGAAGGAACAGTGTTGTTTGTAGAGCTTCCTGTAGATGTGCTATTAAAATCTTCGTAGAAAACACCAACTGCACCAGGTTGATTTGCAGAAATAACATTTGATATCGCATTATTATTGCTGTTTGTACATGTTACAACAAGTCTATAATCAGTAGGAACTACTTGGTTAGTTACACTATAATTCATCGTAGTAGCCCCAGGAATATCAACAAAGTTGTTAGCGCCAGTGTCAGAACGTTGCCATTGATATGTGATACCAACAGCTAAAGTAGCACCGGATACTGTTAAATTAACATGTTGAGAAGAACAAATTCTAGTTATTGTTGAAGCGGTACCTGCTATTGGAGTTCCAGAACATGGCGTAGCAGACATCATATCGAAACCTAGATGGACTTGTCCATCTCCTGAAGACCCTGTTAATGCTGCAGGAACGCCCCAAGTTCTCCGACTACCATTTGATGTATGTTGCCACATTCCTATTCCAGAAGTATATCCTTCTTGACTTACTTCAATTATTAGGTTGTCTGTACCATTCCACAAGAAAGGTGTCTGTAGCATCACTTCAAACCAATTTCCTTGAGCAAGAGCAGGATACGATGCTGAAGGTGAAAAATAACAAGACTGTAATCCTGTAACAAAAGTTGCGGTAGTAAGGGATTGGGTTGTAGTACCAATATTTACTCTTAAATTGGTAAAAGTGGAAGCTCCAGAAGTAGCACCCACTCTAAGATAAATTTTATTTATAAGCCCTACAGATGGTGCAGGTGTAATTTCTGATGGAAGATACAACCATTGCACCCTATTAGAAGTAGTACTACTTAACGGGAAACTGTTACTGCTAGTAGGCACATGTACTGATTGAAACATTGGTGACTGTGCGTATACGCTAGTTGATAACCAAGAAAACACAAATAATAAAACAATCAGTAAATGGTTATTTAACCACCGTACTTTAAGTCCTGAATGTTGAGTAATTTTTGTCATAAAATATATTTATATAATTAGTCATTTAAGCCATAAACTTAATATTTTTTATTTATTTATATATCTATATTTTAATTTTTAACACATGGTAAAACTTCACATTACATTTTTAATCGTTTTTACCTACATTTTTGAAATAAAAAAAGCGGCAAAGTTTTCACCTCGCCGCTTTCTATTAATTAATTAATTATTTATTATTGTTTAAATTAATTATTTTTTAACAACCTTTACAAACTGTGATGCTTTAGCTGTTTCAATCTTAACTAAATACGTTCCTGAACTTAATCTTGATAAATCAACTTTTACTTCGTTTGATTGGTAAGTACTACTT
>NZ_RQTJ01000076.1 GCF_003858535.1 Paenimyroides viscosum
TCCTGGAGCCGTAATTAAATCTGGATAATTACATAACGTATTCAAATTTTCTCCATTTGACCATGAACTACTATCTGTTGATGAACAAACCGCTTTAACATATACAAGATATTTTGTTAACGGTTGCAAACCAGTTATAGGAAAAGGATTAGTTGTGACAGTTCCTGAAGCGGCAAGACCCGTGGCACCACTTCCTGGCTTTCCAGATTCGCGCACTTCATACTGATAGGTAACATTGGTAGCATTTTTGGAATTTGGAGTTACTGTTACAGTAGCACTATTCTTTGTAATGTCTGATATGGCTAAACTTAATGGTCTATAACACGTAACTGCCTGAATGTCTACTAAATAGTCATGCGCCTCTCCCCAAGTTGTAGATGCACATGCATCTACTGCTGTAGAACTATAAACTGTACGTACACGCATTCTTGTTACACCTGGCACCGCAGTATCAGGAATCAAAATTGTTGCTTTAGCAAAATTAGGATTTGTAGAAGTAACTAAATCGCTCAATAATTTTTCAAAAGGTTCAAAAGCACCATTTTGATTAAGATCGATCCAAATACTTGTATAAATCGTTGTAGTACTTGCGGTGGTATTCACTTCTATATCATAAGAATTATCTTGTAAAATATTTAGAGGTGTAAATAAAGTAGTTCTGTCTGCATAACCTGCTCCTGTACAACCTGTATTTAAATCACTAATAACAGAAGTTCCTTCGCCTGCTATTTTAAAACTATTCAGATTATATGTAGCACAACCAGTGGTATAAACAGGTGTACAATAACACTGTGTGTATGGATTTTGCCCAACAGAAACTGGTGTTGAAGTTTGCGTACTATTACTATTTGTACAAACCAAAATACATCTATAATCTGTTGGTACAGATTGAAGCGTACTATACGTCATATTTGTCGCACCAGGAATATTTGTCCATGTATTAGCACCCGCAGGTGAACTTTGCCATTGATAGGTTAATCCTGTTGCTAATGTAGATCCATTTAGAGATAAATTAATTGGCACACCAGCACAAGCATCTGAAACAGAAGATGCTGCTGCACCAGCAATTACTTGTCCCGTACAGGGATCTGCAGGCATAAAAGTTATAGAACCCGCCCAATAGCGATTAGCAATCGTAGCAGCATACCCAACACTTGAGCCATTTATATTATGCGCTCCAAGCAATAAATTCACACCACCTGCACTCATTATTGTAGCCCCACTACTTGCGTATTGAGGACCACTACCAGGTTTCACCAGTGAAAATCTATGAGTAGTATTTGCTGGGATAATATGTGTTAATCCAGTAAATAATGGTTGAATAGCTGTCGTAGTAATAGTACCGGTAGTAACAGTTGCTAGAAGCGTCCATCCTGCAGACGGATAAGTAGTGGGCTGCGGACCACTTAACGACGTAGTTGATATCCACAACTCATACACAGTATTACTATGTGAAGTTGTAAGATAATACCCAACCCCTGTAAGTATTTGAGCGCCTGTATTTGTATTCTCAATACCGAACGTTATACCATTCCCTCCTGAACCTGTACTTGTTGTACCTGCGAGGTTTGTATTAATAGTGGTTTGAGCATTTATATTTAAAAGCGGCAAAAAAAGCACCAACAGCAATGAAAGTAAAACTTTAGTGTTTAACCACCGCATCTTAAGCCTAGATAATTGTGTAATTTTTTTCATAAATTATAATATTTATAATTAGTCATATAAGCCATAAACTTAATTAATATTTTTCAATAATTTAAGTATTAATTATACATTTTTTAACTTTTAACATAATTATCAAATATTTAATCTTAAAACAGACAAAAACAAAAGGGCGTCTCTCAAGACACCCTTTACTAAATACATTAATAATTTAAAACTATTTCTTTACAATTTTAATAAATTGACTATTTTCTTTCGTTTTTACGTTCA
>NZ_RQTJ01000077.1 GCF_003858535.1 Paenimyroides viscosum
CAAAGAGCTTTTGATTGATGATTTGCGAACCGCCGAGTACGTGACCCGTACGCTCGGTGGTGTCAGAGGCGCACTCCGTCAGTTACTGGCGGAGCCGTCTACTCGATTAGCGGTTCGGCATTTTTTCTCGTTGTTCGTTTAGTTTGCCTTTCAATATTTTTCCCAAGTCGTTAAAGTCATATTTCAATGTTGCCAATAGTTTTATCCGCTATCCAAGTGATAAATCAATATATCTTGTCAAAATAAATGTACCTACAAGATAACCTAAATGAAAAATTGGTCGAAACATTACGTTGGTTTTTTTAAAATCAATTTGAAGATATTCGGTCAATAAAATTCCAATTGAGATTATTAGAAACCATACTGTAATAAAAGGAAATACAAGTTCGCCTTTTTTCATCAGCCTTGGTATTATATGAATTATATCGTGAAACAATCCACTAATTAAAAAAGTTATAATCAGAGATGCCCAATGCGGAAAAAAAGTCCTGATTGGTTTGTAACAATAAAATAGAAGAAAATATCCCCAACTTGGGTTCCAATATTTCCAAAAATCTCTGAACGAAGATGAAACGAATGGTTTAAAGAACATATTTCGAATAATCAATGGGACTTTTGTAGTTCCTGTTCGATATTGTGTATACTCTTCTAAAGTCATAATTATTTTGTTCGTGTCGTTTTATTCAAATTATTGGCAACGTTTATATTGTCGGTGTCGTTCTATGCTGACCGCTAACGTGCCTGTGCTTTGCGAAAGTTGCGGAATTTAAAGCCAAAACTTTGGACTAAAAAACCAACTTAAGCAAAAGGCAACTAATTGGATAAATTTAAACAAATTATTCAATTAGTTGCCTTTTGTGATATTTATTCTCAAACTTTAATTCTATCTAAAACACGCAATTTTGCAAAATACGAGTTATATGCAGGCTCTTTTTATTTAAATTTTGAGTTAAGTATTGATTGGGTTATTAATTTTTCATCAATTGGATTATCAATAACTGTTGTTATTTGTAATTCTTTATTCCCAATTTCACCAATGTACATATAGGTTGTGTAATTTTTTTCTGGATTTGAAATTATATTTTTGATAACATAAAAAACTTTTCCGTCAATTTGAATTTTCTCTTTTGTGATATTTATTGGAGTTTCAAGTTCCTTATATTTTTCTTTAAAGACATTGATAAGTTCGGTTATATATTCATCAAGACCAAAAGTTTTTATATTGTTATTTGATAAATAACTCGATATTATGATATTAAAGTTTATATTTTCTTCTTTTGTAATTGAAAATAATAAGTCTTCATCAGGATTTAAGTTTAAGTTTTTTTCGTTATTAAGTAAGCTTTCTCCAAGGTTAACAATTTCTGAAAAATTGTCAGTTTGATAGAAATATTTTTCAGGTTTTTCGTAAATCCAAGATACGGAATTAACTTTATAAACTTTTTGAGCAAAAATTGAATTTGCAATTAAAAATAATGAAATTATAAGAATATTTTTTTTCATTTGCCTTTGCTTTTTAAACGAACTATTTTTCAGAGCTTGCATATAACGTTCTGGCGCTTGGCGAGGTTGGGGAATAAAGATGCGAGATTTTTCGGTTAGACACAAATTTTCCAAATACAAAACCAACTTTCCATTAAGCCTAAAACCCCAATCTCGCCAAACGGCTGTGTGTGCCCTGCATATGCAGGACACACCCCGAAAGCTTTTCAAATAGTTCAAA
>NZ_RQTJ01000078.1 GCF_003858535.1 Paenimyroides viscosum
ACAATTTAAAAAGCTTAAAGTAAACGATGACACATAAGGACATGGATTGTTTAACTCATAAGCACGTACCCAAATTGTCACAGGCGTTGATGCATTGTTTGCTAAAGTATATAAATCAGGTATCGCATTAGTATCATCTTCCGCATCTTGCTGGGTAGCGTAAAAACTAAATAAGATGTTAGGATTCGTTGTTACGCCTACTACTGCATCTTTTAAATCAAAACGTGTATTTAAACCCGCACTCGGGCAAACCGATAAATTCTGTGGCGCACTGATACTTACATACTCATAAAACTCTACACGAACCGGATCAGATTCCATTACACAGTTAGTCACTGTAGGTATAAAGCCTTTTACACTATAATCTCCGGTTTCTGTAACAGTTAAATTAGGTCCCGTTTGGCCAGGTATTTTTATGCCGTCTTTAAACCATTCAAAGGTAAATAAAATAGGATCTAAACCTGATTTCAATATATGACTGTCTCCTACACATAAGCCGTTTCCATCACCTACTAAAACAGGGGCTCCTAAATCTAAATTGCCTATATCAAAACTGCCTGCTTTGAAAAATACAGCACTAGTGTGATTTCCAGTACTACAGAAATCTATAATTGCCAATTTTATACGATACTTTCTACCAACTATTACATTTGCAGACAAAGATTGCATAGCGGTGGTATGCCCCATCAAATTTACAGGGGCTGCTAGGTTAGGCACCATATTTGGTCCATTCCCATAAGCATCGCCAAAAAACTGAGGGTTAGGTGAAGTAGCACAATTCGTATTCAGCTTATTTCCATCTCTGACCGTAGCAATAGAAATTGGATCATTTGTATTTGGTACTTTTGCTAAATTTTCTCCTACGCCAGTAGTTGTATCAATTAACCAAGCACCAAACAATGCAGCATTCTGACAGTTACCCCAGCATCCTTGATAACTATTACTACCAAATAAATATTCAAAAGTAACCGTATTTTGCATTGGAATAAACTCAAAATCAATACTAGCTGATCTAATATCATTTCCACCTCCTGCTGGCCAACCACCTGCATCATTTATCAAATCAGTTAAATCTTGATCGCCTACCCAACGATATTGATTATTTAAGGGAAATGAATTTTTATTACCTGTAGGTCCTTCCATGTATTCAGATCTATCGGTACTAATTACAATTCCATCTTCAAACGGAAAAGTAGATCCGTTTTTTTGAAAATAACCTAAAGGATAAATAGCCTTAGATCCTGGACTACCGTCACAGTACTGAAACTTAACATTAGATACCAAGTCACACTTTGCACCTACCAAGATATCTTTAACCAACTGCTCTGCAGTATAGGTATTATCAATATCCACATAATTGTACTGTTGGCTAAACCCTAAAAGACTGGTTACTAAAAACAGTATTAATAAATATTTGCTTCTCATAGTTAGTTAATATAAATTTTTATGAGTTAATTTTTACTTTGAATACTTCAATAGATTAAAAAAAAGTATTTCCTCGCAATATACATCTAAAGATTTTAAATTTAATAAAATTTTATGAAAAAAATTATACCAATAAAAAAGAGGAAGCGTTTGCTTCCTCTTTTTGGTTTATGTGTTTTACAACTTCTTATC
>NZ_RQTJ01000079.1 GCF_003858535.1 Paenimyroides viscosum
TGTAAATCGTCAGCAAAAAGTGGACAGTTTAGATACATAATTTAAGATAGTGTTTTCTAAAAAAAATGTAATTTTAATTATGGGAACACCAAAGAAAAAATCCGCAGAATCTTTTGTAAAAGACATTCGTAATAATACCCGTCGTATTTTTACAGCAGAACAAAAGATTTTAATAGTTATGGAAGCACTACGTGCAGAAATTTCTATAGCTGAATTATGTAGAAAATACAGTATTAACCAATCTCAATTTTACAAATGGAATAAAGAATTCCTTGAAGCAGGTAAAAAACGCTTATCTGGCGACGTAACTCGTGAAGCTACAAGTGATGAAGTAACAGAGCTAAAGAAAGAAAATGCTCGATTAAAAGAGATGGTTGCCGACTTAGTTCTACGCTATGACATTGTAAAAAAAAGTTTGGACATGATGGATTAGCAGATTCATTAAAACGCTATATGAGATTAACTGCTACTGAAAAACATGAGATAATTCAACAGGTAACACGAAGCGAATTAGGTGTTAAACGTACTTTAGAAGCTTACGGAATTTCTCGAAGTACTTTTTATAAATGGTATCAAAATTATTTAGAAAAAGGGTTCGATGGCTTAAAGCCAAAACAACGATTGACAAATCGGCAATGGAACAGTATTCCAGATAATCAAAAGGATTTAGTTGTTGAATTAGCCCTTGATCATCCCGAATTATCATCCCGAGAACTGGCTTTTAAAATCACTGATGAACAAGCAATTTATATATCAGAATCCAGTGTTTATCGAATTTTAAAGCAACGAGGTTTGATTGCTGCCCCCAATCATATTTTAATTGCTGCTTCCAATGAATTTAAAGATAAAACACAATTTGTACATCAAATGTGGCAGACTGATTTTACTTATTTCAAAATTATTGGATGGGGATGGTATTATTTAAGTACAATTTTAGACGATTACAGTCGATATATCATTCACTGGGAATTATGTGATTCTATGAAGGCTGAAGATGTAAAAAGAACCGTGAACACAGCTATTGCAAAGGCTCGATTAAAAACCAAACACAAGCCAAAGCTACTATCGGATAATGGCCCCTGTTATGTTTCAAACGAACTAAAAACGTATTTGAAAGATCAATTAAAAATGAAACAAGTTCATGGAAAACCAATGCATCCGCAAACTCAAGGAAAAATTGAACGCTACCACAGAACAATGAAAAACGTGGTTAAACTGAATCATTTTTACCATCCAGAAGAATTAATTCAAGCTTTAAATGAATTTGTAGAAAATTATAACAATAAACGATATCATGAATCTTTAAACAACTTAACACCAGCTGATGTATACTATGGAAGATCGGATAAAATACTTGAGCAAAGAGCTATTATTAAACAAAAAACAATTGCTAAAAGAAGACAATTGTATAATCAAGAAAAAATACTAAATTTATAAACCAAACACTATCTTAATTTCTACAGGAATGTGTCCAAATTAGTTTGAAGACGTACA
>NZ_RQTJ01000080.1 GCF_003858535.1 Paenimyroides viscosum
TGGACATGCCGTTAAATTTAATGGAGCACTAATACTTACATATTCGTAAAACTCTATGCGGACAGGTGTAGCTGTAAAATCACAATTTACATTAGGAACAAAAGCTTTTACACTGTAATCACCCGTTTCGGTAACTGTAAGAGTTGGTCCTGTTTGTCCGGGTATTTTTATGCCGTCTTTAAACCACTCAAAAGTAAATAACAATGGATCTAATCCTGCTTCTAAAATATAACTATCACCTACACACAAGCCGTTTCCATCACCTACTAAAACAGGATCCCCTAAATCTAAATTACCAATATTAAAACTTCCTCCTTCAATAAAAACAGCAGAATCTACACCTGAATCTCCTCTATCTTGAATAACCATTTTTATATGATACTTTGTAAAAGGAACAACAGGCGATTGAGCTGTCATTTTTACTGTTTGTCCATTAAAATTAATAGCATTAGTTGTACTACCTGCATTGTAGCTACCAAAAAATTGTTGATTAACAGAAGCGCAACCTGCATTATTAGCAGCATCTCGTATTGTTACAACAGAAATAGGATCGGTAGTATTAGGAACTAAAGCTAGATTAACAGTAGTATTAGAAACTGTATTTGTCAAAAAGAACGCAAATGCATCTGAAAAATCACATTGGAATGTACCATATTCTTCAGATGCAAAAATAAAATTAAAACTCATATCTGCCGTAAAGGGCACAAAATCAAACTCTAATATTGTTGCATTATGATACCTATCTGTATTACCCAACACATTGTTCATATAAGTAGTTAGCTGTACATCATGAGGCCATGAATCTTGAGTACCACTACTTGATCCTCCGTTTAAACCGCGTGGCCCTGGAACATCACTTGCTTTTCCAGTACTAAGTACAATACCATCAGCCATATCAAAAGCTGGATTGGTATTTTGAAAATAACCGATACCATTTGATTGATCTCCTGTTGGAAAACTATTTCCTGTTGACCAAGTTACATTAGTAATTTGAGCACAAGGCGTTTTAATTAAAACATCTTTTACTAACTGATCTGGAGTATAGGTTGAAGTATTAACACTTATAGGTTGACCAAACCCATAAAAGCCTATAAATATAAGAATTAACACAATATTATTTATTCTCTTTAAACGTTTTTCCCTTTTCATATAATAAAATAAATTGAAAGCAAGTATTTCCTCGCAATATACATCTAAAGATTTTAAATTTAATAAAATTTTATGAAAATTTTATTAACGAAAAAGAGGAAGCGATTGCTTCCTCCTTTTGTATTATTATCATTTAACAGGTGGTTATCGTTTTAACGAGAAATGGCCTGTTACTTCTTTATTTAATCCCGTTTTTGGATCTAAGTATTCTGCTTTAAACCAGTAGTCGGTTGATGGTAGTGGTTTGCCGTTGAAGGTTCCGTCCCATCCTGCCCCTGCAGGGCTTAATTGCTTGATTAGTTTTCCAAAGCGGTCAAA
>NZ_RQTJ01000009.1 GCF_003858535.1 Paenimyroides viscosum
AACATACGTTTTCATATATTTCTTTGAAAACAAAATATAAACAACAAATCCTTCCATCTATATCAAAATAGAAAAAGCTTCAGATTTCTCTGAAGCTTTTCTAGTAGCGGGAACCGGACTCGAACCAGTGACCTTTGGGTTATGAGCCCAACGAGCTACCTACTGCTCTATCCCGCGCTGTGCGTTTTGTTGAATTTTTACTACGATTAAAAAACGAAATTCTAAACTTTTTTAAAAGGACCTTAGTCTTAGTAGCGGGAACTGGACTCGAACCAGTGACCTTTGGGTTATGAGCCCAACGAGCTACCTACTGCTCTATCCCGCGCTATTGTGGTGCAAATGTAAGGCGACTTTTTGGAATACCAAAACTTTTTTCAGAAAATTATTAAATTAGTGTGTTTAATGATTATTCTGTAACTTTGCAAATTATTAAATACATTATGTCGCACAAAGCTGGTTTTATAAATATTATTGGAAATCCAAACGTTGGAAAATCAACCTTAATGAACGCTTTTATTGGTGAACGCTTATCAATCATCACTTCTAAAGCACAAACAACTCGTCACAGAATCTTTGGAATTGTAAATGGTGACGATTTTCAAATGGTTTTTTCGGATACACCAGGAATCATTAAACCTGCTTATGAATTACAGTCTTCTATGATGGATTTTGTAAAATCGGCGTTTGAAGATGCAGACATTTTACTTTATATGGTAGAAGTGGGCGAACGCGAGTTAAAAGACGAAGCCTTCTTTAAAAAAATTACGCATGCTAAAGTTCCGGTTTTATTGTTGTTGAATAAGATCGACAAATCTAACCAAGAACATTTAGAAGAACAAGTTGCTTTATGGAAAGAACAAGTTCCTAACGCAGAAATTATACCGATATCGGCACTTAATAATTTTAATGTGGATACCGTTTTTAACCGCATTTTAGAATTATTACCAGAATCTCCGCCTTATTACCCTAAAGATACACTTACCGATAAACCTGAACGTTTTTTTGTAAATGAAATCATTCGTGAAAAAATTCTTTTACACTATCAAAAAGAAATTCCTTATTCGGTAGAAATCGAAACAGAAGAATTTAAAGAAGAAGAAAAAATCATCCATATTAAAGCGGTGATTATGGTAGAGCGCGACAGTCAAAAAGGGATCATCATTGGTCATAAAGGCGCTGCACTTAAAAAAGTTGGTGTAGAATCTCGTGCAGATTTAGAAAAATTTTTCGGCAAACAAGTTCACATAGAATTGTTTGTAAAAGTGAATAAAGACTGGAGAAACAACCAATTTCAACTACGCCGTTTCGGGTATCAACAAAAATAAAATCACACTTTTTAAAAGTGAAGTAATATGAACAACATTGTAGCAATTGTAGGCCGACCTAACGTAGGAAAGTCAACGTTTTTTAACCGTCTTATTCAAAGACGCGAAGCCATAGTAGATTCGGTTAGCGGAGTTACCCGTGATCGTAATTATGGAAAATCAGAATGGAATGGAAAAGAATTCTCTGTAATTGATACAGGTGGATATATTAAAGGATCAGACGATATTTTTGAAGCAGAAATACGCAAACAAGTTGAATTGGCGATTGATGAAGCCGATGCAATTGTATTTTTGGTTGATGTAGAAGAAGGAATTACCCCAATGGATAACGAAGTTGCTAAACTACTTCGTAAAGTTACCAAACCAGTTTTATTGGTCGTAAATAAAGTCGATAACGCTAAACGCGAACAAGACGCTTTTGAATTTTACAATTTAGGCTTAGGTGAATACGTTACCATGTCTGGAATGAGTGGTTCGGGAACGGGTGAAGTTTTAGATAAAATTGTTGAAATTTTACCAGAATTGCCAGAAGTTGAAGAAGCGACCGAAGAATTACCTCGTTTTGCAGTAGTTGGTAGACCAAATGCTGGAAAATCGAGTTTTATTAACGCTTTAATTGGCGAAGATCGTTTTGTTGTAACAGATATTGCTGGAACAACCCGTGACGCAATTGATACAAAATACAACCGTTTTGGTTTTGAATTTAACTTGGTTGATACAGCGGGTATCCGTAGAAAAGCAAAGGTTAAAGAAGATTTAGAATTTTATTCGGTAATGCGTTCTGTACGTGCTATTGAGCATTCCGATGTGTGTATTTTGGTGATTGATGCTACTCGTGGTTTTGAAGGTCAGGATCAAAGTATTTTTTGGTTGGCAGAAAAAAACCGCAAGGGAATTGTAATCTTGGTCAACAAGTGGGATTTGGTAGAAAAAGACACCATGACTACAGTACAATACGAGAAAAAAATTCGTGAAGAAATAGCTCCGTTTACCGATGTGCCTATTCTATTTGTATCGGCATTAACCAAACAACGTTTGCTAAAAGCCTTAGAAACGGCTGTAGAAGTGTACGAAAACCGTAAGCAACGTATTGCAACATCGAAATTTAACGACACAATGTTGCCGATTATAGAACACAATCCGCCACCGGCAATTAAAGGTAAATACATTAAAATTAAATACTGTATGCAGTTGCCAACGCCAGTGCCGCAGTTTGTGTTTTTTGCCAATTTACCGCAATATATTAAAGATCCGTACAAGCGTTATGTTGAAAACAAATTACGCGAAATATATAATTTTGAAGGAGTGCCAATAGAAATATACTTCCGCCAGAAATAATTACAAAAGGAAAGATTTAAACGTCTTTCCTTTTTTTGTATACTCAATTCTTATTGATATGCAACATTTTGTATATGAAGAATAATATGCGAAGCGGAAACAAGTTCAGCTTGACAAAAAACGAATAAGGATTCTTTACAAGAAACCTCAGGAAAATATTAAATGATTCTATTTAAAATCAGTACAAAATCTACAAAAGACAAATAAATAACGGCAATCAAATTTTTTAACATAAAAACACTTTGTTATTTTTGCATTATGAAAAAGATACTATCCATACTTCCGTTTTTAATAATGCTGATTTCTTTTGAAAGTTTTTCACAAAACATTCAACTGAAAGGAAAAGTAGTAGATGATACAAAATCACCTATTGTTGAAATGACCGTTTATCTTTCTAAAGCCAAAGATTCAACGCTTATTCAGTACGCTACAACCGATATTTCAGGCTTATTTTCTATTGATATTAAAGCCGTTGAAGAATCAACATACTTAACTTTTTCGTACTTAGGATTTAAAGATCGTATTGAAAAATTCGATAAAATAAATCAGTCCAAAGATTTTGGAGAAGTAATAATGGAACCAGATTCTGATTTACTTTCGGAAATTATTATTGTAACCGATGCACCAATTCGTGTTAAAAACGACACTTTAGAATTTAACGCTTCGTCGTTTAAAGTTCGTCCCGATGCCAATGTAGAAGCATTGTTGAAAGAATTACCTGGTGTTGAAATTGATGCCAACAAAAAAATAACCGTAAACGGTAAAGAGGTTACGCAGATTCTGGTAAACGGAAAACCTTTTTTTAATACAGACGGAACTATTGCATTACAAAATTTACCTGCCGATTTAATTAAAAAAGTTCAGGTTACAGACCATAAAACCAAGGGCGAAGAATTTTCGGGCAGAAAAGCTAAAAGCGATAATGCCAGTATAAATCTTACAATAGATGAAGCCAACAATAAAGGTTTAATGGCTAAATTAAGTGCGGGAATTGGCAGTATTATTGACGACGCCAACCGTTACGAAAGTAGCGGATTAATCAACTATTTTAAAGGAAACCGTAAAATTTCGGTTTTAGCGTCGTCTAACAACATAAATTCAGAAGGTTTTTCTATGGATGAACTTTTTGACAATATGGGCGGCGGTCGTAGCCAAATGTTTAGTTTTGGCGGACGTTCGGGTGGTCCGGGTGGTTTTGGTAGCGGTACCGGAATTACGCGTACCAATATGGCGGGCGTGAATTATTCTGATCAGTTTTTTAAAGGTTTTGAAACCAACGCAAGTTATTATTTTAAAGATACACAGAACAAAAATAATAATCGTTCGCGCGTGATAAACTTGTTGCCAGACGGCGATTTTATTACCGAAACAGAATCGCAGCGTTTAAACAACAATACCAACCACAATGCCGATGTTCGTTTGGAATATAAAATAAATCCGACAACTCAATTGTTCGTTAACCCAAAAATCACGGCAAACAACAACGAATTCAGAAATACATCCGCATCAAAATCAATGGATGCAGATGGAAATTTATTTAATGAAAGTAATGAAAAATCTTTTTCAACTGCCGATAGTTTTACATTTAAAAACTCAATTGAATTCAACAAAAAATTAAACGATAAAGGAAAGAATTTTAGTTTATCATTCGAAAATGATAATTCAAAAACAACAGGTTTAGGTAAAACCAATTCTGCTACTTTGTTTTATCAGGGCGATCAACCAAATGATATTAGAAATCAGGAAGAAAAGTCAAACAGCACAGATGATATTTATACAATAACTGCAGAATATTCGCAACCTATAAGCGAAAAAGCGTTTATTGATTTAGGTTACACGTTTGATTACAACAACAAAACCGACAACCTAAACACCTTTAATTTTAACGAAGACAGCAACAGTTTTATTGATTTTAACGATCGTTTATCAAACCAAACGCACACCAATATCATAACCAACACGCCTTACGTAGGTTTAAATTACAATACCGATAAAGTGGAATGGTTTGTAAATTCGGGAGTAAATATTGCCAATTTTAATGCATCGGCTTTTTACATGAGTAACGATTATTCGGTCGACAGAAAATTTATTTCGCCATACATTCGCAGTAATTTCAGATATAAGCTTGATAAAAACAAAAATTTCAACATTGGTTACAACTACAACGTAAACAACCCAAATGCTACGCAGATTCTGCCATACGAACGTTTAAACGATCCGTTGCAAACATACATTGGAAACCGCGATTTAGATCAGGCAAAATACCACTCGTTACGTTTAGGTTTTAGAAATTACAACTTCCAAATGCGATCTGGCTGGAGTATTTTTGCCAACGCAACTTTTTATGATTCGCAAATTGTTTCTTCTACCTTATTCGACGAAAACCGTAAGCGAACCACAACTTATGAAAATGTATCGGGTGCTTTTAATACTGGTTTGTTTTTTCATTGGAGCAAATCGTATAAATTTGATGCGCATACTATTCGATACGGAGCAGGAACAAATATTACATTCAACAAACAAAAAGGTTTTGCAAATGGCGTTTTGTATGATGCCAATGAATTAAGTTTTTCTCCAAACATTTACGGATCTTGGGATTATGGCGAACTTTTTACCATAGCACCGTCATACAACGTATCGTTTAACAATACCAAATACAGTAATTTTCAACTGGCAGAAACAAGTTTTGTAAAGCACAACATTATGTTGCAAACAACTACTTACTGGCCAGAGAATTTCACGTGGGGTAATGATTTCGGCTACACATACAACTCTAATATTGCACCAGGTTTTCAAAGAGATTTCTTTTTGTGGAACACCGCAATTTCGTACGCATTTTTAAACAAAGCGTTAACTGCGAAAGTAAAAGTGTACGATTTACTTAATCAAAATATAGGAACATCAAGAACAATTAGTCCAACAGCGATTATCGACCAGGAAAACACCGTTTTAGAACGATACATAATGTTTTCGGTAACGTGGAAATTCAATCAGTTTGGAAATTCTTCAAACAACAGAAACCGTGGTGGTAGCAGAATGATGATGCCAGGCAGGGGGAGAGAATTGTAGAATAATCATCGATAAAAAAATGTTAAAAGCGTGTAAAAACTTATTGCACGCTTTTTATATATACTATTTTTAACAAAATTACGTTTACTAAATAAAATATTACAAAACATTTATGAAAAACCTATTATTTATGTGCATGCTTTTATGCGGCACACTTCTTCATGCGCAAAAAATTGAGTTAAAAGGAAAAGTTGTAGATCCTGACAAAAAACCAATAGAATCGGCAACTGTGTATCTATCTTCAAAAAAAGATTCTACCCTAATTGATTACACTATTACCGATGTAAAAGGGATTTTTACCTTACCCGTTAGAAAAATTGAAGAACCTACTTTTATGACTATTTCTACTTTAGGGTTTGAAGATTTTTCTAAAGAATTTGAAAGTATTATAGCATCTGTTGATCTTGGTACAATTTCACTAAACACATCAGGTGATCTTTTAGATGAATTGGTCATTAATACAGACGGACCACCGGTAAGAGTTAAGAAAGACACGTTAGAATTTAACGCTTCTGCCTTTAAGGTTCGCCCTGATGCTACTGTAAAAGAGCTTTTAGAACAATTACCTGGTGTAGAAGTGGGCGATGACGGTAAAGTTAAACACAATGGCATTGAAGTTAACAACATTATAGTTAACGGAAAACCATTTTTTGGCGAAGACGGAAAAGTTATCATGGAAAACTTACCTGCCGAAATTATTAATAAAGTACAGATAACAAACACTAAATCAAAAGAAGAAAAACTATCAGGCGCTACTGCTAACGGCGAATCTAAAACCATAAACTTAACGATAGACGATGATAAGAACAAAGGTTTATTTGGTAAGTTTATTGCCGGATATGGTACCGATGATCGCTACGAATCATCGCTTTTGTTCAATTATTTTAAAAACGATTTTAAAATAAGCGTACTGGGTTCATCAAACAACATTAATTCTACAGGTTTTTCTACCAACGAAATCATGGACAATATGTCTGGTGGTAGAAATAGTTATTCCTCATGGTCATCGGACGGTGGATTTAATATTAATGGGTTAGATTTTAGTAGTAGCCAAGGAATTTATCAAACCGATTTAATCGGCGTTAATTATAGTGATAATTGGGGCAAGAAAAATAAAGTAACCGGAAATTATTTATTTCGAGAAGTAGAAAACACCAACAAAAGTAAATCGCGTGTTGAAAATTTATTACCTGATAACCGATATGTAACCGAAGCGGAATCTGATCTTAAATCAAAACAAGGCAAGCATACGTTTAATTATGATATTGAAATGGAAATAGATTCGCTTACTACCATTAGCATCGTTCCAAAGTTTGAAAGAGGCATAAATACTTCCAGATCAAATTCATACAGTGAAACCAGAAATGAAAACAATACCCTTTTAAACGAATCTAAAAACAGCAGCTTTACAAACGCAGATACTTATAATTTTGAAAATCAAATAATTATATCACGCAGATTTAAACGGAAAGGAAGAAGTTTAAGTACCACTTTTGGCAATAAAAACAACAACTCTAAAACATTTCAAACACGAAATTCACAAGCTTATTTTTATCAAACAGGTTTACCAGACGATATAAGAAATCAAAATATTGAATCTACAAACCATAACGATGAGTATTCGTTAAACTTTGTGTACCGCGAGCCAATTGCCAGTAAACAAACCTTAACTTTTAACGTTACAAATACGTGGAAAAATGAATTTCAAGGAAAAGGTACGTTCGACTTTAATAGCGCAGCAAATGCATATACAGACTATAACACCTTGCTTTCTTTTAGCAATTCATTAAAAGGTTATAAGATCGACCCTAGTTTTAGTTACCAAATAAGTGGTGAAAAATATTATTTTACCTTTGGCGGGGGTACGGCAATTAATAATTACGACGTAATGTCTTTCTACAACAGTGAAAATTATGTAAACCAACGTTTAGATATCTTACCAAATGCAAGAGTTTATGCTAATTATCGCATCGGTAAATCAACAAGCATTGGCGCAAATTATTCTTACAGAGAAGATAGCCCTATGATGTTTCAGTTGTTAGAATACGAAGATTTATCTAACCCTTTATTTAGATCAACAGGAAACAAAGACTTAAAAACTACACAGCGTCACAGTTTTTATTTAAACTTTAATAACTATGATTGGCAAACTCGATCTGGTTATTATTTTTATGGTGGTGGATCTTTTAACGCCCGCGACATAGCATCATCAACCGTTTTCGATGAAAATTATGTAGGTTATTCTACTTTCATTAATATTGAAGATACTTATAATTATTGGGCAGGTGTAAACTACACCAAAAGTTTTCAGTTAACAGATGTAAATAAATTAACTGTTGCAGCTGGTTTTAGTTTTGATGGCGGATTAGATAAGGGCATACAAAACGGCGTGTTGTACAATTCTCATCGCACTTCAATCAATCCAGAATTAAGCGTTACTTTAGATCTTAATAAAAAGTTTATTATTAAACCCAATTATAGTTATGAAATTGTAAACAATAGTTTTGATAATTTCATTATTGATAAATCTAACTTTTTTAAGCACAAGGCTGGTTTAATGGTAACATCGTACCTGCCTAAAAATGTAGTTTTTGGAAGTGATATTATGTACGAATACAATTCTAACCTTTCTAGCGATTTTAGAAAAGATTTTCTTTTGTGGAACGCTAGTTTGGGATACAATTTCTTAAATGATCGTTTATTGGCTAAGGTTAAAATGTACGATATCTTAAATCAAAACCAAAGTGTTAGAAGAACTGTATCTCCAACAAGCATTTCAGACATGCAAAACACCATTCTTAAACAATATGTAATGTTTTCTTTAACTTATAAATTAGAAAAATTTGCAGGTAAAAAGAAAAGCCGTTACAGTTTTGACGAAGAAGAATAAAAAAACAGCAACCTTAAACGGGTTGCTGTTTTGCTTTAGAATCTATTGTATGGTTAATAAAACAACCTTTGTAGATTATTTCGTTACTTCATCTATAACTTTTATTGTTTCGTCTAAATCTTCATACGACAATGCATCGGTAATAAACCATGTTTCGTAGCTTGACGGTGCAATGTAAATACCGCGTTCAAGCAAATCGTGAAAGAACTTTTTAAACTCGGGTGTATCTGCTTTTGAAGCATCTTCGTAATTTTCAACTGCGTTTTCGTAAAAGAAAATCGAAATCATAGAACCTACCCTATTTACTGTAAACGTTTTGTTGTTTGCAGTTAAAACCTTGCGAATACCCACTTCTAAATAGGCTGTTTTTTCTTCTAAACGATTAAACAATTCAACGTCGCTATTTATTGCTTGCAACATTGCCAAGCCAGCCGCCATTGCTAACGGATTTCCAGACAATGTTCCTGCCTGGTAAACCGGACCAATTGGTGCTAAATAATCCATAATTTCGTTACGTGCAGCAAATGCGCCAACAGGTAAGCCGCCACCAATTACTTTCCCAAAGCAAACAATATCTGCGGTAACATTAAACAATTCTTGGGCACCACCTTTTGCTAAACGGAAACCTGTCATTACTTCATCAAAAATCAACAATGTGTTGTTTTCATCACAAATAGATCTTAATTCTTGAAGAAAATTATTTACCGGTGGCACGCAACCCATGTTTCCTGCAACTGGTTCAATTATAATGGCTGCAATTTCATTTTTATTTGCTTGAAACAATTCCTTTACAGAATTCATATCGTTGTAATTCGCTAACAACGTATCTTGCGCAGTTCCTTTGGTTACTCCTGGGCTTGATGGCATACCGAAAGTAGACAAGCCGCTACCTGCCGCAATTAAAAACGAATCGGAGTGTCCGTGGTAACAACCCCGAAATTTAATTATTTTTTCTCGTTTTGTATATCCTCTTGCCAAACGAACTGCACTCATACACGCTTCGGTTCCTGAATTTACAAATCGAATTTTATCGATATTTGGAACCATTGAAACAGCCAATTTTGCAATTTCGGTTTCAATTTCGGTTGGCGCACCAAAAGATGTTCCTTTTTTTGTTTTTTCTATAACCGCATCAACAACAGGTTGGTAAGCATGACCCAAAATCATAGGTCCCCATGAATTAATGTAATCAATGTATCGTTTGTCATCTTCATCGAACATATAAGCGCCTTTGGCTTCTTTAATGAAAATAGGCGTTCCACCGACCGATTTAAACGCACGAACGGGAGAATTAACTCCTCCCGGTATATATTTTAAAGCTTCAACGAATAATTCGCTGCTTCGTTTGTATAACATTTTTTATTGAATTTTTATAATTTGACCTACACTTAAAGTATTTGTATTTAATTGATTTAATTGTTTGATATAATCTACCGACGAATTAAATTTTTGGCAGATACCATATAACGTATCACCTGCCTGAACAGTATAAGTTTGTGCTTGTGCACCATAATTTGTTGCTACAACTTCTTCTGTTTTATTTGCAACAAATTGATAGTCTGAGCCTAAAACTTTTTGATCGTATTCATACAACTTGTATCGTTCTATTATGCTGATTAATTTTTGTGGATAACGTGGATCTGTTGCGTAACCTGCTTTTTTTAAACCTTTAGCCCACGCGGTATAATCTTTTTTATCTAAGGTAAATAAATTTTTATAATACACTCTGTTCGCTAAAAATTCTGAATGATCGTTGTAAGATTCTATGGCTGTAGTATATTTCCTAAAGCATTCATTAGGTGCATCATCGGTATGCGAAACCGTTTCGCCTGTCCATTCTTCTTTACATTTAATACCGAAATGGTTATTGGCAGTTCTGCACAACGTTCCGTTTCCTGATCCCGATTCTAAAATTCCCTGTGCAAGTTTAATACTTGCCGGAATTCCATACGTTCTCATACTTTGCATTGCTGCACCCGAATATAAATTAATGTAATCTTCTACGGTGTTCTTTGAAACATTCACTTTTGAAGTAGCTATTAATGTTTCACTGTCGTCTTTTTCAAGTAAAGGTTTAACAGTTTTTGCAGGTTTCGTTTCTGCTATTGGAGTATTCTCTTTTTTAATTGCAGATGTAGTTTTAACAACTACCTTTTTCTTATTATCACCATTTCCGTATTCTTTGGCAATCTTTTCTTTTACTTTTGTATTATGAGCGGCGTTGCAACTCATTAAAATCAATCCTGTAAATAGTACGGACAATACTTTCTTCATATTTCAGCAATGTTAGATTGAAGCCCTTGTAAACCTCCGGTATGAATTATTAATACTTTTGAATTAGGTTTAAAATAACCTTTTGATATCAAATCAATTACACCAAAAAATGTTTTAGATGTATAAACAGGATCCAAAGATATTAAATATTTTTTAAAAAATTGTTTCATAAACTGTTTCAGTTCCTCATTTATCTTTGCGTAACCTCCAAAATGATAATCAGTTACCAAATTCCACTGACTATTTTCTGCATATTTTTGGATATCTTCTGTTAAGAAATCGCCTTTTAAAGCTGGAAAGCCCAAAGCTTTTTGATGGGGTTTTAAACTGTTGATAATCCCCGAAATGGTTCCGCCTGTACCAACGGCACAACAGATAAAATCGAATAGTTCATCATCTGTAGTTAAAATTTCTTTGCAGCCTTTTACCGCCAATTCATTGGTTCCACCTTCGGGAATCAGATAAAAATCGCCAAATTTATTTTTTAATTGATCTAAAAAAGCTGCATTATTTTTATCTCTATATTGCGTTCTTGTTACAAATTCAAACTGCATTCCGTTTTCTGATGCTTTTTTTAATGTAGAATTATCAAGAAATTTATCAGCCAATTCTTCGCCACGAATCACTCCTATTGTTTCAAAACCAAATTCTTTACCTGCTGCTGCAACTGCTGCAATGTGGTTAGAATACGCACCGCCAAATGTCAGCAATTTTGTAAATCCTAATGTTCGTGCTTCTGTTAGATTGTATTTCAGTTTTCTAAATTTGTTTCCAGATATTTCACTATGCAAAACGTCTTCCCTTTTTACATAAATTTCGATTCCAAAATTATTCGGAATAGCTATTTTTTGATTGAACGATTCTTCTTGAGGCTGTATCATAAATAATTGAAAAAAGAAAAGAATTTTCGGTTGGTAAGATAATCTGGATTGGATTCGTTTGCATAAGCCTCCCGCTCAAATGAAATATTGCGATAGGCTTTTTGTCTATTTCTAAATTGAATCAATCGAACAAAAAACTCTAAACCATACCAAATAAAAAACAGAACAATTAACAACTCTAATTGCTGACGCAGATGGATTTTTTCATGGTTTACAAACGACTTTTTTTCAGCCCAAAATAAATCACGCACAAAAACAAACGGATAAACAGTTATACCCGAAAACCCTTTTGGCACCCAAAATTTAGAAATTATCAATCGCATAGTGCAAATTTACAATATAATAGAAAATTAAGATTAAAAACATCGGGCGAATTACTAAATTTGTAGTTATGAGAAAAGATTTAATTGAAGGAGAAGATTATTACCTTTCGGACAAAGGTTTTAGAATTTTTACCGAAAAATATCTTTTAAATCGCGGGCACTGCTGTATGAGTGGATGCAAACACTGCCCTTACGGATTTAGTAAATTAATCGATCAAATTAAGAAAAAAACAAAACCGAAAACTATGACGTTTCAAGAAGAAATTCTTCAGGGAATTCCGGCAAATTTGCCATCAAAAGCTTTATACGACGCTACAATTAATCACGCACCAAAGCGTAAAGAAATATTATCAGCAGAAGAAAAAACATTGGCATTACGTAATGCTTTGCGTTATTTTGAACCGCAACATCACGAAACGCTTATTCCTGAATTTAAGGAAGAATTAGAAAAATACGGTAGAATTTACATGTACCGTTTCCGTCCGAAATACCGCATGTACGCTCGTGATATTAACGAATATCCAGGAAAATCGTTACAGGCAAAAGCCATACAAATGATGATTCAGAACAATCTGGATTATGCTGTGGCACAACATCCGCACGAATTAATTACTTATGGTGGTAACGGAGGCGTGTTCAGCAATTGGGCGCAATATCTGTTAACCATGAAATATTTGGGCGAAATGACCGATGAGCAAACGTTGGTTATGTATTCGGGGCATCCAATGGGCTTGTTTCCATCGCACAAAAATGCTCCGAGAGTTGTGGTTACTAACGGAATGATGATTCCAAATTATTCCAAACCCGACGATTGGGAAAAATTTAATGCGTTAGGTGTTACTCAATACGGACAAATGACTGCCGGATCGTATATGTACATTGGTCCACAAGGAATTGTACACGGAACAACGATTACCGTTTTAAACGGTTTCAGAAAAATCGGTAAAGAACCAAAAGGAAACTTGTTTGTAACTTCTGGTTTAGGCGGAATGAGTGGTGCACAGCCAAAAGCTGGAACCATTGCTGGTTGTGTGACCGTTTGTGCCGAGGTAAATCCAAAAATCACTAAAATTCGTCATAACCAAGGATGGATTCACGAAGTAATTGAAGATTTGGATCTTTTGGTAAATCGCGTTCGCAAAGCACAAGCAAACAAAGAAGTGGTTTCTATTGCTTATCTTGGAAATATCGTAGATGTTTGGGAAAAATTCGATCAAGAGAATGTACCTATTGATTTAGGATCAGATCAAACGTCGTTACACAATCCTTGGGCGGGCGGATATTATCCTGCAGGTCAATCGTTTGAAGAATCGAACCGAATGATGGCAGAAGAGCCGGAATTGTTTAAAGAAAAAGTGCAGGAAACTTTACGTCGTCACGCAGATGCCATCAACAAACACACGGCAAAAGGAACGTATTTCTTTGATTACGGAAATGCCTTTTTGTTAGAAGCTTCTCGCGCCGGAGCCGATGTTATGAATCCGAACCCGACTTTAGGTCGTGAGTTTAAATATCCGTCGTATGTTCAGGATATTATGGGACCTATGTGTTTTGATTACGGTTTTGGACCATTCCGTTGGGTTTGTGCGAGCAATAATCCGGAAGATTTACAAAAAACAGATACCATTGCTTGTGAAGTTTTAGAAGAAATGATTAAAACATCGCCCGAAGAAATCCAACAACAAATGAAAGACAATATTCAGTGGATTCGTGGTGCACAAGAAAATAAATTGGTGGTAGGTTCGCAAGCCCGAATTTTATATGCAGATGCCGAAGGTCGAATGAAAATTGCCAAAGCGTTTAACGATGGCATCAACGAAGGAAAAATTGGCCCAGTTGTTTTAGGTCGTGACCATCATGATGTATCAGGAACCGATTCGCCTTATCGTGAAACTTCAAATATTTATGATGGATCTCGATTTACAGCAGATATGGCGATTCACAACGTCATTGGCGACAGTTTCCGTGGAGCAACTTGGGTTTCAATTCACAACGGCGGTGGTGTTGGTTGGGGTGAAGTAATTAACGGTGGTTTTGGTATGCTTCTTGATGGAACTAACGAGGCAGAACAACGTTTAAAATCGATGCTTTTCTGGGACGTAAACAATGGAATTTCCCGTAGAAGTTGGGCTAGAAACGAAGGCGCCATGTTCGCCATAAAACGTGCTATGGAAACAGAACCTTTATTAAAAGTGACACTGCCAAATATAGTTAACGACAACCTTTTAAACTAAAATATTATGAAACTATTTAAACTTATACCGCTACTTTTTTTATTTGTATTGGCTTCATGTAGTTCTGTACAAGTTAGTACCGATTACGATAATACTGTAAATTTCAATGAGTTTAAAACCTACGCTTTTATGAAAGACGGAGTTGATAAAATCAATATTTCAGACTTGGATAAGAAGCGTATTTTAAAAGCAATTGATGAAGAACTAACTGCAAAAGGATACACAAAAAGTGACAATCCTGATTTAGTGATTAATTTATTTACCGATGCTAAACAAATCGTAAACGTAAATTCATATTACGGTGGTTGGGGTTATGGATATTATCGTCCTTGGGGTTGGAACCCGTGGATGATGGGTCCAGGGTACCAATCTGTATCCACATCAACCCAAGGAATTCTTTATATTGATGTTTTAAAGGCTGCGAATAAAGAATTAATCTGGCAAGGTAAAGGCAGTGGTTATTTAACCAGCAAACAAAGTAAAAAAGACGAACGTATTAAAGAGTTTGTATCAAAAGTTTTAGAAACGTTTCCTACAAAATAAATAAATCCCGAAGTTTTCTTCGGGATTATTTTATCTTTAATGAATGATGAATTTATCTGATATTTTAAATAGAACCCACCCTCTTTCTTTTGAAGATTGCAATTGTTTGGAAAATATTTTTCAAGAAGTTAAACTAACTAAAGGATCCATATTATTCAATCAAGACAAAACCGAGCGAAAATTCTATTTTATTAAAAAAGGTATAGCCAGAGCTTTTACCACTGCTGACGGAGATGAAATCACTTTTTGGTTTGGACAAGAAGGAGATCCTATACTTTCTATCAATAGCTACATTTTTAATCAGGCAAGTTATGAAACAATTGAATTGCTAGAAGATGCTGTTCTTTATGAAACTTCGAATCAACAACTCAATGAATTGTATGAAACTAATATTAATATATGTAATTGGGGAAGAAAATTAGCCGAAAATGAATTGATTAAAACAGAGCAACGTTTTATAGCCAGGCTTACAGGAAATTCAAAAAAGCGTTATGAAGGTTTAATAAAAAGTTACCCTGCATTATTAAACAGAGTGCAATTAGGCTACATTGCTTCGTATTTAGGCATTACGCAAGTTAGTTTAAGTAGAATTAGAAAATAATTCCGTTTCTTTTTTAACATTTGTTAAAAAACATGAGAAATTAAAACCCGAAATTTGTTCCATTAAAATGATATATTATGAATTGGATATTATTAATTCTTGGAGGATTATTTGAGATAGGTTTTACTTCTTGTTTGGGAAAAGCTAAGGAAACAACTGGTAGCGAAATGTATTTATGGTATGCAGGTTTCGTTGTTTGTTTAATTCTTAGTATGGGATTGTTAATGAAAGCCACACAAACCTTACCCTTAGGTACAGCTTATGCCGTATGGACAGGAATTGGCGCTGTTGGAACGGTGTTGATTGGCATTTTTGTTTTTAAAGAGCCAGCTACTTTTATGCGTATATTTTTTATTTTTACCTTAATTGGTTCTATAGTTGGTTTAAAAATAGTTTCAAATTAAACATAAAAAAAAGGCATTTTAATAAATGCCTTTTTTGTTTATCCTAAATCTATTTCTTCTTGAACTTGCTCCCATTCTAGCATAGTAGCATCCAAATCTTTCTTTAATTTTTCATAGCCAGCAAACCATTTTGAATCTTGCATTAACTTTTCGTAATTAATCGCTAATTCAGCATCTGCTTTAGCAATTTTCTTTTCTAAATCGCTTATGGTACTTTCTGCTTTACTTAAACGATTATTTAAAGCTTTTAATCTCTTTTGATCTTCATAAGACAGCGATTTTTGTTGTTTTACTTCAACTTCTTGTTTCGCTTGGGTATTCGGGTCTTTTTTCTGTTCAAAATCGCGCATATCGCTTGCATTTCGTTCTTCCAGAAAATAATTAATATCCCCTAAATATTCTTTTATCTTTTGATCTTTAAACTCGTACACTTTATCGGTCATTCCTTGTAAAAAATCACGATCGTGCGATACTAACAATAACGTTCCTTCATAATTTTTCAAAGCTACCTTTAAAACATTTTTCGATTTAATATCTAAATGGTTCGTAGGCTCATCCATCAGCAATACGTTAATAGGTTTAAGTAACAACATTGCCAATGCCAAACGATTTCGTTCGCCACCCGAGAGTACTTTTACTTTTTTCTCCACATCATCGCCGCGAAATAAAAACGATCCTAACATATCGCGAACTTTTGATCTGTTTCCGTCTGTAGCCGCATCAATCATGGTATCTAAAAGCGTTTTTTCGCCGTCTAAATAATCTGCTTGATTTTGAGCGAAATATCCTAATTGAACATTATGTCCTATTTTTATGGTTCCATCGTAATCAAATTCGTTTTGAATTGCTTTGATTAGTGTCGATTTTCCTTGACCGTTCTGCCCAACAAATGCAATTTTGCTTCCGCGTTCAATAAACAGGTTGATGTCTTTAAAAATGATTTTTTCACCATAAACTTTCGTTACTTTTTCGATCTCTAAAACAACTTTACCAGGAGTTTGCGAAACAGGAAACGAAATATTCATAACCGAATTATCATCTTCGTCCACTTCAATACGTTCTACTTTATCTAACTTTTTAATAAGCGATTGCGCCATTGAAGCTTTGGTTGCTTTGTATCGGAATTTTTCAATTAGCTTTTCGGTTTCTTCAATTTTTTTAGCTTGATTTTTCTGAGCTGCCAATTGCATTTCACGCATTTCTTCTCTTAAAACCAAATATTGTGTGTAGGGCTTATTGAAATCGTAAATTTTTCCTAACGATATTTCAACCGTTCTGTTGGTTACATTGTCCAAAAACATTTTATCGTGCGAAACCAAAACAACTGCTCCCGAAAATGATTTCAGGAAATTTTCCAACCAGATAATCGATTCTATATCCAAGTGGTTCGTGGGCTCATCTAACAACAAAATATCGTTGTTCTGAAGCAACAGTTTAGCCAATTCAATACGCATACGCCAACCACCCGAAAATGTATCGGTTAATTTATTAAAATCATCGCGTTTAAAACCTAAGCCTAAAAGTACTTTTTCTGTATTTCCCTGATATTGATAACCGCCTAAAATATCGAATCTGTGCGTTAAATCGCTTACTTTATCAATTAATTCATGATAATATTCTGATTCATAATCGGTACGGGTAACCAATTCCTCATTAAACTTACTAAGTTGTTGTTCTACATGTAAAATTTCATCAAACGCTTGATAAGCTTCCTCTAAAATTGTTCTTCCTTTTACAAAATCGATATCTTGCTTTAGAAAACCAATTTTAATTTCTTTGTCAAAAGCAATAACTCCCGAATCTGGCTCTACTTCACCCGACAAAATTTTAAGCAAGGTTGATTTACCTGCGCCGTTTTTACCGATTAAACCAATTCTATCTCCTGCACCTAAACGAAAAGTTACGTTTTCAAACAAATAATCTCCGCTAAACGATACGGATAAATCGTGTATATTAAGCATACTGCTATTTAATTAATTGTAGTTTTTTATAATATCTTGCAACATTGATATTTGGATCCAAAGGTACGTTATTTTCAATGTTTTGAATGAGTTTATCTGCAAGATATGGAGCTAAAAGCACACCACGCGTGCCTAATCCATTCAAAACATATACATTTTTATGCTGATAATGTGCGCCAACTAACGGTCTACGGTCTTTAACTGTTGGTCTAACTCCCGCAACATGCTCGATAATTTCATATTCACAATCAATCAATTTTTCTAGACCTTCGATCAGCTCTTTTTTAGCTTCGATAGTTAGAGCATCTGTTTTATCTTGCCAATTATAGGTAGCTCCCACTTTGTAAATATCATTTCCAACCGGAATAATGAATACATTTGATTTTACAATAGCTTGTAATTTTAAATCTGGAATTTTAACGTACAAGAGTTCTCCTTTGGTTCCGTCTAGCGGCAGATAATTAAAGAATTTATTATTTAACATAGAAAATCCTTCGGCAAAGACAATATGTTTTGCTTGAATATGTTTGTAGTTTACAATTTCATCGCCACTAGTTAATTCGTTATAAATAAAAGTTTCTTTTAGTAACAAATTCTTTTGTTCTAGATACGTTTGATACGTTTGAACGAAAGCATTCACATTTAAAAAACCTGTATTGTAGACTTCACCAAAATAATATTCGCTATGAATATGTTGAAACTTATCTTTTAAAAGATTTTCATTTAAGTAAGGAGATGTAATTGGATTATCACATGCAACAAACCAGTTGTTTTGCTCTTCTACAGTTGCAAATTTTCTATAAATAGGAAGTTTATGATAAAATAATGTATTTAACATTTCTTCAATCTCCAGATAGAAAGAATCTGCCAATTCTAATTGTGCTTGCGCTTCCCAAATAGAAGTAAAACGTTTTAACACAACCGGATTGAACATACCCCCAGCAACTTTAGAAGAAGTTTTAAAACCATTATCAATAACTACAAATGTTTTTTGATGATTTAAGCAAAATTGCGCCATAGCCAATCCTGCAAGCCCGGCACCAACAATAATATAATCTACTTTCATAGTAAAAAAAAACTCTTATCAAAAAGATAAGAGTTTTATATGTTAATTTATAAAATTAGTAATTCCACAAATCATCTTCAAAATCACGGATAGATTCTTTGATGCGTTCTGCTTCTAACAATTGCATCATAGCATTTTCACGAACATATTCGCTTATATTTCTATCACCGTAAACATTGTCTGTTTTATAGATTGTTCCTGCAAATTTTCGTGCATTAAACAAAAAGTCATAGTTTGTTTGTAAAGCAGAATTCTTCTCGTTAAATGCATACGTATTGTATAAAATTTCACGCGCATCTGGAAAGAATATCCAGAATAAAGGAACTGCTTGTTCAAACTCTGTTCCTTTTGTAGCTAAATCAGTAACAACAGGAGCTAAACCTAATAAACGGTATTTTAATTCACCTGCATTACGATCTAAAAACCACATACCCATTATACGGTACTCTTTCACATCGGTTGGACGAATTACAACATCATAAATATATTGTCTGTCAATTGTACCTTCTAACATGTATTGCTCTTTCCCAGCTTCTGCAGTATCAGTACGTACAAACTTAGATTCAAGTTCTTTAAGATCTAATTTTCTTTTAAAAGTATCGTCGTCATAAACCTCAGTTATTTTTTTGGTCATAACTGCATCTTTCAAAACATTCCATAAAGGTTTACGGTCAATAGTTTCTTCTAAAGGAAAGTAATAAACCAAGTTTTGTCTTTGATCTAAAGGCAATACTTCCCATACTTTTTTCTGAAAAATAGCATCACGATCATTTACATATTCATAAGCCATTGGACCATCGGCTTTGGCATAAATCTGTTCAATTGATTCATCGCCAATTTCTGCTGCCGTTCTAGCATTTAATATATTGTTCTGAGCAAAACTTACACCAGTCACAATAAACGCACTAACGGCAAAAAATAAATTTTTAATATTTTTCATAAATCCAAATTTTATTATTGAATTGTAAAAGTTGCATCAGTTGGATCTTTAACAATCACATTACTTGCTGCTCCCTCTAACTTCGTTTTGATATTAGTAATACGAACTACATCACCAGGACGTAAACGATTTGCTTTTGTTTTAGCAGATTCTGATAATGTTGTACCATTTATAACTTCTGACCCAACACCTGGGAAAACAATCGTAAATTGAGTTACGCGTAAATTTACATCAAAATCAAAATCTTCAAATTTAGAACTAACAGAAACTTGTGCTAAGTTACTTGCCGGACCTTTTGCATTTGGTTCCCCACGTACATATCCACGAGGACGAGGAAGTGCCTTAATTCTAAATACTTGCTTAGAGCTAATAGCTTTACCATCGGGCATGGTTCCAGTAGCTGTAATAACTGCTTCTTTACCAGCAGTTGGTGTAAACATGAACTTCCCGTTACCAACTCTTTTTAAAGAACCATTTGTAGCTGATGCAGATACTTTATCAGAAGTAATACCTTCAACTGTTATAGAAATAGGGTTATCTAAACCAATATAAACTACGTTCATTTTATCTGCAGAAATAGTTGCAGAACTTGGACGGCTTACTACCATGTAGTTTGAATTTAAAATATCAACAACAACTGGTTTACCATCTTCCAAGAAAGTGAATTTCCCTGTAAATTTATGCTCTCCTAAGCCTGAAGCAACAGAAGTGCCTTCCACTTGCCCTGCTTTAATTCTTGATTGTGGAATGGTTGCACCATTTACTACAACAGAACTTGGAACAGTTGAAGTATCATAACGACCTAAAACCACTTTATACTTAATAGGCTCACCTTGATAATAAACAGCTTTATCTGGAATTACCATTGCCTGGTAATTTTTCATAGAAGCCGCTTGCTTTAACGAGTTTCCTAAGAATAAGTTATACGCTTCGTTTTCTAATTGGCGAACGTCATTTTGCAATGAAGACAAATATGCCAAAGAAGAAACTGCTGGGTATCCTTTAAAATGGTAATCTAAATAAGGAATATCTTTTCCGTCTTTATTTTTTACAGGGTTTGTTGCAAATTTCTTATCAATGTTTTTTTGTAAAAAACCATATTTTGTATCATCAGATACAATGTCTTTAAAGTCTTTTCTGAATTTTTCAAATCGACCTACAATTTCTTGCCCTTTTGCAGACAAACCGTCTTTTTCAAACCATCCGTAATCAATTTCTTGCCCTTTGTCCATTTGTTCATAAGGCAATTTATTGGTAACTGGATCGTTCACAAAACCTTTTGTTGCGTCACCTTTTAATGATCCTATATAGCTATAAAATTCATTCGAAAGAGCTTGAACTTTTTTAGCCATTTCAAATGGTTGACCATATTTCTCAGGTTCATCGCTTGCTTTCATTGCTAAACCATCGAACAATACCTTATTTGTTCCATCGGTCATAACTTGATTAGCCTCTTCGAACTTTTCGTTCATTAATCCAAAAGCTGTTAAAACCTCTTTCGACATATTAAGTGCCATCATCGCAATGAACACTAAATACATCAGGTTAATCATCTTTTGTCTTGGGGTTAGTTTTCCTCCTGCCATGTCTAATTAGATCTGATTTTAAAGTTAATACTAATTAGCTGTTTTACCCATAGCAGATAACATTCCGCCGTAAACTGCATTTAAAGTTGATAAATTTGATGTTAAAGACATCATTTGTTCTTTTAATCGTAAATTATTTTCAGCAACTTCTTTGTTAATGTCAGCGTTTTTAGTAGCGCTTTCTAACTGTACTTTGTACATAGAGTTTAAAGATTCTAATTGTTGAGCAGCTTGTGCCATTTCTTCTGCATATCTGTTAGAAGATGCAACTGTTTCAACTGTAGGAGCAATTCCTTTTGCTGCTGCTTCGAAATTTTTAATGCTGTCACGCAAACTTTCCATTAAGTTACCGTCTATTTTAGCTTCTCTTAAAATAGTATCTAATTTTTCAGATAATAAGCTTCTTTCCATTGTTGGTTGTGCTGCAACTACTTGTTGAGATGCTGCTGCGTAAGCTGGTGCTGCACTTCTTGTTTGAACTGCTGGTGCTTGTTGTTGCGCACCACCTATTGAAGTTGTAGCAACAGTACCTGTAACACCAACATTACCTGCTACTTGCATAGCTCTTGGTTCACCTCCACCTAATTCAGGATAAACTCTTGTCCAATCTAAATCCTCGTCTACAGGCTCAAAAGCTGAAATAGCGAAAATTAACGCTTCTACTAAAAGACCTACAGTTAACATATTGTTACCGTTTAAAGGTCCAAATTCCATGTGTGTAATTTTAAATAAAGCACCTACGATTACAACTGCTGCTCCCATACCGTAGCAGAAATTCATTACTTTTTTTGGTATAGCCATCTTATAATTTTGATTTTTAGTTAGTTAGTTTTAATATGTTGTCTTAATTTTATCTTGCATTTCTACCACTTTGTGGTGCGTTTGCTTCGTTTAACAAACCTGGTCCTGGTGCTGAAACTACGGTTCTGAAACCTATGTAACAACGAGCAGAATCTGCATTTTCTTTATCACGTGTTGCCACTTGTAAGAAATAATGCGGATCTCTCCAAGAACCTCCACGAACAACTTTTAAAGGATTTGTTGTTGCTCTAGCTTTTGGCTTTAAACCTGATTGCATGATATACGAACCTTCATCATAAGCCGACTCTGTCCACTCTGCAACATTACCTGCCATATTATACAAGTTGTAACCATTTGGTTTATAAGAACGTGCTTCTGCTGTATATAAAGCTCCGTCTATCGCATAATCACCACGGTCTGGTTTAAAGTTAGCTAAGAAACAAGCTTTCTCGTCTGTTGTATAAGGACCTCCCCATGGGTACATTGCGTTTTTAAGACCACCACGAGCAGCATATTCCCACTCCGACTCATTAGGTATACGGTATTCGTATAAATTATGATTCATTTTACGATCTGAAGTATATGCTTTCTTGTAAAGTGTTCTCCAAGCTGCAAAAGCTTTTGCTTGATGTTGCGTTACCCCTACAACAGGATACTCACCGTACGCTTCGTGCCAGAAATATTCTCTGAACATTGGCTCGTTATATGAGTAGTTAAAGTTTTTAACCCATGTTGTTGTATCCGGGTAAACATTAATAATTTCTGTTTTTAAGAACTTTGCCTGACGGTTTCTAACTTCATTAGAACTATCATTTATGTAAGCATTTTCGTCCCACCAAGAATATTTAAAGTTTAACTTTTGAACATCAAACGTTACCATTCCATTTAAATTCTGTGTTGCAGGAATGTACAATGAATCCATTACTTCCACATAATATTCGTCTGGGTAACGACGCGGATCAGTTACTAATCGCGCTTTTTTGTTTAAACGACGCCCTGCGTACTCATCATCATCCATTGCCATACTGTAATAGTTATCATACATATAACGATCGTATGCTGTTTGATTTTGATTTAACGAAGGATCTTGAACTTCTTGAAATGCAAACGCTCCAATTCCACCTGCCGTAGCATCCATTCCCATTTCATCTGCCATAATAGCCAAGCGGGTTCTTACAATAGAATCTTTAACAAACTCGACAAATTTTCGGTATTGGTTGTTTGTAACTTCTGTTTCATCCATATACATAGAACCAATAGTCACTGAACGAGCTGGTGCGTCTTCAGCTCCAAGTAAATCTTCATGAGTTTTACCCATTGTGAAAGATCCACCCGGAATAAAAGCCATTCCCTGTGGCTTTTCGGTAATCCAGCGTTTCCCTTGCGTTCCTTCTAGTAGCTCTCCTCTGTCACCAGAACCACAACTGAACATTAACGA
The DNA here is from genome assembly GCF_003858535.1 of Paenimyroides viscosum. Lineage (GTDB taxonomy): Bacteria > Bacteroidota > Bacteroidia > Flavobacteriales > Flavobacteriaceae > Flavobacterium > Flavobacterium viscosum. The sequence goes on from NZ_RQTJ01000009.1 coordinate 23,675, forward strand.
GGCAACCGCAGTAAGTGTAATGAACTTCTTCATATATTAATTGGGGTTTTATTTTAAAAATTATTCAAAGCGTAAACCTATCTAATTATTTTTAAATATACAACGAAATCTTAAAAAAAAATTTAATTTATATTTAACAATTTATTTTAAAACATAGTTAACCTAACAATTTTTTGTTTGCACGCCACCATCTGTCGGGCACAACACTTTGTAAAGACTGCTTGTAATCATCATAGCTACAAGGGAATAACACTTTACGACTGTCGTTTTCTAAACTGTTAATTTCGATCCACCAGCGTTCAGAAATATCGCTTTTAAAAAAAACCAATTCCTGTTCTTCTAGCGGCACTATATATTTTAAATAGGTTGATTTGCTAATATAGGGATATTCATTCATTCTGAAATTAAATCCTTCAACAAAATACCATAAAATCTGCGTAATTAACAAACTTTTTTGCGAAATATTATCGATATTAAAAATACCAAAGCTACTTACACGGTCACTTAAGCCGGCGTAACGTGCTAACGCACAGATTTCTCGCCCATCGAAACCATTTGGATTAAACTGCGAAAAAAATCCTAAATCGGCTGATTTTACCGCATTAATATCCAAGCTTACAATATCAGCATCGCGCAATACCGGTTCAGCAATTTTAACATCTGTAATGATTTCTCCCAAACGATACGCTTCAAAATACATTTTATCAATCAGATCGATTTCTTCCTGCGAATTAAAATAGGTTTGATATCCCAACACGCTGAAATTATACAGATTATTGGGTGCATCCATGATAATGCGGGTCATGAAATTTTCTGACGGATTTTCAACATCTGCAGCTACATCAATTTTATTATCGATACAAACCAGATTCACGTTTTGTTCCAATGCATCGTATCCGCGGTACATACCTAAAGTTAAATCTTGTGATCCGCCTAAAACAATCGGCACGATATTCTGCTTTAACAGATCGGCAACGAGCATTTTCACGGCAATATAGGTATCTTCTATACTTTCGCCTGCTTCAATGGTTCCTAAATCGATTATTTTTTTTGTCCAGTTTCCCGGAAAAAGCTGATAAAGATTCTTTCTGAATTCATCGAAACCAACATCGTCAATAGTATTTGAAACTCCGCGATTTTCGTTTATGGTGATAATTGCCAACTGCACATTCTCTGTTTCGGGCAACGATTTTTGGGTATGAATTCCCATTGTTTTACCCAACGAATGTTTAGGCAATGTATTAATAAACTGCTCTAATTCGGTAGAAATCGGCTTTAAAATTTCGTACATCATAACGCATTATTTTTTTGTTGTACGTTTAGTAGCTGCTGTCTTAGTTGTTTTAGCTGCCGGTTTTTTAGCTGCGGTTTTCTTTACAGTTGTCTTTTTAGCGGGAGTTTTAGCTTCGATCATTTTTTGGATTTCTTCTAAAGTTAAAGCGGCTGCATCAATATCTTTACTTAATTCGATTTTCACTTTTCCTTTTAAAATAACCGATCTGCCCCAACGTGCTTTTTCAACACGAATGCCTTCTTCTCTAAAATCGTGAATAACCTTGTCTTTTTCTTTCTGAATTTTATCTTCGATCAATTCTTCTACATCATTTGTTGAAAGATTATCGAAATTATATTTTTTGTTTACGTTGATGAACATGTTGTTCCATTTGATAAACGGACCAAAACGACCAACACCTTTTTGAACCGGCAAACCTTGATAAATGGCAATTGGCGCATCGGCTTTTTGTTTTTCTTTGATCAATTCTACAGCGCGATTTAACGTTACATCTAACGGATCTTCGCCTTTTGCAAGCGATACAAACATTTCGGCATAACGCACATACGGACCAAAACGACCATTGTTAACTTCGATTTTTTCGCCTTCATATTCTCCTAATTGTTTTGGCAACAAAAATAACTGAAGCGCTTCTTCTAAACCTATGGTTCCTATGTTTTGAGATGGATTTAAACTCGCAAACTGTTTTTCTTCGTCTTCGGCATCGCCAATTTGCGCTACAGGTCCAAATTTTCCTAAACGCACCAAAACAACTTTTCCTGATTTTGGATCGTTTCCTAAAATACGTTCACCCGATTCGCGTTCTGCATTTTTCTCAACATCGATTACCGTTGGATGAAAATGACTGTAAAATTCGTTCATCATTTTTGTCCAATCTAAATTTCCTTCCGCTATTTCATCGAAACTTCCTTCAACGCGAGCCGTGAAATTATAATCTAAAATGGTTTCGAAATTTTTCACCAAGAAATCGGTAACAATATTTCCTATATCTGTTGGGATTAATTTTCCTTTATCGGCACCCACTTTTTCTAATTGAGTTGCTGTAGAAATTTTATCATTCTGTAAACGCAACAACTGATAATTACGCTCTGTTCCTTCGGTTGTTCCTTTTTCTACATAATTACGGGCGATGATGGTTGAAATTGTCGGTGCATACGTTGACGGACGACCAATTCCCAATTCTTCTAACTTTTTAACCAAAGCGGCTTCGGTATAACGAGCCAGCGGACGTGAAAAACGCTGTGTAGCTGTAATGCCGTTGCTTACCAAAAGTTCGTTCACTTTCATTGCAGGCAACAAACCTTCTTGTTCTTCGTCTTCATCGTCGTTTCCTTCTAAATAAACTTTTAAAAATCCTTCAAAAAGTAAAACTTCACCCGTTGCAACAAAATGCTGGTTGTGTTTATTGGCAACAATGGTAACGTTGGTACGCTCTAACTGCGCATCGCTCATTTGTGAAGCTAAGGTACGTTTCCAGATTAATTCGTACAAACGCGCCTGATCACGATCAATACTTACCGTATGTTTAGACATATCTGTCGGACGAATTGCCTCGTGCGCTTCTTGTGCACCTTTTGCTTTTGTAGAAAAATTGCGTGGTTTACTGAATTCTTTTCCGTAAAAATTCACAATTTCTGTTTCGGCAGCTTTTATGGCATCTTGTGAAAGGTTTACGCTATCGGTTCTCATATATGTAATCAATCCGCTTTCGTACAAACGCTGTGCTAACATCATGGTTTGCGAAACAGAATAATACAGTTTACGCGATGCTTCCTGTTGTAAAGTTGATGTGGTAAACGGTGCTGCCGGAGATTTTTTTGCCGGCTTGGTTTCTAAATCGGAAACCTTAAATTGCGCACCTATATTTTGTTCTAAAAAAGCTTGAGCTTCTTCTTGTGTTTTAAAGTTTTTAGGCAATTTAGCTTTGAACGATTTACCGTTTGCCGCCACAAATTCTGCCGAAATATTGAATGATGATTCGGTGTTAAAACCTTCAATTTCACGTTCGCGTTCTACAATTAATCGAACAGAAACAGATTGTACACGACCAGCAGATAAACCAGCACGTACTTTTTTCCATAAAACCGGCGACAATTCGTAACCAACCAAACGGTCTAAAACACGGCGTGCCTGTTGTGCGTTAACCAAATTATAATCTATGGTACGCGGATTTTCTATTGCTTTTTGAATGGCTGTTTTGGTAATCTCGTGAAAAACGATACGCTTTGTATTTTCTTCTTTCAATTTTAATTCTTCTGCTAAATGCCAAGCAATTGCCTCACCCTCGCGATCCTCATCGGATGCTAACCAAACCATTTCGGCTTTTTTAGACAGGTCTTTCAGTTTTTTAACAACCGCTTTTTTATCGGCAGAAACTTCGTATTTCGGTTTAAAATTATTATCAATATCAACACCAATTTCTTTTGAAGGTAAATCGGCAATGTGCCCAAAACTTGATTCTACCTGATAATCTTTCCCTAAAAATTTTTCTATCGTTTTTGCCTTTGCAGGCGACTCTACAATCACTAAATTCTTTGCCATTCGTTTCTTTATTTGAAAAGCAAAAGTATATGATTTTTTTAAATTAGCGTTTTTTTGATTTTTTTAATTGTATTGTTTTAAATTTTGAGAGATGATTTTCTTTACGATTTGAACTAGTTTTTTTGGCTCAACTACCTTAATTTGATGGTTGTGCGATAATATTTCGGATACCAATTCCATTGTTGGAATTACTTGTAAACTAATTATTGTTTTGCCGTTTACTATTTCGGTTTTTTGTGATTGATGAATAGGCAGTGTGCTAAAATACTTACCGTATTCTATGGAAGTTTCAATTTTAACAGTTGTTTTTTCCGAAAAACCATCTAACGGTTTTGTGGTTACGCCCATAAAATCTTTAAAGTGGTTTTGAATATCAATGGGATCTTTCAAAATGAATTCGGTAGTTACTTCGCAATTGTAAATTCTATCCAAAGCAAAAGTTTTCAACACATTTATTTTTTGTCCGTCTTTAATTTCAAAACCTACCACATACCAACGACTTTTACTTTCTTTTAAAGCCAGCGGCATCAGTTTGCGTTTGTGTGCTTTGTACTGATCAAACTTTTGATAATTAAATTCCAGATGTTTTTTAAAACAGATAGCTTCTTTAATAGTAGAATAATTTTCTAATCCGGTAACTTTTCGGTTATCGATCAAAATAAAATTATTGTTAGATACATCTTGGGCAATATTCAGCATCTTTAAGCTTTCAATGGTAAAAAGCTGGCTGTTTTTCGATGTTTTTTGTGATGCATCATCTAGCAAAATATATTTCATTTTTGCTTTATTGTACACAATTTTAATTTTTAAAGACGATTCAATATCCTTTAAATCGCGCTGAAAAGTTCGTAACGATACGCTGTGATCTTCATCAATAAAAGAATTTTTCAGTTTATCGTTCAATTCAGAAAATGTCAATCCATTTTCGCCCTGAAGCTGAAAAATTTCTACAATTCGTGTTAGTCTGCTTATTAAGTTGTGTTTGTTAGCCATAATTATTCAAAAGTGTTTTTAAAAAGTTCTTCGATTGCATTTATGCCAAAGATATTGATATTTCGGGTGCCGATCCCCGCAAAATGATGCGAGGTAATTTTGGGCTGGTATTTTAATTCGATAAAATTCTGATGCTGAAAATCCCAATAAAACCATTGCGCCACATCTTGATTGTACACAAAAATCTTCTTGTTGCTATTAATTGCCATTTGTACCGCCCATGCAGTTCCGCCTTTTACCTGTAACTTTTCGCTTACTGTTTTAAGGCTTGATACGGCATAAATTTCATCGGCATTTTTTACCTGAAACCAATTACGCGACAAAAACTTTAAGTACTGGTTTATTTTAGATCGCTTTAAAACTTCATTGGCTTTCATAACATTTTCAACACCTTCTTTAAATTCATCATCGGTTAATTCATGTTTGTTTTCAGATGTATGATGCTTTGTTTTGTACGAATACGCCACCACCGAAACATTGAACTTTTCTGCAAAAAATTCAAAATAAGAATCGGCACCTTCTGCCCCACCCGAATAACATGTATGATGATTTATGAGTTTCATAAGGTAAATATACAAATTAAAAACGACGTGAAATGACGTGTTAAAAATATTCAGAATTCATCTGCCATCTTGTCACACAAATAATTTTAATTGTATCTTTGCAAATTGATTTAGTACACGACCGTGATTTATGGAAAAGGTAATTGAAGAACAAAAACAGGGTACAAGCCTGGTTTTAGATCAACAAGAAAATAATACCAAAAAGTTATTTATAGAGAGTTATGGCTGTCAGATGAATTTTTCTGATAGTGAAATTGTAGCATCTATTTTAGCCAACGAAGGTTATAACACCACACAAAATTTAGAGGAAGCCGATCTGGTTTTGGTTAACACGTGTTCTATTCGCGATAAAGCCGAACAAACCATTCGCAAGCGTTTAGAAAAATACAATGCCGTAAAATCGATTAATCCGTCTATGAAAGTAGGCGTATTAGGCTGTATGGCAGAACGTTTAAAAAGCAAGTTTTTAGAAGAAGAAAAAATTGTGGATATGGTTGTAGGACCAGATGCTTACAAAGATATTCCGAACCTTTTAAAAGATGTTGGCGAAGGGCGCGATGCCATTAACGTAATTCTATCAAAAGAAGAAACGTATGGCGATATTGCTCCGGTGCGTTTAAACAGCAACGGCGTAACAGCTTTTGTTTCTATTACGCGTGGTTGCGACAATATGTGTACTTTTTGCGTGGTTCCTTTTACTCGCGGACGTGAGCGATCTCGTGAGCCGCAAAGTATCATGGAAGAAATTAAAGACTTACATGAACGTGGTTTTAAAGAAATCACATTGTTGGGGCAAAACGTAGATTCATATTTATGGTACGGCGGCGGTTTAAAGAAAGATTTTGTAAAAGCAACCGAAATGCAAAAGGCAACAGCGGTAGATTTTTCACAGCTTTTAGATATGTGTGCGACAAGTTACCCGAAAATGCGTTTCCGTTTTTCAACATCGAATCCGCAGGACATGCACGATGAAGTTATTCACGTAATGGCGAAGCATCACAATATCTGTAAATACATTCATTTGCCGGTTCAGTCGGGATCAACACGTATTCTGCACGAAATGAACCGTCAGCACACGCGTGAAGAATACATGGATTTGGTTGATAGAATCTATAAAATTATTCCGGAAATTTCGTTATCGCAAGATATGATTACAGGATTTCCGACAGAAACCGAAGAAGACCACCAAGATACTTTATCATTGATGGAACATATAAAATACGATTTCGGATACATGTTTGCTTATTCTGAACGTCCGGGAACAATGGCTGCCAGAAAGATGGAAGACGATGTGCCTGAACCAGTGAAAAAACGCAGATTACAAGAAATTGTAGATTTACAACAGCGCATTGCAATGGAGCGTACCAAACGTTTTGTGGGACAAACAGTAGAGGTTTTAATTGAAAAAACATCTAAACGTTCAGATGAACATTGGTCTGGAAGAAATTCGCAAAATACAACCGTTGTTTTCCCTAAAGAAAATTACAAAGTAGGCGATTTTGTGTTGGTAAAAGTAAACGATTGTACATCGGCAACCTTAATTGGTGATGCCGTAGGGTACAGTGAAATGCAATAGTTATTTGTTTCAAGTTTAATTTGTTTCAAGTTTCAGGTTATGGCAACAATAAATAGATTTGAGGATTTAGAAATATGGCAAGAAGCCAGAAGATTAGCAAAAGTTATTCATAGAATTTCTATAGAAACAAATTTAAAAACAGACTTTAAATTTAAAGAGCAAATTAAATCTTCATCAGGATCTGTCATGGATAATATAGCAGAAGGATTTGAAGGAGATGGTAATCTCGAATTCAGACAATTTCTTTCTATTGCAAAAGGTTCAGCTGGAGAAACAAGATCTCAATTATATAGAATTTTTGACTGTGAATATATCAATGAAAAGGATTTTGAGCATTTAACAAACGACTATGAAAAGTTGAGTGGAAAAATTAAAAATTTCATTTCTTATCTAAACAAAAAAAGATTTCAAGGGAAACAAGTTTAAATAACAAACTATAATTGGAGCTTAATCTCAAACCAAAAAAACTTGAAACCTGAAACTCTAAAAACAAAACTATGGAAAACGTTCAAAGCATCAAACAACGTTTTGAAATTATCGGTAACGACATTAAACTAAATCGGGCATTGGAAAAAGCTATTCAGGTGGCTCCGACCGATATTTCTGTTTTGGTTACCGGTGAAAGCGGCGTTGGTAAAGAAAATATTCCAAAAATCATACATTCATTATCGCACCGGAAACACGGAAAATACATTGCGGTAAACTGTGGTGCAATTCCTGAAGGAACAATAGATTCTGAACTTTTTGGTCATGAGAAAGGTGCTTTTACAGGTGCTGTTGGCAGTCGCGAAGGTTATTTTGAAGTTGCAAACGGCGGAACCATTTTTTTAGATGAAGTAGGCGAATTGCCATTAACTACTCAGGTTAGATTGCTTCGTGTGTTAGAAAACGGAGAATTTATAAAAGTAGGATCATCAAAAGTTCAAAAAACCGATGTGCGTATTGTTGCGGCAACCAACGTTAAAATGTTCGAAGCTATTGATAAAGGCAAATTTCGTGAAGACTTATATTACCGTTTAAGCACGGTTGAAATTGCTTTGCCGCCTTTGCGTGAGCGTGGAGAAGACATTCATTTGCTTTTTCGTAAATTTTCATCAGATTTTGCACACAAATACAAAATGCCGCCTATTAAATTAACGCCCGATGCTGCCGAATATTTAATGCATTATCGTTGGGGCGGAAACATTCGTCAGCTTCGCAATATTGCCGAGCAGATTTCTGTTATTGAAACCAATCGTGACATCAATCTAAAAACCATGCAGGGATATCTTCCCGAACGAAATGCGCAGTTGCCGTCACTTATCGAAACTAAAAAATCGGAAAGTGATTTTAGCAACGAACGCGAAATTTTATACAAGGTTTTGTTCGATATGAAAGCCGATTTAACCGATTTACGAAAGCTGACACTTGAGTTGATGAATAATTCAAACTCAACACAGGTTCAAGAAACAAACAAATCGTTAATTCAGCGTATTTACAATCAAAACGAAGATGCTCAGAACAAGCAAACCAATCGCTCTTTTCCTTTAAACGAACATACTTCAACTGCAAAAAGCAATCATCAAACCGAATTAATCGACGATGAAAACGAAGAAGACAATTATTTGATTGCCGAAACGATTGACGATGAAGAAACACTTAAATTAGAAGAAAAAGAAATTCAGCTGATAAAAAAAGCGTTGGAACGCAACAGCGGAAAACGTAAGGCTGCGGCAGATGAATTGGGAATTTCGGAAAGAACATTGTACAGAAAAATCAAACAATATGATTTGTAAGTTTTAGTCTAAAAGTCAATTGTCTAAAGTCGTAAAGTCTGAATAAATTGAGAAGAATAAAGTGATCTAAACAAATCAACTATTCAACGGTTCAAACAAAACAACAAATGAAAATACAACATACATTATACAAATTTACAGCATTACTTTTATGCTTGATTTTATCAAGTTGTGGTGCGTACAATTTTACAGGAACAGGAAAAATTGATGCAGAATCTTTTCAAGTAAACTATTTTTTGAATAATGCCGAATTAATAGAACCGGGTATTGAACGTACCTTTACAATAAAACTGCAAGATTTATTAGTTGGTCAAACAAGTTTAACCTTAACAAATACTAATGCCGATTTGGTTTACGAAGGCGAAATTACCCAATACCGCATTTCACCAATGACTGCAACTGCAGAACAAACCGCTGCACAAAACCGTTTGTACATTGCCATTAACGTACGTTTTACAAACAAAAAAACACCGGAAGACGATTTTGAGAAAACGTTTTCGCATTTTTACGATTATCCGGCAAACGATCAGTTAATTGGTGGAAAATTAAGCACCGCTTTAGACGAAATTTACGAACGTATAACTCAAGATGTTTTTAATGCATCGTTAGCAAAATGGTAGTTTTATGAATGCACAACAATACATACAGTGGCTAAATAATCCGTATCACTTAATCGAAGAAAATACAGCAGTGTTAAAAAATACGATTAGTGAATATCCGTATTTACAATCGGCTCGTGCCTTGTATTTAAAGGCGTTAAACCAGCAACGTAGCTTTTTGTACAACAGTGAACTTAAAAAAACCGCCGCATACACTACAGATCGAGATGTATTGTTTGATTATATCGTTTCCGAAGATTTTATAACCTACAAAGCATTACATATTGAAGAGGTTGATGTTGTTGAAGAAAATTATATTGAATTTAAAAAACCAGAACCAACATTAGATGAAACCATCGAAAAACGAGTTTTAGACACCTTAGTTTATATCGAAAATCAAGATAAGGAAACACAATTGATTCAAAAAATCGAACAAATTTCTAAATCGAAAATCGAAGCGAATAAACTTGAAAAAGAAACGACTTTAATTAAAGATCAACAGGTTTCAAACGAAGAAATTTTATCAGAGGAAGTTCCTTCAGAAGAAATTCATCAGTTAGAAGAAAATTTAGAAGTAGGCAAACCTTTAGATTTTTCAGAAAACGATAAGTTTTCGTTTACAGAATGGTTAAAACTAACATCGGCACAGCCAATTCAGCGCGAAAATACAGAAATTACAAACGATACTATCGAAACAAAAAAAGAAGATATTATTGAAGATAAAATTCCTGTAAAGCAAAAAAACATGGATTTAATAGATCGCTTTATCGAAACAAATCCAAAAATTACTCCAAGCAAAACAGCTGTTGTTCCCGTTATAAATATGGACAGGTTAAACGAAGAAGAACCCTTTTACATGACCGAAACTTTGGCCCGAATTTATCTAGAACAGAAAAAATATCAGAAAGCAATACAAGCTTATGAAATTTTAATTTTGAAATATCCAGAAAAAAGTAGTTTATTTGCAAATCGAATTTTTGATATAAAGAAATTACAAGAGTTTAATAATATATAAAACAACCCAATATGTTTACAATTTTTTTAGTGTTAATCACCATTGTTGCCTTACTTTTAATCATTGTTATTATGATTCAAAACCCTAAAGGTGGCGGCTTAGATTCATCGTTAGGTGGCTCAACATCTATTGGTGGTGTACAAAACACAAATAAATTTTTAGATAAAAGTACATGGACTTTGGCAGCTGCGTTAGTAATTTTAGTTTTAGTTTCTAGCTTAAGTTTCCAAGGTGATTACTCAAACGATTCTAAAATTTTTGATAAAAACACCGTAGTAGCTCCACCAGTTGCTTTACCTACAGCAGGTGCAGCAGAAGGGCAGCCAGCACAAAATACTCCAAGTGAGCAAGCACCTGCCAACACACCGGCACAACCTGCTAACTAATTATAAAAAATACTCATAAAAAATGCCAGCTTGTCATAAGCTGGCATTTTTTATTCTGTCAAAATATCACTTTTACCGGTTGGCATACTTTTGGTCAAAATAAAAACAAATCATTAATAAATTAAACTTAAATACTATGGCATTAAACGTTAAACCATTAGCAGACCGCGTTATTATTGAACCAGCTGCTGCTGAAACTCAAACTGCATCAGGAATCATCATTCCAGACACAGCAAAAGAGAAACCACAAAAAGGAACTGTTGTTGCTGTTGGTAACGGTAAAAAAGACGAGCCTTTAACTGTTAAAGTTGGCGACACTGTTTTATACGGAAAATATGCAGGTACCGATTTAAAATTAGAAGGCAAAGATTTCTTAATCATGCGTGAAGAAGATATTTTGGCAATTATATAATAAAGCTATAAGCTGCAAGCCATAAGTTTTAAGCAAATGAGAGATTTCAAAAAATACGATATTTGGCAATTAAGTCATCTTTTTACTTTAGAAGTTTATAGAATTACAAATCTATTTCCTAAAGAAGAATTGTATGGTATAACAAGTCAACTTCGTAGAGCATCATCTTCAATACCCACGAATATATCTGAAGGATGTGGTAGAAATAGCGATGCAGAATTCAACCATTTTCTAAACATAGCATTAGGTTCAGCTTTAGAAACAGAATATCTGTTGATTCTTTCAAAGGATTTAAGATATATAGAAGAAAGTACTTTTATAGATCTTGAAATTAAAATCAACATAGTTAAAAGCAAAATTTACAGTTTAAAAAATAGATTAACCTCGCAGTAAGCTTAAAGCAAACCGCTTACTGCCTAAAGCATAAAAATATGGCAAAAGATATAAAATTTGATATTGAAGCACGCGACGGCTTAAAACGCGGTGTTGATGCATTGGCAAATGCAGTAAAAGTAACCTTAGGTCCAAAAGGTAGAAACGTAATTATTTCTAAATCATTCGGTGCACCACACGTAACTAAAGATGGTGTTACTGTAGCAAAAGAAGTAGAATTAGCAGACGCTTTAGAAAACATGGGTGCGCAAATGGTGAAAGAAGTAGCAAGTAAAACCAACGATTTAGCTGGTGATGGTACTACAACTGCAACTGTTTTGGCACAAGCTATTGTTAAAGAAGGATTGAAAAACGTTGCTGCGGGTGCAAATCCAATGGATTTAAAACGTGGAATTGACAAAGCTGTGGAAGCTATTGTTGCCGATTTATCAAAACAAACGCAAGAAGTAGGTTCAACTACCGAAAAAATCAAACAAGTGGCATCAATTTCAGCTAACAACGACGAAGTTATTGGTGAATTGATCGCTGAGGCTTTTGGTAAAGTTGGTAAAGAAGGTGTTATTACTGTTGAAGAAGCTAAAGGAACGGATACGTATGTTGATGTTGTAGAAGGAATGCAGTTTGACAGAGGATATCTTTCGCCTTATTTCGTTACAAATCCAGAGAAAATGGAAACGGAATTCGAAAATCCTTATATCTTATTATACGATAAAAAAATATCTTCATTAAAAGAATTATTACCCGTTTTAGAACCGGTTGCTCAATCAGGAAAAGCGTTATTGATCATCGCTGAAGATGTAGATGGTGAAGCGTTATCAACTTTGGTTGTAAACAAATTACGTGGTGCATTAAAAATCGCCGCAGTAAAAGCGCCAGGTTTTGGTGACCGTAGAAAAGCAATGTTAGAAGATATAGCTATTTTAACTGGCGGAACGGTGATTGCAGAAGAAAGCGGTTACACTTTAGAAAATGCTACGTTGGAAATGTTAGGAACTGCAGAACGCGTTTCTATTGACAAAGACAACACAACCATTGTAAACGGTGCGGGTGATTCTGATATGATTAAAAACAGAGTAAACCAGATTAAAGCACAAATGGAAACAACTACTTCTGACTACGATCGTGAAAAGTTACAAGAACGTTTGGCTAAATTAGCTGGCGGTGTGGCAGTACTTTACGTTGGTGCAGCTTCTGAAGTGGAAATGAAAGAGAAAAAAGACCGTGTAGACGATGCTTTACATGCAACACGTGCAGCTGTTGAAGAAGGTATTGTTGCAGGTGGTGGTGTAGCTTTATTAAGAGCAAAAGCTGCTTTAACTAGTGTTGATGCTTTAAATGCAGACGAAAAAACAGGTATTCAAATCGTTGCTCGCGCTATTGAATCGCCTTTAAGAACTATTGTTGAAAATGCAGGTTTAGAAGGATCTGTTATTGTAGCAAAAGTTGGCGAAGCTTCAGGAAACTATGGTTACAATGCTAAAACCGACGAATATGTTGATATGTTGGCAGCAGGAATCATCGACCCTAAAAAAGTAACTCGTGTAGCTTTAGAAAACGCAGCTTCGGTTGCCGGTATGATTTTAACTACAGAATGTGCTTTAGTTGATATTAAAGAAGAAGGTGCAGGTCAAATGCCAATGGGCGGCGGTATGCCAGGAATGATGTAAGATCATTAATAATAAAGTTTTTAAAAGCAGTTCCATTGGAGCTGCTTTTTCATTTAAACTATTCACAATTAACAATTATTTAATCAATATTGAAGTAATTAGTCGTAAATTGATAAGGAATATTAAAAACCTAAAAATAAAAATAATGAGTACAAACAAAGTTTACGACAGGCCAAAATTTAAAGATCAGTACGACAATTACATCAACGGAAAATGGGCACCACCTGCATCAGGAAAATATTTTGATGTAATTACGCCTTTAGATGGCACTGTAATGACTAAAGCAGCACATTCTAACGCACAAGATTTAGATTTAGCGGTTGATGCAGCTGCCGAAGCATTTAAAACATGGGGCAAAACATCTGCAACAGAACGTAGTATTATTCTAAACAAAATTGCCGATCGAATTGAGCAGAATTTAGAGTACATAGCAGCCGTAGAAACTACCGACAATGGTAAACCGGTACGCGAAACATTAAATGCAGATATTCCGTTGGCTATTGACCACTTCCGTTATTTTGCAGGAGTAATTCGTGCCGAAGAAGGCTCGTTAACAGAATTAGATCAAAATACGGTTTCGTTAATTGTACACGAACCAATTGGTGTCGTTGCACAAATTATTCCTTGGAACTTCCCTATTTTAATGGCTGTTTGGAAAATTGCACCAGCTTTAGCTGCAGGAAATACTATTGTTTTAAAACCTGCCGAATCAACTCCGATTTCTATCTTAGTTTTAATGGAAGTAATCGGCGATTTGTTACCACCAGGTGTTTTAAACGTTGTTAACGGTTTCGGGGCCGAATTAGGTCAAGAATTAGTTGGAAATCCTAAAGTCTCAAAAGCAGCATTTACCGGATCAACCGCTACAGGACGTATGGTTATGCAATACGCTACTGAAAACATTATTCCGGTAACTTTAGAATTGGGAGGTAAATCGCCAAACGTATTCTTTGAATCGGTAATGGATGAAGACGACGATTATTTAGACAAAGCAATTGAAGGTGCTGTATTGTTTGCCTTAAATCAAGGTGAAATTTGTACATGTCCTTCTCGTTTGTTAATTCAGGAATCTATTTACGATAAATTCATCGAAAAAGTAGTAGCTCGTGTAAATGCTATTAAAGCAGGAAATCCTTTAGATACCGCAACCATGATTGGTGCACAAGCATCGAAAATTCAGTACGATAAAATTCTAAATTACATCAAATTAGGAAAAGAAGAAGGTGCTGAAGTTTTAACGGGTGGCGATGCCAACATTTTAGGTGGTGATATTGAAAACGGTTATTACATTAAGCCAACTTTATTAAAAGGTCACAACAAAATGCGTGTGTTTCAAGAAGAAATTTTTGGACCTGTATTGGCTGTAACTACTTTTAAAGACGAAGCGGATGCTATTGAAATTGCCAACGATACCATTTACGGTTTAGGTGCTGGTGTTTGGACACGTGATGCGCATCAGTTGTATCAAATTCCGCGTGCTATTCAGGCAGGTCGTGTTTGGGTAAACCAATACCACAGTTATCCTGCCGGAGCTCCTTTTGGTGGATATAAACTTTCGGGTATCGGTAGAGAAAATCACAAAATGATGTTAGGCCATTACCGCCAAACAAAAAATATGTTGATTTCTTACGACAAGAAAAAATTAGGTTTCTTTTAAAAATGAGATTATGACAAAAACATCCAGATTATCAGCTACCCCAAAAGCTTTGGAACTGATTAAAGAATTAGCGCAAGAACACGGAGATTTAATGTTTTACCAAGCAGGTGGATGCTGCGAAGGCACGCAACCCATGTGTTTTAAAAAAGGAGGTTATTTTCCAAGGATGCGCGACGTTTTAATTGGTGAGTTGTTGGGATATGATTTTTGGATCGATCATAATTTGTTTGAATATTGGAAACATGCTCATTTTGAACTCGATGTTTTAGACGGATTTGGAACGGGTGGTTTTTCACTCGAAATTCCTAAAGGCAAAACTTTTAAAGTAAATTACACTATTTTTACTCCAGAAGAAGCAGCCCAATTACCAGAACCCACAATGTATAAAGATCGAAATAAGTAAAAAGAAAATCCGCTCTACAATTTATTAGAGCGGATTTTTTTATTGATATAAATTACGATTCTCTTTCGTATTTACAGCAACCGTGTAAATTATCGTAATTATCTGTTGTTGCTTTCACTTCTTTGGTATCGTGACCTGCTTTAGCAACCGATTCCTGTACTTTTTTAGACGATGTATTATTTTCATCGATGATTAAGTGAAGCATTTGATCATCTGCATGCCATTCTGCCGATTTTACGCCTTTAACTCCAAAAGCGGCTTTTTCAATACGTTTTTTACACATATCACAATTGCCTTTTACCTCAACATCAACTTTTGCATTTTTACTTTTCTTTTCTTGCGCTGTAGATGTAAATGCAACACCCAAAACAGCCATCATCAATACTAAATATTTTTTCATTTTTCTTTATTTTTAATTGTTAGTTATTCTTTTAATTATTACAGTAAATTGTCATTCCGATACTTCGACAGGCTCAGTACAAGCTAAAGGAGGAATCTTTTTTTTACACTAAAGATTCTTCAACTACACTACGTTTCGTTCAGAATGACAAATCAAACGTTTGACTTCTCGACTCCGCTCGAAGTGACAAGCTCTTCAGCATTTGCTCCTTTGACTTAATTACTATTTAATTTTAAATCGCAATCCGGCATAATACATCTGTCCAAAAATTGGTCCGTATATAATAGTACTATCAAATTCATTGCCAAAAGGATTGTCTGCTCCTAAAATCACTCGATGTTGTTGATAATTTCCAATGTTTTCGCCACCTACGTACACTTCAAAATTATCAGAAAAAACTTTTGTTACCTGTGCATTGATCGTAGAAAACGGGTTGGTGTAACTTGCTAACTGATTTTCGATTGAATTATCGCCTGTGTAAGGTAAACGTTGTGCACCTAACCAATTCCAAGTAGCATCAAATTTCCAATAACTTCCGTTATTTTCATGAGTGGTATATTCTAAATTAGCAAAAACGCGGTGTTTTGCCTGTAAAGGTCTTTCTAAAGTTTTGTTGCTATAGGTTGTTTCAATATCGTAATATTTATATGCGGTTCTTAAATTTAAGTGCTTAATGATGTTGTAACTTAATTCGGCTTGAAATGAATTCGCGAACGATTTTCCATCTAAATTATAGAAATTAACCGAACGAGCCGATTGATCTAAATCTACTACAATTTGATTTTGAAAATCGGTTCTGTAAAAATCAAGCGTTAAACTAGCATTTTTCCCTAAAAAAGTAAAATCTTGAGTAACACTTAAACCGTAATTCCACGCGATTTCAGGATCCATTCCGTAGGCTTTTCCACCTTCGTTCAAAATATTAAACTGTCGGTTACTTGCAAATAAATATTGATTTTCTGCAAAAATATTCGCCAAACGCTTACCTCTACCCGCCGACGCCCTTAAAGTTGTTTTTTCCCACGGATTATATCGCACATGCATACGCGGAGTTACAAAAGTTCCCAATCGATTAGAATTATCAATTCGTCCACCTAAAATCAAAGCTAAATTATCGGTATTATCGTACGTATATTCAAAAAATGCTCCGTAGCTTGTATCGGTTCGGTCGAAATTTTTATTACCGTAATTTGCTATGAATTCTGAATAATCATCGTGCATAAAACTTGCTCCGGTAGAGAATTTATGCAGCGTATTACTGATGATAGAACTATACAAAAAGTTTGAATAGATGCTGCGTTGTGTTATATCGAACTGGTTTAAACCAAAATACGAATTTTGTTTATGGTAGCTGAACGAGTTTTGCCAACCGAAACTTTTGTAAGGCTGATCAGGGAAAACATACCCAACTTTTGTGCTGGCATCAAACTTATCGGTGTTTAGTTCTGATCCCCATTTTAAGGTTGTTAATTTGTGTTGATCTTTATCAAAATCGATCTCGCCTGTTTGTTTTTCGTCTTTCATATAACGTGCCGTAATAAAAGCAATCCAACCTTTTTCAAGGTTTTGATATTGCCAACGGTTCATTACATTTACCTGACTTCCCAACGGATTATCTAAAAATCCGTCGTGATTCATATCGTTCTTTTTAACGCGGGTATTTCCGTGAACAAACAACGAAGTACTCCATTTATCAGAAATTTTCTCGTTAAAATGTGCATTCAATTCAAAACGTGAATCGGTAGATCCGTATAAATTCAAAAAGAAAGGAATATCGTTTCCGGGCTTGATCAATTCGGTATTTATCTGTCCCGAAATACTTTCAAAACCATTTACAACACTTCCCGCGCCTTTAGTTACCTGAATACTTTCTACCCAAGTTCCAGGCGTGAACGACAATCCGTAAGCTTGCGAAGCACCACGAACACTCGGAATATTTTCTTCGGCAATTAAAATATACGGACTTGTTAAGCCCAACATTTTAATTTGTTTTGATCCCGAAATGGCATCAGAAAAATTCACATCGATTGATGGATTTGTTTCAAAAGATTCTGCCAAATTACAACAAGCTGCTTTTAGCAACTCGCCACTGTTCATGGTTTGCGAGTTGGTAATACCTTTATTACGTTCGGTATTTTTCTTGTTTACGTTTACAACCAATTCGTTTAAACTGGCTTCGGGTTGAATTTGAAACGTGTAAAATCGGTCTTTATCTGTTAATTCGACTTCTAAAACCTCGTATCCTTCGGCATAAATATAAACTGCAGACGGTTCGTTTAGAGTAACCTCGAACATTCCGAATTTATCAGTAGTGGCAACAACGCTGTCGTTAACCGTAATATTTGCTTTTTCTATAGATGAATTGTAAGTATCTAAAACTTTACCCTTGTAAGTATCTTGGGCATAAATGTTGTGCACGCCGAACGCACACAATAGCATTAAGGTATATTTCATGAATTTGCATAATTAATTAAACATTCTTTTGGTAAAAAATGTGTAATTATGCGTACAGCAAGTACTGATTGTAGAGTTTATATAATGGCGGAGCATTACTTTCGCAACGGAAAGTAACATTGATTTTCTTTGGCAGATTGCTTTTAGAAATAACAAGCGGCTGAAATTTATAAACAACAGGCGTTATAAAATCTGAAAACTGCTGAACGTTAAAAACCTTTATAACAACATCGTCTGTTTTTTGTTTAATGGTTTCGTTTTTACAACAATCTTTCTTTATCGTTTCGTTTTTTTCTTTGCAACATGCTTTTTCGTGCGTGTCTTCTGCACAGCCTATAGAAGCGGCGTAACCCAATTCAACTTTTTCAATTTCGTTACCACAATAATGAATATTAATAGCCAACCCTACATTTGAAAAAAGTATGGCTGCTGCTAATAAAACATTATATAGATAGCGTTGAAACATTTAAATTTTGCTACGTTTTAATTTTTTGTAAATTTACTAAAAAAAGAATATGGAAAGAGAACAATTAAAGATTTCTTTAACAGAAATTGTAAAATCGAACAAAACCATTAACGAACGATTACAAGAAATTTGTAATCTTTTACATTTAAATGTAGCAAATCACGATTGGGTTGGTTTTTATTTTGCCGATGCCAACAAGAAAGAATTGCACTTGGGACCGTTTGCAGGATTACCTACAGATCATATAACTATTCCGTTTGGAAAAGGTATTTGCGGACAGGTTGCCGAAAGTAACGAAACTTTTTTGGTTGATGATGTTACTGCTCAAGACAATTACATTTCGTGTAATATTGATGTAAAATCGGAAATTGTTGTACCTATTATTGTAAATGATATCAATATAGGTCAGATTGACATTGATTCAAACACCGTAAGCGCATTTAGTAGCGAAGACAAAGAATTATTGGAATGGCTTACCGATGAAATTGCCGAAATGTATAAAGGGTAATTTTATATTTGCAAAAAATAAATTAGAAACACCATGAAAAAACACTTTAGCAAAATTTTTATTTTATCACTATTAACCGTAACGACAGTTTTTACTTCTTGTAGTTATGAGAATGAATCAGACATAAACTATTCAAATGAATTCAAGAAAAGAGACAACGAATTTTTAAAGGAACATACACCTAAAATATCTGGTAGTTGGAAAATTCAAAAAATGGTAGTAGTTCCAAACAATGGGTCAGATATCATTAAAAATGATACTATTCTATATAATCTTGGAAGAATTGATGTCTTTGTAGAAGAAAAAGAGATGGAAGATGATAGAGTTCGATTCTATTTTAATGGAAACTTTTATGTCAATCAAGAAATAATACCATTTAGATCGTCGTTGGTACATCCAAATCTCCATGATAAGTCAATTTATTCTTTAATTCAAGTAGATCCGAAATATTTTCCTGAACCTACAATGAATTTTGATGATTTACCAGAGGAATATCAGTTTTTAGCCGACTATTTTTTTAATGACAATTATGATATAACTTCTAGCGAAGACGGTAAAACTTTAATATGGAAAGGTTTAGAATGTTCAACTAAAGAAATTATCCTAACCAAAATAGATTAATTAAAATTGTTAGATTAAAAAAAAGATGTACATTTGCATCGAATTTTATAATTCAAAACATTACATAATAATCATTTAAATAATATTAGCATGTATTTAACTAAAGAAGTTAAAGAAGAAATCTTCGCTAAACACGGAGGTGCTGCAGCGAACACAGGTTCAGCAGAAGGACAAATTGCATTATTCACATTCAGAATTTCGCATTTAACAGAGCACTTAAAAAAGAATCGTCACGATTATAATACAGAGCGTTCATTAGTTCTTTTAGTAGGTAAAAGAAGAAGTCTTTTAGATTACTTAAAGAAAAAAGATATCAACAGATATCGTGAAATTATCAAAGAATTGGGTATTAGAAAATAATCCATTTTACAACGAGGTGTGCGCATGCGCACCTCTTTTTTTTATTATATTATAAGCATAAAAGCTTGGTTTTTCATTGGGGCACACAACAACTACACAACACAACAACACAACCCATTGTTTAATCAATTAGAGAATTAATTTATGATTCCACAATTATTTGTAGAAAGCATCGATTTAGGTGATGGCAGAAACATCACAATCGAGACAGGACGCTTGGCAAAACAAGCAGATGGTTCTGTAGTAGTAAGAATTGGAAAAACGGTTATTTTAGGTACCGTTGTTTCCGCAAGAAAAGCAAGTCCGGGTATCGACTTTTTACCATTAACGGTAGATTACCGCGAGAAATTTGCAGCAGCTGGTCGTTTTCCAGGTGGTTTCTTTAAAAGAGAAGCACGCCCAAGCGACAGTGAAGTATTAACAATGAGATTGGTAGACCGCGTTTTGCGTCCGCTTTTCCCAAGTGATTATCACGCAGAAGTTCAAGTTATGATTCAGTTAATGTCTCATGACGAAGACGTAATGCCTGATGCATTGGCAGGTTTGGCAGCTTCGGCAGCACTTGCTTTGTCTGACATTCCTTTTGAAACATTGATTTCTGAAGCAAGAGTTGCACGTATTGATGGAAAATTCATCATTAACCCTTCTCGTGCACAATTAGAATTGTCTGATATCGATATGATGATTGGTGCTTCAAGAGATTCTATCGCAATGGTAGAAGGCGAAATGAAAGAAATTTCAGAAAAAGAAATGGTTGAAGCCATTAAATTCGCGCACGAACACATTAAAGTACAAATTGATGCGCAAGAAAGATTGGCAGCTGCATTTGGAAAGAAAGAAGTTCGTGAATACGAAGGAGAAAAAGAAGACGAAGCTATTTTAGCAAAAGTTAAAGAAGCAGCTTACGATAAAATTTACGCTATTGCAAGTAAAGGTTCTGCAAAACACGAACGTTCTGCTGCTTTTGATGCTGTAAAAGAAGAAGTAATTGCATTGTTTACAGAAGAAGAATTATTAGAAAACGGAGATTTAGTTTCTAAATATTTCAAAAAAGTAAACAAAGACGCTGTTCGTAACGTAACTTTAGATTTAGGAACACGTTTAGACGGAAGAAAAACAACTGAAATCCGCCAAATTTGGTGCGAAGTTGATTACTTACCATCTGTTCACGGTTCTGCATTGTTTACACGTGGTGAAACTCAAGCATTAGCAACTGCAACTTTAGGAACTTCTAGAGAAGCAAACGTTATTGATTCACCATCTGAACAAGGAGAAGAAAAATTCTACTTACACTATAATTTCCCACCATTTTCAACAGGAGAAGCTCGTCCGTTAAGAGGAACATCAAGAAGAGAAGTTGGTCACGGAAACTTGGCGCAACGCGCATTAAAAAACATGATTCCTGCAGATTGCCCTTATACAATACGTGTGGTTTCTGAAGTATTAGAATCAAACGGATCGTCTTCAATGGCAACTGTTTGTGCAGGAACTTTATCGTTGATGGATGCAGGTATTCAAATGATTCGCCCTGTTTCTGGAATCGCGATGGGATTGATTACCGATGGAGATCGTTTTGCCGTTTTATCTGATATTTTAGGTGATGAAGATCATTTAGGAGATATGGATTTCAAGGTAACAGGAACTTCAGAAGGGATCACAGCTTGCCAAATGGATATCAAAATTGACGGATTGAAATACGAAATCATGGAGCAGGCTTTAGAGCAGGCTCGTGAAGGACGCTTACATATTTTAGGAAAACTGACTGAAACTTTAGCGAAACCAAACGAAGAAGTTAAAGCTCACGCTCCAAAAATTATCACAAGAACAATTCCAGGAGCTTACATTGGTGCACTGATTGGTCCGGGTGGTAAAGTAATTCAAGAATTACAAAAAGCTACAGGAACAACAATTGTGATCACCGAAGTTGATGAAGAAGGTATTGTTGAGATTTTAGGAACTGATCCTGCAGGAATTGAAGCAGTATTGGCAAAAATTCAATCGATCACTTTTAAACCACAAGTTGGCGAAGCTTACGAAGTAAAAGTAATTAAAATGTTAGAATTTGGAGCTGTAGTAGAATATACTGCTGCGCCAGGTAACGAAGTTTTATTACACGTATCTGAATTAGCTTGGGAACGTACAGAAAACGTTACCGATGTTGTAAACATGGGCGATGTATTCCAAGTTAAATACTTAGGTTTAGATCCTAAAACAAGAAAAGAAAAAGTATCGCGCAAGGCATTATTACCTCGCCCTCCAAGACCAGAAGGAAAACCTGAAAACAAAGGAGAAGGCAAGTCTGACAATAGAGAAAACAGAACAGCGCACAGAAATAACGATAACAAACCTTCTAACGACAAGAAAGAAGAAAACAACTAGTCTTTGTTAAATCTATTCTAAACCGATGAGCAAACCTCATCGGTTTTTTTATTTTTACAACCAAAACAAACCAATTATGAAAAACACCTTCTTACTTTTTGTGTGTACACTTGTTACACAAATTATCACTGCACAAAACATCAACCTGCAAATTTCAGATTCGGAAACAAAAGAATCAATTGAATTTGCAACCGTGCTTCTACCCGATTATAAAAAAAGTTTTGTATCAAACGAAAAAGGAATATTTATGATCGATACAAACAAATACAAACTACCGCTAAAAGTAATTGTGGAACAATTTGGGTTTAATCAAAAAGAAATCACACTACAAAACAACACAAGTGCTTATAATATTTTTTTAGATCCGGCTACAGAAGTATTGCAAGAACTGATTATTCCGCCAGCAAACGCCAAAATTAAAGAACGAACTTACGGCAGAACTAAAGAAGGATGGGACAACATAAACTTTGAACTGACTAATTTCGATTTTAGCAATAAAGATTCAGGAACTGAATTTGGATTAATTATTAACACAAACAAATATTTAAAAAAGCTTAAGAAAGTAAATTGGCACATAAATGTTGTCACCTTTAAAAAAGCTGTTTTTAATTTACAATTCTATGAGGTAGAAAATAACAAACCATCAAAACGTATTCCTCACAGTGAAATAAACTTTACAGTTAGCGAAAATCAAAAAGGCTGGTTGGTGATAAATACCGAAGATTTAGATATATTTTTCGATGGAACTAAAAAAATTGCAGCTATCATAAAAACTCAAAAAGTTGATTTTAAAAAGGGAGAGAAAGAAGCCACTTTAATAATGAATGCTGCATTTACAACATCCAACATGTTAACAATGCGAAGCAATCTTTACGAGAAATGGGAAACGGGTCCTGCAAGTTTCCCCTTATATATCACAGTAGATTCGTACGAATAAAACCAAATAAAGCTTATGAAAAATTCTTTTTTATTATTTTTATTTACATTTACTACACAGATTACTTTTGCACAAAATGTAAAGCTTCAAATAAATGATAAGCAGACTAAAGAAGCGGTTGAGTTTGCTACAATTCTATTGCCCGATTATAAAAAAAGTTTGATATCTAACGAAAAAGGCCTCTTTATTCTTGATGCTCAAAAATACAAATTTCCTTTAAAAGTAGTAATTGATCATTTTGGTTTCGATAAAAAAGAAATCATACTACCAAATAGTAATTCTTTAAAAATTATATTTATTGAACCATCGTCAGAATTATTACAAGAAATAATTATTCCGCCAGCAAACGCTAAAATTAAAGAGCGAACTTATGGCAGAACAAGTGAAGGATCAGGAATAATGTCTGGTGAAGATTCATCCTCTAGTTATAACACGAGCTATGAATTTGGCATGATAATTAATATTAAAGAGAAATTCTTAAAAGTAAAAAAAATTCATTGGCATTTAGAAGGCTTTACTTTTAAACGTGGTTTTTTTTCTGTTTACTTTTATGAAGTAAAAAATGGCAAACCATATAAAAGAATACCTCATCAAAACATTAACTTTATTTTATCACATAAAACCAGAGGTTGGAATACTATCAACATTGAAGATAGAGATTTTTACTTAAGCAGTTACAAAAAAATTGCTGTAATAATTAAACAGCAAAAAGTCGAGTTTAACGATGGTAAAAAAGAAGGTTCTTTCTTTCAAAACATAGGTTTAACTAGCGGAAGTACTTTTTTCACAAGAACTTCTCCTGATGACGAATGGCTGGCTATACCTGCAAGTATTCCTTTATATATCACCGTAGATTCATATGAATAAAAAGTTTTAGAACCTTTGCCAAAGTTCTTAATATATACAGATTTTAACACAGTATTTTACGCTCTATTGTTCTTTAAAAAATCAGTAAATTGTAATTGTTCTAATTCTAATAATTTTGGATAATCAAATTTCCAATATTCAAACTCTTCTCTACTGATTTCAGTTATTTCATCAGAATTTACATTGAATTCACCCTTAATATACTCGTCTAAAAATTCGTTAAATAATTGTTCTATTGGATATTTAATAAAAGGAAACTCCATCTGATGTTCATATATCTTTTTTTGAAATTGTATAATTTCATCGTTATGAACTGCGAAATAAAAATTTTCTATCGTAGAATTAGTTTTGAAATCAAAAATATTAGCAACGAAAAATTTCGCCTCTAAATCAATTTTTAATAAATACCTAGCTTCATCAAATGTTTTACATTTCTGTAAAATCAATGGATAAGAAAAATCAAAAACTATGTAACAATCATCTTCTTTAAAATAACCAGATTTTATTTCAAATCTTTCTAATTCTAAATTATGTTCAAAATATGGATCGTAATAAAAAGAATCTTCCTTATTATGATCAAACCATTTATAAAAAAAATCTTTTGCTTCTATATCAGTTAAGCAATATTGTCTTCTTATATGCTCTCCAGGAATATCATATATTATTCTATCTGCGACACAATCTATTAGTGTCACTTCACCATGACGGTTAATAGATAATATTTTAAGTCCTTTTAATATCTCAATATTTTTTATCGTATATAGTTCATTTTCTGTTTGAGAATGTCTAGTAATATCTAATCCCCCAATTATTCTAACAACATTCTGATTAATCATAAGAGAAAACAATTCGTTTATGTATTCCATGGCTAATAATAAAAATTAATATAAACTTAAATATTTTATTTTGTATTCATAAAAGAATTTCATTTGATTTTCTCAACATAATAATTCCTCCAACACCTATCCATACAACATTGATTATTTATTATTCGCATACTAAATGTTTAAAAAATCGAATTGAATTACCCGCTTTATATCACGGTAGATTCGTACGAATAAAAAAAGTTTTACAAACTTTTGTAACATTTTGTAACATGCTGCGTATAACTAACAGTTAACAACAAAGGAAGGGGTTATTTAAAACATGAGACAACTTAAAATTACCAAACAGGTAACCAATCGTGAAACGGCATCGTTAGACAAATATTTACAAGAAATTGGTAAAGTAGATTTAATTACTGCAGACGAAGAAGTAGAATTAGCACAACGTATTAAAGCGGGCGATCAACGCGCTTTAGAGAAATTAACAAAAGCTAATTTACGTTTCGTAGTATCGGTAGCAAAACAATACCAAAATCAAGGTTTAACACTACCCGATTTAATTAACGAAGGAAACCTGGGATTAATTAAAGCCGCACAACGTTTTGATGAAACACGTGGTTTTAAATTTATTTCATACGCCGTTTGGTGGATTCGTCAATCAATCTTATCAGCTTTAGCAGAACAATCACGTATCGTACGTTTACCATTAAATAAAATTGGATCTATCAACAAAATCAACAAAATGTATGCGTTGTTAGAACAATCGAATGAACGTCCGCCATCGGCAGAAGAAATCGCTAAAGAATTAGACATGACGGTTAACGACGTAAAAGAGTCAATGAAAAACTCTGGTCGTCACTTATCAATGGATGCGCCTTTAGTAGAAGGAGAAGATTCTAACTTGTACGATGTATTGCGTTCCGGCGAATCACCAAATCCGGATCGTGAACTGATTCATGAATCATTAAGAACAGAAATCGAACGTGCGTTGGAAACATTAACTCCGCGTGAAGCAGATGTTGTTCGTTTGTATTTTGGTTTGGGCGATCAACACCCAATGACATTAGAAGAAATTGGGGAAACTTTTGATTTAACGCGCGAACGTGTTCGTCAGATCAAAGAGAAAGCAATCCGCAGATTAAAACATACATCTCGCAGTAAAATCTTAAAAACCTATTTAGGATAATATCAATTTTAAAACTCGTTATTTAGGTAACGAGTTTTTTTATGCCCACTTTGTAACAAATCGAAATAAACGATACTAACATTTTGTAAAAATTATTCTGCTTTGAAAGCCACCGAAAAAGAATTCTTGGATTTAATGCAAAAGCACAAGGGAATTTTATATAAAATTTCCAGGATGTACTTTGACCATACGGAAGATCAGCAAGACTTGATTCAGGAAATGACTTTTCAATTGTGGAAATCGTACCAAAACTTTAAAGGCGACAGTCAGTTTTCTACCTGGATGTACCGCGTTTGTTTGAATACTGCTTTAACCTTCTTTAAAAAAGACGACAAAAAACAGGACAAATACGAACTTCATGAAAATTATGACCGCATAGATACTGACGACAGCGCTTTTAAAGAAGAACAGCTAAAATATTTTTACGATGCCGTGCAAGAACTCAACAAAGTAGAAAAAGCCCTTATTTTCTTGTTTTTAGAAGGAATAAACCATAAAGACATTGCCGAAAACCTGGGTATCAGCGAAGTAAATGCGCGCGTAAAGTTAAACAGAACAAAGGAAAAATTACAAACCATCATAAAAAAGAACGGATATGAATTTTGATGAGTTACAAAAAAAATGGGACAATCAGCCCGAAAAAGATATTAACATAAAAGCAGAATATTTAACCAAAAGTAAATCGCTTGCCGAAAAAATCATTAAAAGTTTTAAGCGCGAAGCCATTTTTTGGATCGTAAGTATTGTGTTTATTTTAATAGTTCCTTTAATGGAATCGTCGCAAATACACGGTGTTTTAAGTCTTATATATTACTTTTTGGTGTGCCAATTTATCGTTTTTGGGCTGTATTATTACCGCCGATTTTACACGATAAGCAAAATGATTAAACAACCCAACACGTTTAGCAGCCGCGAAAGTATTATTAGATTGTATTATGAGTTTTATTTTGCAATTGAAACCTATCGCTCGTCTATTTACATTTTGTTGCCAACGTCTATAGCTTTGTTTGTAATTACGGCAGGTAAAGATAAAACGTGCGATTTGGTAGATAAATTCTATCATTTTAAAGAAACTTTTCAAGCCGATCCTACGTTTATTTACATGGTGTTTATTTTGGGAATTGTAACAATTGTACTATTGATTTTGTTTTCGGAATGGATTATTAAGAAGTTTTACGGCAGCTATTTAAAACAGCTGAAAGAACTAATGGACGAATTTGAAGATTAACAAAAAAGCAACTCGAATGAGTTGCTTTTTTTAGTAATAGGTAATTGTTCTGTTATGAATATTCGTGGAAAACTCAGTGGTAACAATTGATTGAACCCAATTACCTATTTCATCGAATTGATACTGAATATCAAATTCATATTTTTCATTAAGTTTGTTATCAAGATAAAATTCTAAACCACAAAATGTACCGTATTGATCAAAAAAATTTACTGCTTTTTCTGTAACCCCGTCATCATTCAACGTATTTCTTTCCAATCTAATTAACATCATTGCATCATTGTGGAAATATTCTGTTGTATTAAAAATTTCTCCAGATTCATCATAAGAGATCGTTTTATACATTAAATCTTTCTTATCGTAATAGAATTCAGCAAGTTTTATTATTTTGCTGTCTTCATTATTATAAACCGTTTCTAGCCAACCTGTAGAATTTTTTTCTTTTTTTCTTGTTACACTATCATGATTTGGCGAATTTTTAAATTCCAATAAATAGCCTTCTTTCGTAAACTGTTTTTCACTTGTTAAAGATGAGCAATCTTTAGTTTGTGCTTTACCGTAGTTGTGGGAACACATTTTAAGTTCTTCTTGAATTGATTTCACTTTTCCCTTCAATCCAAAAGATTCTAAACTTTGGGCATTTAAATTCAATCCAAAAAACATGACAACTAAAACAATATTCTTCATAAACAATTCAATTAGAAAAATAAAGATATAAAAAAAAGCAACTTCAATGAGTTGCTTTTCGTTTTCATGAGATAACAATATTAGTATCTATAATATTCCGGCTTAAATGGTCCTTGAACCTCCACACCAATATAATTTGCTTGTTCTGTTGATAAGGTTTCTAATTCTACACCTAATTTAGCCAAGTGCAATGCAGCTACTTTTTCATCTAAATGTTTTGGTAGCATGTACACATCGTTCTCGTATTTATCAGCATTGTTCCATAATTCGATTTGTGCCAATGTTTGGTTTGTAAACGAGTTACTCATTACAAATGACGGATGACCAGTTGCGCAACCTAAGTTAACCAAACGTCCTTCAGCCAAAATAATAATATCTTTTCCGTTTATGTTGTAAATATCAACTTGTGGTTTCACTTCTTTTTTAGTAGCTCCGTAAGTTGCGTTTAACCAAGCCATATCAATTTCATTATCAAAGTGACCAATGTTACAAACAACCGTTTTATCTTTCATTTTTTCGAAATGACGCCCCACAACGATGTCTTTATTTCCGGTAGTTGTAATAATGATGTCTGCATTACCAACAACAGTATCTAATTTTTTCACTTCAAAACCATCCATAGCTGCTTGTAGCGCACAAATTGGATCAATTTCGGTAACCGTAACAATAGATCCAGCTCCGCGGAAAGACGCTGCTGTTCCTTTACCAACATCACCGTAACCACAAACAACCACACGTTTACCAGCCAACATTAAATCGGTAGCACGACGAATAGCATCAACAGCCGATTCTTTACATCCGTATTTGTTATCGAACTTCGATTTTGTAACCGAATCGTTCACATTGATTGCCGGCATTGGCAAAGTTCCTGCTTTTACACGCTCATATAAACGATGAACACCAGTTGTAGTTTCTTCAGACAAACCTTTAATTCCTGCAACCAATTCTGGGTAACGATCAATAACCATGTTGGTTAAATCGCCACCATCATCTAAAATCATGTTTAACGGCTGACGGTCTTCACCAAAGAACAATGTTTGTTCAATACACCAGTCAAAATCTTCTTCGTTCAAGCCTTTCCATGCATAAACCTGAATTCCTGTTTCGGCAATTGCAGCTGCAGCCTGATCTTGTGTAGAAAAAATGTTACAAGAACTCCAAGTAACTTCTGCACCCAAAGCTTTCAACGTTTCAATTAACACAGCCGTTTGTATGGTCATGTGCAAACATCCTGCAATACGCGCACCCTTTAAAGGTTGTTCGTTTTTATACTCTTCACGAAGCGCCATTAACCCTGGCATTTCAGCTTCTGCTAACTCAATTTCTTTTCTTCCCCAAGCCGCTAATGAAATATCTTTCACTTTAAATGGCACGTAAGGTATCGTTTTTGTACTCATGTATTCTGTATATTTGTATATCAAATTGTTTGCAAATTTACGCATTTCATTTTAAAAGATTGCAAACGAAATCATAAACCGTTACAATATGCCCTTATTTAAAACTATTTCGTACGACATTGATACGCAGATATTTATTTGGAAGATTTTAGAAAGCGAAGCCGAATTGAATACTGCCGTTACGTTACAGGACAAACATTTGCACAGATTGAACGGAATGCTATCTGAACAACACCGTAAGGGATTTTTGAGTGTTCGGAAATTATTGATGGAAGCCGGTTATACCGATTTTGATTTGAATTATGATACCAACGGAAAGCCGAGTTTAGCAGATGGAAAGCATATTTCAATAACCCATTCTTATGATTTTTCTGCGATTATTGTCAGCACTCAAAACGTTGGGATTGATTTGGAAAAACAGCGTGAAAAGATCATTAAAATTGCCGATAAATTTATTGGATCTGAAAACAGTTTTTTGAATACTGAAAGGAATTATA
The DNA here is from genome assembly GCF_003858535.1 of Paenimyroides viscosum. Classification (GTDB taxonomy): domain Bacteria; phylum Bacteroidota; class Bacteroidia; order Flavobacteriales; family Flavobacteriaceae; genus Flavobacterium; species Flavobacterium viscosum. Next base: position 53,760 of record NZ_RQTJ01000009.1, read on the forward strand.
AAGAAGATTTAAGTGTAATCTGGGGTGCGAAAGAAGCTTTATACAAAATGTGCAATTCTCGCAGTTTGAGTTTTAAACAGGATATGCATATTCACGATTTTACTAAAAACACCAACCAAGGCACAGCCACAGTTAGTTGTAAAGAATTAGATTTTGATTGTCGATTTACTTTTCATTTTGAAACCTTTGAAAATTACACTTTAGTTTACGCATTAGAAAATGAATGATTTTTCTTTCCCACAGATACAAAGATAATTTACTAACCAATTTGATTTTATTTACAGATATAATCCGTGTATCTGTGGCAAAAACACAAAACTATGAATAAAGAAATTATACAAACCGAAATACAATACAAAGCCGTGCGCAGTTCGGGTGCGGGTGGACAAAACGTAAATAAAGTTGCTACAAAAGTGCAGATTCAGTTTTTTGTGGAGCAAAGCAACGGCTTAACTGCCGATGAAAAATCAACATTGACAGAAAAATTAGCCAACCGCATAACCAAAGAAGGTTTTATAATGGTTGAATGTGGCGAAACCCGCAGTCAGCTTAAAAACAAAGAACTATGTACCCAACGTTTATTTATGTTATTGGAAAGTGCTTTAAAGAAAGATAAAAAACGTATTGCTACTAAAATTCCTAAAGCGGTAATTAAAAAACGTTTAGAAGACAAACAACGCATCGCCGATAAAAAAGAGAATAGAAAGTTTAGGTTTTAGATTATGGGAAAAATAGACAAACACATATTACAATCGTGGATAATAACGTTACTTACAAGCCCTATTTTTTTTATACTTCTAATTATTTTTGAGGATGGTTTAAACAGAACCGAAGCCAAAGATTTCTTTACTCTTTATTTTCTATTTGTTATAATAGGTACTTTTTGCGCTGTACCCACTTTAGTGTTTCTTATACTTATTTCTCATTTTTGTAAAAATCATGTATATTGGAACAAAATATCAATAAGTTTAACGACAACTGTATTTATATTCTTATCTTTTATATTAGCAGACATGAATTTTTTTTCAAACGGCAATATTAAATTCATCTTATTCCCATTAATATATTCAATAATTTTCACTGTTGCTCTTTATAAATCAAACAATCTATGCAATTCCATTCAAAAGCTAAAGAACAAGCGTTAATGCGTTTACATGTACAGCACGAAATTGCTGTTGCAGGCATTAACAAAAACGAAGAATTAACCAAAGAAGAACAGCAAAAGGCTTTAAAAGAAGAATTAATCAATTTTAATCAAAAGAAAAAAGGGTTACAAGGCTCTGCTTTCTAATCTTTCGCCTATCATCTTTTTTCTATTATCTTTTCTCTTTCATCTCAAAAAAACCATTATCTTTGCCCCGTCTCAAAGGGGTGCCAAATATCGGCTGAGATCATACCCGTATAACCTGATTCGGATAATGCCGACGTAGGGAATTGAACAAATACACTATGAGTGCACGCATAAGTTGCTGTTCGTAACGAAAACATTTTTATTAATCTAAACAAAATAAAAGCCCCTTTTATTTGTAAAATTATTTTTACGAATGAAAACTCATTTTTTGTTTGCAGGTTTTTGTCTTTCGGCAATTTCCATGCAGGCACAAACGCAAACCGAAACTAAAAAAGACACTATTTCAATAGAAACTTTAGATGAAGTTTTAGTACAAGCCGTTCGCGCAACCAACAAAACGCCTATTGCTTTCAGTAATTTAAGCAAAGAAGAACTGGCAAAACGCAATCTGGGTCAGGATATCCCTGTTTTAATGAACTTTATGCCGTCTGTTGTTACAACTACCGATGCCGGTAATGGCGTGGGTTACACCGGAATTCGCGTTCGTGGTAGCGATGGTACGCGAATAAACGTTACCATTAACGGTATTCCGTACAACGATGCAGAATCGCACGGAAGTTTTTGGGTAAACATGCCCGATTTTGTTTCAAGCGTAGAAAATCTGCAATTACAGCGCGGTGTTGGTACATCAACCAACGGATCGGGTGCTTTTGGAGCGAGTTTAAACTTATTGACCGACAAGTTTTCGTACGATGCTAATGGAGAAATCGCTAATTCCATCGGAAGCTTCAATACTAGAAAACATACGGCAAAATTCAGCACCGGATTAGTAAACAACACCTTTGAATTAACGGGTAGATTATCAAATCTTTATTCAGACGGATATATTGATCGTGCTTCATCTAAACTTAATTCTTACTTTTTACAGGGAACTTTCATTAACGAAGAAACATTATTGAAAGCGTTGGTTTTTGGCGGAAACGAAAAAACGTATCAAGCGTGGAACGGTGTTGAAGATAAAGAGGTGTTGAAAAACAACCGAACGTTTAATCCATCCGGAGCATATATCGATGATAACGGCGTACAACGATTTTACGATAACGAAACCGATAATTACAAACAAGACCATTATCAACTTCATTGGAACGAAAAGTGGAACAGCAATTGGAATTCTAATTTAGCCGTTCATTATACCAAAGGTTTTGGTTACTTTGAAAATTATAAGGTTGATGAAGATCTTGCTGATTATGGCATGCAGCCTATGGAAGTAAATGGTGAAACAAAAGAATCATCTGATTTAATTCGAAGAAAATATCTGGATAATCAATTCTACGGAATTACTTTTTCGGCTCAATACGCCAAAGATAATCTAGAAGTACTTTTTGGTGGAGCTGCAAATACTTATGAGAACGATCATTATGGCGAAGTTTTATGGATTCGAAATCAGCCGCAAAATCAATTTAAACAAGAATATTACAGAGATAATTCTACCAAAAATGATAAAAATACGTTTGTAAAGGCAACTTATGCCTTACAAGATAAATGGATTTTGTTCGGAGATTTACAGTATCGTAATGTAACCTATAAAGCCAACGGAAACGAAACAGGTTTGGTTGATGATAAATTCAATTTCTTTAATCCGAAAGCAGGTATTACTTATAAAATAGACGATGCCAGCAGTGCCTATTTTTCGTACGCAAGAGCAAATCGTGAACCCAATCGTAACGACTATGAAAACGGAAATCCCAGACCGGAAAAGCTGAACGATTTTGAATTAGGATGGAGATATGCTTCTCAAAAATTAGCGGTAAACGTTAACGGATATTATATGTTGTACAAAGATCAGTTAGTGTTGACAGGTGCTTTGAACGATGTAGGAGCTGCCTTGCGTGAAAACAGTGGAAACAGCTACCGTTTGGGTATTGAAATTGACGGATCGTGGCAGTTTGCTCCCAAATGGTTAATTAATCCGAATGTTACGTTGAGTTCAAACAAAAACACCGATTACAAAGCAGAGAAAGATGGATCATTAGTTAATTTAGGAAACACCAATATATCATTTTCGCCAAATTTAATTATTGGTAATGCCTTAACTTTTTCGCCGGCAAAACAGTTAAACCTTACATGGCTTACCAAATTTGTAGGCGAACAATACATGGGAAATACCGATTCTAAAGTTTCAAAGCTAGATTCTTATTTAACAAACGATATTAATGTGGTGTACGAAATGCCCTTAAACAGATGGTTTAAATCGATATCATTCAATTTATTGGCGAATAATATTTTTAACGTAAAATATATTTCAAACGGATATTATTACACCTACGATGACAATTGGTCAAACCCCGGAACAGTGCAAACCATAGAGGGTACAGGATACTATCCGCAGGCACAATTCAACATTCTGGGTGGTGTAACGCTTAAATTTTAGTCTAATCAACCTTAATAATCAACAACTAAGAACGAGCATCTTTTACAGGTGCTCGTTTATTTTAATTATATACGGTAATCATAGAGCCCGTTTTTGAAACGCGGTATTCTTTCAGCGGATATTGCGCATCGGTAGTTGCCAATCCTAAATATAAATTATACACCAAAGCATCACTGCAACCACATGTAGCTTCTACTCCGTTCAACGTAAGTTTAGAACAATTACTTATTCCGTGATTGGCACAAGTAGCATCAAAAGCGCGCACTCCGGTACCTGTATTAATTACTAAAATACCGTTTATTCCATAAGTTGGTATGTATATCGCATTACCGGGATATTCTAATTTATTATAAGTAGGCAATGAAGTATTTATAGGTACATTCACCGCAATTTCAGGCAAATACGGGTTGCGGTTGTCCCAATCGTCTTTTGCACACGACAGTAAAAATAAACCCGAACATATTGTTAACACAAACAGCTTTTTCATTATAAAAGATTTGGAAAACAAATTTAATTATTTAACTTTGAATAATTATTAAAGTAGAAATATTAACACAATAAACGTATAAGAGCAAAATCCCGTATGTATGGGATTTTTTCTGTTTTATAAATTGAAATGAAAAATGAGTAACGTATCCTACTATACTGCCGAGGGCTTGAAGAAATTAAGAGATGAAGTAGAGTATTTAAAAAATGTTGAACGCCCTAAAGCATCACAAGCAATTGCAGACGCGCGAGATAAAGGTGATTTATCTGAGAATGCAGAATACGATGCAGCAAAAGAAGCTCAAGGTTTGTTAGAATTAAGAATTTCTAAAATGGATGAGGTTTTGGCAAATGCCCGTTTAATTGATGAATCGCAATTAGACACATCAAAAGCTTTGGTACTTTCTACCGTGCGTATTAAAAACCAAACCAACGGAATGGAAATAAAATACAAACTGGTTGCAGAAAGCGAAGCCGATTTAAAAGCGGGTAAAATTTCGGTAACATCACCAATTGGTAAAGGTTTGTTAGGAAAATCGGTTGGCGAAATTGCAGAAATCAGCGTACCAAACGGAACATTAAAGTTCGAAGTTTTAGAAATAACAAGAGACTAAACCTTTAAGCCATGAGTATTTTTACTAAAATCATCAGCGGAGAAATTCCATCGTACAAAGTAGCAGAAAACGATGAGTTTATTGCTTTTTTAGACATCAATCCAAATGCAAAAGGTCATACGTTGTGTGTTCCAAAACAGGAAATCAACAAGATTTTTGATATGGATAAAAGTTTATACACCTGTTTAATGGAATTTTCTTATGATGTGGCACAAGCCATAGAAAAAGCAGTTCCTTGCAAGCGTGTTGGGGTTGCCGTTGTTGGGTTAGAAGTGCCTCATGTACATGTACATTTAATTCCGTTACAGGATATGGATGATATGCGTTTTCAGCGAAAAGCATCGTTAACACCAGAAGAATTTGAAGAAACAGCCAAGCAAATAGCTGCGAATCTATAAAATGAATCCCTTTGAAATTTCAAAGGGATTTTTTATTCAACTTTTTAAACTTTCTTATATTGAATAGAAAATGTAGTTCCCTTGCCAATTTCAGATTTTAAAACTTTAATACTTCCTTTATGGTATTTTTGAACAATGCGCTGGGTAAGCGAAAGTCCCAATCCCCAACCGCGTTTTTTGGTTGAAAAACCAGGTTCGAAAACTTTTCTAAACTGATTTTTAGGAATTCCTTTACCGGTATCGCTTACTAAAATCTGCAGCGTATTTTCGTTGTTTCTTATTTCAACTTCCACATTTCCTTTTCCCTTAATGGCATCAATAGCATTTTTCACAAGGTTTTCAATGGTCCAGCTGTGCAAGGTTGGGTTCAGCATTAAATTTACAATATCGGTATTGGTTTCAAACTTAAAATTAATCTGTTTAGAACTGCGCGATTGTAAATAATCAAACGATTTTTTGGTTTCTTCCACAATATTCAGCAACTCCAGATTAGGTTCAGATCCTATCTTAGAAAAACGGTCGGCAATAGTCTGCAAACGATCAACATCTTTCTGCACTTCCTCTACAATATTTTCATCTATTTCTTCTAACTTCATTATTTCAATCCATCCCATTAAAGAAGAAAGTGGCGTGCCAATTTGGTGCGCCGTTTCTTTTGCCATACCTGCCCACAATTTATTTTCAGATGACATTTTACTGGCACGAAAGTAACTGTAAACCAACAATCCAAACAAAACCAAAATAGCAACCAACGCCAAAGGATAATATTTTAACTTGGTAATTAAAGATGAATTTCCGTAATAAACATATTGATTTCCGCTTGGATGTACAATTTCGATAGGTGCATTTTGTTTTTTAAGATCCAAAAGCATTTTCCTTATCAAAACGGTATCTTCTGCAACTTCTTTCGGTAAGTTTGAAAAACTTCTAATACTGTCAGTTTTAGTTATCAAAATAACAGGAATAGTGGTATTTTTTATAACGATATTAGAAGGCAGTTCAATATCCCCGTCTAAATCAGAAAGATCACTAATTTTTTGATTTGCTTCCGCCCAAATTTCCATTTTCACACGTTCTTCATGCTTAAATGTCTGGAAAAGCAAATACGTATTCCAAAGAATTAAAATTAAAATTCCCAACGAAAAAATCAAGAGAAACCAACGGGTGTACAAGCTTCTTTTAAGTATTGACATGCAGTAAAATTTGAAATGCGTTTAGCAAGATACTGCTTTATAACGTTATTTTGTTGATAATATTTTGAAAATTGAACCTAAAATTTTCAACGCAATACTTATATTTGTTTAAACCAATTTATGTATGTTAAGCATTAATCCAGCAGATTTAACTCCGGTTCAAGTTCAGGCGTATTTGCAGGGCGCTGTGGGTCCGCGCCCAATTGCTTTTGCCAGCACGGTTGATGAAGAAGGAAATCCGAATTTATCACCTTTTAGTTTTTTTAATCTGTTTAGCTCCAATCCGCCTATTCTGGTTTTTTCTCCAGCACGCAGAGTTCGTAACAATACCGTAAAACACACGTTGTTAAACTGCGAAACTACTAAAGAAGTGGTTGTAAACATTGCAAATTACGATATGGTACAGCAACTTTCGTTATCGTCTACTGAATATGGCGATGGTGTTGATGAATTCATAAAATCGGGCTTTACAAAACTAGCTTCTGATGTTGTAAAACCATTCCGAGTTGCCGAAAGTCCGGTTCAGTTAGAATGTAAAGTGAACGACATTATTGCTTTGGGCGATCAGGGTGGAGCCGGAAACATGATTATTTGCGAAGTAGTAAAAATTCATATTTCTGAAGATGTTTTAGATGGTAAAGGCGGTATCGATCAGCATAAAATAGATTTAATTGCTCGTATGGGTGGTAACTGGTACACACGCGCCACACCGGGAATGTTCGAGGTTGAAAAACCACTAACCACTTTAGGAATTGGCGTTGATGCCATACCCGAAGATGCAAAAAAAAGTGGTATATTTGCAGGAAACGATTTAGGTATTTTAGGCAACGTAGAAGTACTGCCAACTGCCAATGAAGTTGAAGCATTTTTAAATGAAAACCCTGAAATTGCAAGCTGGGTTAATAATAATAACAACGAATTAATTTACAAAAAAGCGAAAACGTTTTTAAGCACTAACGATGTAACATTGGCTTGGAAAACAATTTTAGCAGCAAAAATATAATACAAATGGAAGTTTTAGGAAGAATTAAAATGGTTGGTCCCGTACAAGATGTAAGTCCAACATTTAGAAAAAGAGAATTGGTAGTAACAACCGAAGAGCAATATCCGCAACACATTATGATTGAGTTTACACAAGACAAATGTGACCTGTTAAATCAGTTCCAAATTGGTGAGCAAGTTCGTGTAGGCATTAATTTACGTGGTAGAGAATGGGTTAATCCGCAAGGAGAAACACGTTACTTTAACTCAATTCAAGGTTGGAGAATTGATCGTCCGCAACAAATGCAACAACCACAACAAGGCTATGCACAGCCACAACAAGGTGGTGGTTACGGTCAACCGCAACAAGGTTACAATCAACAACCACAGCAAGGTCAAGGATACGGTCAGCCAAATCCTTTTGAAAACCAAGGCGGTGGTTATGCGAATAATAACAATTCAGGCTTCCCTCCTGCTCCGAATTTTAATCAAAATCAAGAAGCAGAAGACGATTTGCCTTTTTAATTTTGAAATAAAAACAATAATTTTGAATCCTGATTACATTTGTAATCGGGATTTTTTTATGTACAAACTTACCAAAGAACTCTTTTTTCCAAATGTTGAAACAGCCCATTCGTCGGGCATTGTTGCTTTTGGTGGCGATTTATCAACCGAACGATTGATGCTTGCTTACAAAAGCGGTATTTTTCCTTGGTTTGAAGATGGTGAAGAAATAACCTGGTTTGCTCCAGAAGAACGAATGGTTTTGTTTTTAAATCAGTTGAAGATCTCAAAATCAACCCGAAATATTATCAACAGAAACATCTTTAAGGTAACATTCAATACTGCTTTTAAAGATGTAATTACTCACTGCCAACAAACAAAACGCAACGGACAATTAGGCACTTGGATTACCGATGATATGTACGATGCGTACCTTAAACTACACGAATTGGGTTATGCAAAATCGGTTGAAGTTTGGCAGGATAATGAATTGGTCGGAGGTTTGTATGGTATTGATTTAGGACATATTTTTTGTGGCGAAAGCATGTTTTCAAAGGTATCAAACGCCTCTAAAATTGCTTTTATACACTTGACCAATAAATTAAAAGCAGAGAATTATCAGCTAATTGACTGTCAGGTTTACAACGATTATTTAGCACAATTGGGTTGTGAAGAAATTCCGCGTGATTTGTTTATGCAGATTTTGAACAAGGAGCTTTTTGTAAGTTATAATGAGTAATTTTTGTATTTTTATTTCTAATTCAGAAAAGAATGGAATTGATAACATTAAAAACTTTTGACAATTACATTGAAGCTCACCTTTTAAAAACAAAATTAGAAAGTGAATCTATATATTGCTTTTTACAAGATGAAAGTGTTGTAGCTACCAATCCTCTGTATTCTTTTGCTGTTGGTGGAATTAAATTAAAAGTTAAAAAGGAAGATTTTGATACCGCTTTAAAAATAATACAAGAAGAAAACATTTATTTAGAGCAAAATCAATCTAATATCACTTGCGAAAATTGTGGTAGTAATACTTTTTATAATAATTATAAATCTGTCAAAAATCTAAAAGGATTTTTTGCAATGATTATTTCCTTTATGTTTCAAACCTATCCAATATACTATAAAAATGTTCGAAAATGTAAAGCATGTGGCTTTGAAAAAGAAACATTAAATTAATCAGTTCTTTTTATAACAAAAACACGACGTAATATGATCGTTTACCATACCAACAGCCTGCATAAAGGCATAAACGGTAGTTGATCCCATAAATTTAAAACCACGTTTTTTAAGATCTTTTGCCAAGGCATCTGATATTTCGGTTTTTGCAACGGCATCTTTAATACTTTTCAGTTTATTATCAATCGGTTTTCCGTTTACATAGCTCCATAAATATTCAGAGAACGAACCAAATTCTTTTTGAATTTCCTGAAAAACGCGTGCATTGTTTATAGTAGCTTCAATTTTTCCACGATGACGAATAATGCCTTCATTCTGTAGCAATTCTTCAATTTTGGCATCGTTATATTTCACGATTTTTTTGTCATTGAAATTATCAAAAGCTTTACGGAAGTTCTCGCGTTTCTTTAAAATAGTAATCCAGCTTAAGCCCGCCTGAAAAGATTCCAACACTAAAAATTCAAACAAAACTTTATCATCATAAACAGGTTTTCCCCATTCTTCGTCGTGATATTTTATGTATAACTCATCGTTTGACACCCAATTGCATCTAATTTTTTCCATAATTAATTCGTTTTAAATGGTGGTGTTCCTTGCGGAAACATCTGTTGGTTTTGATCTTTAAACGATCCAAAATTAAACGTTAATCCCACTTTAAACATACGGCGTTCGTTCAAAGTTTGCGTGCGCATTTGTAAACCGTTTCCAAAAACGTTAACATCAAAACCATCAGTATTCAGTACGTTATCAACACCCACATTTACATTCAGCTTGTTATCCAAAAACTTTTTATTAAAGGTAACACTTAAATTTTGTGCCGGTTTGTTTAACTCGTACAAATTCATTACCCCTTTAAACATGTTGTAATACGTAACAAAAACGCGCGTATTGTTTCCTAAATAAAACTGTGAATAGGTAAAAATATAAAAAGCTCCTTTCTGAAATCGATCCGGAATCACCTCATCGTACGTAGTTTTAAAATATCCTGCATTTAAATAGGTAAACGACAATTCATCAACATTCAATCCGTTTCTATCGTTAATCATGCTTTTAATTCCTTTGGTAAACATGGCGTAAGGAATCGGCAATCCCATGTTGAAACTTTGCGAAATTCCGTTTTCGATATTATGTGATTTAGATTCCAACGTACCATTCGGAGTGATCTCGTAAAAAACCACGTTTTGATTAGGCATTTTGGATAAATTGTAACTGAAATAAATATAATCGAACACCGTTAACGTGGCGTTCATATTATGACTGATTTCGGGTTTTAAGTTGGGATTTCCTGCATTTGAAACCAGCAAACTATTTTGTGAAGTTACGTTAGGATTGAACGATTGCGCACCCGGCAAATTCATACGTTTGCTGTAACCCGCACTTAAATAAACGCCCGACATTACAGGATATTTTAAAGTAACCGTAGGAAAAAGATTGGTGTAATCTTGCTTTAAATTTAAGGAATCGACCGCAGTTTCGGACTGATACGTTAGATTTTCTAATCGCAAGCCTGCCGAAATCATTAACGAACTAATATTGCTTGATACACTTGCATAAGCTGCTTTGTTGGTGTATTTAAAATCATAAGGAATATACGTTCGCGCCTGATCCCAAATGTACGATCCGTCATTCGTTGAAACCGAATGCGTGTAATGCGCACCGAGCGATAAATTTCCATTAACAGCTTTAAAAGGTGTTTCAAAATCGGCTTTGGTTTGGCTGTACACAAAATTATTATCAGCCAAAATAGTCGATTCCATTTGATCTTGCACAAACAACTGATTGCTGTTGGTATTGTTTTGAAATTCGGTGTTTGATGTCAGTGAAAAATTGGTACCAATAGTATCTAACTTCTGCGAATAAACAAACTGCAATTCGTGCATATTGTTGTTGCTTTTACCTAAAATTTGTTGCTTGTAAGCCGTTTCGGTATCGCCAAAAGCATTAAACATATCACCATGCGTTTTTGGTTTGCTGTACGTATGGTTAAAGTTATATTTAAGCGTTAAATTGGCTAAATCGCTTACTTTATACTGCCAGTGGTTTCGTACATAATAATTTTGATACCATTGATTATTCCAGTAATTTTCGCGCGCTTTAATCTGCGTTCCGTTACTCATATAGCTAAATTCGTTTAACGAATTGGTATTGCCTTCGTGATGCGTGTAACCGGTATTCATATTCCAGCTGAATTTGTTCTTTTTGAACATGATTTGTGCCGATGTAGTATTTTTAACCTTGCTGTTTACCGAATTCTGCTGCATAAAACTTCCGCTTACGCCTTCAATTTTAGCCGATTTGGTAATGACATTGATAATAGTTCCGTTGAAAGTTGCGCTGTATTTTGCTCCCGGTCGATCGATAATTTCAATGCTTTTAACCGTGTTTGCCGGAAGATTTTTTAGAAAGTTTGTCAGTTGATCGCCACTCATTCCCGTTGGTTCGCCATCTAAAAAAATAGTCGCCAATTTTCCGTTATGCGCAATTTGTCCGTTAGCTGTAACCAAAACTCCGGGTAATTTATTAACGGCATCAAACACACTGCCCGAATTTAAAACCGTAAGATTCTCTACATCAACCACCGTTTTATCGGCAAATCTGCGAATATTTTTATTGGTTTGATCTATTACGATTGCGTCTAAAACTTCGTCCTGCTGTTCGGTAAACTGCAAATCTAATTTTTGATCCGCGATGTATTTTAATGATTTTGTTTGAGCCTTAAACTGCGAGTGTTCCCACGTAATGGTGTATTGCGCTACATTTTCAGGAATTTCGACAGAGAAATATCCTTCATCGTTTGTAGTAGCATTATAAACCTGATTTGTTTTAACGGTAATAAAGGTTTCGGGAACAGGTTCGCTTTCAAAAGTAACAATTCCCTCAATTTTTATGCTTTGAGCATTTATCAACCCTACAAAAAACAAGGACAATACCAATATTATGTTTTTCATTAATATTTTTTTATATTAGTATCATAAGAAAACATTTTGTTACAATAAACACTTTAAAAAACTTATTATGAGGAAAAAGTATCATCTACTTACATTAATTATTCTATTTTTCACTGTTAATTTATCGTTTGCACAACCAATTAAACCTAATGCTCTATTAAAGAAAACGGAGCAATCTTTAAAAGACATTAAAACACTTACTTATAAAATCCATCGAACCGATAAATATTTTTCTTCTAAAGATACTTTAAAAAGATCTGCTGTAGGTACTATTAAAATTGTTCCAGATGATGAAATGGGAGCTTATCATAAAGTTTATTTTAATCACGGTAACAAAAAATACAATCAATACAAATATGACGGCACTTATAGTTCTTTTCTATACTTCCATTCAGATTCTTTAAATGTACCAAAAAAAATATTTATTGAAAATGTAATAAATAATAACTATAGTACTATGAAGGGTAATTTTGTAAGAAATTTTCTATTACAAGATTACTTTAGAAAAAATAATCTTTTTAAACAATATCGTTCCGTTTTAGCTAAAATTCATATAAAAGATATAATAACTGAAGAAGGTATTTATAAAGACATTCCAGTTTATATTTTAACTGTTTACGGTAAAGAAAGAGAGCGTGAAAACCATATAAACAGTATTGTTGATAAATATTATATCCGTAAAACTGATTTTTTACCAATAGCGCATAGCTTTTATGGTGAATTTCAAGGTATGAAGCAGACAGAGTTTACCGAAATTGAATATTTAGAAATTAATCCTGATTTATGCTTAGAAACTTTTAGAATAGATCCTTTAGTAAAAGAGATAGAACCAAAAGCGTATTTTAAAGAAATGCAGAAATATAATTTATAGTTAAAATAGAAAAACATTTTGTTAAAAAAAGATCATTATTTTAGTTACCAGCTATAATTAACATATTTTTAACTATTTTTAGTTTTTTTTTTTTTTGTAGTTTTACAATAGTTAGCTAACAAAAAACATATTATTAATTTATTTTAATTTAAAAATTATGAAAAAATTCAAAATTTTCGCATTTAGTATTTTAGGTGCGGCATTAGTAACAATTGGTTTATATTCTTGTTCCAACGAAGAAACACTTAACTCCAATCAAGACGATTCAGAGCAAATAGCTAATTTGCAAAGTAGGTCAGATGGAGATGCACTAATTGCCCATATTGATGGAGCAAATTTAGTTCCACAAATTGATCTGTATGAATTTGAAAGCGAGCTAATTTCATCCTTAATTTTTGAAGAAATAGAAAGTATAGAAATAGTTTCTGATCTAAATCCGGAAACTAATGAATATGAATCCTATTTAAATATTATTGGTAAGAATCCTGTAAACTATTCTTTAACAGCTTTTCAAACTGAACTTATTAAAGATGGGAACTATTTATATTTTCCAGACCCAGAAACCCCTGAATTACCAATCACTACTTTTGCTACGCATGAATGTGATGGAAATGGGTGTAGTTCTTGTTCATTTGTGTATGAGATTAAATCAAATGGTAAAAAGGGTAAAATTACTGGTTGCGATTGTAATGATACTGGAAGCTGTGATCATAAAGTGACAGACAAGGATCAAGCAGACAAAAACAAAGATACTGCCAAAACTGTTTTAGAAATATTAAAAGCCATATTTTAATTACTTGAGCTACAGTAAATTTAATAAACTGTAGCTCAAAATTAAATATTTAACAAAATCATATCCATGTTTTATACGAATAAAAAAAAAACATATCTATTATTTTTAATTCTATATTTTTTACCTACAAATTTGTTACATGCACAAGTTTCGAAAATACAAGAAATATCAAAACAAACTCATGAATCTTTAAATAAAATACAGACTTTAGTATTTAAAATAACTTTAACAAAAAAGAGCTTCACTTCAAGAGATACTATCAAACAAGAAGTCTTTGGTATTCTAAAAGTTCCTGAAAATAAAAATAAAACTCCCTACTATTCTATTATTTCAAAAAATAACAAACACTACACTTTATATAAGCATGATGGAAAACATATTTCTTTTGGAAAAATTAATATTGATTCCTTAGATTTTCTACAAAAGATTGATTACTATTATAATAATAATTCAATATATATATCGCATAAAAGCAAAATTCTTCGTGACTTAAACATTAATCCATTTTTTACAAAAAAAAATGTATTTAACTACTATCGCAAATTTTACTCAACTTGGTTTGCAAAAGGTGTTGAAATAAAAGAATATTATTTTAAAGATACCCCAGTTTACATATTTTCTATTTACGGTAATAACCAAGATAGCGATTCTAGTATAAGTAATTCTATTATCAAATACTATATAAGAAAAGAAGACTATCTCCCAATAGCTTATAGCTTTTACGGTGAATTTCAAGGTATGAAACAAACAGAATTTACCGAAATTGAATATTTAGAAATTAATCCTGATATATCCTTAGAAACTTTTAAAATTGACCCTTTAGTAAAAGAAATAGAACCAAAAGCGTATTTTGAAGAAATGCAGAAATATAATTTATAATAGACAGCAAAAATCAGCAGGATCAATCATTAAAAAAAACCACGATGAACAAAAAAAATATTTTTTTACTGCTTATTACTCTTTTTTTAGCCACAAACATTTCGTTTGCTCAACCTATTGAGCTTAAAGAATTGGTACAGCAAGTTGACATTTCTTTAAACAGCATTAACACAGTAACTTATAAAGTAAATTACTTTAATAAATATTTAGCCAGAAAAGATACATTGCATTCAACAGCCATTTGTTCTTTATACCGTATGCCAAAAGACAAAATGAAATCATATCATAATATCGATTTAGAATTTGAAGTCGAAAATGGTGGTAAGAAATATTTTAGTCAAAGAAAATACAATGGCGATAAAGTACTTTGGTATAACAGAATGGTTGACTCTTTAACTACAAATGAAAAACCAGAAATATACAGCGATAAAAAAATGAAACATTCTATAGTAGAAGGTTATAGTAATCTACTTTTAAAAAAGTATTTTGGTAAGAAAGCCAATTTTAGTTCATATTCTTCAAAGATTGTACAAGCTTTTCTCAATGAAATTGACATCAAAGAAGAATTATTACACGGCACACCTGTTTATGTTTTAAATATTTATTATAAGGATAGAAAGGATAGCACGAGAGATAATGTAGAAAAACACTATATAAGAAAAATTGATTTTTTACCAATTGCATTTTATTCATTTTTACGTTGGGAAAATATGGAACAATATAACTATTACGAAATTGAGTACTTATCTATTAATAGCAATATTTCGATCGACGATTTTAAAATTGATGAAAGCAAATCGCTTAATGCCATAGAATTGTATAAGAACTTTAAAAGTAAAATTAACCCGTAAAATGAGACAGTTATTTAAATACACGGTACTACTATTTACTTTTGTTTTTTTACAACAAACAGGAATAGCACAAACAAGCACAAATCCTCCCAAAGAATTTGTTTTAAACAACGGAAAAACAATTCAATTAAACGATTTAAAAGGAAAAGTAGTTTTGTTGGATTTTTGGTATCGTGGTTGCTTACCTTGTTTAAAAGCAACGCCCGTTTTAATGAAATTACAGGAAGAATTTAAAAACGATTTGGTAATTATTGGAATTAATGATCGTGATGATAAAGAAGACATAAGTGATTATTATGCTTATAAAAAAAACATCCATTATTTTTCTACCTACAAAACAGAAACAGATATTTCTAAAATTTTAAAAATTAATGCGTTTCCAACATTCATTATTATCAATCAAAAAGGAGAAATTGCAAAAACAGAAATAGGTTTTGACAAAGGCAATATTCGTAAAACAATTAAAAAACTAATTAAGGAAAATAAGAGTTAAAAACAAGAAAAAAACCCAAATCATTCGATTTGGGTTTTTATTATCTGTAAAAAAGAATAATTATCCTAAAGTTACACGTTTGAAACCTGCGATTTCAACATTGAATCCTTTAACATAATCAGCAACTTTTTTAGAATCGTCTTTGATAAAGTTTTGGTCTAATAACGCTTTTTCTTGATCTAATGTAGTGTTGTCAGAAATAAAACGAGCAATTTTACCTGGTACAATTTTATCCCAAATTTGTTCTGGTTTACCTTCTGCTTTTAATTCTGCTTTAGCATCTTCTTCAGCTTTAGCTAAAACTTCTGGTGTAATTTGAGAGTAAGAAATGTATTGAGGTACATTTTTTAATGTTTTACCTAAACGCCCTAATTCTTCGTTATCTTTTTCGATAACCGCAATACGCGCAGCAGTTTCGCTAGCTACAAATGCAGGATCGAAATCTTTGTAAGATAACGTATCAGCTCCCATTGAAGCTACTTGCATAGAAACATCTTTTGCTAAAGTATCTGCATTGTCTATTTTAGAAGATAACGCGGTTAAAGCAGCAATTTTGTTACCGTGAACATAAGTTCCAATAAAAGCACCCTCTAAAATTTCGAAACCACCGATTTCGATTTTTTCACCGATAACACCTGTTTGCTCGATTAATTTATCAGCAACCGTCATAGAATCGTTGTATTGAGAAGCCAAGAAAGCCTCTTTAGAGTCGAAATTAATTGCTTTTTCAACCAACTCTTTCGCTAAAGAAACAAACGCTTCGTTTTTACCTACGAAATCAGTTTCACAATTAAGAGTGATGATTGCTCCTTTTGTGTTATCAGCATTAATGAAAGAAACAGCAGCTCCTTCAGAAGAATCACGGTCTGAACGGTTAGCAGCTACTTTTTGTCCTTTTTCACGTAAGATTTGGATTGCTTTATCAAAATCTCCTTCAGCTTCAACTAAAGCTTTTTTACAGTCCATCATTCCGGCACCTGTAACTTGTCTTAATTTATTTACGTCTGCAGCAGTAATATTTGCCATTGTATTGAGAATTAAATAATTAGTTAATTTTTTAAAATAAAAAAGTCGTTAGCGATAGTTACAAAAATATGGAACCATCAGCATAACGACTTTAAGATACTGTTAAGAATTACTCTTCAGTAGATGTAGTAGCTTCTGCTTTAGGAGCTTCAACTTTGGTAGCTTCGTCTTTTTCAGATTTTCTTTCAGAATTTCCTTCAATGATAGCACCAGTAACTAAAGATAATACTTTATCGATTGATTTAGAAGCATCGTCATTTGCTGGGATTACATAATCAACCTCGCGTGGGTCAGAGTTTGTATCAACCATTGCAAAAACTGGAATGTTTAACTTTTGAGCTTCTTTTACTGCGATGTGTTCTGCTTTAATATCAACTATAAACAATGCAGCCGGTAAACGTGTCATATCAGCGATAGAACCTAAGTTCTTCTCTAATTTTGCACGTAAACGGTCAACTTGTAAACGCTCTTTTTTAGAAAGAGTTAAAAATGTACCGTCTTTCTTCATACGATCGATAGAAGCCATTTTTTTAACAGCTTTACGAATAGTAACGAAGTTAGTTAACATACCACCTGGCCAACGCTCAGTGATGTAAGGCATGTTAGCTGCTGCTGCTTTTTCTGCAACGATATCTTTTGCTTGTTTTTTAGTCGCTACGAATAATACTTTACGACCTGATGCTGCTATTTTCTTTAAAGCTTCGTTAGCTTCTTCTATTTTAGCTGCAGTTTTATATAGATTGATAATGTGAATACCATTACGCTCCATATAGATGTAAGGAGCCATGTTTGGATCCCATTTTCTAGTCATGTGTCCAAAATGAACACCTGCTTCTAGTAATTCTTTAACTTCTACTTTGTTTGCCATTTTTGTAATAGTTTACGTTCTTGTGTTAGCAATGAATAAGTAGCGAATGAATCGGTCTTATACATTTAGATGCTAAACTACCTCCTGCCTCGGCAGGCGTGCAACAAAAACTTAGATTTTTTAATAAATAATAATAAATATTAACGTTTAGAGAACTGGAATCTCTTACGAGCTTTCTTCTGACCGAATTTCTTACGCTCAACCATACGCGGGTCACGCGTTAATAAACCTTCTGGTTTTAAGATTGCTCTGTTTTCTGCGTCAACTTCACACATAGCACGTGCAATAGCCATACGTACAGCTTCTGCCTGCCCTGTTGTTCCACCACCGTACACGTTAATTTTTACGTCAAAGTTTTCTGCATTTTCTGTCATAGAAAGTGGTTGCATAACTTTGTACTGTAACGTTGCTGTTGGGAAATAAGTTGCAAATTCTTTTTTGTTCACTGTGATGTTACCAGATCCTTCTGTAACATAAACACGAGCTACTGCGGTTTTTCTTCTACCGATTTTGTGAATAACTGCCATTACTTTAAGTCGTTTAAATTAACGGTTTTAGGTTTTTGTGCCTCATGATTGTGCGCAGAACCTACATTTACATTTAAATTACGGAATAATTGTGCACCTAATTTGTTTTTAGGTAACATTCCTTTTACAGCTTTTTCTACTAATAATGCAGGATTTTTTTGTTGCATTACTTTTGCTGTTAATTCTCTTTGACCACCTGGGTAACCTGTGTGACGAATGTACGTTTTGTCATTCAATTTGTTACCTGTTAAGTTGATCTTCTCTGCGTTGATAATAATTACATTATCACCACAGTCTACGTGAGGTGTATAACTTGGTTTGTACTTACCTCTTAAAATCATAGCGACTTTTGAAGCAAGGCGTCCTAAGTTATGACCGTCAGCGTCTACAACAACCCATTCTTTCTGAACGGTTGCTTTGTTTGCTGATACTGTCTTGTAGCTTAAACTTTCCACAATAAATTAATTTTAATTAAACATTCCATTCCCAATAAAGGGAGTGCAAAATTAAACAATTTATTTTACTATACAAATTTGTATGGTTTATTTTTAATAAGCTCTAGAAATGTCAAACTTAAAAAAAGTTTCACCTTGAAATAAGTTGATGTGATTATTAAAGTTTTAATCCAAATTAACACATTTAAACAAACCTTACTTTTTTTAAAAATTAAAATCACATTGATTTATAATTAACGTAAATTTTTAATTAATACAGAAACATGCTATTAAAAAGCCAAAGTTTTAAAAATTCGTTTTTTTGATAAAAAAACAATAAAACAGAGTTTTAATAAGTTAAAATTCAATAAAACCATCATTTTTAATGATTTAAATGAATTATATATTATACTTTTATGATTTAAAAACAAAACTTAATCAAAACAATGAACAAAAAACTAACATCTTTACCATTTTACGTCAGGGGCCTATTACCCAAAATTTTCCTGATAATGATGTTGTTTGGATTAACCAAAATGTACGCGCAACCAACATGTACTGCAATAACAGGGAACTTCAGTGAAAATTTTGACACAACGTCTACTGGTAGCTCAACCAACCCTTCTGTCCCCAATTGCTGGAGTTACATTGACAATATGTCTACAACAGGTTACGGATACACTGCTTCTTCAACAACAACCGTAATGTCACCTCCAAATTTTTTCAGGTTTTACAGAATGTGCTCTACAGCAAATGTAAATGAAGATTTAACACTTGTGTCTCCCGAAACTGTAAATTTAGGTAACGGCACAAAACAACTTCGATTTTTCGCTCGCGGAAATTCAACAACCGTTACAAGTATATTAGAAGTTGTTCGATTAAACGGAAACACTTCTGCAGCCACAGCTACAGTTTTAGCCACATTTGATATTACAGGCAACACCTATTCGGAATATATTGTTCCGCTAGCTGCTACAACCGATGACTATTTTGGATTTAGAGTTCCACACAATGGTTCTACTACCACAAACTATCCGTATGCTTATATAGATGATGTTTTTTATGAAGACTTAGAACCTTGTTTTTTTCCTACAAACATCAATGTTTCCGCAATTACGCAAAATACAACTACCATTTCATGGACAGCCTCAGTAGACCCTAATGTGACAACTTATGAGTACGAGGTACGTTCAAGTGGCAATCCGGGCTCAGGATCAAACGGCTTGGCAGCCACAGGTACAACTAATGCACTTACCGCGAATATAACAGGTTTATCTCCATCGGTTAACTACACGGTGTATGTACGAAGTATTTGCGGATCTACCTCTACAGGAAGATGGAATCCAAACACCGTATCGTTTTATACTTTATGCGGCGTTCTAACTGCTAATTTTTACGAAGGATTTGACACTACTGACACAGGAACTACATCAAATAACAATTTTCCAAATTGCTGGAGTTATGTTGACGAAGTTATAACAACCGGTTATGGTTATGTAAATGCAACAAATGCACAATCGGGCAGTAATTCATACCGTTTGTACAAAACCAACTCTACCACCAACCAAGGACAGAATTTAATTTTAATTTCTCCCGAAACAAATAACTTGGGTAACGGAACAAAACAATTACGTTTTTCTGTTCGCGCGGGCGCCTCTTCGAATGTAAACAATTTAGAAATAGTAACAGCAAGCGGAGATGATGCAAATGCAACTTTTACCGTATTGCGAACCATTAATGTTGATTATCTTACATATCAAGAATATATTATCCCTTTGCCTACTACTACCGACGATTATTTTGGTTTTAGATTGGCACATAACGGAGCAACAGCACTATCTACCGTTCATTTAGATGATATCTATTATGAAGACTTAGCAGATTGTTTTTTCCCAACTGCTTTAACAATAAATAACATAACACAGACAGGCGCCGATTTGTCTTGGACCGCATCGGTTTCAGCCAGCGTTACTGGTTATGAATACGAAGTTCGTTCTTCTGGCGCACCAGGATCGGGAACAACCGGATTAGGCGCAACTGGTATCGTTACGGGCACATCAACCACTGTAACAGGTTTATCGCCTTCATTAGCGTATACCGTATATATACGCAGTACTTGTGGAGCTACAGAAGGTATATGGAATCCTGTTTCACAGGTTTTTAATACATTGTGCGGTGTTGTTACTTCAAATTTCTACGAAAGCTTTGACACTACAGAAACAGGCACATCCACCAACAATAACTTCCCTTATTGTTGGAGTTATGTTGATGAAGTTGCATCAACAGGTTATGGCTATGTAAATGCGACTAATGCACAATCACCGAGTAATTCTTACAGGTTGTATCGTACAAATACAACTGCAAATCAAGGTCAAAACTTACGACTAATTTCACCTGAAACAAATAATCTTGGAAATGGTAATTGGGTAAAACAAATACGTTTTTCTGCCAGAAGTACAGGAACAGCTCAACAAATATTAGAAGTATTTACTGCAAACGGAACTACTTCGGCTGCTAACTTCACCGTATTGGATACCATATTAGTGAGTGGGACAACTTATCAAGATTATACAATATATCTACCACAAACAACTGATGATTTTTTTGGATTCAATTTGCCGCATAACGGCACAACTACTGCAGGTACAGTACACATAGATGACGTTTATTATGAAGACACCCCACTATGTAAACCCGTACTTGCTAAGAACATTTCTATAAGTAGTATTCTAAAGAATGGCGCAACTATTAGTTGGGTAGATATGATGAATACACCTAGCACTGCCTATGAAGTAGAAGTTCGTGAAACAGGAGACCCTGGCGATCCGGGCGCTTCTTTTTTAGGAACCACAGCCCCAGGAATAACCTCTATTAATGTTACGGGACTAAGCCCTACAACAAGCTATTACGTTTATGTACGTGCTATATGTTCCCCTACCGATAAAAGCGATTGGGCGGGAGGTGATGCTTTTAGTACAACTTGTGATTATCCAAACTTATTAGCAGCACCGCCAGTAGTTGTTTGCGGATATGGACCTGTAGATTTAACTGCTATTTTTGACGGCGGTACCGTTCAATGGTTTGATGCTAAAGAAGATGGAAATTTAGTACACACAGGACCACAATTCACCACACCTTCATTATCTTCAAGTACCAGTTATTGGGTAAGCGCAGGTGATACCATTTCCGCTTCTTCTTTTGTTGGACCTGTTGACACGTCTATTGCTGGAGGTGGCGCTACAGCATCAAGCTATCAGGTTTTGTTTACTGTTCATACGGCTTCATTGATACATTCTGTAGATATTTATCCGAATGCAGTTGGATCAAATGGAACAATTGATATCTATACTTCTGCCAATGTGAAAGTTTTTTCTGTTCCTGTTACAACTACGGTTAGCGGAACAGCTACTCCTCAAAAAGTAATTCTTGATGTTCAATTGGCACCTGGTGACTATTACATGAAAACCGACACAACTATAAGTATGTTTAGAAATACATCAGGCGCTTCTTATCCATATTCTATTCCGGAATTATCGATTACAGGAAACAGCTTCAATGCGGCTTATTATTACTACTTCTACAATTGGGAAGTTGGTGGCGGAGGTTGTAAATCACCAAGAATTGAAGTTCCAATTACCGTAACACCCAAACCGGCTTTTGAATTATCATCTTCAACAGCAACCTCATGTGAAGGAGGTGTATCTGCCACTCCGGTAACAATTACAACCAACTTAGGAGGGTATGATACTTTTGTATGGACACCAAGTACAGGCGTGAGTGGCGATGCAGTAAACGGCTGGACATTTAGTACAGCTACAGAACAAGAATATGTATTATCGGCAAGCCAATCAGGCGGTATTTGCGAGCATTTAAAAACAGTACGTGTTTTTGCAGGCAAAAAACCAGAAGCGCTTTCTACTTTAGCAAGTACGTATGATTTATGTAAAAATGAAGTTCAGGAAATGAAAGCTTTAGAGGCTTTACCGGCATCGGTATCTATAGGAGCAGGTTTAGGAACAACGGCTTCAACAAGTGCTATCTCAGCATTTGTACAAAGTGCTGTTTACTCTAAACAACAATATATTTACAGTGCAGCAGAATTGTTGGCACAAGGCTTAACGATTCCGGGTTACATTACAGATTTATCTTTTGAAACAATTAATTCAGGAGCAAGTTTAAGTAATCCAAAATACACGATCAAAATGATGTTAACTCCTAATACGTCATTTGGAACAACAAATTTTGAGACTGGAAATTTAGCAACGGTTTTCTCAAAAGAGAACCATACGCATACGTTCCAAGGAACACAAACCATGGTTTTCGACAGCCCGTTTTATTGGGATGGGCAATCGAATATCTTAGTAGAAATTACTCAAGAAGGTGCCGGTGCAGGTAATAATGCCCAAACGTATTTTACAGCAGTAACAGGTACAAATGTAGGTATGTATACTACAAGTGCTACCGATGCTAACCCTGCAACAGGAACAAGAACAACAAGCCGTCTAAACGCTACCTTTGGATTAGAACAGTCTGCTGTAACGTGGTCACCAACGGCTAATTTATATTTAGATGCAGCAACTACTATACCGTATACTACAGGAGTAAATGCTCTTACAGTATATGTAGTATCTAGTTTGGGTGGCACGCAGGTTTACAATGCAACCTTAACGGCACCATCGGGTTGTGCGTTAGAAAAACCAATTACCGTTAATGTTACCGATGTTGTAACACCTGTTGTTCAAAGTCAAACATTTTGTCAGGCAACACCTGTTTCAAGTGTAGTTGTAACGGGTGCACCAACAGCAACATATAATTTCTATAATTCAGCAACAGCAACTACGCCAATTACTACAATTTCACAAACAGGAACGTATTATGTAGAAGCAGTTCAAGGCAAATGTAAATCAGTAAGAATACCTTTTACAGCAACTGTAACTCCATTAGGCTTACCAACAGCACAATTTACGCAAGTAGTTTGTGGTGGCGGAACGGTGTCTGCTTTAATGGCATCAGGAGTAACAGGATCCCAAATAAAATGGTATGATTCTGTAACATCAACCACACCATTAGCAGGCACACAACCATTAGTAGATAATACCATTTATTACGCATCGCAAGTATTAGGCGCGTGTGAATCGGGTCGTGTAGCAGTATTGGTTGATATCAACACCGCACCGGCAGCTTTAACACCACAAACCATATCAATTTGCGGATCGTTAACTTACGGAAGTGTAAACTTAAGCCAAATAGCAGGTGCTGATTTGGTATGGTATCCATCTGCAACCTCGCAAACACCAATACCAAATACAACACAAATTGTAAATGGTACGTACTATGTGTCGCAAAAAGTAAACGGCTGTGAATCGTTACGAGTACAAATCATCGCTACAGCACAAGGTAGTGTTGCTGCACCAACGGCAGGTATCCAAAATATTTGTGGAAGCGGAACGGTAGCTCAATTAACAGCGCAAACCTTACCAAATGCTACAGCAGAATGGTACAACAGCGCCACATCAACTACGCCGTTAGCATCAACAGCAGTGTTGGTAAACGGTACATATTATGTATCACAACGAGTAGGTAACTGTGTATCGGTAAAAGTACCGGTGGCAGTACGTGTTATCAGTACCAGTGCTCCGGCGGTTAGCGCAATTTCAATGTGTGCGGGATCTACGGTATCCGACATAAGTTTGCCAACACCATCAGGAGTATCGTACAAATGGTATTTAAACAGTACATCAACCACACCATTACCGGGAACAGATGTTTTACAATCTGGATATTACTTTGTAACGCGTGTAGAAAACGGGTGTGAATCATTACGTACACAAGTACAAATTACGGTAAACAGCAGACCAAGCAGTCCTAGCGGCGCAACACCACAAGAATTCACAGATTACGCAGAAATAAGTAATTTGGTAATGAACGAACCAAATGTGGTTTGGTATGCAACGTACGATGATGCCATGAAAGGTATAAATCCATTGTCGCCAAACATGCCATTGGTAAAAGATACCACTTATTATGCGGTGATTATTGGAGCGAACGGCTGTCCAAGTTTACCAACACCGATAGAGGTATTGATTGTTTTAGGTGTGAATGATTTTGATTTAAGTAAGTTGAATTATTATCCGAACCCGGTAAACGATGTTTTAACAATTAGTTATGCAGATGTAATAACAAATGTAGAAGTGTTTGATTTAAACGGACGAATGGTAATACAACGCACTTTCGATAATCAAACAGTTCAGTTAGATTTTAGCAGTTTAAGCGCTGGAACTTACATGCTGAACGTAAAAACGAAAGAAAATAGTCAATTTATTAAAATTGTAAAGAAATAGTTTTAAATTAGCCAAGAGCAATGTCCTTGCTCTTGGTTTAAAAAAAAATAAAATCAATATTATGAGACAATTTATACTAATTTTTTTGTTCTTAATTCCGTTTGTTAATTGGGGACAGCCTTATTCAATGACATGGGACGGCTCAACCTCTGTAGCGCCATGGACTCAAGTAACAAATGTTTTTAGTGTTGCTTCTGAAAGACCTTGTCAAGGAACACACTCTCTTAGAACCAGACTAAATGGAACTAGTCAAAATCTTGGAACTGTAGTTCTTAGATCACCATCATTATTCACAGCTACAGGTGGGGTTATCACCTTTTCTTATGATTACAAATGGTTGATTTACAATACAAGTTTAAGTCAAGCGCCGATAGCTAGTTCGGGTAATCAATTAGATTTAAAATGGGAATGGGCTAATACGGCGACTGGACCATGGAATAGTTTTAGTACTGTAGATGGAACAAACCATGTTCTTTCAGCAGGGTGTAATACTGTTACAGCTACATTTGCACCAAAACCAGGAGCTTTATTTGTTAGGATAACTGTTAAAAATACAACGCCTACTGCAGATAATTATTTTTATTTAGATAATATAACTATAGATCAAGGACCACCACCGACGTGTATTATACCAGATGAGATTTATATAACAAATAAAAAAGCTGATTCATTTACAATAAACTGGACAAGTGCTATTGGGCAAACAACGCCTAATTATGATTGGGAAGTAAGAACAAGTGGTGCGCCAGGTAGTGGACCAGTAGGTTTGGTTAATACGACTCCTCCAGCAACAACTGTTTCAGGAAATCCAACTAATAATTTGCAACAGGCTATTACTGGATTAGCTCCAAGTACTAATTATAAAGTATATGTGAGATCTAATTGTAGCTCAACAGATAGTAGTTTCTGGTCTGGTATTGATGTGACAACTGCATGTTTACCTCCTACATTTACTCCACCTGCACCAAAACAAGTATGTGGTATTCAAGATTCTTTTTTAGCGGTGTCTGGGCCAGGTACAAGTTTTTGGTATGATATTAATGATAACTTAGTGCTTGCTGATAATAATGTATATAACATTCCGCAAGTTTCGGAATCGCATAGCTATACCGTATTTAAAGGTTTATATGATAATTTTTTTGGAATTGTGCAAGCAGGTACAGGTCTTACATCTGGTAATAATGCA
The DNA here is from genome assembly GCF_003858535.1 of Paenimyroides viscosum. Lineage (GTDB taxonomy): Bacteria > Bacteroidota > Bacteroidia > Flavobacteriales > Flavobacteriaceae > Flavobacterium > Flavobacterium viscosum. The sequence goes on from NZ_RQTJ01000009.1 coordinate 80,057, forward strand.
ACACCTTTTACAAATGCCAAATCACAAAAAATACAATATATTTATTTAGCAGAAGAATTAAAGGCTTTAGGTTTTTCAGCTGGAGTTATCAAATCTTTTGGATTTAAAGTAGGAACAACAGGTGGTACACTTCAAAGAGATAATTTTACCATTCACATGGGGGAAACTCCATTAGAAGAGTTCTCTACAGATAATAAGTTCATACCAGTAAATAGGTTAACATTAGTTAAAAATTTAGCTAACCAATTATTGGTTGTGAATGATGTGAATATGTTTAAGTTAGATACTCCTTTTCATTGGAATGGAACTTCAAATATTGTAGTTCAAGTAACTTATGCAAATCCAACTGCGGCAACTATACCAACGGCAACATCTAATATTTATTCAACGTATAGTGCTATATCTTCAAATCGTACGTTGTTTACAAAAAGTGATGCACTTGATATGACGTCTATAAATGCTGTAGCAACTGGAACTCGCTCTTTACTTAGAACCAATGGCTATTTTGATGTAATCGCAGGTTGTTTCAATGATCCAATAACTGTGGAATTAATCTTTACAGAAGCACCAGAATTTGTCTTGTCTGCTGATTTAGTAAACAATTGCCAGGGATCTCCATTAACTAAACTATATGTTTTAACAGGCGCAGGTGATTTTAATACTTATACATGGACTATTACAGACCCTACTCATCCTGGATTTAACGATAATACACATCCTGATCATCCAGACAACGCAATCGTAGGGGATCAAAATATTGGTTGGACTTTTAACACTACCGGACCAATGGAGTATACATTGGTTGCGTCTAGTACTTTAGGATTAAAATGTTTAGTAACAAAACATATAAGTGTTGAAAATAATCCTGCTCCACAAATGTCACAAATACTAAGTAGTTATAGTTTATGTACTACCGACATTCAAGAACTTAAGATTGATAATTTTGTAAATGAAACTCCGGTTAGAAATTTATTTAATGGAAATATTACAGGTGTAACTTTAAGTAATGGTGTAATAGGTGATGCTATTGCTAATGAAACAACATTGTTCTCTGAGGGTACAGGTAGTTTAAAAGTTACTTACGCTGCACAAACAAATGCGATTGTTGATGTTGCAACATCTGTTAATATGGTAAATTTAAAATCAATTTTAGTTGAATTTGACCATATAGCTGCTTTCCAAGCAACAAGTACAGCTGTAATGGATTATGCGTATTTAGAATATACAACAGATAATGGTGCAACTTGGAAACCTTTCTTGCCTGCAAATTATATTGGTACGGCTAGTACAGCGCTAACAAAACCAGTTGGTAGTCCTACCTTGCAAGCAATGTTCTTTACAAGAACTTCTTATGCAGATTGGAGTGGCATTCAACAAAGTTCAGTTCCATCTACAACACCTTGGAAATCTGAAAAATTTGTAGTTCCAGCAGCAGATTTTACTGGAACGGGCACTTTTAAAGTACGTTTTAGAATGGGTGCCGACGGTAATACACAATTCCCTGGATGGTATATTGATAATTTAAAAATTACACCAATAAGTAATAACCAAGTTACATGGACGCCAATTGCTAATTTATATTATGATCAAAATGCTACGGTTCCTTATGACGGAAGTATAAATTCAGGTATCGTTTATTTAAAAGGATCAACAAATAGTATGAATGTTCCATATAAAGTGGAAGTAACTAATCAATATGGATGTAAAGCCGAGAAGAATTTTACAGTAAGTATAGGGTTAAATGAAGCTCCTACTGTAACTAATCTTGATAGCTGTGGTGCAATTAATGTTTCAGCTACAAACTTTGGTAAAAATCCAAACGGAACACTAAACTACTACGCTAGTCAAACTTCTAGTGCACCTATAACGCAAATTACAACTTCTGGAATCTACTATGTAGAACAAGTAATTTTCGGATGTAAATCTGCAAGAGTTCCATTTACAGTTGTTATAAATGCTATAGCGCCAGTTCCAACAGCTACTGCGTCACAAAGTTTCTGTGGTTCTGCAACAGTAAATGATTTAGTTTATAATTTGGTGTCAGGTTTCCAAATTAAATGGTATACAACAGCTACTTTAGGAACGCCATTAGCAGCTAATTTACCAATTAATAACGGAACATATTATGGTGAATTAACGAACGGTGTGTGTGTGTCTCCAAGTAGAGTAGCAGTTAATGTAACTGTTGGGGTATTGCCTGCAGCTATTTCTTTAAGCAATGTTTATATTTGTGGAATATCAACTATCGCTGATATAGCTGTGTCTTCTGCACCAGGAGCTACAGTAAATTGGTATCAAAATATTACAGATGTTACGCCATTGTCAAATACAACAGTGTTATTAACAGGAACTTATTTTATATCACAAAAGATAAATAATTGCGAATCATCAAGAACTGCTGTGAATGTTTCTACAGTTCAAAATTTAACAATGCCTACGGCTGCAAACATTCAAACATTCTGTGGTTCTGCAATAATAGGTAGCTTAACAGCTTCGCCTACTACAACTGGCGCAAATGTTTATTGGTATGGTTTCAGTGCTTCTGATACACCTTTAGCAAATACAACTCCATTAACAAGTGGTACGTATTATGTGGGTCAATCGGTAGGTGATTGTGATTCTCCAAAAAGAGCAGTTAGTGTAAGAATTTTAAGTGTGAATCCACCAGTAATTAACCCGATTAATATTTGTGGAGACGCAACTGTTTCTTCGCTTCCGTTAAATCCAACGGCAGGAACAAACTATAAAATTTACGCGTCGCCTTTTGCTACTACAGATATGGGACAAAATGATCCTATAACAACAGGAACGTACTATGTTTCATTAGTAGATAATGGTTGTGAAACAGGAAGAGCGACAGTCTATATTACTGTAAGCGCAAGACCAAATGCTCCAACAGGTAATATTACACAAACTATTGTTGATTCTGGAGTAGTTCAGGATTTAAAAGCAAACGAACCAAACGTAGTATGGTTTGATTCTTATAACGATGCAGTAAACAATAGTAACCCATTGCCATTTAACACACCATTACAAAATGATAGAGTGTATTACGGTGTTCTTATAGGACCAACTGGTTGTACAAGTTTACCAATAGCAGTTACTGTGAAAATTGTTTTAGGATTAAATGAATTAGATTTAGCTTCATTAAGATACTATCCTAACCCAGTTGATTCAGAATTAACAATCTCTTACAAAGAAGCAATTAAAGCTATTCAAATTTATGATGTTTTAGGAAAAATGATTAAAGCACAAAAATTCGAAGCAAACGAAGTAAGAGTAGATGTTTCTAATTTATCGGCAGGAACTTACATGGTAAAAGTTCAAACTGATACAGGTTCACAATTTGTTAAAATTGTAAAAAAATAATTATATAGAACGAGAGGCAATTGCCTCTCGTTTTTTTATAGTGAAACAAAGCTAACACTGGTTAGCTTTGTTTTTTTTGTAAAATAACAGGCTTTAATTAAAAATAACCTTTTTTATTTTCAGATATACAATTGAAGTCTTATTTTTGCTTATTGCCAAATTAACAAATCAATAAATATTGGTAATTAAACATTATCTACTATTATGAGAGCAATTACTAAAGAAGTATATTTAAAGTGGTATGAAGACATGCAGTTCTGGCGCAAGTTCGAAGATAAACTGGCGGCTTTATACATTCAACAGAAAGTGCGTGGTTTCCTACACTTATATAACGGACAGGAAGCAGTTTTAGCTGGTGCCTTACACGCAATGGATTTATCAAAAGATAAAATGATTACCGCTTATCGTAACCATGTGCAGCCAATTGGTATGGGGGTTGATCCTCGCCGAGTTATGGCTGAACTATTAGGTAAAGCAACAGGTACTTCTCAAGGTTTAGGTGGATCTATGCACATTTTTTCTAAAGAGCACGGTTTTTATGGTGGTCACGGAATTGTAGGTGCGCAAATTCCTGTAGGTGCAGGTATGGCTTTTGCCGATAAATATTTAGAAACTGGTGGTGTATCATTAACTTATTTTGGTGATGGTGCCGCACGTCAGGGATCTTTACATGAAGCATTTAATATGGCAATGTTGTGGAAACTCCCTGTGGTGTTTATTTGTGAAAACAATGGTTATGCAATGGGAACTTCGGTAGAACGTACTGCAAACCATACCGATATTTGGAAATTAGGTTTAGGTTACGAAATGCCTTCTTACGCTGTAGATGCTATGAATCCTGTGAAGGTTGCAGAAGCAATGTTCGATGCTATGGAAAGAGCTCGTAGAGGCGAAGGTCCAACATTCTTGGAAATGAAAACGTACAGATACAGAGGTCACTCAATGTCTGATGCGCAACATTACCGTACAAAAGACGAGGTAGAAGAGTACAAAAAAATTGATCCTATTACTCAGGTTTTAAACGTTATTAAAGAAAATAGCTGGGCGACCGATGAAGAAATCGAAACGATAGACCAACGCGTTCGTGATTTGGTTTCAGAATGTGAAAAATTTGCTGAAGAATCTCCATATCCTGAAACAAACGTGATGTACGATGTGGTTTATGATCAAGAAAATTATCCGTTTATCCCTCATAAATTATAAAAAATGGCTGAAATTATTACAATGCCTCGTTTAAGCGATACTATGACAGAAGGTACCGTGGCATCTTGGTTAAAAAAAGTTGGTGATAAAATTTCTGAAGGTGATATTTTAGCAGAGATTGAAACTGATAAAGCTACAATGGAATTTGAATCGTTTCATTCTGGAACCCTTTTATATATTGGCGTTCAGGAAGGTGAAACAGCAAATGTTGACAGTGTTTTGGCAATTATCGGAAAAGAAGGGGAAGATTATAAATCTTTATTAGAAGGATCTTCTTCTAAAGGTGAAAAAAATGAACCAACTGATACCAAAGAAGAACAATCAACAGCATCTGATTCAAAAGCTGATACATCTGATAAAGAGGAAGTAAAAAAAGAACAATCAGAGGAAACTTCTTCGGAAATACCTGATAATGTTAGTGTTGTAACAATGCCTCGTTTAAGTGATACGATGACGGAAGGAACGGTTGCTACGTGGTTGAAAAAAGTTGGAGATGATGTTAAGGAAGGTGATATTTTAGCTGAAATTGAAACAGATAAAGCTACAATGGAATTCGAATCTTTTTATGCAGGAACATTGTTGCATATTGGTATTCAAGAAGGCGAATCGGCACCGGTTGATAGTGTTTTAGCTATTGTTGGTCCTGCTGGAACCGATGTTTCTGGTATTTTGTCTGGCGGATCAAAACCAAAAGCAAAAACCGAATCTAAAGAAGAAGCATCAAAAGATAAATCAGATAAAAAAGAATCAAACACAGAAAAAGAAACTACTGCAAAAACAGAAAGTTCATCATCTACAAATGATTCAAACAGGGTTTTTGCTTCGCCCTTGGCTAAAAAAATTGCTCAAGATAAAGGCATTAATCTTTCTGATGTTAAAGGATCGGGTGAAAACGGACGCATCGTGAAAAACGATGTTGAAAACTTTACTCCATCTGCTAAAACTGCAACAGCAGAAACTAAATCAGAAAAGAAAGCTCCAACGTCAACTTCAGCTCCAAAAGCAGTTCCTACGGGAGAAGTTTATGCAGAAGAAGTTAAAAACTCGCAAATGCGTAAAACCATTGCGCGTCGTTTGGGCGAATCTAAATTTACAGCGCCACATTATTATTTAACTATTGAAGTTAATATGGATAATGCAATGGAATCTCGTAAATTGATCAATTCATTGCCAGATACTAAAGTTTCGTTTAACGATATGGTTGTGAAAGCATGTGCCATGGCATTGAAAAAACATCCGCAGGTAAATTCGCAATGGACAGAAGCCGCTACCATTATTAATCATCATGTAAATGTTGGTGTAGCTGTAGCTGTTGAAGACGGATTGGTTGTGCCGGTTGTAAACCATACCGATTTGTTGAGTTTAACGCAAATTGGTGCAGCTGTTAAAGATTTGGCAGGAAAAGCACGTAGTAAAAAACTGCAGCCTAAAGAAATGGAAGGTTCTACTTTTACGGTTTCTAATTTAGGTATGTTTGGTATCGAAGAATTTACTTCGATCATCAACCAGCCAAATTCAGCTATTTTATCGGTAGGTGCAATTATTGAAAAACCTGTTGTTAAAAACGGACAAATTGTAGTGGGTAACACCATGAAAGTTACGTTGGCGTGCGACCACAGAACGGTTGACGGTGCTACAGGAGCGGAATTTTTACAAACATTGAAACATTTTATAGAGAATCCGGTTACCATGCTGGCTTAATAAATAGAATATTATTTATAAAAACCCGTTTTGATTTTTCAGAACGGGTTTTTTTGTATTTTTGTTTAAAACGTAAAAAAATGAAAAGAATTCTTCTGTTTGCAGCTTTGTCGTTAACATTAGTTGCTTGTAAAACTAAAAGTATAGATGCGGTAAATTATCAAGTACAAGAAACCAATGTAAGTACTACCTTGAAATATTTATCGTCTGATGAATTGGAAGGTAGAGATTCAAACTCTAAAGGAATTGAAAAAGCAGCAAATTATTTGGAAGAAATTCTAAAGAAAGCAAACGTTAAACCCTATTTTTCTACTTATAAAGATACACTTTCCAATTACGACAACTCGTTTAATGTGGTTGGATACATTGAAGGAACGGATCCAAAACTGAAAAACGAATTTGTGATTTTAGGTGCACATTATGATCATATCGGAATTACTGAAAAAGGTTTTGAAGACGATTACATTAACAACGGTGCAAATGATAATGCTTCTGGAACCACCGTTTTAGCTGAAGTTGCAAAGTATTTAGGAAAAGTAAAAAACAACAAACGTAGTATTTTGGTTGTGTTTTTCTCTGCCGAAGAAAAAGGTTTGTTAGGATCTAAACATTTGGCTAAAAAGTTAAAACAACAAAATATGAATGTTTACAGTATGTTGAATTTTGAAATGGTTGGTGTGCCAATGAATTACGATTTTAAACTGTTTTTAACAGGATATACTAAATCGAACATGGCGGCTAAATTAAATGAATATGCAGGAAGTAATTTAATAGGAATGTCTGAAGGTGCAGAAAAGTACGACCTTTTCAAAGCATCAGACAATTACCCTTTTTACGAAGAATTTAAAATTCCTGCACATACTGTTTCTGCCTTCGATTTTTCGAACTTTGATTTTTACCACCATCCAAAAGATGAGTTTCAGGTAATGGATACAAAATTTATGACCACCATTACTCAAGAAATGCTCCCGGTTGTAACAAAAATGATCAACGCTGAAACTAAGGAAATAAAAATGAATTAGATTTTGAATCTTTCATCATTAAATATTAAAATCACTAAAATTGAAAACCATAATAATAACAGGAACAAGTCGTGGAATAGGCGCAGAGTTGGTTAAGCAATTCGCTGCCGAAGGTCATACGGTTATTTCACTTTCACGAAACAGAAATCCTGAATTAGAAAACCTGCCAAATGTTTATTACCAATCGGTAGATTTAAGCAACGATGCTTCTGTAGCTGCATTCGCAGTGGCATTGAAAGATCAGTTTAAAAACATCGATATTTTAATTCACAACGCAGGAACAATCATCAACAAACCATTTGCCGAAATTTCGTCTGCCGATTTTGAATATGTCTACAAAGTAAACGTTTTTGGTGTTGCAGCATTAACCAGAGTTGTTTTACCTTTAATGACTAATGGCAGTCATGTTGTTACCATTAGTAGTATGGGCGGTATTCAGGGTAGTTCTAAATTTCCCGGTTTGGCGGCGTACAGTTCCAGCAAAGGAGCTGTGATTACGTTGAGCGAATTATTGGCAGAAGAATACAAAGAACAAGGCGTGGCTTTTAATGTTCTGGCATTGGGAGCGGTACAAACCGATATGCTTCAAGAGGCATTTCCAGGTTATCAAGCGCCGATTTATCCAAACGAAATGGCGGATTACATTAAAGATTTTGCCTTAAACGGAAATCGTTTTTTTAACGGAAAGGTTTTAGAAGTTTCATCAAGCACGCCTTAATTGAAAAACGTTTTAGCTACATATTTACCCGAAAATTCGGTCGATGCAGTTTTTGAACTGATCAAAGCAAACCACATTCATTTTAAAATTGTAAATGGACGCTTAACTCGTCATGGCGATTATCGAAAAAATCCCGACGGATCACACCAAATTACGGTAAATGCCACGCTGAATAAATATCGATTTTTAATAACAACCATACACGAAATTGCGCATTTAGTGGCTTTTCAAAAATATGGTCGGTTTATAAAACCACATGGTTTGGAATGGAAACAAACCTTTCGATTATTGATGCTTCCTTTTATCAATCCGCTTGTTTTTCCGGCAGAAGTTGTGCCTTTTGTGGCAAATCATTTTAAAAATCCATCGGCGAGCAGCGATACCGATGCTATTTTATCAATGCAACTTAAAAAATTCGATCCTCCAACAACTAAAGTTTTTGTAGACGAACTGCCTTTGGGAACCTTGTTTAGAATTGAAAACGGACGTGTGTTTAAGAAAGGAAAACTTCGTGTGAAACTCTTTGAATGCACCGATATAAAAAATAACCAAGTATATTTGTTTAAACCTAATATGCAGGTAGAACTTTTGAATGGCTAACAAATGAATAAAAACTATTATGCAGTAATAATGGCAGGCGGCGTGGGATCGCGTTTTTGGCCTGTAAGCACACCCGAATTTCCTAAGCAGTTTCACGATATGTTGGGCACGGGTGAAACTTTGGTTCAAAAAACCTTTACACGTTTAAGTCAGCTTATTCCTAAAGAGAATATTTTAATTTTAACGAACGATAAATACAGCGATATTTTAAAAGAACAATTGCCCATGATTACCAATGAGCAAATTGTTTTAGAACCAGATATGCGCAATACGGCGCCGTGTATTTTGTATGCGTCGATGAAAATTAAAAAGGAAAACCCAAATGCAGTAATGATTGTGGCTCCGTCTGATCATTGGATTGAAGACGAAGTACAGTTTGTATCGAATTTACAGCGTGCGTTTGACAGTTGTGAATCGGATAACGTATTGATGACTTTGGGGATTATTCCAACATTTCCAAACACAGGTTACGGATATATCGAATTCAACAAGTTAGATTCCCGTCAGATTAAAAAGGTAGTTCAGTTTCGTGAGAAACCAGATTATCAAACCGCAAAAACATTTATTCAGCGTAGAAATTTTCTTTGGAATTCAGGAATTTTCGTTTGGAATGTTAAATCTATTTTAGAAGCTTTCGAGAAGTTTCAACCAGAAATGTATCAATTATTTCAAGCAGGATATTCAACATTCAATACCCAAGAAGAAAAACAGTTTATTGCAGAAAATTACAGCAAGGCAGAAAATATTTCTATTGATTACGCCGTGATGGAAAAGGCAGACAATGTATTTATTTTACCCGCTACTTTTGATTGGAACGATTTAGGAACTTGGGGGTCTTTGTATGATAAACTGCCTAAAGATGAATGCGACAATGCCATGGTAAACGGAAATTTGTTTGTAGAAAACGCCACAAATAACATCATTCGAACAAATCCAAATAAAATGGTGGTTATTGGAGGTTTAGACGATTTTATCATTGTAGATAAAGACGATGTTTTGTTGATTTATCCTAAAAAGAAAGAACAAGAAATAAAGCAGATCGTTGCAAAAATGAATGCTAAAAAGTCGGAATAAATTCCGGCTTTTTTTGTGCGTAATATTACCTGAATGTTAGTTTTGAGTAAAATTACGTGTAAATAGTAAAAATAATTGTAGTAAATTTATTTAAAATACAATATTAGTGTATCACAAAAATGCTTTTAAAAAATAACTTTCTAAAACCTTATTTATTAAATAATTACAGACGTAGTTTTTTAATAATCTTCTTTTTGCTTTTTTGTGCTACCAATATTTTTGCCAATACCAACGCTAAATTGGTGAATGATTTTATTAATGAAAATAAGGAAGTTTTAGAACCTGCGACCATTAATAAAAATTATTTACGAAAAGCAAAAACGTTTAAAACGCACGATAGTCAGGTTTTACAGGTTGTTAGTAAAGTTTTACAAGCCGAAGCTTATTCTAAAAATTTTGATAACATAAACAATCAAAGTATTTCACTTTATATGGAAGCTTTAAGTGAAGCCGAAAAAATCAATGATGAAAATTTATTGGTGTATGTAAACACACAAGTCGGCTTTTTTTATTATTCGTATAATGAATATATTAAGGCAATACCGTTTTTTATAAAATCGTCTAATTTGTTAGATAAAAATACTATCCAAGATCTTATTCAGCCGGCAGATGTTTATAAAAAAAATGCTTATTTTTTTGGAAGCGTAAACGAGCATCAAAAAAGCATCGACTATCTTTTAAAAGCCTTAACATTTACGCCATCAAACTCTAAACTTTACGCAACTTTTTTAAACAATATCGGGTCAAGCTACTATAAAATGGGAGCTGTTGAAAATGCTCGTAATTATTTTATAAAAGCAAAAGAAGTATCGTTAGAAAATAATGATAAAGTGCGTTATGCAAAAACGTTGGGAGATCTGGCATTGATTCATTTCGATCAAAAGCAATATCAAGAAGCTATTACACTTTTACAGCAAGATATAGAAATATCTATACAAAATAATGCAGACCGAAACACCATGTATGCTCAAATTTTATTGACTAAAGCTTATGTTGAAACGAACGAATTTGATAAAGCAAAGCAAACCCTTGCATTAGCAAACGAGTATGTTTTAAGTAAAGAATATTTAAAAAGTCATGCTTACGAAATTGCACAAATTAACCTTGCAATTGCTTTAAAAACGAATGATACTGTTTTAGAATTGCAAGCGCGCCGAGCGTTAGATGTATTAGGTGCCGATATTGTTACTAAAGACGGACAAGAAGCTATTAAATTAGTTGGTTGGGAAACCCAGAAAGAGCAGTTCAACACCAAGTTAGAAGCAGAAAAAGCCAAAGTTGAACAAGCTAACTTAAAAATTTTAATTATTTGCGGTATTGTTGTATTTATAATTGTGGTAACTATTTTTATTGTTCGATCTATTCAGTTACGATTTAAAAATAAAGAAACGCAGTACGAGAAAAATATCCTGCAATATAAGATCAATCAATTACAATCTAAAAGTAAGTTAGACGAATACGATCTTACCTTGAAATCCTACCAAAGCTATTTATCAGATCAAAACAAACAAATGGATCTGATAGAAAATGAACTTGATAAACTAAATACAAATACCGTTAGTAAAGATCAGGCTAAATTGTTTTTGCAAGAATTATTGGATCAGCAAAAAATGTCGGGAACCAACTGGTTGGCATTAAAGAATACATTTGTAAAAGAAGAAAACGACTACTATAATGCTCTGCTTCAAAACTTTCCTGATTTAAGCGAACTTAACTTACGCATTGTGATTTTAAATAAAATGGACTTAAAACCTGCAGAAATTGCATTGGTTTTAAACATAAAAGTCGACGTAGTGAATGATGCCTTGCAGCGCTTACGTAAAAACTTCAAAGGCAGGTTTGATAATCATTGAATAAATTAGTGAATATTATTGCATAGATTATAGGTAATTATCCAATTTTATGTTTATTTTTGTTAATGAAAACCTAAAAACATAATAAAAATGGAAGAAATACTTGCTTCTCTACAACATTGGGAAGCTGTTCGTAGCAATCCTGATGTATTAACGCAATTGTTCATAAACAAGTTGGGATTCAAACTTGATATGAATCTTTTTCCTCAAACAGTACCTTTGCATGCCTATGCAGGTGTTAAAAACGGCGAATTGGGTTTTTACGTTATATCAGAAGTTAATGATGTAAATACATCTTCGCCCCAAACCTTAAGTAGCAACTGTATTTGGTGTCCGTGTGTACATGCTTTAGGAGGAGGACAAGAAATTTCTAAAGAGGAGGCAGAAATTCGAGTTAAATCATGGAATGAAACTTATCAAGATTGGATTCATCAGGTTATTAATATGCCTTTTGGTATGTATCAAACGTTTCACATACCAACGACAGATTTGCAACCACAGAAATATGCAGCATTATTTGCTTTAAAAGATAATGTTATAACATCTGGTATTAAAGCTGCAGATTTAGTTTTGACAAATAATCAAGAGGCTTATTTTGATACTATTCGTAGCGAACCTCCTTATACAGACACTTCAAAATACTATATTCTAAGCTTGATATAAACTAAAAATTCTATTATGAAAATTTTAAAAAATTCTTTAATAATACTATTGTTTACATTTTTTGGTTGCAGCAGTGATCAAAGTAATCTAGACATTATTATTGAAGAACAAAATAATTCTATTTATCAAACAAACAGTGTTGCTACCTACAGTTTAGAAGAAGTTTTAAACGGAATGCGTAAATGGGACAGTTTGCGTATTAACCGAGATGCGTTATTATATTATTTCGAAAGTAATAATGCTTTCAATTTAGATATGTCACAGTTTCCGCAGGGTAGTGCTTTACATGCTTATGCGTGTATTCTTAATGGGGAGTTGAAGTTTGCAGTTATATCAGAAATTTACGATAAGGAAATTTACCAAGATAGCTTAATTAATCATATAAAAATAGTAGATCTTCATTATGCAGATATTGTAGAATTAACAGAGCAAACGTATGAAAGTTATACATTTCCCTTACCTACGCAATACATTCAAGCTGCCGATGCTATAAATCGTATTAAAGATTGGAATACCAATTATGCAAATTGGTTAAAAGAAACTATATTGATTTATCAAGGTTTTCATATGCCAACTTATAGTTTAACAGCGCAGAACTATACTGTTTATTTTGGCTTAAAAAATAATATAGAAAATCCGGCAGTTAAAGCTGCAGATTTAGTTTTTGATAATAATAATGGATTATTCTATGATAGTATGCGTGCGTATCCTCCACTTGTAGATGAGACAAAAAGATATTTTGTGTTAGAATTAATATAATTATTATGCAAAGCCATGCTTTTTTCAATGCTTTAACTGATGTAAATACTATTGTACTTGTGATATCCAGTATTGTAAGTATATTTTTATTACGAAATAATAAAAGTAAAATATTAAAATTAGTAGCATGTTATCTAATAATTTGCTGTTCTATGGATATAATCACTGCTTTAATTGTTTTTCTTTTAAAGAAAGGATTTATTGAAGGGTTTTCTTCAATGATTCTTACAATACTTTTCCGATTAATAGAATTACTTATAATTGGTTATATAATAAATAAACATTGGCTGAAAAGTAAAATAGTGTGGATTTTGATGATATTAAGCAGTCTATATTTATTGTATGATTTATTTACTTTTCAGTCAAAAGGTATTCTCAATTATGAAGCACGAGGTCAAACAATAGCTACCATATTGTTAGTTGGATTGATTGTTGCAAATCTCTTAAAACAGCTAAGAAAGGGTAAAGAATTCAGTGTGACTAACCAAATGCTGTGTATGATATTTTTAGCCTATTTTTCTATACATTTAGTATATACGGTTATTCAGAATTTTATTATAAACCAGTCTTTTAGCGATAAAAGTTTTGTGCTGTTTTATTCCAGTTATGTGCTTTTACATATTGTTTATTACGCTGCACTAGGATTTATTCTGTTTAGAAATCTTAAAAAGGCACAATTAAAATTATAAATATTCAATGGGCATTATTTATGGAAAAATGGCAGAATTCCGACACATTTCTTCTCTGGGTTGTTATCATTATTGGGGTAATGATACTACTTGTGGGTACCTTGATAAGCGTTTTTTATATATCGTACAGAAAAGTATTACGGTCTAAAGATGAAGAGATTAGGTTAAAAATGGATTATCAGCGTTCTTTACTGCAAGTAAGTTTAGAAGCGCAAGAAAACGAGCGTGTTCGCATAGCTGCAGATTTGCACGATAACATCATCAGTACCCTAACCGTTATACGGTTAAAAACCGCAATAGGATCCAACCAGCAAGAGTTAGATCATTTGTTAGGAACAGCGATTGATGAATCACGAAGGATTTCGCATGAATTATCACCGCCTTTATACGAAGAAAAACCGTTAGAAAACATATTGTTAACCATTTTAAAAAGTTGGAAAAGCTTCTATCATATTGATCCTGATGTTGATGTTCGAACAGATCGACCTATAAATAAAACCATAAAATTGCAATTGGTACGTATTTTACAGGAATTGCTTAACAACATACACAAACACGCCCAAGCATCGCAAGTTAATTTAAAATTACGTATAACAGATAAATTTATAGTGTTATTAGTCATAGATAACGGCATTGGCTTTAACAGTTCAACAGTAAAAAATGGCATTGGTTTACAAAATATCGCCCTGCGGGCAGATAATTTAAATGCTAAATACAAATACAAAAGTTCAAAAGAAAAAGGAACCCGTTTTATTTTTTTTGTAAAGAATGGAAAAAATAAAATTAGCACTAGTAGACGATGATTACCTTATTGTAACATTGTTGAAGAGTTTTTTTAACCAGGATCAGTCAACACAGGTGGTATATGATACTACAGACGGATACCAGTTATTCAATTATTTAGAAGAAAAAAATACCGAGCCGATAGATATTCTGCTGCTCGATTTAAAAATGAAGACAATAGATGGGCTAGAAGTACTTAAACATGTTAAAACAAATCATCCCGAATTAAAGGTTGTCGTTGTATCATCGCACTATCAGGATAATTCCATAGGATTTATGACTAAAGAAGGTGTTGCCGGCTTTTTACCCAAAGGGATGTCTCCTTTTGAACTGCTCGATATCGTTAAGCAGGTTCATAAAAATGGTTTTTATCTGAATAAAGATCAAATGGAAATTCTGCGCGAACAAATTTCTTCTAAAGTATCAAAACCAATGATTGATGAAGTCGAATTACTAACCGAACGAGAAATAGAAATCATAAAACTTTTGTGCCAGCAAAAAACGGCGAAAGAAATTGGCGAGCATCTTTTTATAACCCAACGTACTGTAGAAGGACACAAGAACAATCTGTTTACAAAAATCGGCGTTCGCAACGTAGCAGGGCTCATTGTTTATGCACTACAAAAACATATTGTAACCCTCGAAGAACTTTCGTTAAACTAACAAAGTATATTTACACGAATTATTTGTATGTAGAATCCGTTAATTCGAGTAGTGTAACGCAGTGAAGCCTTTCGACAAGCTCAAGACAGGCTATCGAGAAGTCAATAAATGATAAGTTGTTGATAAGTTCGAACCGACGAAAATTCATATATTGTCTTTGATAGGAGTTTCAAATAATATATAAAAAAATTAAAACAGGTATTTTTACCTGTTTTTTTATTTCAGGTAATTTCTACCTTAAAGTATTGGCTTTTTTTTAACATTTTTGTTAATGAACCAAAAAGCTATTACATAAATTAATACTCAACTAAATTAACATGCATAGGTTGGGTTTTGTACTTATAATTTTCAGAATATTTTCTGTAATAGTATTTATTTAATTGCATTTATATGGCTTTTAGGTTTAAATTTTAAAACACTAAAAAAACATAAATATGGCTAAAAAATTACAAGTTTACATGATAATCAACAATCCTATTTATTCTGAAGGTATTGAGAATTTAATGGTTAATAAAATTTCAGCTGACGCAAATATTATAAGGAAAGAAAATTTAAAGACACTCATAAAAGAAAGAGAATTAGACATAAATACAAGCGAAATTTTAATTTATGATGTAGTTAAATTTACAAATAAAGACTTTAATTATCTTTTACAATTAACTTCATTAAATCCAAAATTTAAAATTTTAATAATAACATCAAACATTTGTATAAGCGATGTAAAGTTGTTGTTTGAAATTGGGGTAATGGGGGTTATTAAAAACAATACATTATCTGATCAGTTTGTTGAGTTTGTGAAGAAGATTTTAGATGGCACTAAAATACTATCAAAAGAATATTGGGACTTAATTGTAGAATACTTTTTTCATTCTGTAGAAAATGCCAATTTAGTAAAAGATAAGTGTGATAATATAGAAACAGAGATGATGTTGTACGATGAGCTTACAAACCGTGAAAAAGAGATACTAGGTTATATATGCGATGGTAAAAGCACCCGTGAAATTTCTGAGAATTTGTTTATAAGCTTACACACTGTTGAAACGCATCGTAGAAAAATACTTACCAAATTAGGAGTTAAAAATACGGCTTCAATGGTTAAGGTTGCTATTAAAACCAAGTTGTACGCATTGTAAAAAAAATATAAATCAAAAAAACCGCTAAAAAGCGGTTTTTTTTTGCCCAAATATTAATACAATGTTACTTATAATCTATCATTTCTGCATTCGAAATTATTAAATCTCTTACATCGTCATCGTTTAAATTAATTTTATAAATGTTCTTTTGCGAAATCATATCGTTAGATGTACTAGTAAAAATAATTTCTGAACTATTTGGTGAAAATATTGGATCTATATCTACCGATCCCATTGGTTTTAAACTTATAAAAGAAATGTCTTTATGTGTATTATTTGTAAAATCGTACATGAAAATTCTTGTGTCAAGTTGGCGATACTGCCAATCTTCGTTTTCTGATACATCATGTGTATAAAGCAATTTTGTTCCCGTACTATCAAAATCTAATCCGCCTACAGCTCCAGCTTTTCCTTGAAAGATAGTATGTAACAAATTACCATTTGCATCTAAAATAATTATTTTTGCTTTGTATCCGTTTAAATTATTTGTAGTAATGGCAATTTTAGTTCCGTCATTACTCCATGCACAACGCGATATAAAATGTCCGTCTGCGGTTTGGTAAATTTGCGTTTGCCCGGTTCCATCACTATTAATTTTATATAATTTATCGAAACTTGGATAGATAAATTGGCTACCGTCTGTTTTCCAAGCGTACGATAATTGGTCACTTTTAAAACCATTAATTGGAGTTTGACTTATTTTTTTCTCATTTTGTCCATCTAAACCAGACGTAAATAAATGTGTTTGCCCGTTGTAAGTTTGTAAATAAGCCAATTTATTAGCTGTGTTGTTTTTGCGGGGTCTCCAGGTTGTGTTGCTTAGCGGTGTTATGGTAATTACTTCATCTAAATTGGTTGCCATAATGTTATAATTCCCTAAGCCCTTACTAACAAAATGATAGCGGTATTCTGGATTTTGACGTACTGTAAATTGAAAAGCTTCACTGTAAACATCTGCATTTATACTGTCTGATGCTATAATTTGCCAAGTATAAGTTGTACCAAAATCTAAATGCGTCATTGCAATTTTTTTGGTTTTAATGTTAGGAATTTCAACTCGGTTATTGGTTTTGTTATTAATGAAGATTAGCTTATATAAAAGTTCATCTTTATCAATATCAGTAGCATCCCATTCTAACTCTACATTATTTACAAGATTGGTAGATAAGTTTTTAGGTGCAATTAGTACAGGAACAGTTGGTGGAGAGTTTAATGATTCGTCTGTAATCATTTCAAAAACAATCTGTACTTTTTGTTCATATTCGCTAATAGTTATTGCTTGGTATTCTGTTACATAACCTTTAAGTTCTGCACGTACAGAAAAATCTCCCAAAGGAAGTGTGCCTAAAATTTCAAAATTACCCTTTTCATCAGTAAAAACCGTTGTAGTTGCAGGGGTTGTTGTAATTTTAACATTGGCTAATGGCTCATTTGTTGCTTCTAAACGCACACTTCCTGTTAAAGTCCCTTTTGCGTTACCATCTATAACATCTTCGCTACAGCTAATAAAAATAAGTGAGAGAAAAGTTATTATTAAAAAGTATATTGATTTCATTTTTTATAAGATATATTGTTGTTATTTACCTAGATATATTTGTATACCTATGCCATATTGTAAAAAGTGATCGTTTCTTTTGCCAGATATCATATCGTCCCAATCATCGTTAAAGCCCATGTGGTATTTGCCAAAACCCCTAATGCCAACTTGTTTAGATACTAAGTATTCCAAACCAACACCCACTTGCGACTTAAATTGCATTTTTCTAAGAGGGGTTTCCATATCTCTCATAGAACCTACACCGGCAGAAAAATAAGGGGTGAAATTGTTAAAAGGTAACATAAGATATTCTAAATTAACCTCGCCTGATGTAAATTGTGATTTAAAGTATCTTTCGGATCCTAAATTTTGATATCCGTATGATAATTCAAGATTAAAATAGTCTGAAAAAAGATATTTAAAATTACCTGTTGCACCAGTGTGGGTTGCAATATCAGGGTAATCACCTTTTAAAGAATTTAATGTAAAGCTACCGCCAATAGCATAACGTGAACGTCTGTTAGTGTCCCAATCTCCTTTACCTGCAACTCTTTTATTGCTTTCTATAATTTCTTGATTGTATTCTTTCATTAAAAGGTCTACTTTGGCTTTTTCTTCATTTTTGGTAGCCCAAACGTCGTCTTTAATACCCTCTAAAATCATTAAATATACGGCTTTGTTTATAGCCTCGGTAACTGCCATTTGTACAGGTTCGTTGTTGGTGATACCTACTTCGGCTTCCATTAAACGCTCTACATCAACATATCTAAACATACTAGCGTTAATAGATTGTGAAAGTATGGTTTTAGACGTGTAAACGGTTTTTAATATTTTACCCGAACTTGTTGATACTGCTCTTAAATACACTGTTATACGATCTTGTCTGTATTCGCTAGATCCGCCAATGCCAAAATATCGGGCACCTGCACCACCGGTTAATATATTGGTGTCGTAAGATATTACCCCACCTTCTAATAGAATTCCTGCAAAAAGCAGAGGAGGTAGGTTGTCTGTGCTTTGTCCGTTAGAATATTCTTGACGGGTAGTTCTAATTATTTGTCTTTCGTTTAGTAAGTTTCCAATGTTTTCGCGTTCTATTGGTGCAAACCATTTACTGTCTTCTAACGATTTTATTAAAATTGTAGTTAAGCCTTGGGGTACAGCTGTACTCCAGTTGGCACCTACGTTACTAGCTTTGTATTGTCCGGTTTGATCGCGGAATTTATATACTCCTACAACAATAGGTTCTTGTGGTTTTGGTAATTTTTTAAAATCTTTTTCGGTTGGCGTTACTTCACCAATAACGGAACTTGCTTCTATTCCGGCAGGCGGTGTAAAAAACACACCACAGCTTTGCAGAGTAACTAAAGATATTAAAACAAGCAAACGATTTGTTTTAAATAATTTCATGTGTGATTAAGATACTTGTTTACAGAATAATTTCAGTTGTTTCGCCGGTTTTGTTATCTATAATTCTTATAACGGTTCCGGTTCTGGTTTCATCAATAGATATAATTAAATCGCCAATTTCAAAAGTTCCTTCTTCTAAATTTTCTAAATTTTCGTTATTATCAAAAAGACCTCTTGAAAGTTGCGATAAAATCTGCCTTTTAACGGTTTCAGAGAAATTATCTAGTAAACTACTGTTTGATGATCTTTGGTTGTCATCAAATTTATTTTGTGCATTTGCAGATGCTAATAAACCACTGTAATTTAGCGGATTTCCGCCAAAGTTTGGGTTTACTGGTGTATATACTAATTGTTGTGCATAACTTATTTTGCCTGCGAACAACAATAAAATTATAGTAGGTAATATTGTTTTCATGTGATTAATTGTTTAATATGTAAATTCATTTTTTAATTTCCCCCTATGGCTTGCATAATTAATTAATCGCTGAAAAGTAGTTGCCACTTGTTCTTTAATAAATTCTTCATCTGGATTTGTAAAAAATTCGTGAATAAGGTCTTGGTCTACTTTTACTTGTATTATGCTTGATAATCCCCTGTATGGTAATTCGCTTACATTAATAATAAAATCGAATTTGGTAGGGTATAGGTTATAGGTTGAATAAAAAAAATCGTAATAGTCTTTGCCCATTTTTGTTTTAGAATCATCGGTAACAATTCCTTTCATAACGGTTAACGAAGATTCATTAATCGGTCTTAACTCTTTAGTAGTAATTTGTATAGAATCTTTAGTTATTAACCGGTTTTGAACTTCGTCGCGAATAAATATAATCGCAGTTATTTTTTGTTTTTCTGTTTGATTAATGGTAGTTGTTGAAAGGCTTTCAATTTGATTAGGCTCTAACGTAAACTTTCCTTTTTGTTGATTAACAGATAAGTTTTTGTTCTCATCTGTTTTTTTTATAAGTAATAAATAATCTAATTCATAATGATACCCGCCGTTGTTTTGAACTGTTGGTCTAAAAGTTAAGGTGTTTTCAGATTGTACTACCTCAATTCTTGCAACAATTAAACTATCTCTGTTTTCTTGTGCAAAACAAAAGTTAGCAAACATGCTACAAAAAGCGAATATTAATATTAATCTGCTCATTAGTAATTTCTTATTATTACGCTACGGTCATTACCTTGTACGTTTATACTCATGTTTTCCATAATGCTGTTATTACCGTAAATTTCAATGTAATTATTAGCACCTTCCATGTTTACGTTAAGGTTAGATGGCTGTAGTTTCGATGTTTCGTTATAATACAATAACTGATGATTACCAATTTGGTTAACCTGCATCTGTTGACTTTCAATAGTTGCTAAGTTATAATCACCAATTTGCACCACCTGTGTACCATCTACTCTGTTTAATTCGGTAAGAATTAAAGCCTCCGGATGTATTTTTTGTAATTCTTTTTTATCATTTAAAAAAGATGCTTGACTTGTTTGCGCACTTAAAGTAAATACGCAGAAAAATGTAAAAAGTAATGTTGCAGTATTTTTCATAAAGAATGCTTTAAATGCTGTTAGTTTTATTTTAAAAAAAAAACTGCCTTAATAAAATTCATATAATCACACAGAAATTTATTAAGAACAGTTTTTTAACAATTAAACAATAATATCTTTGAAAAGGATATTAGTTAGATTGTGTTACAGAAATTTCGTTTCCAGTTCCAACTTGTACACCGAAATGAAAATGTCCTGAAGATGCTTGATAAATATCAGCAATATTTTCTGATCCTATTTGCGTATTTGTTGCAGTATTCCAAGCACCTGTTTGCACTAAATCCAACCTGTTTTGAGAACCGATTTGATTTGCTGATGCCGTGTTAAAATTACCGTTTTGGAACGCATCTATTGTATTTGAATTTCCTAATTGTGCTAAACTTCCGCTATTGTTGCCTCCAACTTGAAGTAGTAAAGCATCGTTTGCATTCCCGAATTGAGAAATAGTTCCAGTGTTATTAACTGAATTCATCAAGCTGCTCACATGCCCTCTTTGCTCAATCGTAGCGTTGTTATCACTTCCTATTTGATTAATTTCTGCAGTGTGGTTATTTCCGGTTTGAGCAATTCCCGCATTATTTCCGATTCCGATTTGACCAATAGTTGCAACGTGTGCATCTCCGGTTTGATCAACGCCAGCATCATTACTGTAACCATATTGATCGATAGTTACACTATTTAAATCTCCCAACTGATCTACATCAGCTTTGTTATTATTAAGGGTTTGTGTTACAAAAGTTCTATTATTGTCGCCCATTCTATAACCTTCTGATGTATTGTTATTTCCTGTTTGAGTTATATTTACAATATTTTCAGTTCCGTATGTAAACTCTGTTGAAAAATTGTTGTTACCATCTTGACCTATAGTTAATTGGTTTAAACTTCCAGATTGTTGGCTATACACATCGTTATCGCTTCCGCTTTGCGATATTAAGGCATTATGACCATTACCACCTTGTCTAACACGTGCGAAATTGTCATCACCACTTTGAGAAGTTTCTGCATTATGATTTCCCACACCATATTGAGATACAATCAGTTCGTTGTTGGTTCCGCTTTGTGTCGCATTAGAAGTGTTTGAATTTGAGCTACTTGGAGATGCATCTCTTCTAGCTTGTGTAATAGTAGCCTCGTTTCCAGTACCATCTTGTGATAGATTTGAGATGTTATTTGCACCCCATTGGTCCACAGTTGCTTCGTTGGAATCTCCTGTTTGTAGCATAGTGCTAGTGTTTTCGATTCCTTCTTGTGTCGTCATTCCGATATTCTCATTACCAAACTGGATAGCTCCACTTACGTTTCCTTCTTCAGTTTGTGTAACTGTAAATGTGTTGTCGTCTCCACTTTGTAGTAAGAAATTCACGTTTGAATCTCCATCTTGGATTGTTGTTGCGGTGTTATCATTGCCCATTTGAGCAGAATAATCGCGATTGTCTTGTGCCATTGCCGAAGCTGTTGCTAAAAACGCTACTGCTGCACTTAGTACTAATTTTTTCATGATGTAAATAATTAAATGTTAGTACTTCAAAAGTATTACGTTTATTAAAGCAGCACAATCACTGGTTTTCGGTATTTTAACAGAATACTCATAAACCATGATATTATTATTTCACCAAAAAATAGCATAAATATGCTATATAATCGTGTAGAATTAGTTCTACATTTATTGAAGAAATCATTCTACACGAGACTATTTTCATCTGTTGTATTTTTGAATTGTTGAAGCAGTTGAATAAACATAAAAAACATTGGGCAATAGTTTTTTATGTATTACTGAAGAGATTTAGGGAATTGAAAAAAAAGAATGGTTATTGTTGTTAGTAGTGAAAACGGGAAATGAAAGTTTCTCGTTTTTCTTTTTTGTTTTTAGCGTTAAATAATGGCTTAAAGTAAGTTTTGTTGTAAGTAACACAAAGCTGTAAGAAAAACAAGAACCCTATTAATAAATTATTCTTTGATAAGGCTCTTGTTTCTTAAAAGCAGCTCGCTAAAAACCGTTTTTAAATAATTACTGTTTTCAGCCGAAAATGGTAAGGTAGCTTCGTTAATTAACTGTTGTAAAGTAAGCTGTTTTACATTTGCTTCTTCCTCTTTCAAAATTTCAGCATCGGGGAAATTCTCTTGAAGTAATTTATCAAGTTCATGCAACGCCTTAGTATGTATGCGGTTGTTACTGTTATATTCAAAAAGCAGCGTGCTGTAAATATAATCGTAATCTATAAATTCTTGTTGAATGTTTTGCAGGTTCAATGGCACTATAGCATCATCAACATCAAAAGACTGTCGGGTTGCTACATTAACATTGCCAATATTGTTTAATTGGTTTTTATGTTTGGTGTGCAAACTTTTTAAAGCGTCGTTATACTGAAGTTTGCTCCATTCGCTGCTTTTTACTTTTTGTTTGTATCCTTTCACTAATTCTTCAAACCCTAGTTTTATCAAATCTTTTTCGATACTGCTTTTAAAAAACGAAAACATATTTATCAATTTAAATCGAACAAAAAATCGAGAAAAATCCCGATTATTTTTTATTTGTGTGAAAACGACGAATCTCTTTCAATAATTCAGACGAATAAACAAAGTCAACAATATCCTCATGATCGGTTACCATGATTTCTTTATTGGTACCTTCCCAAACCAGCTTGCCGTCTTTCAAGAAAACAATGTGTTCGCCAATTTGTAAAACCGAGTTCATATCGTGGGTATTAATTACCGTTGTAATGTTGTATTCGTGGGTAATCTCCTGAATAAGTTCGTCGATTACAATTGCTGTTTTAGGATCAAGACCCGAATTGGGCTCATCGCAAAACAAGTATTTTGGGTTATTAACAATAGCGCGTGCAATAGCCACACGTTTTTGCATACCACCCGAAATTTCAGAAGGCATTTTTTTATTAGCATCAATCAGCTCTACACGGTCAATTACTTCTTGTACACGATCTCTAATTTCAGCATTGGTTTTTTTAGTGAACATTTTTAAAGGAAAACCAATGTTTTCTTCAACAGTCATAGAATCAAACAAAGCACTTCCTTGAAAAACCATCCCCATTTCTGTTCTAAGATTTCTTTTTTCATTAGGATCTAACGTAGAAAAATCTCTACCATCAAACAAAATCTGTCCACTGTCTGGTAAGTGCACACCTAACAATGTTTTAAGCATAACGGTTTTACCAGAGCCCGATTGTCCAATAATTAAATTAGTTTTTCCGGCTTCGTAGGTGGTGGTAATCCCTTTTAAAACCTCTTTTTCATCAAAAGATTTTTTTAAGTCTTTTACTTCTATCATTAGGTTAATAACATTTGGGTTAAGATATAGTTACAGATAATAATGGAAATCGATGTCCAAACGAATGCTTTGGTTGATGCTTTACCAACTTCTAATGCGCCGCCTTCCATATAATATCCGTAGAACGACGGTACTGTGGCTAAGATAAATCCAAAAACGGCTGTTTTTATAAAAGCATATACTATGTGAAACGGCGTAAAATCGTCTTGCAAACCTTTTACAAATTCTTCGGGAGCTAAATAACCACCTAAAGATCCTGCAATATATCCTCCAAAAATACCAATAAACATACTTAAAGCAATTACAAAAGGGTAGGTTATAGAGGCGATTAGTTTAGGGAAAACTAGGTAGTTTAACGGGTTAATACCCATAACTTCTAAGGCATCAATTTGCTCGGTAACTCGCATGGTTCCTATACTCGATGTAATATAAGAACCCATTCTACCTGCCATGATAATTGATACAAACGTAGGTGAAAACTCTAAAATAATTGACTGCCTAGCCGTAAAACCAATTAAATATTTAGGAATGATAGGGTTGTTTAAGTTTAGGGCTGTTTGTATGGTTACAACCGCGCCAATGAAAAACGATAAAAAGGCTACAATTCCTAAAGAACCAATAATTAACTCATCGATTTCTTTAAAAATAAGATTTTTCATTATGCGCCATTTTGTTGGTCTACGAAAAATTTCGCCCAGCATGATGAAATATTTCCCAATGTTAGCTAACATTTTAATCATAACACTATTTTAGTCTGCTAATTTACCAAATAAAATTATATTTTAGTTTAGTAAAATTAAAAGATATCGTTTTAAAAAATGTATTTTTGGTTGCTTATAAAGGCATTTATTTATGAAGCAAATTTCTGTAATTGTCCCGGTTTACAACGAAGAATTAAGTATTGAAACCTTTTTTAACGCGTTTTTAAAGTTTACAGAAACTTTAGTTAAAACAGAATATACTGCTAGCGTTTTATTTGTTGATGATGGAAGTAAAGATAAAACAGCGGCCATTTTAAACAAATTGATTAAAGAAAATGTAAACTGTAAAGCATTAGTTTTTTCAAGAAATTTTGGAAAAGAAGCCGCTTTATTTGCTGGTTTGGAACATGCTGTAGGCGATTTAATGATTCCTATGGATGTTGATTTGCAGGATCCTTTTGAATTGATTTTTGAAATGATTAAAGCCCACGAAACTGGAGCCGATGTTGTTTTGGCAAGAAGAGCCAACAGAGGAACCGATACCGTTGTAAAAAGATTTTCGGCACAATGGTTTTACAGATTGAACAATAAAATGTCGACCTTAAAACTAGAAGAAAACGTAGGAGATTTTAGATTAATGACCCGCCAAGTTGTAAATGAAATTGTGAGTTTACAGGAAAATCAACTATTCATGAAAGGATTAATGAGCTGGGTTGGTTTTGAAACGGTTGTAGTTGATTATACACGTCCAAGCCGTAAAGAAGGAAAAACCAAGTTCAACTACATTAAATTATGGAATTTAGCAGTACAAGGAATCACGTCTTTTTCTACTTTGCCCTTAAAAGTTTGGACATATTTTGGAAGTGTCATTGCTTTTATATCTTTTTTATACGGATTAAAAATCATCATTGAAAAACTATTCTTTGGGATAAACGCATCGGGATACGCGTCGTTAATGGTTGCTATCCTATTTTTTGGCGGAGTTCAACTCATCGGGATCGGAGTTTTAGGCGAATATTTAGGCAGAACCTATTTAGAAAGCAAACGCAGACCACGTTATATTATAAAACATAAATTAATTAAAAAAGTAAATAATGTTTGAGAATTCATTTTTATTAAAAAAATATTACCGTATTGTAGATAAAATCAATAACAATAAAACTTTTATTTTCTTAATAGGTATAGTTTCAATAATATATATTCTACCTATACTTTTAGCAAATACATATTATGTAGATGATTTAAACCGTACGGTTGAGGGTTATGATTGGGAGCATGATGGTAGGTTTAGTAGCTCATTCATTATGCACTTATTGTCTTTTCAAAGTGAGATTGTTTATAGTTTATTTCCTTTTTCAAATATTTCAAGTGTATTAATTTTATCACTTTCAGGTTTTATTTTATGTTATGCAATTGGTGTTCGTAATAAAACTCAGTTGTTTATAGGGAGTTTAATTTTAACAACTTGTCCGTTTATCCTAGAAATTTTAGTTTATAGATTTGATTGTATCCCTATTAGTTTATCATTTCTATGTGTTGTATTGCCTTTTTTGTTTTATAAAAACAAAAAAATATTTTTTATAACATCTTTATTAGGGGTGCTTTTAAGTTTAAGTTTTTATCAAACAACAGCCCTTTCTTATTGTATTGTATTATGTTTTTTTCTTATTAAAGATATTTGGAATAATGAATTTAGAAATGTAATTATAAATGGTGGTTTGTCATTTATATCATTTATTTTAGGTTTTTTAAGTTATCAAACTTTAGTTAAAATTCTAAAGCTAGAATTGTTGAAAGACGATAGAGGAAGTTTTGTTTTTAAAGATGAAAATTTAAAACAGGTATTTAAAGATCGTTATGTGGGATTACAAGAACTTGTTGGTACATTAACTAATTCATCATATAGATATACCCTTTATTGTTTGCTTACTTTTTCGGCTATTGGGCTATTAATTTATTTGAAAACTAATGTTAAAAAATATTTTAATAATATTTTAATATTTAAAGTAGTTGCTGTCTCGATTTTGTCTATGCTAATAATAATATTTGCTGCTGGTATAAATATGGTGGTTTATGAACCACGATGGGTGCCAAGAGGAATGATTGGCTGGGGATTTGCTATATATGCTTTTTACTTTTTAATAATTATTAATAAAGAAACTTTTTTTAAGAACGTGCTTTTAGTGACAGCGTTTACACCAATGATTTATTATTCTTTTATTATTTCTTCTCAGCTAGGAATGTATTTAAAAAACCAAGATGAATTCTCAGACTTTATTATAAATTTAGTATCTCCCAAGCTTGTAGATTATGAGCGTGTAAAGGTTACAGAGCATCAGCGTATAAAGTTAGTAATAAAAGGTACTATTAAAAGGGCTCACCGTAATAACACGGTAAACGACAAAACAATGCCTTTCATTAATAAATTAGCACCAGTTTATGAAAATAACGGCTGGGGTTGGGGAATTATAAGAATGAATAAATTTAATAATATTGCAAGTGAATATATAGGAGGTGAAAAACGTGAGCAGATTCTCAAAAACATCGATGATTACCCAGTTATAGACAGAAATATTTACTATACTTTACGATTAAAGAATGATATTGCTATTATAGATTTTGATAATGAATAGTTTTTTAAATTAAAAGAACTTCTCTCTCATTTTTTTCCAACGGTATTTTCTAATGAATTTAGCTTGTTGGGTTGACACCAATAACGGAGTTTGATTGCTTTTGGCTTTAAAAAATCCTTTTAAATAATCAATAAACAACAAAGGTTTTTGTTTGCGTAAAGCTAATTTTAAGCTGGCAATTGTAGTAATTAATAAACCATATCCCAAGGTGTAAAAGGCTTCGCCTTGTTTGTATCGCGCAGATTGATCGTACGTAGCACCAGTTGGTTTTAAGTGCTTTACCTTTAAATCTTCTAAAGTAACAATCTTCCAATTATAAAAACGGCACAACAATTCGTCAACCGTATCCCAACCCATGGCAGGTTTCAATCCGCCAATTTCTAAAAAACAGGCTTTGCGATACGCCTTAAAAGCTCCGCGAATATGGTCTTTATTGGTTAAACTTTCTAAAACCCATTCGTTGTTTTTTTCGATATAAGCAAAACCGCCCACCATTCCAATTTTGGGGTCTTTATTAAATGTTTCAATGATTCGCTCAAAATAATTATCGGGAAGAATCAAATCGGCATCTAATTTCACCATAATATCAAACGAATCGTCTAATGTTTCAAAACCTTTGTTAAAAGCCCGAATAACCTTGCTTCCGGGTAAATGTTTGTTTTCAGATGCGTTAAAAACCTGCGAAATATTCGCGTGTTTCTTTTCAAAATCGGCAATAATATCAGCAGTGCTATCGGTAGAATTATCGTTTACCACCACAATTTTATCGGGTACAACGGTTTGCTGCACCAACGAATTCAATGTTTGGGCAATAAAAGCTTCTTCGTTATAAGTAGGTATTACACAATAAACCTTCATACTATATTTTTTCTGCCAAAATCATATAATAACGCGGAGTAAACTTTCGCAACAATGGACGTATCCCGATTTTATTCACAGCATGCGCCCATTTTTTTCGAGCCGTGATTTTATAACCACATTTTTCAAGCAACCAATCCAACTGCCAGTCTTCAAACTCGTGATAATGTCTGTCCCAAACATCTGTTTTACTGCGATACGCCGGCGAAAACCACAAACGCAACGGAACCGAAATAATAATTTTCTTAGCCTTACAGTTTTTTAAAACGGTATATGGATTCAACAAATGTTCAAAAATTTCAAAAGCAGTCAAAACATCATAATTTGTTTGTTGCAATGCTTCCTGGTTTTCATCTAAATCTTCTCCGGTGGTATTTTGTACGTTAAATCCTTCCTCTTTCATCAATACAGATAGCGGATTTTCTACACCTAAATCTAAAATTTTTGCATCTTTAGAAAGGTTTTTCCTTAAAAAATCCATGGTAATTTTAAAGCGTTCTTTCGGATAGGTTTTTTCGTACATAATAGAAAATTGTAATTGGTAAAAGTAATTAAAATCAATTTAAAGATTAACGATTATATTTGTAAAAAATGTAGAATGGATACCAAGTTTTCTAGTAAACAGGCTTTGTGGTTTACGCTGATAAATTATTTCGGCGTGCTAATTGGCACGGTGTCCACGCTATTCATCTACCCAAACGATAAAGATTTACTGGGTATTATTCGTTTTGTCGATGGTTTTGCACAGATTCTTTATCCAATTATGGTTTTGGGTGCATCAACTGCTTTATTAAATTTTCAACCCAAACTGAACGATTTATTACAGCGAAAATTATTTTCGTACAGTATGATTTCTGTTGTTTGGATGGTATTTTTCTGTGCCATTGGTGTATCGTTAGTGTACTTTATAGATGACTTTTTTTTTAGAGAGTTAAAAAACAAACAATATTTTATTTACGGTTTTTTTATAGCGATTTGCCTTGCGTATATTGATGTTTTTAAACGACAAGCAACTAATTTACAGAAATTGGCAATACCCACTTTTTTCGAGAAAATTATCCCTAAAATTACATTACCACTCGTTTTTTTATTGATAATATACGGCTATGTTAGTGAAATAGTTGGTTTTTCATGGTATGTGGTATCGTTTGCAGTTATGTTGATCGCCATTGGTTTTTATCTTTTTAAATATTTTAAGCCGGTATATACTTTAAACTACAAAGATCTGTTTCAAGAAATCCCCAAAAAACAATACTATCAATACAGCCTGTACGCTTTTTCGGCAAGTTTAGGATCTTTTTTTGCGTTTAGAATTGATTCTATTATGATTCCGCAATTCCTATCAAATACAGCCAACGGAGATTTTAATATTGGGGTAAATTTGGCAAATGCCTTAATGATTCCGGCTGCCGGAGTGTTTGCCTTGTACAGTCCGTTAATTTCAGAAGCCCTAAAGAAAAACGATTTATCAGTACTAAAAATAAAGTATGCCGATGTAGCCAAAAACCTCTTTTTTATAGGAATTATACTATATGGTTGCGTGCTTTTAGGTATGAAAGATTTTTTTGAGATCTTACCAACTGCCGATAAGTTACTGCCTGTTTTACCCGTACTGTATATTTTAGGCGGAAATGTGGTGTTAAATATGGCAACCGGTTTTAATACCGAAATTATTGCCTATTCAAAATTTTACCGATTTAATTTAATAGCAATCGTAATACTTGCTATTTTAAACGTCGGCTTAAATTATTACGTTTTAACGCAGACTACTTACGGAATCATCGGTGTAGCATGGGCATCGCTCTTCGCTATGCTGGTTTTCAATAGTACCAAACTTTGGTTTATTTACCGCAAATTTAATATGCTGCCTATAAATGCTAATTACATAAAAACTATTGTAAGCAGTTTGGTTTTATTGGCAATTGCTTTTGCTTTGCCTTTAAACGTTTTCGGAATGTTCTCTTTTCTTGTCCGATGTACTTTCTTTGCCGGTACTTTTATGCTGTTAATTTACAAAACCGGCTGGGTACAAGAGTTTAATAACAATGTAGCAAAAATAATGAAGGTGGTTTTAAGAAAGTAAATAACTTTTATGCCATTACAATTCAAGAAAATTTTGTATGTTTATACAAACGGTAACAGATGAAAAACTATTTGCAAACACCCATTTATAAAAAATCCGAAGAAATTTTTGAAACACTAAAAGCAATTACTGATTTATTTCCAGAAGATGATCTTATTTTATCCGATTTAAAAGGGCAGTTGTTAGGCGATGCCATGCTCATTCAGGCTAAATTAACCGGCGCTTTTGGAGTAAAATTGTATGATATAAAAATGGAAAATGCGACTTTAATCCGTAAGGCGGCACGTGATTTAATGGTTTCGTACCACACCCTGAAAATGCTCGGTTTTGAAGAGGTGGAATATTTCAAGATTATTCGTTTACAAATCGAAGAATTCCGACTGTTGTTTGTGGAATGGGTAGGCAGATTCAACCAAAAACACTTTATTACCGATTCGTGGAGCTTGTTCAACCCACCAGGCATTGCACATGATTACAAGCAACAAGACGAGGAGCTTGATTTTTTGGATGAGGAGGACACCGATTGTTAAAACTAGGTGTATTTATATAGGCTTACTAAAATTCTAAATTTCGCATGTACCTAATGTGGTAGAAGTATCTACTTTAAAAATTTTTTAAATTCTTTTTTCTTTAGGGTGAAACCTTGTGTTTTTAAAATTTTTCCTTCTGTAGACACAATCGCAAAGTAAGGCTGACTTTGATTATTAAAACGCTCTTCTTGTATCTTGCTATAAAAAGCTCCGTAGGTTTTCATTAATTTTCCTGTTTTTTCATTTTTTGTAATAAATTCTTTAAAAACCTCTTTCTTATTATCAACAAATAATGTTACTGTAAAATAATTTGCTTCTAAGTACTCTTGTATATCACTGTCATATAAAAAAGCCTCCTCCATTTTTCGAGAATTAACATCCGCATAAGCGGTAAAATAAATCAGTAAAGGTTTACCCCAAATCTGTGCAGTTAAAAGCAACTCATCGTAATCAATTATTTCGGCATCAGTAAAAAAAGGAGTTTCTTCTACCATAGGTTCTTTGTTACTTATCATTGAATCAGCAAGCTTATTAAATTCATCCATCATGTCACCATAAGTTTCAAATTGATCTGGATTTTCTTTAATAACTTGATAAATGGCATTAACGGCACGTTCGTCCTTTACCAACGATAATAAAATTTGACTGTCTGCCTCCCAATTAGCAAGATTAATTTTTTTATTGCGTAAGGTTATAAAATCATTATAAAACGTAACTGACTCTTTATATTCAGGCGTTGCTTTCATTTTTAATATTTCATCTAATAGCTTTTTATAGATTACCATTTCAGAATCCTCATTTAACCAACCAATAACCAATGTTGCTAAAAAAGGTGGCTGTCCAAAAAAGACAATATCTGTTTCGTCTAATCCGCAAGCAGTAAGTTGGGAAAAGTTTGTAGCCAATTCAAGCTGCGTTTTTTCAAAATCACCATCATAAAAATTAATTTTCTGCGCTAATAGTTCTTTACAATTAGTTTGAGCATTTAGTGAGATGCTTAATAAAAGCAAGATTATTGCACTAAATAATAGTTTCATAAGCATTTTTAAGTTGTAATTAAAACTTTCAAATATAAAATATTCACTAGCAGCATAGTATTTTAATTTACAATTTTAACCCGTAGTGCATTATAGAAAAAGTTGCTCAAAAGATTAAAAATCAGTATATTGTATTG
>NZ_RQTJ01000081.1 GCF_003858535.1 Paenimyroides viscosum
AGTATCTGAAGAAACTGTAATAGCGTCTATCAAAAGTATCTTGTCTCACGAATTTATAGACTGGATATGCAAATAAAAAGTGGAGTTTAAGTTAAGCGACGTTTTTGTAATTATATGATTGATTATTAAATTCCTTTATTGTTCTATATTTCAAAGCTGAATGTCTTCTTTTTTGATTGTACCATATTTCAATATATTCAAAAACTTGGAGTTTCATTTGTTCTTTTGAAATCAGTTTATTACCGTAAATTAATTCTGTTTTAAAGGATTTGAAGAAACTTTCAGCTACTGCATTATCCCAGCAATTTCCTTTTCTACTCATGCTTCGGGTTACTTTGTATGATTCTAAAATATTTGCAAATTTGTTATTAGCATACTGGACACCTCGATCGGTATGAAAAATTAATCCATTTTGTACACTTCTGTTTCTAATTGCCATCTTCCAAGATGCTAAAGTTGTTTCATTTGTACTCATTCCATCGCTTAAACTCCAGCCAATGATTTTTCGGTCATACAAATCCATTATAATTGTTAAATACAAAAAACCTTCTTTAGTGTGAATATATGTAATGTCTGAAACCCATGCTTTTGAGGGCTGAGAAACCAAAAATTGTCTATTTAATACATTTTCTACAACTAAATAATTATGTTTAGAATCAGTAGTAATCTTGAATTTTTTACTCAACTTACTCTTTAAACCAAGTTCTCTCATGTATTTTGCAACGGTAATTCTTGAAATTTTATACCCTAAAACATTTAATTCCTTGGTTATTCGTGGACTGCCATACCGTTGTTTGGATTCAAAATAGAGGAGTGTTATTTTTTCTTTTAAAACTTCCTTTTTTTGTAATCTGGTAGAAATAGTAGCGAACTTCCATCGGTAATAACCACTCTGACTGACTTTTAAAACTTTACACATTTTTTCAATCGGAAATATTCTTTCATGATTTTTAATAAAATCAAATATCATCGACCGCTCTTGGAAAAAATGCCCACTGCTTTTTTTAATATATCTCGTTCTAATTCAGCCTCTTTTAATTTTGCTTCTAATTCACTAATTAATTTTTGTTCTGCTGTTTGTTTTAAAATTCCATTACCAGGAAAACTACCAGCGCCAAATTTATCGTAATCTTTACGCCATTTATACAGCATACTAACACGGATACCTAATTCTCTAGCTAGTTCAGTAATGTTAGACCGCTCATTACTCAATTCTACAGCTTTTACTTTAAACGCTGGGTCATAAATTTTTCTTTCTCTTGTCATAGTTAAAATTAAGTTTTTTTCTCTTAACTCTAACTCCCAGCTAAATTAGTATATCCAGACTGTGGATATCAAATAATGGCGGAATA
This sequence comes from Paenimyroides viscosum, assembly GCF_003858535.1. GTDB lineage: Bacteria > Bacteroidota > Bacteroidia > Flavobacteriales > Flavobacteriaceae > Flavobacterium > Flavobacterium viscosum. Next base: position 1,353 of record NZ_RQTJ01000081.1, read on the forward strand.
TTTAAAAAGAGATGGATATGTTATAAATCACAA
>NZ_RQTJ01000082.1 GCF_003858535.1 Paenimyroides viscosum
TGGATATGCAAATAAAAATTACAGTTTAAGTTAAGCGACATTTTTGTAAAATTGATTTTGATTATTAAACTCTTCTATTGTTTTGTAATTCAGTGCACGGTGCCTTCTTTTTTTATTGTACCATATTTCTATATATTCAAAAACATCTATTTTCATTTGTTCCTTTGTTACAAGCTTGTTACCGTATATTAACTCGGTTTTTAGTGATTTAAAGAAGCTTTCCGCTACAGCGTTATCCCAACAGTTCCCCTTTCGGGACATACTTCGGATTACACCATAAGATTCCAATACATTGGTAAATTTCTTTGTGGCATATTGCACTCCTTGATCGGAATGGAAAATTAATCCCTTTTTTACAGGTCTGTTTTTTATTGCCATTCGCCAGGCGGCAAGTGTTGTGTCAGCGGTACTCATGGTATTGCTTAAACTCCATCCAATCATCTTTCTATCGTACAAATCTATTAAAGATGTCAGATAAACAAAACCTTCTTTGGTTTGAATATAAGTGATGTCGGACACCCAAACTTGTGAAGGTTCGGTTGGAGCAAAGTTCCGATTAAGTACATTGTCAACAATTAAATAATTGTGTTTTGAATCTGTGGTAACTTTAAATTTCTTACTTAATTTACTTCTTAAACCAAGCTCTTTCATATACTTAGCAACAGTAACACGTGAAATTTTATAACCCATAGCATTTAACTCAGCAGTAATTCGCGGACTGCCATAACGTTGCTTTGAGGCAAAATAAATGGACGTTATTTGCTGTTTTATTTTGTCTTTCATAAGTGCTCTTTTTGAAGCCGGTCTGGCTTTCCATTTATAGTAACTACTTGAATGAACCTCTAAAACCTCACACATCTTTTCAATCGGAAACTCGTGTTCATGATTTTTAATAAATCTATATTTCATCGATCGCTCTTGGAAAAAATGCTGATTGCTTTTTTTAATATATCTCGTTCTAATTCAGCGTCTTTTAGTTGTTTTTCAAGTAAACGAATCTTCTCTTGCTCTGGTGTTAACTTTAAGGTTCCATTGCCAGGAAAACTCCCTTCACCGAACTTCTCGTGTTCTTTTCGCCATTTGTAAAGCAAAGTAACTTTAATACCAAGTTCTCTGGCTAATTCAGAAATATTAGCTCTTTCGTTGCTTAATGCAACTGCTTTCGATTTAAAAGCTGAATCATAAAGTTTTCTTCCTTTTTTCATACGTCAAAAATAAGATTTTATGCTTAACTTTAACTAGAAGCTAAGTTAGTATATCCA
>NZ_RQTJ01000083.1 GCF_003858535.1 Paenimyroides viscosum
AGCATTCTAAGATAAAAACAAGTAATCAAGTAATTAATTTTACAAAAGGTTCATTTCTTTTTGCAACGGCGAATATTCTTAATACAATTTTGTTTGCAACAGCATTTAAAGCTGTAAGCTTGTGCTTTCCTTTTTCTAATTTTTGTTCGTAATATTTTTTTAATTGAGGATCGTGCTGAATGGCACTTCCTGCAGCTTTAAATAAAATAGACTTTAGTGTTTTGTCCCTCAAAAAGTGTGTTTTTGTACGGCCTTTGATACTACTACCTGACTGATAAGGAAATGGAGCTAAGCCACAATGACAATTAAATTTACGGGCATCTGTAAAGCGAGTGAAATTATCAGTTTCTATAATGCATTTAATTGCCGTAATGGTACCAACACCTATTACAGAGGATATTTTTGTGTAGGTAGTATTTAGATCCTGACTTGATTTTACTATTTCCATCATTTGTTTTTCTAAATCTTGTATCGTCTTTTTGATGGATTTTAATTGTTTTTGCTCAAGTTTTATCAATTGTTTCAATGCTACTTTTTCACTTAGTATTATTTCCGCTTTTAAGCTATTTTGTATTTGTACTGACATTTTTACGTATCGTTCACGTGCCGTCATTAGTGCTTTTAATTTTCTTAATGATTCACAAGGCAATTTAAAAGGTGATAGTTTATGATGATTTGTTATAATATAATCAGCAATTCTATAGGCGTCCACTATATCAGATTTTCCACGCTGTAGTCCTAACGACCGCTGGAGGTCTAATGGGTTGATCAAATAGTAAGTAAATAGTTGTTCTTCTAATAGCCAAGACAGCAGCGCACCGTAATGTCCTGTATGCTCCAGTGCAACAACTACATTCTCTTTGTCTAGATTTTTCAGCCAAGTAAGAATCTCTTTTTCTTTGTTCGGAATCACACCTTGCTGAAGTTTCCTGCGGCTATCTTTTTGCAGGATACAAAAATCAAGTGTGTCTTTAGAAACATCAATGCCAATAATAAAATTTTTCATAAATTTGAATTTAGGAAAACAACTCTGACACAACCCAATTGGTTTAATTACTAACGCTATTAATAAGCCTTTAAGCTTAACATTCTAAATGGTACTTAAAACCAAAGAGGAGAATAGGACTAATGCTCAGGATAAACCACTACGTTTAAGAGTCGAACTAGTTCACCTATTCCCTCTGGTTGTTCAGAAATTATCTTCATTAATAATAACTGAATTTACTAAATACAAATCTAATAGCTTGTCGAAG
>NZ_RQTJ01000084.1 GCF_003858535.1 Paenimyroides viscosum
TATAAACCAAACACTATCTTAATTTCTACAGGAATGTGTCCAAATTAGTTTGAAGACGTACACACATTACCATTTAATGATATGTTTATACTAGATAAAGTTGGGCTAGATCAAAAAGCCATTTTTGATTATTACCAAGATTCTTTGTTCGAGAGTACTTCATATATAAATAATTCAGCGACTAATACTATAGATAGAGATAAAAATCCATTTACAAATGCGACTGCAATAAATGTCTATAATGCTGATTTAAAACCTTCATATTACAATAACATTCCTTCTATAGAAATAGGTAATTACGATCCTGTTGATGTTGGAGTTGTTGCTAATAAAATAAAATCCAATGAGGGGTCTGGTGGGGATTATCTTTCTAACGAAATATATTACAGAGTAGCATATTTAAGAAAGAAACTAAGCCAAAACAAATTAACTGGACATATTCATGTTGGTTATTTGAAGGATGGTAACATGAGTGTTGATAGAGCAGAGATGTTAAATACAATAAGAGAATCCCTAAAACAGGCTTTAAATAATTTTTAACTATGAAAAAAATGATATTATTAATATTAACAGTCATAGGTCTACAACTTTGCTATTCACAACCAAGTCCGCCGCCTTATTTACAAATAAGGCATAATAAATTATGTGAAAATAAGGATAGCCTTGTTGAAAAATTTGATTTTGTCGCAACTCGTTTTAATTCTACTACAAGATTTAAGAAAGTGAATAATGATGATTTGAATGAGAATATTCAAGTTAGAAATGTTGATAATAAATATGTATCTCTTTATATATATAGTCAAACCTTTAGTTTACCAGAACTTGGAGATATTATAAGATTTATTATTAAAGAAAAACAAACAGATAAAGTAATGTCAATTTATCTGTTAAGTAACCGACTTTCAAAAGTAACTATCATAAACAACTTGATTTTTAAGGAAGGTGATTACCTGCTTGACGATGCATGTAAAATAAATAAAAGATATCTAATTGAATTAGCACAAGATAATCACAAGAATTATACATTAGAAATTTATGATTTAGCAAAGCATAAAATTTCATTGAAAAAATTAAATAGAATTTTAATGAAATGTAATCATTAGAATAGAAGCTTTAAATGGATCTGGTGGAAATTATCTATCAAATGAAATACTGGATATGCAAATAAAAATTACAGTTTAAGTTAAGCGACATTTTTGTAAAATTGATTTTGA
>NZ_RQTJ01000085.1 GCF_003858535.1 Paenimyroides viscosum
AAACAAAGTGTAGTAAACAAAAATTGTGACAAAACGGTATTTTGATAATGCACTACGGGTATTTATAATCTTATCGTAAGATATAGTTAAGTAATAAAAACGATTCCCTTCATACACAAGCAAATAAATAATGTGGTACAGGATAAGATCAGTTACCACCTTACAAAATAAAGAAGGAGGGCATAAGGATTTTTAATATATACTTTGTATACTGAAAGCAGCATGGTATCAACCTGCTTTAACCTACTAGAAACCTGTGGCATAGATTAGTATGGATAGGGCGCCAATTACAAGTAGGACGATGGCTGATAGGTGGTCGTTTACTTTTTTTCTGTTCTTCATAATCTTATATATTTATTGTTACTTAAATAGGCTTCATGAGTTTTTTGTGGTACGGGCAGCTCTTCATTACTTACCATGCGCAATTGATACGGTAATACGTAAGGTAAGTCATTGATGATCTCTTTGCCGGACTTCCTGATCGGTGCTCTTCAAGGTGATTCTAAAAAGCGACGTATACTTTGTATGGATTTGCAGCTACCTGTGATCAAGTGATTAAAATTCTGAATAAATGATCTCCTCTAAAGTTCTAATGTAAAGGATGGTAATGAACGAAAAACTCGTTTGTAGCACATGGTGCATGAAGCATTTATCAAATGTACGGAATATATAATAGATTTCCTACTAAAGCTTCACATACTGTCTTCTACAGTACTACCATAGCATTGACATAGCATGTATATATAAGCCTCGCTAATCAGTTGCTCTTCTTCTGGTTCGATCTGCATCTTCTTAGCTCCTTTGGCAGTATGTTGTAATACTGCTTAATTAATTCAACAATACAGTATACAGTAAAAACATCTTGCAGTCAGCACTAAGGCATAGGTTAAAATTTGGTTAAGTAAAACGCGAAACGCTTTACGAGCTGAGGCGACATTAAAAAAACAGATTTTTATATAATCCCTTATATTTATTAAAATAAAATAGTCAGATAGTTTTTATTGTTCATAATATTTATATATTTTTAAAGCAGATTTTATTCATAAGAATAATAATAGTTTTTTGAATGAAAAAGAGGCTATGGTTGTAGCCTCTTTTTGTTTTTATAAGCTTATATTGTTAAACCCGTAGTGCATTATGTGATTAAAATTAATTCATTGAAAATGAATATAGTAAAAAAATAAGACTCCGTAGGAGTCAA
>NZ_RQTJ01000086.1 GCF_003858535.1 Paenimyroides viscosum
AACAACGGCGAACGCATTTGGGTTCGTGTAACAAGCAATACCAATGCGTTGTCATTTGGCGTTACGTCATTCTATTTATTCAGAAATTTATTACCGCTAACACAAACCAATATATTACCTGTAACAGCTTGTGAGAATGGCACCACCGGTTTAGCGAATTTCAATTTAAACATTGCTTACACTACCATTGCGGTAAATCCTGTAGGTGTTTCGTTAGAATTTTACGCTAGCCAGGCCGATGCATTATTAGGTAATACATCGTTAATGCTGCCTGTAAATTATACAGGACCTGCAGGAACCATTTACGTACGCGTACGCAACTTAGACGGCGATTGTTTTAAAGTAGTTCCTTTACAGTTGCAAATCATCAATACGCCATCTGCAGCAAGTTTAGCACCTTTAACGTATTGTGATTTAAACAATGATGGTTTTGGTGAATTTAATTTAGATGCCACACGTGTATTAATTGCAGGTAATCCCATGCCGGCTAATTCGGTAGTAAGTTTCCATGATACCCAAGCCGACGCCGATAACAACGTAAACGCTATCGTAAATACGGGTACTTACGTTAATAAAGTAAAAGACCAACAAACAATATATGTTCGTGTAGGTTTTACCAATTCCAGCTGTTACAACACGGTAACTTTAGTGTTGAAGGTAAACAAGACTCCTGCAATTATTCCAATCCGCAGCCTAAAAGTATGCGATCTTAATAATGATGGCGTAGAAACAGTGAACCTACGCAGTAAAGAATCAGAGATGCTAACTGGATTAAATGCGGCAAACTATACGGTAACTTACCATATAAGTTCAGCAGCAGCGATGGCAGGTACAGGTGTTATCGGCAATCCAACAAGTTTTTCAACAAGTGTATCCAAAGTAATTTATGTTCGCGTAGCCGATAATGCAACGGGCTGTTTCGTTGTAACCCGCATAGATTTAGAGCTAATAGCAATGCCTGTAGTAGCAAATCCATTACCAACGCTTTACAAATGTGATACCAACGGAAACGGTTTTGAAGTATTTGATTTAGCAAGCTTAAAAGCAGGTATTATAGGTACGCAACAAGGCTTAGATGTAACATTCCATTACACTAATGCCGATGCACAAACCGG
>NZ_RQTJ01000087.1 GCF_003858535.1 Paenimyroides viscosum
AGTAAACTTAGCAGTTAATTGTTCGTTTACACCTACATGAGCAGGGCGCGTTGGTATTGCAGAAAGTTTAAAATTATCATATTTCATTAATGCACCTATAAAAGCTTGCTTAGAATGTAGTACACTCGCACTTATTGTTAACACATCACTACTTAAAAAATTAAAACCACTTCTTTCGTATACAGCTAAATAATTTAACGAAGGAACGTACGTATATAAGCACGAAGTATTTGTACTTGCATTATACTCTATATATATTTCTACCTTTATCCATGTATGGTTATATGCTGCGTTGTGATGAAGCTTTAGTGGATAAGTTGTAGCAGTTATATAAGATTCGTTGGCGTTTATCCTGCATTGGAAAGAGCTAACACGACTACCGTTAAGTATTGAAAAACCAAGTGATGTTCGGAATTCCTCCCCTGGTGAGCCGGTAAAATCTTTAGAATAAAAATCGAATTCTAATTTTAAAACATTATTACCCATTGTACGGGTGTTCCATAACGCTGCAAAACCGTTTTTGTCACATATACCTGAAGAATAGATAGTTGGTAACGGAAATTGATTCCAGCCCCATGCCAATACATTTCCCCTACCAGGTTCGGCAATGATGCGTACGTCACTTCCATCAGTTGTTACGTCCCATCCGCCTTGCCCGGTGGTAAACGTACCGATATTATAACCGTCGAAATTTTCAGTCCAAAGTACCTGGCTGTAAATGCTGTTAACACATAGTAGGGTTGTTATAATTAGTAAACATTTTTTCATAATTATAAATGAATTAAACCTTGCCAAAGTTTAGAACTTTGGCAAGGTTGTATCTTAACTTTTATACTGTACACATACAATTTACAATAAAAAACTACTTTTTAACCAGCTTTTTAACTGCTGTACCTTTATTCGTTTGTAAATGTAACATATACGTACCGCTTGCCAAGTTTTCTACGTTTAACTGTATTTCGGCTTCGTTGTTAAAGGTATGTGTACGTAACTGCTTGCCAG
>NZ_RQTJ01000010.1 GCF_003858535.1 Paenimyroides viscosum
ATAAAACCAAAGTTATATAATTAATTTCTTAATTTCACTCCAGCTTTATAGGGGGCTAATATAATTATAATAGCTTATTAGACAAATTTCAACAATATTCATATATTGAAATTAAAGATTTTATAGAAGCTTTTTTTGAATCTCGACAAATTATTGATATTAAAGATAGTAATAATCTAATGACATATGTATATGATTTAGAATTGAAATATACTTTTCTTAAGAAAAAAGTTCATTCACAAGATGAATTATTGAATGTACTAAAGACATCAAATTTTGTATTAAATTTTGAAAAGACAAGTAAATTAGTTGATGAAAAGACAAGTATATCTAAAATCGAAAAAACAAAAGAAGAATTAAATAAGCTTAGATTAAGTGAAAAAGAATTAAAAAAAGAATTGAATAAAGTTTCTAAAGCTTTTGGTATCAATGAAGAAAAGTTGAAATCGGAAAAAGTAGAAAAGAGAAAATTAATAAGTGAGAATAGAAAGTGTTTAGAAAGCTTTAGAAAGAAAACTGAAGAGTTTATAGAATTGGGTACAATCTTACAGAGTAAAGAGAAAGAAAATGAAAATCTTGTAGAAGAAATTAAAATATTAAAATCTCAATTTGAGAACACAAAACATGAATTGTCGAAAATAAAAACTCATTGGTTATCTAAACTTTTTATAAAATGAATGAAAAAATAATAATTGGAGAAATAATTGATGTTGTAGACCTTCGATACTCGCAATTTTTAATAATTAAGTATGGGGAAAAAGAGAATGTTGTTGTTGAACAATTATCTCTTACAACAGCAATATTTGGTATATTGAAGATTGCTTTAAGACATGAAGAATCTAAAAGCAAATTGAAAAATAAAATTGGAGATAAAATAGAAATAAATTCGAGTTTATTAAAACTGATTATTACTCAAGATAATTTCGAGGATTATATTGTAGATCAAGAGAAAGAATTTAATGAATATATATTAGATTATGATAGACAATATGAGGAATATGAACAAAAAATGATAGACAAATTTGTTAATAAATATTTTTAGCTAACAATGTTTATTTTTAAATAAAACATCACAACACCAACTGATCCAAAATCTTAATATACAATTCTACACCTTCTTCAATTTCGTTAACATACACAAATTCATCTGCAGTGTGTGAACGAGCCGAATTTCCAGGTCCTAATTTTAAAGATGGAATTTTTAATACCGCTTGATCACTTGTAGTAGGCGAGCCGTACGTTGTTCTGCCTAAATTTATCCCGGCTTTTACAATCGGGTGATCTAACGAAATAAACGATGGACGCAAACGGGTTGATCTCGGTTTGATTTCGCATTTGGTATGTGCTTTTATAATATCTAAAACTTCTTCGTTGGTGTAAGCATCGGTAATACGAACATCAACCACAAAATCACAGCTCGATGGCACTACGTTGTGCTGTGTTCCGGCATTTATCATAGTTACCGACATTTTTATCGGTCCGAACATTTCAGATTGTTTAGGAAATTCAAACGTTTTAAACCACAAAATATCTTCAATAGCGTTGTAAATGGCGTTTTCGCCTTCGTTACGTGCTGCGTGCCCCGACTTTCCCGATGCAGTGCATTCCAAAACCATCAAACCTTTTTCGGCAACTGCCAAATGCATCTGTGTTGGTTCGCCAACTATCGCAAAATCTAACGCGCCTAATTTTGGTACCACAAATTCCAAACCGTGCAAGCCTAAAATTTCTTCTTCGGCAGTAGCGGCAATTACCAAATTGTATTTTAAATTCGGTTGGTTGTAATAATGCAGAAAGGTAGAAATCAACGAAACCAAACATCCGCCAGCATCGTTAGAACCTAAACCATACAATTTTCCGTCTATTATCTCCGCTAAAAAAGGATTACGCGTATAATCGATATTTGGACGAACCGTATCGTGGTGCGAGTTCAATAGAATAGTGGGTTTTAACGGATCGTAAAACTTGTTAAAAGCCCAGACGTTGTTTAATTCGCGGTATGTTTCTACTCCGAAACTTTTTATGTAGTTATCAATAATTTCGGCTGTAATATCTTCTTCTTTACTAAACGACGGTGTCTTAATTAAATCTTTTAGCAGCCCAATGCTTTTTTCTATTAAATCTTTCATTCGTATAAATTCGTACTAATTTTTGCAACAACTTCTTCGGGTGTTATACTTTGCATAACATCTTGGTAGCCTGTTACTATTTTGTTTCCGTAAACCGATGTCGGCAAAAACGGATATTTCTCTAAATCTGGAATCAAACTGTTTTCTAACGGTTGGTTAAACGGTACAAAACCTGCAAACGGATGCGTGTTTCCCCATAAGGTAACAACAGAAACTCCGTACATTACTGCGATATGCGCGTTGCCAGAATCCATTGAAAGCATTACATCTAAATGCGGAATAAACTGTAATTCTTGTTTAAAAGTAAGTTTATCGGCAACTAATATAACATTTTCAAGGTTTTGCTGAAGGTTTTTTAACGAATTTAATTCATTTTTTCCGCCAAACAAGAAAATTTTATGATTTTGATTCTCGGAAAGATCTAAAATAACCTTTTGCATTAATTCGGTTGGATATACTTTTGTTTGATATTGTGCAAAAGGGGCAATTCCAATCCATTTATTGTTTGATTTTTTGGCAGTTACAGCCAGAATTTCATCAGACAAAACCGGTTTTTCTGGAAAAGATATTTTTGATAGATCAACCTTAAAACCTAATTGCGCCAAGGTGTCAACATGACGATCAACCATTGATTTTACAGGCTTTAATACTTTTTTCTCTAATCGTGTTAATTCCTTTTTTTCTTTTCTGCCTTTATCAGTAAACGCTGTTTTAGTTCCGTTTGATTTAAAAAAGGTACGAAGTATTTTAGATCGCAATACATTATGGAAATCGGCAACAAAATCGATCTTTAGTTTTTTTAGATCTTTATACAATCTGTAAATTCCAAAAAATCCTTTATGACGGTCTTCCAGATCGACTTCAAAAAAATCAACCCGATCCATATCATCAAAAAAAGGTTTGAAAAAAGGTCTCGAAACCACCGTGACTTTTACATCGTTATGTTGCTGAATAAGCGATCGTATAACAGGAACCGTCATAGCAACATCGCCCATTGCCGATAATCGTATTACTAAAATATGCTTCATTTTAATTGTCTAAAGTATGCAGAATGCTGTACGAAAATTCTAAAATAGGTTTGTAAGCCATTGAGAAAGCCAGCAATGGAATAATCATAAAGAAAATACCCACATAAAACCACACTTTTGAATGGTTTTGCTGCAACAGTTTTGCAAACAGATAAATTAACAGGTAGTAAATGCTTAAAAAGCCCAGCGGAATAAAAAGTAATTTGGCGTAAGCATCGAAAAACTGCCATATAAATACAGCAATTAAAAGTATTAAAATGGTAAAAACGAATACCTGCGCTATTTTTAAAAGTTTGTTCATAGTAAAAAAGACTTTCTGTTTAAGAAAGTCTTTCAAAAGTACTTATTTTTTATTTTGATACAATACCGGATTCAATTCTTCGTCGTTATACATCTTCATTTGTTTGTACGCTTTCATGAATTTGTCGCCGTTTTCTATATCTTCAATCAATTGACTGATCGATGTAAACATATCTTGTTTCTGCTCTAAAAGAACATCTAATTTTGCCTGACATTTTGCACGGTGATCTTCTGATGCATCTGGGCGAGTAGCCTCTTCTTGCATATGGTAGATCTTTAATGCCAAAATAGACAAACGATCCATTGCCCAAGCCGGACTTTCGGTGTTTATTCTAGCATTTGGCTTAACCTGAACGTTTTTGTATTTATCCAAAAAATAACTGTCGATGTATTCAACCATATCCGTTCTCACTTGGTTCGAAGCATCAATTTTTCTTTTTAACTCTAAAGCAGCAACCGGATCAATCTGCGGATCGCGAATAATATCTTCATAATGCCATTGCACGGTATCAACCCAGTTTTTGGCATATAATAAATGTTCTATAGATCCTTTTTCGTAAGGATTTTCAATAGGCTGATTTACATCATCGTATTTATGATAATCTGTAATACTTTGTTCAAAAACTGGGAAAGCAAATTCTGCAAACATGGTAATAATTTTTATTTACAAATATAGTTTTAATAATTTTACAAAAAATTAAAACCTATCTAAAGTTATGCATATTCATTATATATCGGAACAAAACAGCATATTAAACCATTTTTTAGCGCAGTTGCGAGATGTTGAAATTCAAAAAGATTCGATGCGTTTTCGGAAAAACATGGAGCGTATTGGCGAAATTATGGCTTATGAATTGAGTAAAAAACTTTCGTATACCAATTGTTCTATTCAAACGCCGTTAGGTACAAAAGATACCATGATGATTAAAGACGAGGTTGTTTTGTGTTCGATACTTCGCGCCGGATTGGCTTTACATACCGGTTTTATGAGCTTTTTTGATGATGCCGAAAACGGTTTTGTATCGGCAGCAAGAACACACGGAGCCGAAGAAATTTTGGTTGAATATCAGGCAGCACCTTCGTTTAAAGATAAATGTCTGCTTTTGTTGGATCCAATGTTGGCAACAGGGCATTCTATGGTTGCGGTTTTTAATCAGTTGTTACAAAAAGAACAGCCTAAAGAAATTCATATCTGCGTTGTTATTGCTGCGCCAGAAGGGATTGATTATTTGAAACAGCATTTACCTGAAAATATTCATTTGTGGGTTGCTAGTTTATACGATTCTTTAAACGAAAAAAAATACATTATTCCCGGAATTGGCGATGCAGGCGATTTGGCTTACGGCGAAAAGTTATAGTTTTAATAAGAATAACAATAAGCTTACTCCAAGAATTGTAGCCAAGATAGCTTCTTTAACCCATTTGTTAGGTGTTTGAGCTATAAAATTTCCACCAATAATAGAAAGCGGAAAGAAAGTAAATACCAATAATCCATTCGATTTTTCGGGACTAATTACATAAATAACTACGCCAATTAAAAAACACAACACAATGTTTTTATATAAAGTAACTTGGTTGGTTGCAATGCTTTTTAAATTAGTAAGCTGATAAACGGTAAACAAAACGGCAATACTTGCAAAAAATGAAAGCGCAAGATTTTGGTAAATATTTTCAAAGTAACTAAAATTGAAACCAACATCGTATTTGTCTGTCCAAAATTCAACTAAATCAATATTGTAAAATAAGCTGTAAGTGTAAAATAGTATCGTAACGGTTAGCAACGCAATAAAAGGAATAATCCAATTGCGGTAATCTTGATTAACGTACCAAATAACTGCAAGATAGATCATTAAAAAATATAGAATAGTCCACGATTCAAATAATGTAGCGACAAAAATCCATAAACTGGCATCGAATATTTTAATCTTTGGTTCGTTTAAAGTTTGTAGCGAAATAATTCTTCGCAATGCCAAAAGCACTAATAAATTTGCTAGAATTAATTGAGAATCATCATAAAAAGTAGGAAATAAAATTAAAAAACAGGCGTATAAAAACAACGAATAGAGGTTGTTAACAGCCAAATAGTTTTTAACGGTAATAAACTGTATCAGCAAAACCGAAAATGCCACAACTACAAACAGAAAACTTTTTTCTATAATTACTGCTGGTGATTGTAACCACTTTAAATCGCTAATTAAGTGTATAAAGTAAGTTAACAAAAGCAGTAAGCCAATTGCTACATACCCAATGGGTCTGCTTTTAGAAAAAAGATTTGTAAGCATTTAATGATATTATTTGATTTTTGTAAATAAGTTGTTGATAATTTTTTTTACTTTTGTTGCAAAGTTAGAATTAAACTAAAACTAAACATAAATAATTTAATAACAATATTATGTGGACATCTTTCTTTCACGGGATACAATTTTTATTCGTTGATGTTTTGTTTGTACCAATGGACTGGTTTGCTAAATTAGAATTAACAAATTGGTGGGTTGCAAACTTGCTTAACTGGATTTTCATTATTATTTGTACTGTTGCATTTATTTACTGGTTAAAACAACTACGTATTTTTGCAGCTAACAATGAAGACGATCAAGACACTACAGCACATTCGTTCTTAAAATAAAAGAAATAAAAAAGCAGGTTTTAAACCTGCTTTTTTATTTCTTTACTTCGTATATCATCTCGTAATCATGTGCAGTAACAAACAAAGGGATGTCTTTCCAATCTAAATTTCTTTGAACTGCAATAGTTTTTACTTCTTTAAAAAGTTCTTGAAGCCTTAAAATAATGAGCAGCTCACAAATTTTACATGCTTTTTCTAGTTCTTTATCTCTCCATTTTTCATTTTCCATATATTCTTCATATACAGATTGTAAGTCTTCAAAGCTACTAATAGACATGCTTTTTTCAGATGAATATTCAAATTCAGACAGCCAATCTAAATCATCGAGTGTTCCAAGTTCAGAATATCCAAACAAATCAATGAACCATAAGTCGTAATTAATTGTAAATCCATTCATTTCTGAATAAATTGCTTTTACTTCGAATTTATTTTTCGATTGAGAATAAAAAGCGGTTATGTAAGAAGTAAGGTTTTCAGATAATGGTTTTAGATCTCGACCAATAATTTTGTGAAATTCTGTTGAAGATAAATTACTTAATTTTTTCTCGGCTACTTCAATAGCTAACTCAAGTTTGTTGTCAAGTAAGTATCTGTTTAATTCATCTACTAAATCAAAGTCCATAAGTTTTTTTTGAAAATGTTTAACGATTAACGCCTATAAAAAATTTTACTTCTTTCTAATACTGTCGTGTGCGTGGGTTTCAATACCGTTGTTCCACAAAGTTAAAATATCGGTTGCAACGGCAGCGCCACTTCCGGCAGCAATTGCCAACTGACTGCGATGCCCGGCTAAAGTTCCTGCAACATAAATATTTTCAAAAACCAAATGATCGTTATTTGCTAGTTGAAGACGGTTTTTCTGTGGTAACGATTTGCCGTGCGGAATTACATAAGGTTCCAAACAACCGTTAATAGTAAAAGGATTGCTTGAGTTTACTGCAACTACTACACATTTACTTTCATAAATATTTTCTGTAGTAGTTACTAAAAAATAATCTTTGTGATTAATTATAGAAAGTACCCGTTCGTTAAAAATTTGATTAATGTGCGGGTATAAATTGTTTAAATCTGTAAGGGTTTGTTGTAATAAGTGGTTACCTAAAGTGCCAGGAGATATTCCATAAGCGTTATTGAACAATGCGTCTTGCAACATTGATGTTTTTTGGTGGGCAATGATACCGATTTTTTTATCGTTCACAAATGGTTTTGCATTTGCCGATCCTAAAACCAAGGCACAAGAAACCCCCGAAACGCCTCCGCCTATAATTAAACAGTCAAACATTTTACTTGTTTTTATTGTCTATTGCTTTTGAAGTATTAAAGATAAGCAATAAAATTACTGCACACAAAATGGCAATAATACAAATTAAAGCTACAACACTTTCACCTTGAAATAAGTTGTTAAAATCTAATTTTGTAATGTTTAATACAATCAAAGCAATAGCAATAGCTATAACTATGTATGTAACGTATTTCATTATTGATTTATTTTGTTGAATAGAAAACGAAAGTACAAAATATTTAATTAGTTAAACAAGTCTTTAACATTAGCAGCGAATAATTTAACAGCAATTGCCAATAAAACTACTCCGAATACTTTGCGAATTACTCCTAAACCGTTAGTGCCTATCATACGTTCTATTTGTCCGGAAAGTTTTAAAACTACATAAACCACAATAATGTTTAACACAATTGCAAAAACGATATTTATTGTTTGATATTCTGCACGTAGCGCTAAAATGGTAGTCATAATTCCGGGTCCGGCGATTAAAGGAAACGCTAACGGAACAATTGATGCTGTTTTAGGTTCTTCGTCTCGATACAGTCGTATGCCCAAAATCATTTCTAAGGCTAAAAAGAACAATACAAATGCACCTGCAACAGCAAACGAATTTACATCAATTCCAATTAAAGTTAGAATACTTTCACCCACAAATAAAAAAGCAATCATAATACACGCAGCTACAATTGATGCTTTTTCCGATTGAATTTTACCCACCCTTGTACGTAAATCAACAATAATAGGTATAGATCCTAAAATATCAATTACAGCAAATAAAATCATACCAGCGGTAAAAATTTCTTTAAAATTAATTTCCATAGCCTTAAATTTTTTGCAAAGGTATTTATAATCTATTGAAAATTAAGTATAAATATAACGTTTATTTTTAGATTTTTTGTAACACTATAGAAACTATTAAATAGTTGTAACTTTGCAAATTGATAATGAATTGATTTTATGTTTCAGATTGGAAAAACAATAGTTTCAGACGATGTTCTTGAAAAAGAATTTGTATGTAACCTAACAGCTTGTAAAGGACAATGTTGTGTAGATGGTGATGCGGGTGCGCCTTTAGATAAGGAAGAAACAGCTATTTTAGAAGAAATATATCCTGTAATAAAACCTTATTTACGTGCTAAAGGTATTGCTGTAATTGAAGAAAAAGGAACCTGGGTAACGGGCGAAGACGGTGATTTAGAAACTCCATTGATTGATAATAAAGAATGTGCGTACGTTATTTTCGACGGAAATACGGCTTTATGCGGTATTGAACAAGCGTATAACGAAGGTTTAATTAAATGGAAAAAACCTATTTCGTGTCATTTGTATCCTATTCGTATTAAAGAATATTCACAATTTTCTGCTGTAAATTACAACCGTTGGCATATTTGTGACGATGCTTGTGCGCTTGGAAAAGAACTAGAAGTGCCCGTTTATAGATTTTTAAAAGAACCATTAATTCGTAAGTTTGGCGAAAATTGGTATACCGAATTAGAAACCTTTGCCGCCGAGTGGCAAAAGCAATCACTTAATAAAAAGTAATTGTAAAGGATAATGAATAATGGCGCTGTTGTTTTTAAGCAAATCGCTGCCAATAATTCCATGAACTTTTGGTAAATCGTATTCGCTTAAAGCAATGTTTACGTGGGTTAAATCAAGCAGAATTAAATCAACCGCATTCTTTTTCCATTTACCTAATTGTATGGCATTGTTGGTAGAAATTTCGGCATGCATATCGTTAGAACCCGCACCTGAAGCCTTAGCTTTATGTGCCTTTGACAGTAGTTTAAAAAACGATTTTTCGTTACTGTCAATACAGGTATTTGACGCTCCGGTATCAATCAAAAACAGTCCTTTAATGGTGTTTACCTTTGCGTGTACATACAAATGGTTCGATTTACGAATGCGAAACGAAATGCTGAAATAATCTTGCTGCTCTAAAACAGTTACAATATCGTTCATTAAAATAGATTTAATTAAAGGCTAAAAATACAAAATGATTTTAATTGATACACATACGCACTTATACAGTGAAGAATTTGAAAGCGATCGTATCCAAATGATGGAACGCGCATTTGCCGTTGGGGTAGAGCATTTTTTTGTTCCGGCAATAGATTCTTCTTATTTTAAGAGTATGCAAGAAATACAACAACAATATCCTAAAAACGTTCATTTAATGATGGGGTTGCATCCATGTTACGTTAAACCCGAAACGTTTAAAGAAGAATTGACTTTTGTTGAGCAGGAATTAAATAAAGGAAATTACGCAGCGGTAGGCGAAATTGGTGTTGATATGTATTGGGATAAATCTACTTTAAACATTCAACAGCAAGCTTTTCAAACACAAATTCAGTGGGCAAAAAAATTAGGGTTGCCAATAAATATTCATTGTCGTGATGCGTTCGATGAGGTTTTTGAAGTACTAGATCAAGAAAAAAGCGACGATTTGTTCGGAATTTTTCATTGTTTCACGGGTGATCTTAATCAGGCGCAACGAGCATTGAATCTAAACATGAAATTAGGAATTGGCGGTGTAGCTACCTTTAAAAACGGAAAAATAGATCAATATTTAGATCAAATTCCATTAAAAGAGATCGTTTTAGAAACCGATTCGCCTTATTTAGCGCCTGCACCACATCGCGGCAAACGTAACGAAAGTAGCTATGTAGCATTGGTTGCACAGAAATTAGCAACTATTTATGGTGTTTCTGCAGAAGAAATTGCACAACAAACAACAAAAAACGCATTAAACATTTTTAAATTGTAAATTGGAAGTATATTTGTTTCATTTTACGAAAATATATTAAAACTATGTCTAAATTCGATTCGATACGTTTTTATCACGATGAAGAAGTACAGCAAAAAATACAGAGTATTTCGCAGCATCCAATGGTAAAATCGTTGATAGAGTATACTTTTCCCGATTATAGTGAAGATCAAGTTCAAGATCTTTTTAACAATATACATTCAATTCGCGATTTTCAATCGAAAATCATCTACATAACGTTACAACGTGTTTTAAAAAATTCTTCCGAAGGATTGTTTGGTGCAGGTTTTGAGAAGCTAGATCCTAATACCTCTTATTTATTCATATCAAACCACCGCGATATTCTATTAGACACCAGTTTACTAAATGTGCTATTGTTTGAAAATGGTAAAATAATGACAGGCTCGGCAGTTGGAGATAACTTGGTGCAAAAACAATTATTTATGGATTTAGCCAAACTAAACCGTAATTTTATTGTTAAACGTAATATTTCTCCACGCGAATTATTAGAAAGTAGTAAAACACTTTCTGAATATATGTATGCGTTAATAAATAAAAAAAACCGTTCGGTTTGGATTGCACAACGCGAAGGAAGAACGAAAGATGGTAACGATGCCACGCACCCAGGTGTATTGAAAATGATTGGAATGGCGTGCGATGAACCATCAATGATGGATTATTTTAAGAAACTGCGTATTGTTCCAGTTACCATATCTTATGAATACGACCCAACCGATAAGTTAAAAATGCCGCAATTAATGGCAAAAATGGCAGAAGAAGCTTATATTAAAGATAAAAACGAAGATTTTATCAATTTAATGAGCGGTATTGTTGGACAAAAAAAACGAATCAACATTCATATTGGCGATGTTTTAGATAAAGAATTAGATGTTATTCAAAACGAAACTACCAATGTAAACAAGCAAATACAAATGGTTGCTAAAGTAATCGACGAGCAAATTATTGCCAACTACAAACTGTGGCCAACCAACTATATTGCTTATGACTTATTAAACCACACCAAAACTTTTGAAAACGAATACACCGATAAAGAAAAACAATTATTTTTACGTAGGTTGGAACTAAAAGTAGATAAAAGCAATGAAGCATTAGTGGATATGTTTTTAGAAATGTATGCCAACCCGGTAGTAAACAAATTAAAGTTACAAAATGCATAAACCGGCTATTCTTTTAATTTATACGGGTGGTACAATTGGCATGGTTAAAGATTTTGAAACCGGTGCCTTAAAAGCCTTTAACTTTAACCAGTTGTTAGAGCGTATTCCCGAATTACAGTTATTAGATTGTAGCATTGATACCTATTCTTTTGAAGATCCTATTGATTCTTCTGATATGAATCCGGAACATTGGATTACCATTGCCGAAGTTGTTGAAAAAAACTACCATGATTTCGATGGTTTTGTGATTTTGCATGGGTCAGATACTATGTCGTACACCGCATCGGCACTAAGTTTTATGCTGAAAAATCTTTCGAAACCGGTAATATTAACCGGTTCGCAATTGCCAATTGGCGATCTGCGTACCGATGCCAAAGAAAATTTAATTACCGCCATACAAATTGCATCACTTCATCAAAATAAAATCCCTGTTATAAAAGAAGTTGGTTTGTACTTTGAATACAAGTTGTACAGAGGAAATAGAACCACCAAAATCTCAGCCGAACACTTCAATGCATTTACATCACCCAATTTACCGCATTTGGCAGAAAGTGGTGTACATTTAAAAATAAACGAACATTTGTTAGACGATTTTTATGGATCCAAACAATTAGTTATTCAGAAAGAATTAGATACAAATGTTGTAATACTAAAAATTTTCCCAGGCATTACTCAAAATGTACTAGACGCAATTTTAAACATCCCAGATTTAAAAGGAATTGTGTTAGAAACATTTGGATCGGGTAACGCACCCACACAATTTTGGTTTATTAATACACTGCAAAAAGCTATAGATCGTGGTATTAAAATTGTAAATATTACACAATGTTGGGGTGGTAGTGTAGATATGGGCAAATACGAAACCGGCACTGCATTAAAACAAATTGGAGTTATTTCGGGATACGATATCACCACCGAAGCTGCAATTACCAAACTAATGGTTTTATTACCTAAAGAATTAACCTTGTCTGAATTTTCGCAAGCTTTTCAAACACCCATTTGTGGCGAGCTTATTATAGAAGAATAACTAAAACGAACCTTTATTGGTTCTTTTTTTTGATTTTGTTTGAAATGTATATGGTGTGAATAATCGTTATATTTAACTTACAAACAGAAATATTTTACGTAAATTAACCGTTAAAGTATAAATACCTGTTTGCTATGAAAAATACAGTCACCCTACTTTTTAGTTTACTTTGCTTTAGCGGATTTGCACAAGAAACAACCAATTTTTCCGAAGATAAAAACATGGTTAAATGGAATGTTCTTGGTTTAACATCATCTACCATTTCGTTACAATACGAACGACTCATTGCACCCAAAACCAGCATTGCTACAAATATCAACATTATGCCCAAACGCAGTATTCCGTTTTTTGGTACGGTAGAGGATATTGTAAAAGACAAAGGCGCGATCGATATTTTGAAAGATGTAAAAATGAATGCTTTTTCGTTTACGCCCGAAGTCCGATTTTATTTAGGAAAAGAAGGCATGCGTGGTTTTTACATTGCACCCTTTTTGCGTTACGATCGTTTTTCTATTGAGCTTCCGGTGGAATATATTTATAAAGAACAGTTAGAAATTGTGACTATTAACGGAAATGTTGATGGTTTCTCCGGCGGATTGTCATTTGGTGCACAATGGCGATTGGCTTCGCAATGGTATCTCGATGTTACTTTTGTAGGCTTAAGTTATGGTTTTGCATCGGGCGAATTAACCGGCAGACGCTCTTTAGATGCCGAAGAACAAGCCGAAGTACGCAAAGCAATGAACGATGTAGAGCTTCCCGTTGTAAAATATACTTATGAAGTAAAAGATGATGGTGTTGATGTTGAAATAAAAGGTCCGTGGGCAAATGCCAAATTAGCCTTAGCTGTCGGATATCGGTTTTAATCATTCAGATTTGCTATAGCATATAAATAGTAATTTCATTAAAAATCGCAATAAACACAGTGCCAGCTTTGTAAAAGTGTTTTCAGATCAATAAATTAAAAGTACATTTGCCCAAAATTTAGAAAACATGAAAAAAACAATTTTAGCAATGACTTTTCTTTTTGTTTCACATTTGGGCATCGCACAAGAAGAAGTCGAAGTACAACAACTACAAGTAGAAAGCAAAAACATGGTTAAGCTTAATCTTTTAGCCTTAACCACCGGAAACATTTCTTTACAGTACGAGCGTCTTATTACTCCTAAAACTACAGTAGGTGTAACTTTTAACATGATGCCGTCTAAAGGTTTACCGTTTTCAAATTCAATCGAATCAATTGTAGACGATAAAACAACAAGTGCACAACTTCAGCAGGTAAGTATTTCAAGTTTTTCGGTAACGCCAGAAATCCGTTTTTATTTAGGAAAAGAGGGTTATAAAGGCTTTTACATTGCACCGTTTTTAAGATATGGAAAGTATAATGTAGATTTCCCGGTTAATTACGATTACGAAGGAACCGAACAACATATTGTGGTTGATGGTAGCATTAAATCGTTTTCGGGCGGATTTGCTATTGGTGCACAATGGCGTGTTTACAAGCAGTTTTATTTAGATTGGATGATTATGGGACCACATTACGGTTCTGCAAAAGGAACATTAGAAGGAAAGAAATCTATAAATGAAAGCGAACAAGCCGCGATTAAAAAGGCATTGAATGATTTGGATCTACCTGTGGTTGATTTAGAATACGAAGTAAACGATTCAGGTGCAAAAGCAAAATTAGACGGTCCTTGGGCTGGAATAAGAGCATCAATTGGTATTGGTTACCGTTTTTAAAGATAAAAATCATAAATTTATATCAAAACAAAGGCTGTCTTTTTTAAGGCAGCTTTTTGTTTTACAAATAATTAACAAGGTATGTTACAATTTACTAAATTTGCACCTTTATTATAATTCGGTATGATTTATTCCATGACAGGTTTCGGTAAGGCGTCGGTGCAATTACCCTTAAAAAAAATTACGGTAGAAATTAAATCTTTAAATTCTAAAAATTTAGATTTAAGCGTTCGCTTACCACAACCGTACAAAGAAAAAGAACTAGAAATTCGCAATGTAATTGCACAGCAGTTAGAACGCGGAAAAGTAGAAAGTTCTGTTTTTATAGAAGTTACCGGTGAAGAAACATCGTCTGTTTTAAATGCGCCCATTGTTAAAGCATACATCGCGCAAATGAAAAACATAATTCCTAATGCAGATGAAACCGAATTAATGAAAATGGCAGTGCGTATGCCCGATGCGTTAAAGGTTGAACGTTGTGAGTTAGATGAACAAGAATGGAATGAAATTGTAAAAGTTTTAAACCAAGCGCTTGTAAATATAAACGAATTCCGTCAACAAGAAGGTGAGAAATTGGGTAACGATTTTTTAAACCGCATAAATATCATTCGCAACTGTATAACTGAAGTAGAAAGTTATGAAGAAGATCGAATTAAAACGGTGAAAGACCGCTTGCTTCAAAATTTAAAAGAATTAGAATTTAATATCGATGAAAGCCGATATGCACAAGAAGTAGTATATTATATTGAAAAATTAGATATTAACGAAGAAAAAGTGCGTTTAACCAACCATTTAGATTATTTTGTAGAAACAATGAACAGCGGTGAACATGGCGGACGCAAATTAGGTTTCATTGCCCAAGAAATGGGACGCGAAATAAATACCATGGGATCAAAATCAAACCATGCCGAAATGCAAAAGTTGGTCGTGAAAATGAAAGATGAATTAGAAAAAATTAAAGAACAAGTTTTAAATATATTATAATTGAATAGATCTATAGTTGTCATGTTGAATTGGTCACTGAGCGTAGTCGAAGTGCAGCATCTCACAAGTTTAAGAAAAAGATGAGAAACCGCATCAAGTGCGGTTTGACAAAAAAGATAGTAAATTTATTCAATCTCTATAAATCAACAACACTACATAAATGACAGCACCAAAAGGGAAATTGATTGTTTTTTCGGCACCATCAGGTTCTGGTAAAACAACAATTGTAAAGCATTTGCTAACACAAAAACAATTGTGTTTAGATTTTTCTATATCGGCAACATCGCGTTACATGCGTGGTGACGAAGTAAATGGTAAAGATTACTATTTTATTTCTCCGACTGAATTTCAAGAGAAAATAGCAGAAAATGCTTTTGTTGAGTTTGAAGAAGTTTATAAAGATAATTATTACGGTACGCTGAAAACCGAAATTGAACGTATTTGGGCAGAAGACAAACATGTAATTTTTGATATAGATGTAGTGGGCGGGTTAAATATCAAACAACAATATCCAGATCAAACATTGGCAATATTTGTTAGTCCACCTTCTGTTGAAGAATTAGAGCGTCGTTTACGTTTTCGCCAGACCGAAAGTGATGAAAAAATTGCCATGCGATTAGAAAAAGCAGAACGTGAAATTTCACGTGCACCTGAATTTGATGTTATTTTAGAAAATCACGATTTGGAAACAGCAAAAAAAGACGCTTGTAACTTGGTTTCGAATTTTTTAAACAAGTAAATTATGAAGGTAGGTTTGTATTTCGGCACATTCAATCCTATACACGTTGGTCATTTAATTATTGCCAACCATATTGTTGAAAACAGCAATTTAGATCAGCTTTGGATGGTTGTTACGCCGCATAATCCGCTGAAAAAAAAATCGGGTTTATTGGCAGATTATCATCGTTTGCAAATGGTGCATCTGGCTACGCAGGATTACGATAAAATTATTCCAAGCGATATTGAATTTAAACTGCCACAACCAAATTACACTGTAAACACGTTGGCGCATCTGCACGAAAAATTTCCGCAACATACTTTTTCATTAATAATGGGTGAGGATAATTTAAAATCGCTCAAAAAATGGAAGAATTTCGAATTGATTCTGAACGATTATCATTTGTATGTGTATCCAAGAATTTCAACCGATGAGGTTCCTGAAGAATTCCTAAATCATCCACATATTCATAAAGTAGAGGCGCCAATTATAGAACTTTCTTCCACATTCATCCGTAACGGCATAAAAGATCAAAAGAATATAAAACCAATGTTAGATGCACATGTTTGGGAGTACATCAATCATAATTTGTTCTACAAGAAATAACTAAAAAGATTATCTTTAATAAAAAAAGCGACAACAATAACGAAGTCGCTTTTTAAATTCAATAAAAAAATCAAATTAAAAATCATAAGTACAACGCAAAACCTAGTTTTATTATTGTTTAAAGCGTAAATAATAAGCTTAACAAAATAATAATTTAAAAGAAGATTAAAAAAGCTATTTTTGCAAATCAAAAAAATAAGAATGATTAACAATCCAAAGTTTGCAGTAATTGGCGGTGGTAGTTGGGCAACGGCTATTGCTAAAATGCTGTGCCACAATTTATCTGAAATTGCCTGGTATATGCGCAACGATACTGCAATTGAAGAATTAAAAGTTAATAAACACAATCCAAATTATTTAAGTTCGGTAGAATTTGATACCGAACAATTGTTGCTTACAACAGATATTAATCAGGCAATTGGTTATGCCGATTATATAATATTTGCAATACCATCTGCCTTTTTGGGTAGCGAATTAGAAAATCTTACTGTTTCTTTAGATGGTAAAATAATCGTGTCTGCTATTAAAGGAATTATCCCCGAGACAGGTTTAATTGTGGGGCAGCATTTTATGGAAACCTACAACATTGCTATTGAAAACATCGCGGTTTTAGCAGGGCCATGTCACGCAGAAGAAGTAGCTTTAGAACGCTTGTCTTACCTAACAATTGCCAGTGGCGATTTATCAAAAGCCGAAGTAATTGCTTCTAGTTTACGTAGCCATTATATTAAAGCAAAAACGTCAGACGATGTTATGGGAACAGAATATGCCGCAATGCTAAAAAATATCTATGCAATAGCAGCTGGTATGGCGCATGGTTTGGGGTATGGCGATAACTTTCAGGCGTTGTTAATGAGTAATGCCATTCGCGAAATGAAAAAATTCATTAAAAAAGTGCACAAACTAAAACGTAACATAAACGATTCTGCCTATTTGGGCGATTTGCTGGTTACCGGATATTCGCTTTTTTCACGCAACCGTATGTTTGGAAATATGATTGGAAAAGGATACACTGTAATTTCTACAAAAATGGAAATGAACATGGTTGCCGAAGGTTATTATGCAGCAAAAAGTGCTTACCTAATGAATTTAGAATTAAAAGCAAAAACTCCGATTATTGATGCCGTTTACGACATTTTATATAATAATAAAGAACCTAAAAAAGTATTTAAAAAACTAACCGATAAATTAGATTAAATCTATTTACTATGAACAATTTACCAGACGATCATTTAATAAACCACCCATGGCTAATAGGGGGCTTTGCAATTGCAGTTGTAATTATGCTTTTGCTTGATTTAGGCGTTTTTAATAAAAAAAGCCACGTCATTTCTAATAAAGAAGCGCTTTCTTGGTCAATAGTTTGGATTGCCCTTTCTATGGTTTTCAGTGGTGTTGTTTATTGGGTTTTAGACAAACCTTACGGAATTACAGATAATTTTGCCAAATATCAGGCAGCTTATTGGATAGAAAAAGCATTGTCTGTTGACAATTTGTTTGTTTTTATTCTGGTTTTTAAGTTTTTTAAGATACCAAAAGAATATCAACACAAAGTATTGTTCTGGGGAATTTTAGGCGCCTTATTTTTTAGAGCGATCTTTATTTTTGCTGGCGTTGAACTTATTAAGTTAACTTATGTAACCTTACCATTTTTAGGTATTGATCCCGAAACAGGGGACCCACGCCAATTAAACGTTGTGTTATTCGTTTTTGGTATTTTCTTAATTTTTGCGGGTATAAAATCATGGGCATCAGATAATCATGACAATGAAGAAGAAGGTGCAGACATGTCACGAAATATTGGCGTGCGCATTGTGCACAAATTCTTTAAAGTAACCAAAGATTTTCATGGCGATAAATTCTTTACGGTTGAAAACGGTGTAAAAATGGTAACTCCTTTGTTTGTTGCGTTGGCTGTTATTGAAATTACCGATTTGGTTTTCGCGGTAGACAGTATTCCGGCAATTTTTGCCATTGCACCAGACGATCCGTTTATTCTTTATACATCAAATATATTTGCTATTTTAGGTTTGCGTTCGCTTTACTTTTTATTAGCAAATTCAATGGATATGTTCTCTAAACTACATTACGGTTTGGCGATTATCTTAACATTCATTGGTGTAAAAATGATTATTATGCCTTATTATCATTTTAATTCTTCTATATCGTTAGCTATTATAGGTTCGGTATTGGCAATCTCGGTAATTTGGTCGTTAGTATCAAACAAAAAAAATAAAGAAGCATAAAACAAAAAGCCAGATTTTTAAAATCTGGCTTTTTTTATTTCAATAAAACTCCTCGAAAATCAGTGCCGGGAATATCGCTTAATGCTTTGGTGTTAATAGAATTGGTTTTAAAAACAAAGGTTTTATCGAACATTTTGTTGTTTAAAAAGTACGAAACCACAAATTCGTTATTAAGCTGTAAAACATTGTTTTCTAGCATTTCAAGTTTGGTAATGCTGTTTGGTGCAACTTCTTTAAACGAATGGCGAAATGTTCCTGTTATACGCTGTTCGTTGCTTATTATTCCGTAAGCGCGAGATACTGCCATTACCAATTCTAAAGTTTCGTTAGTATTATTTATAAGGTAAACAAACCAGCTGTTTTCCTGAAAGTCGTCATTCCATTGCTGTATTGCGGCTAAAAAAACATTTTCCGATTTAGGAAAATCAATATCTTTTCTCATTTCAAATTATTAAAAAAACAAATGTACTGTATCCTTTTTAAATATTATTTAAGTTAAATTATCAAAAAAATATTTAAATATTTGTCTAATGTATTTTAAATTTGTATTTTTGATATTATATTTTTAGTATTTAAAGAAATAAATTGGTTTTTGGTTAGATTAAAATAGATTAGCAAAATTTGCTATGAAAAAGAATCGCTCCATTTTTTGGAGCGATTTTTTTTAAATTCTTTTTATAATGAAAATTTGTTCTGTTTTATTATTTTTACACATTAAAGTACAGAGCATTAAGTTTTTTAAGTTATTTATACGAAATTCTGTGTTTTTTAGTTATTATAAAAAATCTAAACTATTGAAAACTTTTTTCTTTAAATATATTCCTGTTTTATTTCTTGTTTTGGTAGCAATTGCTTGTTCTACCGAAAAAGCAGGTTTTGCCAACAAAAGATACCACGCTACTACCACAAAATACAATGTGCTTTACAATGGTACCGTTTCGTACGATAGGGGAGTAATGGAACTTAAAAAGAAATATGTAGATGATTTTTCTAATCTTATAACGGTAGAACCTGCCCAAAAAGATGAAAAAGCATTAATTATTACAGGTGCTGCCGAAAAAAGTCCGCATTTTCAAAGAGCCGAAGACAAAGCTGTGAAAGCTGCTCAAAAGCACTCTATAAATATTGCTGGTAAAGAACACAACCCACAAATGGACGAAGCTTATATGCTTTTAGGTAAGGCACGTTACCAAGATTTGCGATTTGTGCCTGCGGTTGAAGCTTTTAATTATATTATTTTAAAATATCCAGACAGTGATTTGTTTTATGATGCACTTATTTGGAAAGAAAAAACCAATTTGAAATTAGAATATTACGGGCTAGCAATACAGAATATTAAAAAGATCTTTAGAGATAGTGAAAGTGAATTAAAAGATCAAACAAAAGCAGATGCTTACGCAACTTTAGCACAAGGTTATATTCATTTAGAACATTTAGATTCGGCTAAAATCCCCTTGCAACAAGCTATTGAACTTACAAAAGATACTGACGAAAAAGCACGTTATACTTATATTTTAGGACAATTAAACAGTAAAACAGGTCAAAAAACCGATGCGGTTAAAAATTTTCAGGATGTTATTGATTACAACCGCAGAATTTCGCGCGCGCTGGTAATAAATGCACATGCCGAAAAATTTGCCAATCAAGATATTGCTACTGTTGATACTACAGCTTTTGTACGACAATACTTATCGTTGTTAAACGATCGTGAAAATCGTGCGTATTCCGATATTATTTTTCATCAGTTAGGCGTCATGCACGAAGCGTATGATTTGCAAGATCGTGCCATAAAAGACTACAATATGTCTTTAAAGGTAGGTAAAAATAACGAGTATGTAAAAGTATCTAACTACAACAAGCTGGCAAATATCTACTATCAGAAAAAAAAGTTCGAAACCGCAGGAATGTATTATGACTCTACAATGGTGTACATGAACCCGATGTCACGAGAGTATGTTCAGGTTAAGCGAAAAAGAAATAATTTGGTCGATATTGTTCGATATGAACAAATTGCCCGAAAAAACGACAGTATTTTAAATTTAGTTGGTAAAGACGATACCCAACGTAAAGAAGAAATAGAAAAATTAATCGAAAAATTGAAGGCAGACGATGCAAAAGCTCAGCAAATAGCATCGCAACAAAACGCACAACAAATGCCAGGTTCTGCTCCAAGTACTAGTTCGTCTTCTAATTTTTACTTTTA
This sequence comes from Paenimyroides viscosum, assembly GCF_003858535.1. Taxonomy (GTDB): domain Bacteria; phylum Bacteroidota; class Bacteroidia; order Flavobacteriales; family Flavobacteriaceae; genus Flavobacterium; species Flavobacterium viscosum. The sequence continues at coordinate 20,835 of NZ_RQTJ01000010.1, forward strand.
TAACTTAAATACCGTACAACAAGGTAAAAGCGATTTTGCTCAAAAATGGGGTAACCGTGCGTTAACAGATAATTGGCGATGGTCATCTGTAGCATCTACTAGCGGTGCATCAATCGCAGATAATACCCAACAGCCACCCACAAATGCAGAAACAAGTGCTAATAGTGGTGTAACTGCTGGTAACGATGATTCAACTAATGAGCGATACAATGTAGATTTCTATTTAAAACAAATTCCAACAGAACAAACAGAAATTAGTCAAATAAAAACCGAACGCGATAACGCCTACTATCAATTAGGTTTGTTGTACAGCGACCGTTTAGAAGAGTACGAAGTAGCAGCACAAAGATTAGAGCATTTGCTTTCTATAAATCCGGAAGTTGGTTTAATTGAGCCAGCAAAATATCATTTATATAAGATTTATCTTAAGATCGATCCAAATAAGGCACAGGCAATGTTAGAAGATTTAAAGACAAATCATCCAAATTCACGATACACACAAGTAGCTTTAAATCCAAATGCCGTAATATCTACCGATGGATCTCCGGTTGATGAATACAATAAAATTTACCGCTTATATGCAAATGGTGCTTTTTATGAAACGCTGCAAGAATTAGATGCTAAAATACCGACGGTTATTGGAGATGGAATCATTAGCAAATACGAATTGTTAAAAGCAATGACTATTGGTAAGTTGCGCGGATTGACCAATTACCGTGAAGCGTTAGAATATGTTGCATTAACGTACCCTACAACAAAAGAAGGAAAAGAAGCAGAACGAATCATAGCGAAAGATTTGCCAAAATTACAAGGATTATCGTTTAAACGCGATTTATCTAAAAACATAAAAATGGTTTACGAAGTGCCATATCCATTAACAGAAGAAGGTAAAACTTTAAAACTGAAGTTAGAGCAATATGCTAACGATCGCCGTCACACCGGACTTGTTTTTAGTGCCGATATGTACAACGATAACACTATTTTCTTTGTGTTGCACGGGGTTAAATCGGGTAATATTGCAAAATCGGCACAAATGTATCTGGAATTAGAATCGGATTATAACATTAAGCAAAACCCTGTTTTAATAAGTACCGATGATTATGGTGTGGTGCTTATCAAGAAAAATTGGGAAGAATATGTAAAAGATGCAGGAAAATAAAAAATTGCCAAAAAAGCAAAATACTAACAATAAGTGGTTTGTTTTTACAACAATACCTTTTCAAATGGGTGCAACTATTTATGTGTTTTATAGAATTGGCGGTTGGTTAGATAAAAAGTATTTAATCTATAACGATTGGGGCACAAAAAGCGTAACTTTGCTCGGAATTTTTCTGGCAATGTATCAAGTCATAAGTCAGGTTAATAAATTAAATAAAAATGGGTAAAGCATTAGCTTTTATAGGTCAGTTGGCAATTTTAGCTTTAGTGTCCTTTGGATTACATTTTTTGTTACAAACAATGACCAAGCAATCAGTTCTTTGGGAAATGGCGTCTATACAGTTGTGGCAAATTTATGCGTTGCAATTATTATTATCTGCCTTGTTAATTTTTGGGGTAGTAGGTATTGGTAAAAGTATGCCGCAAAATTTAGGTTTTTTGTTTCTAGGTTTTTTAACTTTAAAGCTGGTGATTAATTATGTTGCCATACGTGGAGCATTAGAAGCCAGCGGATCAGACAATTTTTTTAAATATAATTTTTTAGTCGTTTTCTTTTTGTTTATGTTTTTTGATGTGTACGTAACGTATCGTGTTTTAAATCAATCATCTTCATCAGAAAATAAATAAATAAAAAAAGTTTAAAATACTTCTGCACGGAAACGATAAATATTGTATTTTTGCACAAAATTTTTGAACCATAAAAAATTTAATCCCGGTATGGTGACTATTAAAAAATCACTTCATTTACTAACAGCGGCTTTATTTGCTTTGATGCCTTTGGTTTCAAACGCAGAAACACCGACTGTTTCAGCACATGATTCGTTGCAAGCTAGTACTACAGAAACTACTCATGTGGCTCATGATTCTCATGATACGCACGAAAAAGTTGATCCAAGTTCAAAAGAGTTTGTTAAAGCGTACACGCAACATCACTTAATGGACGACCATTATTATTCGTTTTATGGCGATGCAGAAAAACACAAACATTATGGATTTGCTTTACCAGTTATTTTAATTGATAACGGTTTAAAAGTATTCATGTCTACCGAAGATTTTGTTTACAACGGTAAAGTGATTGAAAACAGCGGGCAAAATTATAAATATTACCACGGTAAAATTTATAAAACAGATGCTGCAGGTACTATTTCTTATGATGAAGAGCACCACCCAACCAACGAAAAACCTTTCGATATTTCTATCACTAAAAATGTTGTAGGTTTATTGTTAGCTACCGTATTATTATTTTTAGGGTTTACAGCATTAGCACGTACATACAAATCATCACCAAACAACTTACCTAAAGGAATTGCACGCGCATTAGAACCATTGGTAATTTATGTACGTGATGAAATGGCTCGCCCAAACATTGGAGAAAAAAAGTATAAAAAGTACATGCCGTATTTATTATCGGTTTTCTTTTTAATCTTCTTATTAAACTTATTAGGTTTAACACCGCTTGGGTTAAACGTTACAGGAAACATATCGGTTACAGTTTGTTTAGCATTGTTTACCTTTTTATATGTAAACATTAGCGGAAACGCAGATTACTGGAAACACATTTTTTGGATGCCGGGTGTGCCGTGGCCAATGAAAATTGTTTTAGCACCAATTGAGGTTTTAGGTATGTTCACAAAACCATTCTCGTTGTTAATTCGTTTATTTGCAAACATCACTGCAGGTCACTCAGTAGTAATGGGGTTAATTGCAGTAGCGTTTGTAATGAAAGAAACCTTGTCAACGCCAGGTGCAGTAGGTGTATCGTTCTTGTTAACCTTATTCTTAACAGTGTTAGAAATATTGGTAGCATTCTTACAAGCCTTTATCTTTACAATGTTATCATCATTGTTTATTGGTTCGGCTGTAGAAGAACACGATCATCATTAATAAAAATATAAAGTAGAGTATTAAAATTTTGTTTAATTATATATAAATCATTTATCATGACAATTCCAAATTTAGTAGGTGCTGGTTTAATCGTTATCGGAGCAGGTATCGGTTTAGGTAAAATTGGTGGTTCTGCAATGGACGCTATCGCTCGTCAGCCAGAAGCTGCTGGGAAAATCCAAACTGCAATGATCATCATTGGTGCATTATTAGAAGGTTTAGCATTCGGTGCTTTAATCTTAGGAGCTTAATTACAATAAACAATATCTGTAACGGTTGGTTGCAGATATTGTTTAATTAAACAAAAAGTATTACATAAAATCATATTTTAAGATATAAATGGGAAAGTTAATCAACGATTTTAGTTTAGGTTTATTCTTTTGGATGGCAATCATCTTAGTAGTTATTATTTTCTTATTAGGAAAATTTGCTTGGAAACCTATCGTTAACGCTTTAGAAGCACGCGAAGAAGGAATTGCCGATGCTTTAGCAGCAGCAGAAAACGCAAAAAGAGAGTTAACGAACTTAAAAGCAGATAACGAAAAATTATTAGCTGAAGCACGTTTAGAGCGCGATGCAATGTTAAAAGAAGCACGCGAAATGAAAGACAAAATGATTGCTGAAGCTAAAGAAGAAGCTCAAACTGCAGGTGCACAAATGATTGCACAAGCACAGGCATCTATTCAAAGTGAGAAAAACGCGGCAATGGCTGAAATTAAAACACAAGTTTCTACATTATCAATCGATATCGCAGAAAAATTATTAAAAGGTCAGTTAGCAGACAAGCAAGCGCAAGAGCAATTGGTTGGATCATTATTAAACGATATTAAATTAAATTAATAGCACGTTATGACGGGAACAAGAGCAGCCTTAAGATACGCTAAAGCAATTCTTGACGTGTCTAACGCAAAAGGAAATGCAGAAGTGGTTGGTACAGATATGAAAACGATATCTGATGCTATTTCACAAAGCAGTGAGTTAAAGTTATTTTTAGAGAATCCGGTAATTAAAGGAGAATCTAAATTAGCTGCCTTAAACGAAATTTTTGCTTCGGCTAACGCAGATACTAAAAACTTATTTTCGGTTTTATTACAAAACAAGCGTTTAGATATTTTAGAAGCAATTACAGCACAATACGCTAAATTGTATGACGAGTTAAAAGGAGTTGAAGTTGCTTATGTAACTACAGCTACACCTTTAACACCGGCATTAGAAGCGCAGGTATTGGCAAAGGTTAAAGAGCTTTCTACAAAAGAAGTTACTATTGTAAACGAAGTAAATAAAGATATTATTGGCGGCTTTATTATTCGTTTGGGCGATATGCAGTACAATGCATCTATTGCAAACAAATTAAGTCAATTAAAAAGAGAATTTAATAATTAAAATCACACACGGTTAACGTGATAAAATAGTCAAACGCATGGCAGCAATTAATCCTGCTGAGATTTCAGCAATATTAAAGAAACAATTATCTGGTTTTACAGCAGAAGGATCTGTAGAAGAAGTTGGTACCGTTTTAACAATAGGTGATGGTATTGCACGTGTTCACGGATTGGCAAACGCACAGTATGGTGAGTTGGTTCAGTTTGAGAGCGGTTTAGAGGCAATGGTTCAAAACTTAGAAGAAGATAACGTTGGTGTTGTTTTATTTGGCCCATCTACAGGTGTAAGCGAAGGATCTATCGTAAAAAGAACAGGTCGTATCGCATCTATCAAAGTAGGTGAAGGTATGTTAGGACGTGTGGTTGATACTTTAGGTAACCCAATCGACGGTAAAGGACCTATCACAGGCGATTTATACGAAATGCCAATCGAGCGTAAAGCTCCTGGTGTTGTATTCCGTCAGCCGGTAACCGAGCCTATGCAGACAGGTATCAAAGCAATCGATGCAATGATCCCGGTTGGTCGTGGTCAACGTGAGTTGGTTATTGGTGACCGTCAAACAGGTAAAACTACTGTTTGTATCGATACCATTTTAAATCAAAAAGAATTTTACGATGCTGGTAAACCAGTATTCTGTATATATGTTGCTGTTGGGCAAAAAGCTTCTACAGTAGCAAACATTGCAAAAACATTAGAAGAAAAAGGCGCAATGGCTTATTCTGTAATTGTTGCTGCAAATGCATCAGATCCTGCTCCAATGCAGGTATATGCTCCAATGGCAGGTGCTGCAATTGGTGAGTATTTCCGTGATACAGGTCGTCCTGCATTAATCGTTTATGATGATTTATCTAAACAAGCAGTAGCTTACCGTGAAATGTCTTTAATTTTACGTCGTCCACCAGGTCGTGAGGCGTATCCTGGAGACGTTTTCTATCTTCACTCTCGTTTATTAGAGCGTGCTGCAAAAGTAATCGGTGACGATGAAATCGCAAAAAACATGAACGATTTACCAGAATCGTTAAAGCCAATCGTTAAAGGTGGTGGTTCGTTAACTGCTTTACCAATTATCGAAACTCAGGCTGGTGACGTTTCTGCATATATTCCAACAAACGTAATTTCGATTACAGACGGACAGATTTTCTTGGAGTCTGATTTATTTAACGCAGGTGTACGTCCGGCAATTAACGTAGGTATTTCGGTATCTCGTGTTGGAGGTAACGCGCAAATTAAATCAATGAAAAAAGTTGCAGGTACTTTAAAATTAGACCAAGCACAATTCCGTGAATTAGAAGCTTTCGCGAAATTTGGTTCAGATTTAGATGCAGTAACTTTAAACGTAATCGAAAAAGGTCGTCGTAACGTTGAAATCTTAAAGCAAGCGGTAAACGATCCGTATTCTGTTGAAGATCAGGTTGCAATTATCTATGCAGGTTCTAAAAACTTGTTACGTAACGTTCCTGTAGAAAAAGTAAAAGAATTCGAAAAAGAATTCTTACAAGTATTAAACTTATCGTACCGCGATACTTTAAATGCGTTAAAAGCAGGTAACTTGTCTGACGAAGCTACAGCTACATTAGAAAAAGTTGCGAAAGAAGTATCGTCTAAATACTAATAAAAGTACAGAGTAGTTAGTATTGAGAATCTAGGTTTCTAAGTTCTCAATACTACTATCTAAATTTATTTGTCTTAATTCAATTAAAATGGCAAACTTAAAAGAAATACGTAACAGAATAAACTCGGTATCATCAACCATGCAGATTACTTCTGCAATGAAGATGGTTTCTGCAGCAAAATTAAAAAAGGCGCAAGATGCTATTACAGCTATGCGTCCGTATGCAGAGAAATTAACCGAATTAATTCAGAACATAAGCTCAACATTAGAAGGTGATGCAGCAGGTGTTTACGCAGAACAACGCGAAGTAAACAAAGTTTTAGTAGTTGTAGTTACATCAAACCGTGGATTGTGTGGTGCTTTTAATGCAAACGTTATTAAAGCTACACGTACGTTAATTGATACAACGTATGCTGGTAAAAGTGTTAATGTTTTAACAATTGGTAAAAAAGGATATGACTTGGTTGGTAAAACAGAAACTGTTTTTGCAAACCGCAGTGATTTATTCGATGCTTTAACGTTTGCAAATGTTGAAGTTGTTGCGCAACAAATTATGGATGCTTTTATTGAAGGATCTTATGATAAGGTGGAGTTGGTGTACAATCAATTTAAAAATGCAGCTACACAAATTGTACAAACAGAACAGTTTTTGCCTTTAAAGCCAATTGAAACAGAATCGAACGTAACGGTAGATTATATTTATGAGCCTTCTAAAGAAGAAATCATTTTAAATTTAATACCTACATCGTTAAAAACGCAGTTGTACAAAGCAGTGTTAGATTCTAACGCAGCTGAACACGGTGCACGTATGACGGCTATGCACAAAGCAACCGATAATGCGAAAGATTTACGCGATCAGTTAAAATTAACGTATAACAAAGCTCGACAAGCTGCTATTACAAACGAGATCTTAGAGATTGTTGGTGGTGCCGAAGCATTGAATAATTAATACGTTTTTAGTTACTATATAAGAGGCATTTTGTGCCTCTTTTTTATTTTATATTTATGGTGTATCATAAAGTTTTTATTATCCTTTTCGCAATATCTATTATTAGCTGCAAGAAAAATGATGCTATTGCAAATGAAAAATTATTAGTTGAATCTATTTCTGTTAATGATTCAATCTCTGTGTCTTTTGTTAAAAAAGATTCAATTATAAATGACAGTGTTTCATTGTATTTTCAATTAGAAAAGCCTTTAAATAATCATGCAGATGTCTTTTATGATAATTTAGCATTTAAATTTTTCTTGAAGTACAATGAAACTAATGATTTTGATAAATTAATCATTATTAATGATAATAAGTCTTTTAACTATAAGAAGTCATTTTTTATAGAATTACAATCATTATTAGAATTAAAAGATGATTTTTTAGACAATAAAAAAAGATTAGACTTAGAGAATGTGTTTTTGAATAAAGAAATGAGTAAGGCTTTTTTCGGTGTATTTGAAGAGATAACTGAAAAATATCGTCAGATTGAAAAGATTGTAATTGATGGTTATGAAATTAAAGACACAAAGAATGTTAATAAAATTTTTATCGTTACTTATGTAATGTATTTTGGAGATACCGGAATGAGATATAAGTTATTCTATTCAATTGAAAGCGGAAAGATAATTAGATACGAGTATATTTAATTTTGCTAGATTAATTAAAAGGATATCCCTTGCTGGTGCGAGCGTCACGGCTCGTACCAAAAATAAAAAACAAACGAAAAAAAGACACGAGCAAGATGCTCGCGCCAGTGTTGGGGATAATAAAAAACAGTACTAATTTTAGTACACTTTTTAATACAAAAGCCTTTATTGTATGTAGATAAAGGCTTTGTTTATTTATTTTTATTCAAAATCACTGATGCTAATTTTCTTTATTAGTTCAATAAAACTATTGCTTTTTGCTTTTGTTAAGATGTTTTTTCTGTGAGTGCGAACCGTATTGGTGCTAATTTTTAATTCAAATGCAATTCTTTCGCTATTATATCCTAGCTTAATAAGATTTAAAATTTCCAGTTCTCTTTCGCTTAGATTATACGAGTTTTGTTCGTTTATATAAACGTTATTAGATTTGTCTAAAATTTTATAATCATTTTTTGGCAAAACATCAAAATCTGCAATTCTTTTATGTATAACCAATGTTTTAGTTAAGTGTCCGCTGTTGTTTACTTCAAGCGCTTGGCATTGCTGTAAAATTCTAATGTACGATCCGTTTTTTGTTTTAATTCGATATGAGTAAGAGAGTAGGTACTTAAAATGCTCATTAAACAATAGTTTATTGGTGAAGTTTAACCCTCTTTCTTCAGAAGCAAAGAAATAAGGTACATCTTCGGGATGAATCATACCTATTAAAAAATCAAGATTAAACTCGTGTGAATTGTAACCCGTTAATGTTTCAAAAGCTTTATTTACATACAAAATAGAGTTTTCGTAACAGTCGTAAATAAAAATGTAACTTGAAATTTGTTCAACCGATTCGGTTTTATTGTCAGCTTCAGATTGGGACTTTTGATTGTTCACTAAAACATTCCATTTTGTAGCTATCGTGTCTTCCATAGTTTTATTACAAGGGATTATAAGGTGTTCTAAATTACAAAATTAATTTTATAAAGAATGTTTAAATGCTCATTGATTTTTATTTTAAAACCATTTGAAAAGCATCTCTTGGTGAACCATCTGCAACATAAATAATACCGCAATACGTAAAACCATACTTTTTAAAGAAGTTCTGCATAGGCAGGTTATTGTTGTTGGTATCAACACGAATGTTGTTAATCTGCGTAAAACAATAATCAAAACAAGCTTTGGCAACTCCTTTAGCTTTTCCGTTTGATGCCAGTCTGTGAATAACGCCATAAGGTTCGTTATTAAGCCACTTTCCGTTATCAATGATGTTGTACGACGGTTCAGGATTATCGCCTTTCAAAAATGAAAAATAACCTACAATTTCGGTATCGTTCCAACAAATGTATCCAATGTTTTGATTGATGTCATTCAGAATAACATCTGCTGATGGATATCCGTTAATCCATTGTGAAAGGTTGCCGTTGGCGCGCATACTATTTCGTGCAGCATCAATAACCTGCATAATGTTGTTTAAATGTTCGGGTTTTGCAATTTCTATCGTCATAATCTATTTTGAAAATAAAGCGGTGATTTTCTTTTTATCGCCTACAAGCCATAAAATATCTCCTTTTTGTAAGGTAAATGTAGGTTGTGGATTTAAAATGCGCTCGCCATTGCGTTCAATTCCGGCAATAATACTGTTGCTGTTTTCGCGGATTTTACTTTCACGAATCGATATTCCGTTCAACGCTTCATTGGTCAATTCGAAACCTTTCAGTACAATTTCTGTATGGTAATCAACCGATCCCACCAGCGATTTATCAACAAAAAGTTCAAAATCCCTCACCTGATCGTCGGTTCCAATAACATACAAAATATCTTTCGGAAAAATCTTTTCGTCTTTATCGGGAATGTTTATTACCAGATCGCCACGTTTAATAATGGCAATGTTTACACCCAGTTCTTCACGCACTTTTAGTTCATTCAAGGTTTTACCGGCGATCAGTGATTCCTGCGGAATTTCAAAAGTAGTCATGTGTCCGTCCCAAGGCGTTAAATCGCTTTTATTTCTAATAGCTTCGGATCTTTCTCTATCATTAAAATTCTCAATAAACTGATGTTGAATCTTTCCGTACATATTCTGAATTTTCTTTGGAAACAGCACTGCAAACGAAATTAATATTGCCAATACAATTACACCTGTTAACGGATTAATCAGTTCATTTATCATTATAAAAACAATTACAATGCACAATAAAATTCTAAACAAGGCAATTAATATTAGGGGTGTAATGTTTTTATTTTCGCTTTTTAGTTTGTTTAAAGATGTTGCCGCAACTCTTTGCAATGCCAAAGCATATAAAAAAGGCAAAAATGCAACAACGGTTAAAAAAATGTACAAATAATAGGTAAATGCGCCGTTAGACAATGGAATTAAATAGGAAATGCTTACAAAAACAATTCCTGCAATAATAACCGAATGTATTACAATGTGTGATATTACTCCGGTAATGTATTTTTTCCAATGATTTGTTTTGTATATGGTTTGTGTTTCGGAAGAATAATTATCTAACCGATCTTCCCATTTTTTAGGTAGAATAATTTTTAGTTGATGATATGCTTTTAGAGAATTTTTAATGAAAAACGGCGTAGTAAAAGTTGTTATTGCCGAAACCGCCACAACAATAGGATATAAAAATCCGCTTGTTACACCTAACGTCATACCTAAGGTGGCTATAATGAACGAAAATTCGCCAATTTGAGCCAAACTCATTCCTGCCTGAACCGATTGTTTTAAAGGCTGCCCCGATACTAAAGCGCCCATTCCAGTAGCTATTGTTTTTCCAAAAATAGTAACAATGGTTATAATTACAACAGGAAAAGCATATTCTTGTAAAGTATCCAGATTGATTAACATACCGACTGATACAAAGAAAACGGCTCCGAATAGATCTTTTACAGGTTTAATTAAATGTTCAATCTGTTCTGCTTTGGTTGTTTCGGCTATGATCGATCCCATAATAAAAGCGCCCAATGCTGGTGAAAAACCTGCTGCGGTTGCCAGAATAACCATCATTAAACACAATGCCAACGAAACAATTAAAGTGGTTTCTTCGTTTAGCAAATTTTTTGTTCTTTTAAGTAGGGTAGGAATTAAAAAGATTCCTGCTAAAAACCAAAGTATTAAAAAGAACGCCAGCTTAAAGATAGATTCCATTAGTTCAACTCCTGAAAACTGTTGCGATACCGCTATGGTTGATAGTAAAACCATTAATAAAATTGCGACAATATCTTCTACAATCAATGTTCCGAAAACTACACCGGCAAATTTTTGTGTTTTTACGCCTAATTCATCAAACGCTCGTAGAATAATGGTTGTGGATGACATGGAGAGAATTGCTCCTAAAAAAATACTGTCGATAAAATTCCAACCTAAAAGTTTACCGGTTGTAAAACCAATAATAATCATGGATACAATTTGCACACCGGCAGTAATACTAGCAGAACCGCCCACTTTTACGAGTTTTTTAAAACTGAATTCCAGTCCTAAACTAAAAAGTAAAAATATCACGCCAATTTCTGCCCAGACTTCTACGTTGCCCATTTCTTGAACTGTAGGAAACAAAGGAAAATGCGGACCTGCCAAAAAACCAGCTATTAAATAACCCAAAACCAAAGGTTGTTTTATCTTTTTAAAGATTAAAACGGCAACTCCGGCGGTCATTAATATCAAACCTAAATCTGAAATCAATGGGTATAAATGATGTGAGGTTTCTACAGCTGCTGGCATAAAAGTACGCGAATATTTGTTTTAAAGATACAAAAAACCTATTATTAAAAGGAACAAAAAAAACGCCTTCGGTTTAAAGAAGGCGTTTTAGTATTTGTAATTAATTGTTATTGAATTTCTATATTATCAATGTGTAAATCGTAAGCGGCATTGTTTCCAACTTTTAACGCAAAAAGATCTCCAGCGGTAGATTTATTAAGATCAACATCGGCAATGTTTAAGGTAACCTTAACCCATTTACCGTTTGTGTTTATGGTTCCACCATAAGCATTTGTTCCGTTGCCAGCATCATTAAGGTCGGCTTTGTTTAATACAACTGCACTGCTTCCTAAATTTGTTACGTTAAAAACATCGTAACCTGTTGTAGCACGGTATATGTTGAATGATAATGATTTTGCAGCTGTTCCTTTCACCCAAAAAGTTATTTTTGTTGGTGTTGCAGGAATATTTCCATGTGCAGAAGCTAAAATTGTAAAAACATAATCGTTTGCAGTTGGTGTACCGTTAAGGTGTAACGAATTAGTACCTAAAGCACCTGTGCCAACCCCTTGAACTGCATAAGATTTTAAGCCAAAACTGTTTATTGAACTATTAAAGTTTGTCCAATTTTCAAAATCGGCTGCAGTGAATAATAAGTTTGTAGGTGCAACAGGTTCTTCGCCTTCTCCAGGTTCTTCGCCAATACGGTTTTCTGTTAGTTGAATATCATTGAACGTACGTGCCATAAATTGATAATCGCTGTTGAACTTGGTTAAAACCCCACGAATTTTTCCGCTGTTATTTGGTATTACTTGTGATGCAAATTTTGCAAATTCACTGGTTCTAAAAATCATGGTTCCGCTAGCATCTAAAATGTTGTGGTTTGTAGCGCCGCCCAACACATTCGATGCATCGTAATAAGTTTTATCAACCGCATTGTCTGCAAACTGTACTTGATCAATTTCTACTAAGGTGTTGATGTAATTGTCGTTTTTAAGATCTGCCAAAGTAATGGTTTTGGCTAATTCTGCTTCAGGAATTATTACGTTTGATGCAAATACTTTTTTGTAGAAATCTTGCGGACGCATTCTACCAACGCTTGTTTCTTCGAAAACATCGCCTAAAACAACCGATCCGTTTACAACAGAAAAGTACATATCTTTTAAATAGATATAAACTTTACGCCCCGGTGCTATATGGTTTACTATGTTGTACATATCAACAGAAATAGACAAGCCTTTGGTGCCTTCTATGTTTTGTAATGATACCGATTTGTAAAACGTTCCGCCTTCATCGGTAGATGATACGTAGGCTTCTAAAATATCGTCTTCGGTATATTGTTGCAACGTTGTATTTGCTTTAGTGTATAATTCTTCTAAAGTAATTGTTGGTGTTGCGTTATGGTATTCTATTGTGGGTGCAGTAGCGTCGTCACTGTTTGCACAACTTGTTGTTACTAATGTTGCAACCAATGCTAAGGCTGCAAATGTATATTTTAATGCTTTCATTCCTTAAAAATTAAAAAACTTTAATGTTATCAATCATATAAGCGCCTGCATTAGCATTTGCTGTTCCTCCGGTTGCCTTAAAAGCAATATGTATGTTTCCGCTGAATTGTGCTAAGTTAATTCCGCCAGAATTTACCCATTCGTAATTTTTTGAATTGGGTTGCGGTTTTTTAAATTCAAATTTAACCCAATTTGCAGCAGCAACATCGCCTGTGAAATTGTTTGATACAAATAGTTCTAAATAATTTTCTGTATCATTTATAACGTGGTGTTGTGCGCTTTGAAAGGTTAAACGCTTAGCATTGGCTTGGTCTAAATTAATTACTGGTGTAATAAACCAACCAATGTTTAATGGTTGCCCACTTTGAAAAGGGGAAAATTCATAGTAACCATTTCCTCTGTTATCTTTATTGCCAAACCATTCTTTTGTACCAACTTCTGAAAAATTAGTAAAAGGGGTTTCGTCAAAAGTACCTTCAACTACTTGTTGAAAATCTACTAAATAAATAATTTTATTATGTTGTGGTAATTCCTGTTCGTCTTCTGGTGAACAAGCTGTAAATATACTTGCGAAAGTTAAAACAGCTATTGGGAATATGTATTTTAATTTTTTCATATCACTTTAAAATTAAAAGTTCATGTATATGTTTAAGAAATAAGTTCTGCCGTATCCATAGAAATATTTAGGACCAAATGTGCGTGTTCCACTAGCGTGATCCATTAATAATTCGCGGTAATTCGCGTTACGCGCTTGTTCAAAACCGCCAGTTTTATATTCTAAGCCTAAAACGTTGTTTACCGATGCAAAGAAACCTACGGTTTTACCTTTAATTTTCCAAGATTTACCTCCTTGTACGTTTACTAAAAAGATATCGTTTAACTTTTCTTGTTTTAATAGATTGCTTGCTACGTTGGTGTCTACATCTGAAAAAGCTGCACCACCTTGACCTGGTTCTGCAAAGAAATTGTTGGTTCTTAATAACGGAGAAACATCTAAATATAAATCGGTTAAGAAGTTTGCGTTAGCACCAATCCACCAATAATTAGGATCGCGGTATTCAATTCCTAATGAGTATGCTTGTTGCGGACTACCAGCTACACGGTAATTTTTAATGTAACTTGTACCATAGTTTACCATAGGGTTTAAACCGTTTTCAACGCGGCTGTCTACATTTAAGTACACATCTGCATTGTCTGAATAGATTGCTTGCCCGTAGTTTGCGGCTGCAGTAAGTTTAATGGTTTTTGTTGCTTGGTATTCTGCACCTAATTCTACACCCATGCTTTGTCTGCTAATGTTACGTGTTACTTCCGAAACAAAGTCGCTGCTTGTATCTGCATCAATATCAATACCATCTGCATAGAAGAACGCAACTTCAGACGCGTCTTTAATTTCGTTGAAATAAGCACCTACACGACCTTTTAATTTTGGTGTACGTATAATGTAGCTAAGATCTGTTCCAAAAACTTTTTCATCGGTTAAACCGTCAACAATATTGTCGCTTATTCTTGTGTTTGAATAACTGTTGCGAATTGATGGAGCTTTTGTGTAATAACTTGCATTGAAATTAAAAATATGTTGACCTGTTACTTTATAAGTTGCCCCACCTTTTAATCCGTAGTTTTCAAACGTTAATTTTTGTCCTTTACCAAAAGATGTATCAGCGTATAAACCGTTTTTGTATAAACCTTCACGTTGATAATCTGTATAAGATACATTTTGACCTAAATAGAAATCGAATTTACCAAAGTTGAATCTAAATTGTGTAAACAAATCAACAATGTTGGCATGCATAATATAGTTGTAACCGTATTTGTCACCTTCGTAAATTTTGCGTTTTGGGTTATTTAGATCAGAATCTGCATATTCGGGTTTTAAGAATAAATCGTTATCTTGTAAATAAGCACCGCCTAATAAATCAATCATTTCCTGATAATTTTCTGAGCGTAGGTTGCGGTATGTTAAACCAGCATTAAATCCTACAACATTAGAAATTTGTGTGTTGAATAAAGTGTTTGCAGTTAATTGATTGTCTTGCATTACATCTGCGTACAAGGCATTTACAGCAAACCCTCTTTGAGCATTTTCTCTGTATAATTTTTGCCAATCAATCTGTGAATTGTTCAAAAAGTCTACACGGTTTCTTTCAGCTAAATCGTAATCAGGTGTCCAAATTGGCGTACCACTATTTGTATTGTGGTAATTTAAATGATAACTAGGTAAGTTTTTGTAATAGGTAGGATCTGGATTGTTAGCACCATTATAATCTAAACGTGTGTTAGATATTTTTCCAAATTGATACGCTACATTAGTATTTAAGCTTGATTTTTCACTAATATTCCAATAGTGGCTTAATATAAAAATTGGTTCTTCTACGTCTTTATCACGTGAATTACGTTTTTTATCGCCTTGCCAACCCCAGTATGAGTTGTATTTGTAACCCATTAAATCGATCACCTCTTGTGTGTTAGGTGAGTTTTTACCACGGCTGTTTTGTGCGTAAATTGCAGATAAGTTTAAGCTGTGGTTGTTGTTGATTTTCTTTTCAATAGCTAAGAAAAATGATTTAGCATCGTAATCTGTACCTTCAAAAAAACCTTGGTTAGCCATACGGTAAGATGCTGATGCTGCATAAGCCCAACCGTTTTTATTCATTCCAGAAGCATGGGTAAGCATAACACGTCCGTTGTAGTTTGTGTTGGTACCAGACAATGAAGCACGAGTTCCTGTTCGCATAAACGAAGCACGTGTGTTAATGGCTTGTACCCCTAAAATTCCACCAAAAGTATAATCGTTAGGCATAGAACCGTTAATAAACTCTTGGTTACGTGTAGCGTCGTTTAAGCCTCCCCAATTAGAATACTGCGGTCTTCCATCGAATATTTTATTCATAGAAATACCATTTATAAAGGTGTTTCCGTATTCGTTGTCTAAACCTCTAACTCTAAAACGTGCTTGTCCCCAATTAAAGGCTGCTGCTTGTTGAAAAGCATCACGCGATGCTTGTAATAAACCAGAAGTGGTTTCGGATCCCGAATTGTCATCACCCAAATCATTTTCGGTAAGGGTAATTAAACTCAATTGCTGTTCAGCAGTTAAATCTTCTTCAAGATAAATAGTACCTAAATCAACATCGGCTTCGGTAGTTATATCCAAAGTAAATCTTTTTTCTACATAACCTGTAAAGTTAATGTAAAGCACCTGGTTACCTAAAGTAGGATTTGCAATTTCAAATTCACCTTGATGGTTTGTGGTAGCCGATAAATTTGTGTTGGCTAAATTTGCTGTTACATTAAATAAAGGTTGCTGTGTTTTAGCATCTACAACAATTCCACGTAACGCGGTACTTTGTGCCCAAGTTGAAATGGTAATTAGTACTAAAAAGGTACTAAAGAGTAATTTTTTCATAAAAACCTAAAAATAAGTAGTTTAAAAATTTATAAGTTTACATTAAACTTAATGTGGTGCAAAGGTAGTTATTTTATAAATATTAATTAATTTTGCATTCTAGTTTGTTGAAAACTTTATAATAACATAATATGGGCATGAAATTTAACATCTTACTTTTTGCAACACTATTTGTAAATACCGTGTTTGCGCAGTCACAACAGAAATCGTATGCGGTACACACCGTAGCTTTTTACAATGTTGAAAATTTGTTTGATACCATTCGCGATGAGAAAATTTATGATGAAGAATGGACTCCGAATGGAGCACGGAATTGGGATGGAAAAAAATATCAACAAAAATTAGAAAATTTAAGTAGGGTAATTGCCGAAATTGGTACAGATGACAACCCAAATATGCCTACAATTTTAGGGATTAGCGAAATTGAAAATCGTAAGGTGTTAGAAGATTTGGTAAATATGCCGAAACTTAAAAATGCCAATTATGGAATTGTTCATTTTGATTCTCCGGACCGCCGTGGTATTGATGTGGCTCTTTTTTATCAAACCAAACATTTTAAACCAACAAGTTCTAAAAATATTCCTTTATATATTTACGATAAAACCGATGCAAAATATAAAGACAGCAACAACGGCAAAGGCAAGCGCATTTTTACCCGTGATCAATTGTTGGTTACCGGTTTGTTAGATGGCGAAGAAATGCACTTTATTGTAAACCACTGGCCGTCGCGTTCTGGTGGCGAGAAAAAAAGTAGCCCAAACCGTGAAGCTGCTGCAGCGTTAAACAAAAAAATTATCGATTCGTTGTATAACATCAACCCAAATGCAAAAGTAATAACGATGGGCGATATGAATGACGGTCCTTATAATAAATCGGTTAAAGATGTTTTAGAAGCAAAAGGTAAAAAAGATGAAGTGAAAAAAGGCGGAATTTTTAATCCTATGTATCAATTGTATAAAGAAGGTCATGGAACGCTTGCTTATCGGGACGCTTGGGATATTTTTGATCAGCTCATTTTCACAGAACCACTTTTAAGCAAAGATTATTCAAGCTATCGTTATTGGAAAGTTGGAATTTTCAACAAACCTTTTTTAATACAAAAATCAGGTCAGTATAAAGGCTATCCACTGCGAAACCAATTAAGTGGTGAGCCAGGATTTAGCGATCACTTTCCGGTTTACATTTATCTAATTAAAGAGAAAAAATAAATGAATAAAGCTGCCAAATGGCAGCTTTTTTTATGAGTGATTTCTAAAATCTATTTTATTACAATCTTCTCCGTTTTATTTCCTTTATCGGTTTGTATTACAAACAAGTACATTCCTTTACTTAAATTAGAAACATCTATCTGATTAAAGTTCTCTCTTATCGATTTGATCCATTTGCCCGAACTATCTAAAATTTGAACTGATTGTAAAGTTACACCCTCAGTTTCTTTTTGTTCAATAGAAACATATTCTATTGCAGGGTTAGGGTAAATTTTAAAATTTTCGTTTACAAATTTTTCAATATTTAATGTACATACATCACTGAAATAGAAATTAGTATAGTCATGTACACCATCCCATGTAATTGACCAATTATCATACGGAGGTAAATTGTTTGTTGCATCTAAAGGGTCGTCAACTTCAATACATATGTTGTAATCTGAACCTGCATATAAAATAATTGAAACAGCACTTGCTTGATTATTTCGTAAACTAATTCGTTCTAAATTTCTTAATTCACGAACAAAGAGGTAGTTAAATTTTGGGCTGTTGCTAAAATCTAATTCGCGTATTTCTCTGGCCGGAACATCTAACGTTGTATTATCAAGTTCTAATTCTTCTAAAGAAGTTAAAGGTGTTGCATCAAAAGAAGATAAAATAGGATTGTCTAAATATATGTTTTTTAGATTTATTAAATTTGCAAAACTTATGTTTGTGGCGCCATTCCCTACTTTAAGTATTTCTAAGTTAGCAAAATCATTAAACCCGTCTAAATCAACCCATGAAATATTATTTGGGCTTTTGTTTATAAAGTCTAATTCAGTAACTGTTAGGGCATCATTGGTTAAAATCTGTCCATTAATCAATCCGTCGCTATCATATCCCCAATGAACTAAATAATTTTCAAAATTTTGATCGGGGATAAGGGTTACTTGTGCCTTTGTTACAAAAGGTGCAAGTGTAAGTAACATTAAAATTAGCTTTTTCATAGTTATTGTGTTATTAGGTCGTAGAGTTTTAATTAATTTAGATGTTATAATATAAAAAACATATTTTAACTTAAAATGTAATTTATATATTCTGTTTTGATGATGTTTTATGTGAAATTAGCTTGTTATTTTGTAAATATAGTTAAAACAGTAATAGTTTTGTAAATTTGAACTTATAAAAAATAATAAAGGACATTCTTTTTATTTTTACTTATCTTAGATTTTCGTAAAATATTATAAAACGTTAACGCGTTATTATGCACAATGAAAATATAGTATCTTTACACAAATTTTTTATTAATTAATATTCACAACGCAGGTTGTTTAATATATATGGCATGTACAAATTGTTCTACTAAAACAAACGATTCAGGCATTCCAAAAGGTTGTGGCAGCAAAGGTTCTTGTGGAACTGATAGCTGTAATAAATTAAGTGTATTCGATTGGTTATCAAATATGCACTACCCTTCTGGTTTTGAACCTTTTGATATAGTTGAAGTTCGTTTTAAAAACGGCAGAAAAGACTTTTATAAAAATATAGATAAATTGTCCCTACAAATGGGCGATGTGGTAGCAACCGAGGCAAGTCCTGGGCATGATATCGGAGTAGTAACCTTAGCCGGCGAATTGGTTAAGGTACAAATGAAAAAAAAGAAGGTAGATCCGTATGGCAATTCCCTAAAAATATACCGTAAAGCAACACAGAAAGACATTGATATTTGGAGCGATGCCCGCAAGCGCGAAGAACCAATGAAAGTTCGTGCTCGTGAAATTGCTATTGAATTAAAACTAGAAATGAAAATTTCTGATATTGAATTTCAAGGCGATGCCTCTAAAGCAACTTTTTATTATACCGCAAATGATCGTGTAGATTTTCGTCAGCTGATTAAAGAATTTGCACGTACTTTTAATACGCGTATCGAAATGAAACAAGTAGGCTTCCGTCAAGAAGCTGCTCGTTTGGGCGGTATCGGATCGTGTGGACGCGAATTATGTTGTTCTACATGGCTTACCGATTTTAGAAGTGTAAATACGGCAGCAGCTCGTTATCAGCAATTATCATTGAATCCGCAAAAATTGGCAGGGCAGTGTGGTAAGCTAAAATGTTGTCTTAATTATGAATTAGATACGTATTTAGATGCCTTAAAAGGTATGCCAGACAGCGAAACCAAATTGCAAACCAAAAATGGTGACGCTTATTGCCAAAAAATTGATATTTTTAAACAAGTTATGTGGTTTGCCTTTCCATCAAATGGTGCAAATTGGTATAAAATTGAAGTGCCGCAGGTTAAAGAAATTTTGGCATTAAACAAACAAGGGCAACTTGTAGATAATATTGAAGATTATGTTGCAGAAGAAGAAAACAATGCTTCTGTACAAAGCGTAGTGACTGAAGACAGTTTGTCTAGATTTGATGAGCCTAAACGTAAAAAACGTGTGCCACGTAACAAGAAAAAACCTGTAGGTAATACGGTAGAAAAAGTAGCAACAACTACAACTGATGTGAAAAAAGCGCCACGTTCAACAAACGAAAACGCTTCAAAACATCCGCACTCGCAGCAAGCAAGACCTCAAAACCGTACACCAAGAAACAATCAGCCAAAGGTTCAGAATAACCCAAACAATCAAAATAATCAGACCGAAAAGCCAAAACCAGCTGTTCAAAATAACGCACCAGCAAAATCAAACGAAGAAGGTGCTGCTAAAAATCATCCGCGTAAAAAGAATTTTAAGCGACCAAATAAAAATAACGGAAACACACCAAACAACAAACCAAATGATAACAAACAATAAAAGAAATTTCTTTAAAGTTGTTACCTTATCAACAATATTCGCGTTTACCGCTTGTACAACTAACGATTTTTTTAACGAATACAAATCGCTGTCCGATGGATGGAAAAAAAGTGAACCAGCCATTTTTAGCTTTGAATCTTTAGATACAATAAGTAAACACAATGCGTATATTAATGTGCGAACTAAAAATAATTATCCTTACAGCAACTTGTTTTTAATTGTGAAAATGCATCCGCCAGAAGGTTCTGCCACGGTAGATACCCTACAATACCAAATGGCAAATGCAGACGGTAGCATGTTAGGCACAGGCTTTACAGACGTAAAAGAACACAAGCTTTTTTGGCGCAAAAATATAAGGTTTATTAAACAAGGTGTTTACAAGATTGAAGTGGAGCATGCCATACGAAAAGTAAACGAAGTTAAGGGCGATGCTGTTTTAGAAGGAATCACCGAAATTGGTTTACAAGTACAATAATTATTCATAAGAAGTTATGGAAAAAATAGAACATTCTAAAAAGAAAGAGCTATCTACAAACAGAAAATTTCTACGTTTATTCTGGAAGTTATTTGGGGCGGGTATAGCATTTGTAATACTAATTTTTGCCTTTGCCAATTGGGGTATTTTTGGGGCAATGCCAAGTTTTGATGAATTAGAAAATCCAGAATCAAGCGTTGCAACAGAAATTATATCTGCAGACGGGAAAACATTAGGTAAATTTTATCTAGAAAACCGTATTCCGGTAAAATACGATGAATTACCGCAACATTTGGTCGATGCGTTGATTGCTACCGAAGACGAACGCTTTCGTTCCCATTCAGGTATCGATGCCCGTGGAACCATGCGTGCTATTTTTACTGCTGGTTCAAGCGGTGGTGCAAGTACCATAAGCCAACAGCTTGCTAAAAATCTTTTTCACGGTAGTTCAGGATCAAGTAACAAACTTTTTCGCGTTATTCAAAAGGTGAAAGAATGGATTATTGCCGTAAAATTAGAACGGCAGTACACCAAAAACGAAATTATAGCTTATTACTTAAATACGGTAGATTTTGTTAGTAACGCGTATGGAATTCGTTCAGCGGCTAACATCTATTTTAATAAAGAGCCTAAAAAACTAACGGTTGAAGAATCTGCGGTTTTAATAGGTATGTTACAAGCGCCATCGCGATACAATCCACGATTTAATCCAGAACGATCGCAAAATCGTAGAAATATTGTTTTGGCACAAATGGCTAAAAATAAAAAAATTACCGAAGCAGAAAAGGTGAAATATCAAGCCAAACCATTAAAAATTAATTATACGCCTGAAACACATACAAAAGGATACGCAACCTATTTTAGAGAATATTTACGTGATTATATGCGTAAATGGGTGAAGGAAAATCCTAAAAAAGACGGGTCTACGTATGATATTTACCGCGATGGTTTACGTATTTATACTACCATCGATTCACGTATGCAAGAATATGCCGAAGAAGCCGTAGAAATGCATTTGGCCAACTTGCAAAAAGAGTTCTTTAAACAGCAAAAAGGCAATAAAAATGCTCCGTTTATTCAGATCAATCAAGACGAAACGAATAAAATTATTAACAGGGCAATGCGTAATTCTGAGCGTTGGCGACAAATGAGTGCACAAGGAAAAGAAGAAGAAGATATTATTAAATCGTTCGATGTTAAAACCAAAATGGCAATCTTTACATGGAAAGGTGAAAAAGATACGCTAATGACACCACGCGATTCTATTGTTTACTACAAACATTTCTTGCAATCGGGTATGATGTCTATGGAACCTGTTACAGGTAATGTAAAAGCTTGGGTTGGGGGTATTGATTATAAACATTTTCAGTACGATCACGTAGCCCAAGGAGCACGTCAGGTAGGATCTACCTTTAAGCCGTTTGTTTATGCAACAGCAATAGATCAATTAGGAATGAGTCCTTGCGATTATATTTACGACGGACCTTTTACCATGCCGAAAGGACGCTATGGAATACAACAACCATGGTCGCCTAAAAATTCCGGAGGTAAATATTATGGATCTGTAACAATGAAATATGCTTTGGCACAATCTTTAAATACCGTAACGGCTCGTTTAATGGATCGTGTTGGTCCAAAAGCGGTTATAGATTTATGTAGAGATTTAGGTGTAAAATCAGACATACCCGCTTCACCAGCAATTGGGTTGGGAGCTGTAGAAATTACGGTTAGCGATATGGTTGCAGCATACAGCACCTTTGCAAATCAGGGTGTTTACGTAAAGCCACGATTTGTAAATAAAATTACCGACAAAAACGGAGTGGTATTGTTTGAATCACGAGCAGAAACCCGCGACGTTATGAATAAAGACATTGCCTATGCTATTGTAAAACTTTTAGAAGGTGTTACAGAAGGTGGATCGGGTGGTCGTTTACGTTATACCGGTTCAGGTGGTGCAGGTTATCATACCATGACCGGTTATCCGTACGCATTTAAAAATCCTATTGCAGGAAAAACAGGAACAACTCAAAACAATTCAGATGGATGGTTTATTGGTATGGTTCCAAATTTAGTGACTGGTATTTGGGTGGGTAACGAAGATCGTGCCGCACATTTTAAATCAACAGTTTACGGACAAGGAGCAACAATGGCATTGCCTATTTGGGGTATCTTTATGAAAAAATGTTATGGCGATAAAACACTGTATGTTTCTGATGAAGATTTTGAACGCCCAGCTAACATTAGTGTTTTGGTTGATTGTTGGAAACGTGTGGCAAATGATTCTTTAATTGACGGAAGTCAGAAAAGAGATAGTTTGGCAGCACCAACCGAAAGCGTACCTACAGAATTTAACTTTTAATATTTAAAACGACTTCTTATTTTGAAGTCGTTTTTTTTTATATTTTTATACTCTTAACAATCTAAATAATTATGATTAATAAAAAGGTTGCAAATGCGCAAGAAGCATTACACGATGTGCAAGATAATCAAACCATTATGGTGGGCGGATTTGGATTAAGCGGAATTCCCGAAAATTCAATTGCAGAATTGGTTCGTAAAAATGTTACGGGCTTAACCTGTATTTCTAATAATGCGGGTGTCGATGATTTTGGTTTGGGATTATTACTGCAAAAGCGTCAAATTAAAAAAATGATTGCTTCGTATGTAGGTGAAAATGCCGAGTTTGAACGCCAAATGTTAAGTGGCGAATTAGATGTTGAATTAACACCACAAGGAACATTGGCAGAAAAATGTCGTGCTGCACAAGCAGGTATTCCTGCATTCTTTACACCTGCTGGTTACGGAACCGAAGTTGCCGAAGGTAAAGAAACACGTGAGTTCAACGGAAAAATGTATGTAATGGAAGAAGCTTACAAAGCCGATTTTGCTATTGTAAAAGCATGGAAAGGTGACGAAGCAGGAAACTTGGTTTTTAAAGGAACAACACGTAGTTTTAATGCGGTTATGGCTGGTGCAGGTAAAATTACTATTGCCGAAGTTGAAGAACTGGTGCCACTTGGCGCGTTAGATCCTAACCAGATTCATATTCCGGGAATTTACGTAAAACGCATTTTCCAAGGAGAAAAGTATGAAAAAAGAATTGAACAAAGAACGGTACGCAAAAGAGATTAATTATGGCATTAGATAAAGTAGGTATTGCAAAACGCATTGCCAAAGAATTACAAGAAGGATTTTATGTAAACTTAGGAATTGGGATTCCAACATTGGTTGCAAACTATATTCCCGAAGGAATGAACGTAGAATTTCAGTCAGAAAACGGCGTTTTAGGCATGGGACCTTTCCCTTTTGAAGGTGATGAAGATGCGGATCTAATCAACGCAGGAAAACAAACCATAACCACATTGCCAGGCGCATCATTCTTTGATTCGGCTATGAGTTTTGGAATGATTCGTTCACAGCATGTAGATTTAACTATTTTAGGCGCTATGGAAGTTTCTGAAAACGGAGACATTGCCAACTGGAAAATTCCAGGAAAAATGGTAAAAGGTATGGGCGGCGCTATGGATTTGGTAGCATCGGCAGAAAATATCATTGTTGCCATGATGCACGTAAACAAAGCAGGCGAATCTAAAATATTAAAAAAGTGTACCTTGCCTTTAACAGGCGTGGGTTGTGTTAAAAAAGTTGTGACCGAATTAGCTTTAATGGAGGTAACACCAAAAGGGTTTAAATTGTTAGAACGCGCTCCGGGAGTATCTGTAGAAGATATTATAAAAGCTACCGAAGCTGAATTGATTATAGAAGGAACAATTCCTGAAATGAGTATTTAAAAAAAATCAGGCTATGCAAAACGAATATTCAGAGAATAAAAAAAAAACAGCTGTTATTGATCCAGCCGAACAACAAAAAAAGGTTCCGTTCGTAGTGCGTTTGGCTTGTGTATTAATAAGCTTAATAGCAGTTTTTTACATTTGTATTGCCGGCAAATCTGTTCTGGTGCCATTGGTTATTGGCTTTTTAGTGTCTATGTTGCTGTTACCGCTGTCTAACTTTCAGGAAAAAAAACTGAAATTTCCGCGTATATTGTCTTCATTGTTATCTGCAATAATGTTCTCTCTAGCGGTGCTTGCCGTATTTTATTTCATTGGAACACAAATGGCACGATTTACAGAAGATCTACCAGAATTTCAGCAACAAATCGAAAAATTGGTTCACGAAGCACAAGTTTTTGTGTATGATAAATTTGGCGTTTCTGAAGAAGAACAAATCAATTATATCGAAAAAAATGCCGAAGATTTTCTAAAGCGTGGTTCAGGTGTGCTGGGAACTGCAGTTACATCATTAACTTCCATGCTTGCATCATCAATGTTCACTTTTTTAGGAATATTTTTCTTTTTACTGTACCGCAGTCATTTGGTGAAATTTTTAATCTGGTGTTTCCCTCCAAAAGATCAAACCAAAGTAAAAGAAGTAATTGTTGAAATTCAAAGCATCATAAAACAGTATATTTTTGGTTTAATGATTCAAGTAGTTGCAGTTTCGGGCTTAATGTTCATCGCATATTCAATCATTGGTATTAGGTATGCATTGCTGTTTGCTGTGCTGTGCGGTGTTTTAAATTTAATACCTTACATTGGTGTTTTTATAGCTACCCTTTTGGCAGCTATTGTAACATTAGCAACAGGTGAGCCTATACAGGCACTTTGGGTAATTGTTGCAGTTGTGGTTGTAAATTCAATCGATGGAAACATCATTACACCAAAAATCATTGGTTCTAAAGTAGCATTGAACTCGTTTGTAGTATTGTTTGGTATTGTGATTGCTGAATCTATCTGGGGAATTGCCGGTATGTTTTTAGCGATTCCTGTTTTAGCGATATTCAAAATTATTTTCGATAATGTGGAAGGAATGCGACCGTATGGATTTGTTCTTGGGGAAGATAATGCGCCCACACCTTTGTTCGAAAAATATTACGATCGATACATTTATCGTAGAAAGCCTAAAGATGAAGAATTGCCTAAGGTTTTACAAACCGAAGAGCAAAATCATCAGGAGAATGAACAAGAAACTCCAAAAGAAGATTCTAAAGAAACAGAATAATTTATAATACAAAAAATCTATCGTTACGGTAGATTTTTTGTATTTAAGCTAATGTTATATATAAAAATGTTTTAAAAAATTAAAGTACCTAGTCTATAAATTCTTTTTTCGTATTGTTTTACTTTTGTAA
The DNA here is from genome assembly GCF_003858535.1 of Paenimyroides viscosum. Taxonomy (GTDB): domain Bacteria; phylum Bacteroidota; class Bacteroidia; order Flavobacteriales; family Flavobacteriaceae; genus Flavobacterium; species Flavobacterium viscosum. The sequence goes on from NZ_RQTJ01000010.1 coordinate 46,775, forward strand.
AAAATTATTAAATGGATTTTGCAAAAGTTATATTAAAACAAGGAAAAGAAAAATCAATTTTACGTAAACACCCATGGGTCTTCAGTGGAGCGGTTTACGGGGTATCAGATGAATTAGAAGACGGACAAATGGTTGATCTAACTAATTATGACGGCAACCATTTAGCAACTGGATTTTACAGCAATAAAGGAAGCATTGTTGTGCGTATTTTAACTTTTAATAACGAAGTTTTTAATGATGATTTCTGGGAAAACAGATTAAAAGCAGCATGGGATTTACGTTTAAAGCTTTTTAATATCGAAGAAACAAATGCTTTTAGATTGATTCATGGCGAAGGCGACGAAATTCCGGGTTTAATTATTGATTATTACAACAAAAACTTTGTAATTCAGGCGCACTCAACAGGTATTTATTTAAGCATGAAGAAAATTTCCGAAGCCATACAAAAGTGCTTTCCTGATTATTGCGAAACCATTTATTGCAAAAGCGCAAATACACTTCCAAATACCGGAACCGATTTTCATTTATTCGGAAAAGCAACCGAAACAGTGGCAAAAGAAAACAACATTCAGTTTCATGTAAATTGGGTAGAAGGACAAAAAACCGGTTTCTTTTTAGATCAGCGTGAAAACAGAAAGTTGCTAGAAAGATATTCCAGCGAAAAAAAAGTATTGAACACATTTTGCTACACCGGCGGTTTTTCTATTTATGCCATGAATGCTGGTGCAAATTTGGTTACATCTGTTGATATATCAGAAAAAGCGGTGAAACTGGCTGATCAAAATATGGAATTAAACTTTCCGGGAAGCAATCATCAGGCAGTAGCATCAGATGTTTTTGAATTTCTAAAAGAAAATAAAAACCAATACGAAGTTATTGTTTTAGATCCGCCAGCATTTGCCAAAAACATAAAAAGCAAACACACCGCAACACAAGCATATAAGCGTTTGAACGTTGCCGGATTAAAAAACATTACAAAAGGCGGTTTTCTGTTTACTTTTTCTTGCTCGCAGGTTATAGATGAGGTGCTTTTTTACAATACCGTAGCAGCAGCAGCAATAGAATCGGGCAGAAAAGTACGTGTGCTGCACAAGCTTTCGCAAGGTCCGGACCATCCGGTGAACATGTTTCACCCCGAAGGATCTTATTTAAAAGGTTTGGTTTTATATGTAGAAGAATAATCTATCGGAAAATAAAATTTTTTAACTCGCACGAATTTAGTTTTGCTGCGAGTTTTGTTTTTTTTATGTAGAACAAGTTCGGTTTATTCGCGGTAAAAAGTTCTACAAATACTTTTTCAAAATCATCCTAATTTTGTACTGTTTACTATTTAGAATAAAATTTTTAAAATTATGAAAAAGATATTTTCAACGTTGGCATTAAGTGCTATTGCGGTTACAGCTGTATCGTGTTCAGATGACGATAAGCCGGCACCAACAGAACAAAAACAGTTACTAGGTAAATGGAATTACATAGAAGAATTAGCGTTAGATGTAAATGGTAATATGGTTTCTACTGATAGTGGGGAAAATGGTGTTTGTCCATTAGATATCTACGACTTTTTAAGTAACGGATCTTTGCAGCACACGGATTACGATTATAGTACAAACTCAAATGCTTGTAGCAACCAAATTTTAAGTGGTACTTGGAGTATCAATGCAAACACGTTTACCCTTAAAAATGAATTTACCGGAGAAGAAGGTGAAGCTTTCGAGATTAAAAAATTGAATAATGATTCTTTCGAAATTCAGCAAACTCTATCAAGAGAAGATGCGGGAAATTACGAATTAAATGTAGTTTCATTAAAGTACATATTTAAAAAAGTTAAATAACACTTATTACACATTCGGGCTTGGGTTTTTACTTAAGCCCGAATTATTTTTAAGCATTTTTAGATTTTTACATTATTAAAGTCTTTTAATTAAGCAGACAAATGGTTCTAATAAAATCATGTGTTAATAATTTACTATATTACTAATTAAAAATTTGATCGTTTTAAAAAAAAAAATATATTTGATATAAATAATTAAAATATTGTATATGAAAAAATTAGTGTTATCAGCATTATTCGCATCAACTATGTTAGTAGTATCTTGTGACAAAAAGAAAGGTATTGAAGAAAAAACAACTACAGAAACAGAAACAACTGTAGATGCTGCAACAGAAACGCAGACAACAACAACTACCACAGAAACTACTTTAGAAGTACCTAAATTTAGTTCTCCGGAAGCACAAAAATTTGCAGAAGAATATACTGCTTATGTAAAAAAATCAATGAAAGCGGCAAAATCTGGAGATGCTGCAAAAGTATCAGAATTACAAGCTAAAGCTGCTGATTGGCAATCAAAGCAAACAGAAGTAGCTTCAAAATTAACACCGGAAGATGTTAAATTATGGCAAGAATATTCTATGAAATTGGCTGAACAACAAAATTCAACAATTAAATAGTAAAAAAAAATTCAAAATTTTTAAGACACAGTGTATGCTGTGTCTTTTTTTTTGAAATTGTATTTTGTTTTTTACTACATTTATAATTCAATCAATAAAAATTAAATGGTATGAAAAAGATAATTTATCCCATGTTATTGTCGACAGTTTTGTTGACGGCATGTAAAAAAGAAGAAAATAAAATTCAGGAACCAATGACCGATCCACCGGTTGAGAATTCTAACGATGTACAACAAAATACGGTAGAAGACGTAGTTGCTGTTCCAAATTTTCAATATGCCGAAGCAGATCAGTTTGCGCAAGAATACAGCAAGTTTGTGAACGATTTTAAAACTGCAACAGCACACAATGATTCTGAGGCATTAAAAACTTTGGGTCCAAAACTAAACGAGTATCAAAAAAGAGGTGTTGAGCTGGCAAAACGTGTTCCACAAGAAGAAGCCGTTGCTTTTCAAGATTTCTTAAACAGATTAGAATCGTATATTAAATAAAAATAGAGCCTTATGGCTCTATTTTAGTTTTCTTAATTTATATAGATCTAATCTGCGGTCTTTTTTAATGCGTACACTCCCTAATTCGTGTAATTCTTTTAGTGCGTTTAGTTCCACATCAACAATCAGCGTCATCTCAGTATTTGGTGTAGCCTCTGCTTTGATACCATTGTTTGGAAAAGCAAAGTCCGATGGAGTGAAAACGGCCGCTTGTCCGTATTGAATATCCATATTATTTACTTTTGGCAAGTTTCCAACACAACCTGTAATGGCAACATAACATTCGTTTTCAATAGCACGGGCTTGGGCACAGCTACGCACTCGCGTGTATCCGTTTTGGGTATCGGTTAAATAAGGAACAAACAAAATTTCCATACCATCTTCGCTCATAATTCGGGCTAATTCTGGAAATTCTACATCGTAACATACCATTATTCCAATTTTTCCGCAATCGGTATCAAAAGTCTGTATGGTATCGCCACCTTGCATTCCCCAATATAAACGTTCGTTTGGTGTAATGTGTATTTTGCGATACATTTCAGACGATCCGTCGCGTTTACAAAGAAAACCTACGTTGTATAAAACATTGTCTTCTAAGTAAGGCATACTGCCCGTAATAATGTTGATGTTATATTGAATAGCTAATTCTTGAAAACGCTTTTGAATGATATCGGTATGTTTTGATAATTCACGAATAGCTTCGGCCTCGCTTAAATGGTTGTAATCTGCCATAAGTGGTGCTACGAATAATTCTGGAAACGTAGCGAAATCGCTTTCGTAACCTGAAACAGCATCGATAAAAAATTCTGCCTGATCAAAAAACTCTTCTAAATTGTTCAACGGACGCATTTGCCATTGGATCAAACCTAAACGAACCACACTTTTTTTGGCGTTGATTAAAACCGGTGATTTATCGTACGAAATATTGTTCCATTCCAGTAACACAGCATAATCTTTAGAGTCGTGATCGCCTTCTAAATAATTGCGCAATAAACGTTTTATGTGAAAATCGTTGTTTACCTGAAACGAAATTACCGGATCATGAATTTCTTTGGTTTTTACTTTATCAAGATATTGTTTCGGAGTATATTCTTTAGAATGATTGTGATAATTTGGAATTCTGCCCGCAAAAATAATCGATTTTAAATTCAGCTGTTCGCACAATTCTTTTCTGGCATCGTATAAACGGCGTCCCAAACGAAGTCCGCGGTAATTAGGATGAATAAAGATATCAATTCCGTACAAAACGTCGCCCTCTGGGTTGTGTGCTTTAAATTTGCTATCGGTTACAATATCGTTGTATTTATGGTTTGATAGCGCTAAGTTTTCATCAACAATAAGCGATAAAGCAGCTCCCACTACTACATCATCTACCACAATTACGATTTGCCCTTCGGGAAAAACTTTCAGTAACCGACGGATTTCTTCTTTTTTCCAATACGGATCTTCCACACCTTCTTCATACGCCTGAAGCATGGAATTTTTTAATTCGATATAATCTTCAATTTCTAAATTTCTTAATTCTACTTTGTTGATTTGCATTCTTTCTCGTAAATTTTTCCTTAAATTATAAAAAATGTTCGATTAAGATGTTAAAATTAACGCAAATTTGGTCGAGCGGTGAATGGAGAAAATGACCAAGGAATTGATACGAAAAGAATAAAAAGTATAATTAGATAGCTCACAAACAGATATTTAAAAGCGTTGTTAGAGCCGATCTTTTCTTTGGTTTTATCTGTAAAAATATTTAAAAGTATAACGCCCAAAATCATCATGAACGGATGTTCTAATCCAAAAAAGCGAATTTCACGCCATTTTACTGCCTGACTCACCTCCGACCAAAAGGCTTTAACCATTGGGCTTTGGGTTAAAAGTAAAATTCCGACTAAAAATTGCAGATTGAAAACGTTTTTTATCACTTTAAAAAGTTGATAATCTTTGGTTGTGTAAATAGCTTTTTTTGATCGTTTTATGATGATAAATAGTAGTCCAATTAAAATAGACGCTAAAACTAACCATCGTAAGTAAGAATGAATTATTAACAGATAACTGTACATTTTAATTCTTTTTAACTAATACAAACCAATCGTTTTCTATAGGCATGTAACCTTGATCGTACACAAAATAATACGTTACGTTAGATTTTGTGATGTATATAGAAGTGAACAATGAAAAATCGAAGCCTAAATCGAGTAGTTTTTTACGGTTGATTTTTGCTTTCCCTTCGGGATTGTTTTCTGATAAAATACGGTAATTTTTGCGCAACGTGTAATTAACCGTTCGCATTAAATTGGTGCTGTCTTTGTTTAATTTGTTGTTGTAGGTATTGCGGCAGGCATCGTTACAGAATTTTTTATCTTCCCGACCAATGATTTTTTCGCCACATTCTAAACAATTTTTGCCCATTTTTATTTTAAAGATACAAAAGGATTTTTATTTTTTAGATTTTATTAAAAGAAAGAGTCTGAAAAAAGAACTTATAAATGGAATAAAGCTTATAAGAATTAAGTTTGTAGAAAGGTTCAAATATCGTAAACGCCTTGTTGTTGCTGATAGAGTAGGTGTAGTTACAACAAGCAGTATTAAATCAATATAAAAAAGGTTGATGTAGGTTCTAAAATCAGAATGATTTATTCGAGTTGATAATTCGAGTGCTACAAGTAAAAGAACTAATTCTATTACAAAATATATTGCAAATTCAGATCTGTTGGCTTTACCGGTTAAATTAAAACCATAGTAAAATATTTTTTTCAACATCTTATTTCAAAAGTGTTAAGCGTTGTTGCAGTTCATCGCGCACTTCCATATAGTTTTTGTAGTACAAACTCGAAAATACCGCTAAAGCCTTTTTATCTTGAATTAAATAACAATATTCGTGATACTGTGCTCGCTGTCTAAATTCGCGAATAGCAAAACCATCAATGGCATAAATCTTAAAAGTTTTTTTAGTACCAAATCCTAACAATTGTTTTACTTCAATGGTGTCATCGGTAATTTTTACCGTTGCCATGCGCAGGTTCATTTCAATAAAAAAGCCCCAGATAATAACAAACAAACTTACCAAACAGCACAACACCAAAAATACCGTTAAGCCCCAATGCCAGCTGTCTTGAAACATGCGCAAAAACTTGTTGACAATAAAGGCAGTTAAAACCGGAAAACTTAAAATTAGTATGCTGTAAAAATAGGCGGTGTTACTTAATTTTGACTGAACCATTTTATATATTTTTTTCAAATTTAGCGTATAATTTCCAAAAGCTTGGCAGGTTTTCGGTATTAAAATCTTCCGATTTCCATTCGTTCAGTTTTAAATTAATCGTTGTTTTGTTTTGATTGTAGATTCCAATAAAGATTTCGGTATTCGTTAAAAACATTCCTAAATGATTATCTAAGATATGTAAAGTATCAATTTGTACTTGTTCAAAAAACAAAATAGTGTATTCGGGAATATCAACGTTTGCCGGTGAAGCAATTTCGTGCGTTAGTTCTAAAGCAATAAATTTATTAGAACTGTACATTGGAAAAGCAATAAGATCTAATTTCTGAACATCAAAAGTCCCTTCCTTAATATGATGAATGGCTTCGCGAGAAATAAACGGAATGTTTGCAAAGTTTTTTTGTAATTTCTTCTGACCTTCCTCGTTAAAATAGTCGTTAAAGTTTAAAATCTCGTTAACCGACAGTTGTTTTGTCAAAAGATGTTCTAACGGAATGCTAAAATAATTAGCAATTTTTATAATAATTTCTAATTTAGGTTCTGCTCGTAATTCTTCGTAAGACGAAATGTTTCCTCTTGTTAAGCGAAAATTTTGAAGGAAAATACAGTTATTGGAGTATTTTTAATCCGAATATTGGATACAAAGTTCAGCTGACTAAAAATTTAAGTTTAGATCCATCGGTTGGTTTTAACTGGAAATGGGAAGTTAAAGGCAAAGGCGTTATTGACAACCAATACTTTGACAACTTTGTTTTTAAAGCCGGTGTTAAATTAGGTTATACTTTTTAATAAAAACACTATTCAAAAAAGTCTGTATCGTTTAAAATGATACAGACTTTTTATTTATATTTGAATTAAGCATAACTAAAAAACAGCAAATTGAGAATTATTACATGGAACTGTAATGGTGCATTTAGGAAAAAATTCGAGCAATTATCATTTTTAGACGCAGATATTTACGTTATTCAAGAATGCGAAAACCCTAGTGAATCCAATGATTTACATTATAAGGAATGGTGTAAAAATTATATTTGGATTGGAGAAAATAAAAACAAAGGATTAGGAATATTTGCAAAGCCAGAAATAATACTTCAAAATCTTCCTTGGTCAAATAAATATCATGATCATTCTGTTAAATACTTTCTACCTTGTAGAGTAAACAATGATTTCGATTTAGTTGGAGTGTGGACGCATCAAAATAATTCTCCAAATTTTGGATATATAGGTCAACTATGGAAATATCTACAAATCAATAAAACTAATATGAATAGAACTATTATTATTGGAGATTTTAATAGTAATTCTATTTGGGATCAGTGGGATATATGGTGGAATCATTCTGATGTTGTAAAAGAATTAAAAGAAATAGGAATAGAAAGTTTCTATCATAAAATGTCAAATGAAGATCAAGGAAAAGAAACTATACATACACTATACTTGCAAAGAAAATTTATAAGACCATACCATATTGATTATATATTTGGACCTTCAAATTTTCAAGAGAAAATTAAAATGTTTGAAATTGGAAAATTCGATGATTGGATTAGTTTAAGTGACCATATGCCGATTATTTGTGAATTCAATGAATTAAGTAAATAGTTTTCGTAAACTTTAATAATCAAACTTTCAAGAATAAAATACACTATTTTTGATGTTTTGAAGTTATAACTTACATGAAACAGTTTTTTTGTTTTGTATGGTGTTTTTTAATTTTTTCTTTTGCCCATGCACAGGAAACAAATTCGCTGTACAAATCAAAAAAAATCATAACCGATTCTTTAACCACAACTGTTCATCTAGACAGCGTTGCGCTGAACAACACCTATTTTAAGATTGTCAACAATCAGGGAATCGATCTTGATACTGCAAATTACACGGTAGATTACAACAAAGCAACCCTTACATTTACACAACCTTTACAAGACACCCTAAGCGTTTCCTTTTTAAATTATCCCGATTTTTTAACCCGAACCTATGCTTTGTACGATACCAAACGTATCGTTCCGAATAAAGAAGGCGCGTATATTTTCTCGGTTCCCGAAAAACAGGCAACCACTTTTACGCCTTTTGATGGGTTGAATACTAACGGAAGTATTTCACGGGGAATTACCGTAGGAAACAATCAAAATCTGGTAACAAATTCCAATCTCGATTTGCAGATTGTCGGAAATTTATCAGATAAAATTCAAATTCGGGCATCGCTGCAAGACAGTAACGTTCCTTTGCAAAACGGCGGGTATTCACAAAAAATGGATGAGTTCGATCAGATCTTTATGGAACTTTTTTCGACTGATTGGAGCATTAAAGCCGGAGATTTGTTTTTAGAAAACAGAGCTTCCCGCTTTTTAAACTTCAACAAAAAAGTTCAGGGAATTTCGGGCACCGTAAAATTCGGAAACGACAAAAGCAAAACCACCATTGAAACCGCAGCTGCCTTGGTTCGCGGGCAATATGCAAAAAGCGAATTTGTTGGTCAGGAAGGAAATCAAGGTCCGTACAAATTAAAAGGAACTAACAATCAATTATATATTTTGATTATTTCGGGATCGGAATCGGTATATGTAAACGGACGAAAACTCACTCGAGGCGAACAAAACGATTATGTGATTGATTATAATTCGGGCGAAATTCGCTTTACCACTCTTTTTCCGATTACTTCGGATATGCGTATTGTGGTAGAATATCAATATACCGACAGAAATTATGCGCGATTTTTAGGTTATGGCGGTATAAAACACGAACGCGAAAAATGGAATATTGCTGGATATGTTTATACCGAAACCGATATTAAAAATCAGCCTGTACAGCAAAATCTAAACAAAGAACAAGTCGATATTCTTAAACAAGCCGGTGACAGTCTGGCGTTAATGATGGCGCCGTCTGCGTATCCCGATACTTATTCAGAAAACAAAACGTTGTACAAAAAAGTCAGCCAAAATGGATACGAATTCTATCAGTATTCTAACACGCCAACCGATACGTTGTATATGGTTTCGTTCAGTTATGTTGGTCCAAGCAACGGAAATTATCGTTTGGCAAATTCGTCGGGCGTTGGTAAAATTTATGAATTTATTGAACCTGTAGATGGATTAAATCAGGGCGATTATGAACCGTTGATTCAGCTAATTGCGCCTACTCGTTTAACTTTGGCAACCGTTATGGGGCAATACAAACCGAAAGATTTTACGCAGGTAGATTTTGAATTTGGATTTAGCAACCACGATGAAAACTTGTTTTCGCCTATTGATGATGAAGATAATCAAGGAATTGCCGCCAATGTAAATGCCACGCATCGAGTTTTGAACAATAAATGGAAGGTGGATGTTTTTGGAAATGTGCAGTTGGTAACAGAAAATTTCAAGACCATTGAACGCTTGTATTCTATTGAATTTGATCGGGATTGGAATGTTTCAAATACCTTCGGAAATCAATCGTTGCTGACCGTTGGATCTAAAGTTTCCCCGAATGATAATAGTTTTTTTACTTATCAATACAGCCGTTTAGAATACAGCAACAGCTACATTGGGCATAAACAGTCTTTGATTGGTAATTATCTGTACAAAAACTTCAACCTAAACACTAATACCAGTTTTCTATCGGCAAAAGGCAGCGTTTACAATACCAATTTTATTCGAAGCAAAACACAGGCGGTTTACACAAAAGATAAAAATTGGGCAGGTTCGCGTTTAGATTTAGAAAATTATCAGGTAAAAGATGTTGCCACGCAGCAGTTTCAAACCTTATCACAAAAATACGCGCAAATTGATGCCTTTGTAGGTCGTGGCGATACGTTAAAAACCTATGTAGAATTGGGTTATACCTATCGGGTAAACGATTCGTTGCAGAATAATGTGTTGCGAAACGTTTCAAACGCGCATTCGTTTTATGTAAAATCGCAATTGTTTAAAACCCAAACCAGCGATTTATCTGTTTACGCCAATTACCGTCGATTAAAATATACCGATACCGGTTTGGTAGAACCTACGCTGAATTCACGCATTGCATACAACGATCGTTATTTAAAAAACCTGATACAGACCAACACTATTTACGAAACCTCATCGGGTGCTGTGGCGCAGCAAGAATTTACCTATATTAAGGTTGATGCAGGTTTGGGAACCCACATGTGGAACGATTATAACGGCAACGGCATTCAGGAATTAGAAGAATTTGAAATTGCGCCTTATCCCGATTTGGCTGAATATGTGCGGATGTTTTTACCGAATCAGAGTTTTGTAAAAACGCATCAAACCAAGTTAACGCAGGTTTTTAATTTCAACTTCAGTATTTGGCAGAACGAAAGTGGCTTTAAGAAATTTGCCAGTCAGTTTCATTTGCAATCGTCTTTTATTATCGATCGAAGTATTTTGAGAGATGGAAGCGGAATTGCTTGGAATCCTTTTGGATCTTCGTCTGATGAACTGGTTGCAGAAAATTCAAACATTCGTAATTCGATTTATTTCAACCGCGGGAAACAAAAATACACCACCATTTATTCGTTAATAAACAATCGGGCTAAAAACCTGATGAATTTTGGAAGTTTAGACAATAAAATCACCACACACCAAATACAGTTTCAGCATTTATTAAACAAGTGGTGGCTGGTGCAGTTAACCAATAAATTTGATAAGGTTGAAAGTATTTCAGAAAACTACGGATCTAAAAATTACCTGCTGAATAATTTAAGCATCAATCCACGAATAAGTTATTTGTTTTCGCAAAATGCCCGAGTAGAATTATTTTACGAATGGAAAGATAAAAAGAATGTACAGGGAGATCTAGAAACCTTGCAACAACACCGCATTGGAACTGCTTTTAACTGGAGTACCTCGCAAAAATTTACATTTAACGGCGAATTTTCGCTTTACAATAACAAATTCTCGGGCAATCCGTTATCTGCTGTGGCATATCAAATGTTAGAAGGTTTGCAGCCCGGTAAAAATATCACATGGCGCTTACTTTTCCAAAGAAATTTAACCAAGTATTTAGATGCAAACATAAGCTATCAAGGTAGAACCAGCGAAACCGCAAAAACCATTCATACAGGAAGTATTCAATTACGTGCGTTTTTTTAAACAAAATGTGTATATTTGTTTCTTTAACAGATCAAAATCATGAAAAAAATAACAATTATTGCATTGTTTGCTGCTTTAGGAATGGTTTCTTGTAACGACAAAAAAGCAGAAGCTACAACTACTACAACAGATACTACAGCTACAACAGATGCTGCGCCGGTAGATCCGCATGCAGGTCATAATCATGCACCAGGTGAAGGTCACGACCATGATCATGGAGCAACTACAGAAGCTACAGAAGTTGCAGTAGGTATGAATCCGGCTCACGGACAACCAGGTCACCGTTGCGACATTCCGGTAGGAGCACCATTAAATTCACCTCCAGGTCAAGGAGCAGGACAAACTGCTGCACCAGCAGCGCAACCAAGCCAAGGTGGCTTTTTAGGTGGTGGAGACGCTCAAGCACAAGCTCCGGCTCAACAACAAGCAGCAGCACCTAAACAAGAAACTGCTCCGGGAATGAAAGGAAAACCAAATCCAGCACACGGACAACCAGGTCACCGTTGCGATATTTCTGTTGGTCAACCGTTACCGTAATTTAGTTTTGGATTCTAGATAATAGAAGATAGATAATAGAAGATAGATATTAGACAAACCTGCAAGATTTTTGAAATCTTGTAGGTTTTTTTTATTCTATTCGGCGGTTCCACTTCTCTCACAGAACGGACTTTGTCATTCAGAACGAAACGGTAGCGGAGTGAAGAATCTATGTTATTCTATTAGTTATATATTTTTCATTATGAGATTACTTCGTCAGTCCGCAAGTTCGAGTCCGAAATAACAAAATACGTTAATAACTTTTGACTTTCGACTTTAAAAACTTTAAGACTAAAATTGCGTTAGGGATTGCAGCGGCATCCTTTTATAGGTGGCTGAGGTACTCGAAGCCCCGATAAAAGATACAGCGAAAAGCCCGACCGAAGGGAACGCCCAAATACAACTTATTTATTTTATGTATCCTTGTTTTTATGTATTTTTGTAGCTTGAAAACTTGATACAATGATTCAAAATCCTAAAAGATATACCATTACAGCGGCTTTGCCATACACCAACGGACCTATACATATAGGACATTTGGCGGGCGTTTACGTTCCTGCCGATATTTACGCTCGTTTTTTACGCCTTCAAAATAAAGATGTTGCTTTTATCTGTGGTTCGGATGAACACGGAGTTGCAATTTCAATGAAAGCCAAAAAAGAAGGCATTTCTCCGCAAGAGGTTATTGATAAATACAATAAAATCATTACGGATTCTTTTCATGAATTTGGTATTTCGTTTGATAATTATTCGCGGACTTCGGGTAAAATTCACCACGATACAGCATCTGATTTTTTTAGAAAACTGTATGATGACGGTAAGTTTATCGAAGAAGTTACCGAACAGTTGTACGATGCCGAAGCAGATCAGTTTTTGGCAGATCGATTTGTTACGGGAACTTGCCCTAAATGTAGTAGTGAAGGTGCTTATGGTGACCAATGTGAAAAATGTGGTACCTCATTAAACGCTACCGATCTAATTAATCCAAAATCAACCATAACAGGTTCAACGCCGGTTTTAAGAGAAACCAAACACTGGTTTTTACCTTTAGATCAGTACGATACGTTTTTACGTGAGTGGATTTTAGAAGGACATAAAAACGATTGGAAACCAAATGTTTACGGACAAGTAAAATCTTGGTTAGACGACGGTTTGAAACCAAGAGCAGTAACCCGCGATTTAGATTGGGGGATTGATGTGCCTGTTGATGGTGCCGAAGGCAAAAAACTGTATGTTTGGTTTGATGCACCTATTGGTTACATTTCATCGACCAAAGAATGGGCTGCTCGCGAAGGTAAAGATTGGGAGCCTTATTGGAAAGATCAAGACACCAAATTGGTTCATTTTATTGGGAAAGATAATATTGTTTTTCACTGTATTATTTTCCCGGCTATGTTAAAGGCAGAAGGCAGCTATATTTTACCTGATAACGTGCCTGCAAATGAGTTTTTAAATTTAGAAGGAAATAAATTATCGACTTCTAAAAACTGGGCAGTTTGGCTGAATGAATATTTAATCGATTTCCCTGAAAAACAAGATGTGCTGCGTTATACTTTAACGGCAAATGCACCCGAAACCAAAGACAACGACTTTACATGGAAAGATTTCCAGGCTAGAAATAATAACGAATTGGTTGCTATTTTCGGAAATTTCATTAACCGCGTAGTGGTTTTAACCAATAAATATTACAACGGAATTATTCCTGCGCCTAATACTTTTAACGAGGTTGATGAACAAACGTTGGCAGAATTAAAAGCATATCCGGCAGTAATTGAAAGTTCAATTGAACGCTACCGTTTCCGCGAAGCATTGGGAGAATTAATGAATGTGGCACGTTTAGGAAATAAATATTTAGCTGACGAAGAGCCTTGGAAACTGATTAAAACCGATGAAGATCGCGTTAAAACACAAATGTATGTAGCATTGCAAATTGCTGCAGCGTTATCTACTTTGGCAGAACCATTTTTACCATTTTCGGCAGCGAAACTAAAAAATATGTTGAATGTTACATCGAGCGAAGTCGAGATGTCTTGGAACAAAGTTGCAGAAACATCAGATTTAATTCCTGCAGGTCACCAAATTGGTCAGGCTGAATTATTGTTTGCAAAGATCGAAGACGAAGAAATTCAAAAACAAATAGATAAATTGGAAGCTACAAAACTAGCAAATGCAGCCGAAGCAAAAACGGCAGAACCACAAAAGGAAACCACACAGTTCGAAGATTTTGCAAAGATCGATTTACGTGTAGGAACTATTATTGAAGCCGAAAAAATGCCAAAAGCAAACAAATTACTGGTTTTAAAGGTTGATACAGGTATCGATGTTCGTACCATTGTTTCAGGAATTGCCGAACATTTTACTCCAGAAGAAGTAATTGGCAAACAAGTTACCGTTTTAGTAAACTTGGCTCCAAGAGCATTACGTGGCGTGAACAGCGAAGGAATGTTGTTACTAACCGAAACCAAAGAAGGTAAATTGGTATTTGTAAACCCTGATGAAGCCGGAGTTTACAACGGAGCTACAATTGGATAATTTCATTATATTATAAGTAAAAACGCAAACCAAATGGTTTGCGTTTTTTTGTTTGTAATGTCGTTTTGAACTTGACATATTATATTTTCTGGTTAGACTGTCATTCCGGACTTGATCCGGAATCACATCCAGAAATTATAAAATATTTATACTCATGATGAGAAGCTGACCCGAGCTTGCGAACAGAACGAAGTTAAACGAGTTCAGCTTGACAAATACACTCTATTTTAATGCTGATTAAAAGACTCTTCACTACGCTTTCGCTTCGTTCTGAATGACAAAGAAATGTGACATTTCGAACATAATGAAGAATCTAAAATCTCTATACTCATTACTTATATCTAAAAACTTTCTACTGCGCATCTAACGCCTGTAAAGCAAAACTACCTAACCAATGACTTCCCATATAATCATCGTTTGATATGTTTGGAAAAGCAGCATTGAAATGTTTTTCAGCAATAGGTTTTAAATGGTTCAGTTCAGGCAACACTTTTGCAATTTGAAACAGACAGGTTGCTCTGCTAAAATTTAATCCGTCTAAATGCACCAAGTGTCCGTCGGTTCTGTCGGAAACTTTACCAACTTCTAAGTCAAATTTCTTATCGAACAATTGTGGCAAGAATTTCTGTAACCAGATTTTATAATCGGTTTGTGGCAATACTTTACTCATTAACCACGCTTCCTGCAAACAAGGCGATAAAAAGTCGTGACCGCTTGGTTCGTAAGCAATCGGGCAATTGGCATCGTTCGTATATAATTCTTTAGCTTTTGCGGTAATTGCATCCTTTAACTTGGTGTTGCCAACCGTTTGCGCATATTCTAAACTCAACGCCATTCCAAAAGCCGTATTGTCGTGTGTTCCTGTTCTAATCGGATAATTCAATTTTGGCAAATATTCCAAATATCGTTCAACAAAAACATCCTCTAACGGTTGCAAAGTTTTGTACCATTGCTGTGCTTTCGGATTGTCTTTCCACGTATATAATTCTTCTTGTAACTTGAAAAACCACGCCCAACCGTAAGTTCTTTCAAACGTTTTGTTGTGTGGTTGATCGAAAAAAGATTTTTCTATCGTTACATTTTCATCGGTAAATACTTTTGTAAGCAGCTGATCTATTGTTTTGTCCTGATCTAATTCTGGAAACTTCTTCACTAATTTCACAACCGACCAATATCCGTGTGCCGATGAATGCCAATCGAAACAACCGTAAAAAATTGGTCGCAACTGTTTAGGCGATTTCAATTCGTCTGATGATTTTAAAACCTGTCCCAATTTATTCGGATATTCAACCTCTAAACAATGTAGCGGCAACGCGATAATCTTTTGTGCTTCGGCTAATTCTAATTTTAATGTTTTTTGATTTTGTTCTGGCTGAATAGTAGTTTCCGTACTATCTTTTTTACAAGAAAACATCAGGAAAGCACAAATAAATAAGGAAGAGAAAAGCTGTTTCATTTATCGAAATTTTTATAAATATAATGAGAATAAACAAAAAAGCAGTTCCGAAGAACTGCTTTTCAAATATTTTTAATGCTTAAAGTACATCTTGAATACTTGCATCTTTATCGAATGCTGCTTTAGCAAACGGACACAAAGGCAAAATCTTAATGTTGTTTTCTCGAGCGAAATCAACAGCTACCAAAACCATCTTTTTTCCAACTCCTTGACCACCAAATGCGGGATCAACTTCGGTATGATCTATAATAATTAATGTATCGCCCGCTTTACTGTAAGTCATTTCACCTGCTTTTGCTCCGTTTTCAGTTGCAATAAAAGCTCCTTTATTTTCTTCTTTTCTGTGATTGATTTCCATAACCATTTTAGTTTTAGATTAGTTCCTTAAAATTATAAAATACTTTGGAAACACACGTTAACTTACATTAATTTTCGCTGCTTGTTTTTTTGAACAATTTGATATGTTACAAACAAAATAATTAACCAAACCGGAATTAAAATTACCGAAACATGCATACCCGTAATACTCATAATTGCTAAAATTGCCAGTAAAAACACAATACAGATGTAATTTGAAATAGGATATATGATAGACGGAAACTTTGTTTTGATGCCTGCCTGATCTTTAAACTTCCTGAATTTTAGATGCGTAAAAGAGATCATTACCCAGTTGATGATCAAACAAGAAACCACAAGTGACATCAAAATCTCAAACGCTTGTTCTGGCACAAACTTATTAATCAAAATACAAATTGCGGCAAAACAGCTCGATACAATAATTGCACGTGTTGGCACAGAGCTTTTATTTAATTTCAATAGAAATTTAGGCGCGTTGCCTTGTTCTGCCAAACCAAACAACATACGACTGTTGCTGTAAACCGATGAATTGTAAACTGACAATGCCGCTGTTAAAACAATAACATTCAACGCATTTGCAATAAGGTTTGTTGCAGAAACATCGGTCCCGAAAAAGTTGAACTGCATTCCTTTTAAATTATCGAAAACGGTAACAAACGGACTTGTTTTCGTTGTAATGGTTTCCCAAGGTGAAAGCGAAAAAAGAATAATCAAGGCTCCAACATAGAAAATCAAAATTCTATAAATTACCTGATTGGTTGCTTTTGGAATATTTTTCTCTGGATTTTCGGCTTCGGCAGCTGTAATTCCAATCAGTTCCAAACCACCGAACGAAAACATGATAATTGCCATTACCGACAATAATCCCTGATAACCAGTTTCGGTTTTTTCGAACCAGCCTTTAGGGAAAAACCCGCCGTTATTTGTAAGGTTTGATATACTTGCCTGTTCGCCACCTGTTCCCGAAACCAATAAGTACGTTCCAAAAACAATCATTGCAACAATAGCAACTACTTTAATAATTGAAAACCAAAACTCGGCTTCGCCAAACATTTTTACAGAACC
The DNA here is from genome assembly GCF_003858535.1 of Paenimyroides viscosum. Classification (GTDB taxonomy): domain Bacteria; phylum Bacteroidota; class Bacteroidia; order Flavobacteriales; family Flavobacteriaceae; genus Flavobacterium; species Flavobacterium viscosum. Next base: position 63,953 of record NZ_RQTJ01000010.1, read on the forward strand.
TAAATTCAGCGCCGTAATTGCAAAGAAGAAAAATGTACTTGATGCCCACAAGGGAATTTCGGGCCACCAATACTGTACGTAAATTCCTATGGCGGTTAATTCAGACATGGAAACCAGAATGTACAAAATCCAATAATTCCAACCCGAAGCATAACCCGCAAACGAACCCCAATATTTATAAGCAAAATGCGAAAAAGATCCCGAAACAGGCTCTTCTACAACCATTTCTCCCAACTGGCGCATAATAAAAAAGGCAATGATTCCTGCAAAGGCATATCCAAAAATAACCGATGGTCCTGCTAAAATGGCTGCCGGTCCAATTCCTAAAAATAAGCCGGTACCTATAGCTCCGCCCAACGCAATTAGCTGAATATGTCGGTTAGACAACCCGCGCTTTAAGGTGTTGTCTGTTGTTGTTTGTTCCAAAGTTGAAAGTTTTAGTTTGTTTTAACTGCTAAAATAAAAGTTTATTTTAGAAAATCAATAAAAAAGGCTGCACTTGGCAACCTTAATTCTTCGCTTAAAATAAAAAAACATAGTATAAATCATAAATAGATAACTTCTACATTCTTTTTAAAATTCCGTAAAACAACATACTTAGGCCAACGCCAACAGCTGCACCCATTGTTTTAGAGTGTCCTGTAACCTTTGTAACGGCAATACCTGCCGCTGCACCTGTGGTAACTAACGCAGCTATATCCTCATAATTTAGCTGCTGCATTTCTTGTTTAATTACATTTTTCATAGTTTCTCTTTTTCTATTAAATGTACAAAATTTAATTATTGGTCGATTTTTTTTAACAAAAAGTCCAATTTTGATCGATTAAAATTTATTAGGTTTTATCTTTGAGAAAACTTTCACCAAATGATTGAAAACATTAGAGTAATTGCTTTTGATGCAGACGATACGTTATTTATTAACGAGCCTTATTTTGACGAAGCCGAAGAAAAATTTTGTGCTTTAATGAGTGATTATTTATCAAAACAAAGTTTAGCACAAGCGTTATTTAAAACCCAGATCAGCAATTTACCTTTATATGGCTACGGAATAAAAGGTTATGTGCTATCGATGGTACAAACCGCTTATGAGGTATCGAACCACACGGTATCGACCAAAGTAATGGAAAAAATTATTGAAATAGGCAAAGAGCTCTTGGCGAAACCAATTGTTTTGTTAGACGGAATTGAAGATACTTTACAGCAATTACACGGAAAATACAAATTGGTAGTAGCAACCAAAGGCGATTTAAAGGATCAGCACCGTAAATTGCATTTATCAGGTTTGGGTGCTTATTTTCATCATATTGAGGTGATGGTTGAAAAAGAGGAATTAGATTACGAAAAGCTCTTAAAGCGTTTGGAAATTGAGCCTGAAAACTTTTTAATGATAGGAAACTCGTTAAAGTCCGATGTTTTACCAGTTTTAAATATTGGCGGAACTGCCGTGCACGTACCTTTTCACACTACTTGGGCACACGAGCGTATTGATCATGAAATTGTCCACAATAATTTTTACAGCGTTGAAAAAACAAGTGAAATTTTGACCTTATTGAATTTATGAAAACCGAAATTAATTTAGATACCTGGAAACGGAAAAGTCATTTTGAATTTTTCTCGGCAATGGACGAACCTTTTTACGGATTAACCGTTGAAATTGATGTAACGCAAGCTTACAAAAAAGCCAAAGAATTAAAAACATCGTTTTTTATCTACTATTTGTACGCTACGTTGAAAACCATAAATGAATTACCCGCTTTTAAATTGCGAATTGATAACGGGAAAGGTTTTTCAGCATGATCGTATCGATGCTTCATCAACGGTTTTAAAGGAAAACGAAACGTTTGGGTTTTCGCACATTATCTTTGATAACGATTTTACTATTTTTGAAGAAGCCGTAAAACAAGAAATTGCACGCGTACGACAAACTGATACTTTACTTACAAAAGATGATTACGACGATAATATCATTCATTTTTCGGCTGTTCCGTGGGTAAATTTCACCTCGTTGACGCATGCTCGTGGATTTAAACATCCCGATAGTTCACCAAAAGTTTCTATTGGTAAAATGATTGATAAAAACGACCGAAAGTATTTTAATGTTGCCTTATTTGCGCATCATGGTTTGGTTGACGGTATTGATATGGGTCGATTTTTTGATTTGTTTCAGGATATTTTGAATGAGTAGATTTTCTGATATAGCAAAGTGAGATTTCGCAAGATTATTTCTCTACGCATTTTTCCTTTATCTCATCATAAGCTCCTTGTGCATTGTTTATATAATATTCATCAAAATTTGAATTTATAATTTTTTCACAAAACTTTAAAGCTTTCTCACAATTGTTTAATTTATAATTTAAAAAAGCTCTTTGTATATAGTATAGAAATTCTTCTTGCTCTGTTTTATACAAATTTTCTGCTTTTTGCATGGTTATACCAGCATCCTCATAGTTCTTCATTCTTTCATAAAGCGTGGCAAGATTAAACCAATTGTTAATAAAATCTGGTTTGAGGTCAAGAGCTTTTTTTAATTTTTGTTCAGACAACTCATATTGTTTTAAATCCATATAAACAATACCCAAACTACCCAATACTAGTTCATTGTTTTTTTCAGACTTTTCAAGCTCCAATAATTTTTTTCAATGATTCATTATAATTTCCTTGAGTATGTAAACTTTCACTTTCTTTAAATTTTTTATAATTATCCTTATTTGTAAAATACTGTTCTGGAGTATCTTGATATATTATATTTTTTTTATCAGTATTTTGTTCCAAATTTATAATTGGCTTTTCTTCTTTTTTCTCACTACACGAAATTGTAACAAAAATTATTAGTAAGGATATAACACTTCTAAATTTTGACATAAAAAATTTTAATTACAAATATATGCTTTTTCGAACTTAAGTAACAGACCAGAATCTCTTTTAATCAATTAAGCCGTAATATTTAGATACCAAATAAATAAAGTTACGTTTAATTTCATGCTGTTAAGAATTTAATTTCTCTGTAAACGCAATAAATATGTTTGTCTGAACCTGCTAACTTTCGTGAATATAAAAAAAACCCGACGCATCGGGATTTAATTTTTAGAAGAAATTGAATATCTGCAACTTTCTACCAAAATAAGTTAGCCTACTATTTTGACAATCATCGCTTCGAGTAGCGTAACGTAGTGAAGCCTTTCAGCAAGCTCAAGACAGGCTATCGAGAAGATTAAAATTAAGTTCTCGCCAAACTCTAACTAACGAGAACTTAATAAACACTATTATTCAAACTTTGTATGATGAACTAAAAGAACAACACTTCGTTAATAACAATTTCGGTAATGCTACGCTTTACACCTTCTTTGTCTTCGTAGGTGCGGTACGTTAATTTACCTTCAACGGCAATTTCTTTACCTTTTTCTACATATTTCTGAATCAGTTCTGCGGTTTTACCCCACGCAACTATATTGTGCCATTGGGTGGTTTCAATTTTTTCTTTTTTATCGTTGTAATAAAAATCGCTGGTTGCTAACGATAAAGATACTTTTGTACCGTTGTCAAAAGTTTTTGTTTCTGGATTGTTCCCTACTCTCCCGATTAGGCGAACATTGTTTCTTAATGTACTCATGGCGTTTAAATTTTAAATGATTAAATAATTATCTGGTACAAAGTTGCAATAGCTTCCAAATTTTATTCGGTTGTTAATCATTTATAGTCGATTATAAACGTTTGTTGTCGGGTACATAAGTGTTAGTTAACTGTTTTACCACATAGTTCTTTACATTTTTAACATATATGAAACTTTAGTATATATTTGTAGTGTAAATGGTGCGAAAAACCCTATCGGATTTATTAAACTGACTACTAAAATTTTAAATGATAGACTTTTTAAAATTATTATCTAATCGTGAGATATCAATTTTAATTTGGTTAGCTCTGACTTTTATGTTTTTGATTACCAAGTCAAAAGCCAGTTTCGGAAAATTTTTATTGGTATTAAAGGCATTATTCTCTAAAAAAGTAATTCCCTTTTACATAGGTATTGGAATTTATTTAGCTTTAATAGTTTTCTCATTTAATAAGTTGGGAATTTGGGAATTTTCACTTTACAAAGACTTCATTTATTGGTTATTGACAACAGGAATGGTAATGTTTTATAGTGTTTCCGACTTAAAGTCGTATAAAGATTTTACAAAAATAATCTTAACTGCTACTTCATTAACCATAATACTTGAATTCATAGTTGGATTTTATAATTTTTCACTTATTTGGGAATTGATATTAATTCCAACACTCACGTTCATTTCCCTTTTGACTTTTGCAGCGGAAAGGGAAAAAGAGGACAGCAATTCACAATTAGTTGCGATTTTTTTCAAAAATATTTTATCCATTTTAGGATTTGGATTTTTGTTTTATGGAATTTATCAACTGATTATCAATTACAATACTTTTTTCACATTAGGTAATCTCAAGTCTTTTTTGCTTCCTCCGTTATTTACGATTCTGTTTTTGCCGTTTATTTATTATGTTGTGCTTTTTATAAAATATGAGCATGTACTTGGGAATTTAAGACGTTACAAATTCATACCTGATAAAAGAAAAAAACAAATAAAGTTTGCAATCTTTAAGATATGCAAATATCAATCTTTACAGAATTGAAAGTGCAAACAAAATAGTTCTCTTCAATAAAAGAGAATTACAGAATGAAATAGATATAAAATCATATTTGAGAAAAAACATTTGATAGAAAATAAAACCAAAAGGAAGTCAAATGACTTCCTTTATTTTTCTTTAATAACCTTGATAATTCTCTTAAAGAAATTGTCTTACTTTTAATTCTATCACCAACTAAATGAATTAATCATTTTTAATTTCTAAATTTGTGATAGTATCAAATGATAGTATCAATAAATGAAACCTCCGTACGAAATATCTTCAGAAATATTAAAATATATCTCCTCCATTTCAGAGAAAATCGGAGAAGTAAATGCAAAATATCTAATTAAAACCAATCCTACTTTACGAAAGCAGAATCAAATTAAAACAATTCATTCTTCACTTAGCATAGAGGGTAACACATTAACCGAAGAGCAAATTACAGCGATAATAGAAAACAAAAGAGTTGTTGGTCCTGAAAAAGACATTCTTGAAGTGCTTAATGCTTTAGAGGTTTATAAAAATATAAAGCAACTAAAACCAGAAAGTGAAAAAGATTTTTTAAAAGCGCATAAACTATTATTGCAAAAATTAATATATGAATCTGGAAAATATAGAAAACAAGGTGTTGGCATTGTAAAAGGTTCTAAAGTGGAACATATTGTACCTTCATTTGAAAACGTACCTTACTTAATGAAAGATTTGTTTGAGTATTTAAAAGACAAATCGGAATTAACGCTCATAAAAAGTTGTGTTTTTCACTACGAAATGGAATTTATTCATCCTTTTTTAGATGGAAATGGAAGAATGGGAAGATTGTGGCAAACTCTAATTTTAATGCAAGAGTACCCCATTTTTGAATTTCTGCCATTTGAAACTTTAATCTCAAAAAATCAAAATGAATATTACAACGCTTTGTCTATTTCTGATAAAGAAGGGAAATCTACTAAATTCATTGAGTATATGTTGATGATTATTGATTGTTCATTATCTGATTTACTTGAAAATTCTGCTAAAAAATTGAGAGATGAAGATAGAATACAGTTATTTTTAGAAAACAACGAAAAGGATTTTAGCCGTAAAGATTATTTGAATTATTTTAAAAACATTTCTTCTGCTACTGCAAGTCGTGATTTAAAAAATGCTGTTGATAATGGAATAATCCTAAAAAACGGAGATAAAAAAACAACAACTTACAAGAAAAATTAATACTACGTAACATTGGTGCTTATTGCGAAACTCTAATTTGTTAAAAAACTAAACATTCTGAATTATAAAATTTGCGTAGCTTAAAAACCTTTTTTTATTATATTAGCAAATAGAAATTGGCTTTTACTTAGCTTATACTTTTTATCTCTCGCTTGTAGTGTGCAAAGCTGCTGATCCGCCGGCAAAATACTGTAAATGAACAAAATATTATATCTTTTAATTATCTTTTTTGCAATTTCGTGTTCATCTAATCAAATAATTATTAATGAGGAAGGAAAAGTAGGTAAGGGACATTTGAAAAATAATTTGAAATCTGGAAAATGGATATTTTCTAAAGATGATAAAATAAATTCTAGTGGAAATTATTCTAAAAATAAAAAAAACGGAAATTGGAAATATTATTATCCTAATGGTAAATTACACCAAAAAGGAAAATATATAGATGATAAGCAAAACGGGATTTGGAAATACTATTTTGATAGTGGTGAATTAATGGGAAGTGGTGAGCTTTTAGAAAATAAACAAATCGGTTTATGGAAATGGCTTCATAAAAATGGTAGGTTATATACTGAACGTATCTATAATGACGGAAAATTAATAGAAATCAAATCTTGTTTTGATAAGAATGGTAAAATACTAGACTGCGGAAAAATTATAAATGGAAATGGAAAAATGTTATTTCACCATATCGAAAATGAAACAGAAGTAATCGAAGAGTTTGAATTTGAAAAAGGAATAATCAAAAACTAATGATAACAAACTGCCACACACCTCCAATTTCCAGAGCATAAACATACAATATTTCTATTAAACGGTTTATAACACAAAACCCTTTCGCAATAATGTGAAAGGGTTTGTTGGTGTTTTATGGTTCTTTAAAACTTATTCTTTAGTTACAATTTGAATGGTTTCACGGTTAATCTGCTGTAACAAAACGGTTTTACCTACAATTACTTTTTGTGCGTCGTTGCTGGTAAAATGACGAATAGTGTACAGTGAAACATTTTCGTTATAAGTTATATTAAAGTTTTTTGCAAGATCTTCGAAAATATGATTGAAATTACCAAACTTATCTTCCACGCAAACCGTAAAACTAATCGCAGAGTTTTGAATAACATTCACTTTTATGTGATATTCTGCAAACAATTTAAAAATATCGCTAACCTGATGTTCCATTACAAACGAAAAATCTTTAGATGAAATAGAAATAAGTAATTGGTTTTTCTTAACGATGAAACAGGCAGTTTGCGGTTCTAATCCGGCACCTTTTGATACTAATGTTCCTGGTAGTGTTGGGTTTACAAACGATTTTACATACAACGGAATTTCTTTGCGTTGTAAAGGCTGTAAGGTTTTTGGGTGAATGACCGATGCGCCGTAGAAAGCCAATTCTATAGCTTCGTGATACGATATTTTATTCAACAGAACGGCGTCTTCAAAATAACGAGGATCGGCGTTTAAAACACCTGGAACATCTTTCCAAATGGTAACACTTTCGGCATTTAAACAATACGCAAAAATGGCTGCCGAATAATCAGATCCTTCTCTGCCTAAAGTAACCGAAAAATTATTGTTATCAGACCCTATAAAACCTTGAGTAATATACAGTTTTTTGTCATGAAGCTGATTGGTAATGTTTTCTTCGGTCGCTTTCCAATCTACAATTGCATCACGATAAGTAGTGTTGGTTTTAATTAAATTTCTGGCATCAATCCAAGTGTTTTCTATGTGTTGATCGTTTAAAAAGTGACTCAAAATAGTAGTTGCAAAAATTTCTCCGTAAGATACAATCTGATCATAAACAAAATTATAATTCGGCGATTTATTGTTCGATAGAAATAATTCCATTTCGGCAAACAAAATAGAAATTCTGTCAAAAACCACATGATTTTTATCTGTAAATATATCTGAAACAATATCTAAATGATAGTTTTTTACGCTATTGATAGTGTTGTTAAGCTCTTCGGTTTTTTTAAAATACGCATTTACCACATCTTCTAAAGCGTTGGTGGTTTTGCCCATAGCCGATGCTATAATTAAACTGTTGCTAAAACCTACGGTTTTTAAAACGTGTAAAACATTACGAATTGCTTGCGGATCTTTAATTGACGCCCCTCCAAATTTAAAAACCTTCATATTGTTAACTTAAAAAGTTGTTTGTGTAAAGCAAAAGTAGCGAACCATTTTCTTAACACCATATCTATTTTTAAAAATATGAAAAGAAATAGCTTTGTAAACACATTTTACCGATATTTGTACCACTTTTTACAACACAACTTATGGAAGAAAGATTTATTACTTTAGGTGAATTTATAATTAAAAAACAAGAAGATTTTCCGTATTCTTCGGGTGAATTATCGCGTTTAATGAACTCAATACGTTTGGCTTCAAAAATTGTAGCTCAAAAAGTAAATCAGGCAGGTTTGGTTGATATCAATGGGGCTTTTGGTAGTGAAAATATTCAAGGTGAACAACAACAGAAATTAGATGTTTTTGCGAACGATGTTTTTATTCAAACATTAATTAACCGTGAGATTGTTTGTGGAATTGCATCAGAAGAAAACGACGATTTTATTACTATTTGCGGTGCAGACGGTAACAATAATAACAAATATGTGTTGTTAATGGATCCTTTAGACGGATCATCGAATATAGACGTGAATGTTTCGGTTGGAACCATTTTTTCTGTTTACCGTAGAATTTCAGATAGCGGAACACCGGTAACTCAAGCAGATTTTCTTCAAAAAGGAATTAATCAAGTAGCGGCAGGTTACGTTATTTACGGATCAAGCACCATGTTGGTTTATACAACAGGTAATGGTGTAAACGGTTTTACGTTAGATCCATCATTAGGAACCTTCTTTTTATCGCATCCTGATATGAAGATCAGTGAAGACGGAGCAATATTTTCTGTAAACGAAGGGAATTTCAATCAGTTTGAACAAGGTGTAAAAGATTATGTTGCTTTTTGTAAAGACGATACTTCTAAAAAGCCTTACAGTTCACGTTACATTGGTAGTTTGGTTGCCGATGTGCACAGAAATATTTTAAAAGGCGGTATTTATATGTATCCAGGAACTACTTCTAAACCAAACGGAAAATTACGTTTGTTATATGAATGTAATCCGTTAGCAATGATTATTGAACAAGCCGGCGGAAAAGCAACTAGTGGAACGCAACGTATTTTGGAAATTGAACCTACAGAACTGCACCAACGTGTGCCTATTTTTTGCGGAAGTAAAAATATGGTAGATAAATTAGAAAGTTATTTGTAAACATATTTAAATAGTCTGAAGAAATTCAGGCTATTTTTTTTGTAAATTAGCAAGAAGACAAATCAAAAAAAATATGGAAAATAGAAGCGAATCAAGATCAATCGTTCTAAGCATCTCAATAATAGTAGGGCTTTTTTTACTGGGTTTTTTCATCTTTAAAGGACTTAAAACATTTAGCGATAGAGACCGTGTGGTTGCTGTAAAGGGGCTTGCTGAAATGGAAATGAAAGCTACATCGGCTTGGGTTACATTAAGCTTTTCTTTTTCGGGCGATGATTTAAAAGCTGTAATAAGTCAAACAGAAGTTAAAAGAAACAATGTTGTTGCGTATTTAGAAAGTGTTGGCTATGCTAAAAACGATATAAGGCTAAGTAACTTAGGTGTTACTGATCGTCAAACATATTATTTAACCGAATGGAGAGGCGGAAAAGAGGTACAGGTGAAAGTAGATAGATACGCTGCCGCGCAAAGCATTTCTATAAAATCTGATAAAGTTGAAGAATTGGAAAGTAAAACATCAAAAATTGAATTAGATCTAATAAGTAAAGATTTAACTTCGAACGTAAATATAGCTTACACTTTTCCGGAATTAAACACTATAAAACCTAAGCTAATTGCCGAAAGTACAAAGAATGCCCGTATTGCGGGTGAGCAATTTGCAAATGATTCACAAGCACAGTTAGGTAAGATAAAAACAGCCTCACAAGGTCAAATTTCTATTGTAGGAAATTACAGTTATTATGAAGGTGAAGGCACAGAGCCGTCTGAAAGTCCAAAACAACCTTATCTACAAAAAGCTAGAGTAGTTAGTACTATTGTATTTTTCTTAGAATGAAAGGTTGTAAAAAAGCGAGTTTTTTAACTCGCTTTTTTTTTGTTTTTTATGTAAACATCCATTTCTTGTTTAAAGTTATCTAAATCATATTCCATAACCAACAAGCTTAATGCTTTATCGGTTATAGCTGGAATATCGCCCACGAAACCTAAAGCCGATGTAAATTTACGCAAGGTAGCCTTTTGTTCTGGTCCTAAAATATGGTTGATAAAAACCATTCGCGCCAAATCGAACAAACGCTCAATACGATGTTCTTGTAAATAGGGCGGGTTTACTGGGTAGCCATTTGGATTTTTTAAAATGGCTTTGTAATCTTCGTCGCTTATATCTAATTTGTTTGCCAAGGCATCAATAAAGGCGCGTTCGGTTTTGGTGTACTCTCCATCGTTATATGCCACTCTTACAATAGATGCAAAATGCCCCTTGTTACGTTCCTTAAAACCACTATCATATATATCTTGATACAACATAATTTCGATTTTTACTGTTAATACTTAAAATTAACAAAAAAAATAATAAAGCACATTTTTTTAATGAAAAATATAACTTAATTAGCAATTTTTAAAATCAAAATTTTTTTTGGTTTTTTTGGAATATTTATATCTATTTTAAATAATTTGAAATGGAATTTTATGTAATTTTGCACTACCAAATTTTTGTTAAAAAAATTTAATTTCTCGTTTTTACAATTTATGACAAACCATGAAAAGTTGAATAAGTACGACAAAGCCTATCTTAAGATTGCGAAAGAGTGGGGGCAGTTGTCTTATTGTCAGCGAAAAAAAGTTGGTGCTATTATCGTTAAAGATAAAATGATTATTTCCGATGGATACAACGGAACACCTTCTGGTTTCGAAAACTGCTGTGAAGATGACGAAGGTAAAACAAAATGGTATGTGCTTCATGCCGAAGCAAATGCTATATTAAAAGTTGCAAAATCCACACAATCCTGTGATAATGCAACATTATACATTACAATGAGTCCGTGCAAAGATTGTAGTAAATTAATTCACCAATCTGGAATTGTTCGCGTTGTGTATCAAAATAGTTATAAAGATTTAGCTGGTATTGATTTTTTAAAGAGAGCTGGAGTAGAAGTGGTTCAGATAGAGGATATAAGCTCTTTGTTGTATGAATAAGAAAAATTATTTGTGGCCTTTAATTACAATGGGCTCTTTAGCGGCAGGTATTGTTTTAGGTGGATTTTTCACCAAGAACGGCGCACCTTTTTCTGTTAAAGAAGACAAAGGTCGTGTGAAATTGAATAAACTTATTGATTTAATTGAACAAGAATACGTAGACAACGTGAATACCGATTCAATTATTGATATGACGGTTAATAATATTTTGGCACAGCTTGATCCACATTCTATTTATATTTCAAAGTCTGAGTTTGATGAGGTTCAAAACGTAATGAAAGGTTCTTTTGTAGGAATTGGTATTAATTATTATGTTTTAAACGATACGTTGGCGGTTGTAAAACCATTGCCTGGCGGTCCGTCTGATAGAGCTGGTTTAAAAGCCGGTGACCGTATTTTGTATGCAGAAAAGGTGCAACTATTTAATCAAGGTTTATCAAACGATTCTATCATTAATCTGTTAAAAGGAAATGCCGGTTCTAAAGCCTTGCTAAAAGTTTACAGAAAATCTGCCAATAAGTTTTTCGATGTTGAAATTACTCGTGGTGAAGTACCTTTAAAAAGTGTTGATGTTGCCATAAAAGTAAACGAGAAAACCGGATATATTAAAATTAACCGATTTGCCGAAACTACTTATACCGAATTTAAAGCCGGATTAGAATCGTTACTAAAACAAGGCATTGAGGAACTTGTTTTGGATCTTCGTGAAAACGGAGGCGGTTATATGGAGCCTGCGATACAAATTGCCGATGACTTTTTAAAAGGAAACGAAGTAATTGTAAAAACGGTTAATAAAAAAGGAAACGTAAAAATTACAAAAGCATCAAGCAAAGGTTTGTTTACCGATAAAAAGCTGTTCGTTCTAATCAATGAAAATTCAGCATCGGCAAGTGAAATTATTGCGGGTGCTATTCAGGATAATGATCGCGGAACTATTGTTGGAAGAAGATCTTACGGAAAAGGATTGGTACAAAGAGAAATGTATCTGGGCGACGGATCTGCCGTTCGTTTAACCACAGCGCGTTATTATACGCCATCGGGTAGATCTATCCAAAAACCATATAATGATGGATTAGACGAGTACAACAGCGATTTAAGTAATCGTTTTAAGTCGGGCGAACTATATTCTAAAGACAGTATACATTTAGCTGATAGTTTAAAGTTTAAAACTACAAAAGGGCGCGTTGTTTTTGGCGGTGGCGGAATTGTACCTGATGTATTTATTCCTTTAAAAAACAAACACGGGGAAGATGCTATACAGCTTTTAATGAAAACTTCATTGGTTAGTTATTATGTTTTTCAAGAAATTGAAAAAGAACGCTCTTTATTAGAGGGATTAACGCCAGCGCAAGTTGCAGACAAAATTTATAAAGATCCTAAGTACTTTAACGAATTAAAGGCGTATTTAAAATTTAGTGGTTTAACGTTTAATTTAGATCGCCATAAAACAAATATCATGTTTTATTTAGTTGCAGAATATACGCACCAATTATACGATGATAACGCCTACTACAATTGGATTTTACAACAAGATATTATGTTACAAAAAATTAGCACCTTAAAATAAGGTGCTTTTTTATGCTTCTTTCTTAACACAAGAACCTTGTCAAAGTTAGTAGAAAGCTCTTAAAGCAAAAAACCAACTCAATTGAGTTGGATTTCTATTTAATTTGCTAAGATATTTATCTTGTTATCTTTTAATTCAAGTGTTCCCGATTTAATTGGCAAGTAATAAGTATTGTTGTCAATTTTTTCAAATCGGTTTTCAAATTGTGGTTCTAACTGTAAGTTGGTACCTGCAATTTTAATTCTTCCTTCTGTTAATAAAGAAACAATTGGTGCGTGGTTACTTAACATTTGAAACTCACCATTGATTCCAGGAACAGACACTGCGGTAACTTGACCTTTAAATAGTGTAGCCTCTGGTGAAACAATTTCTAAAATCATAATAAATTGTTTTTAGTGATTATGCTTCCGCTAACATTTTTTCTCCAGCTTCAATTGCATCTTCAATTGAACCTTTTAAGTTGAACGCTGCTTCTGGTAAATGATCTAATTCACCATCAATAATCATGTTAAATCCTTTAATTGTTTCTTTAATATCAACCAATACTCCAGGAATACCTGTAAACTGTTCAGCTACGTGGAAAGGTTGTGATAAGAAACGTTGTACACGACGTGCGCGGTGAACGGCTAATTTATCAGCTTCTGATAACTCTTCCATACCTAAAATCGCAATAATGTCTTGCAACTCTTTATATTTTTGTAAGATCTCTTTTACGCGTTGTGCACAAGCATAGTGCTCTTTACCTAAGATTTCTGGAGTTAAGATACGTGAAGTAGAATCTAATGGATCTACCGCAGGATAAATACCTAACTCTGAAATTTTACGAGATAATACCGTAGTAGCATCTAAGTGAGCAAATGTTGTTGCTGGAGCAGGGTCAGTTAAATCATCCGCAGGAACGTAAACCGCCTGTACCGATGTAATAGATCCTGTTTTTGTTGATGTAATACGCTCTTGCATTGCACCCATTTCTGTTGCTAAAGTTGGTTGGTAACCTACTGCAGAAGGCATACGACCTAATAATGCAGATACTTCAGAACCAGCTTGTGTAAAACGGAAGATGTTGTCAACGAAGAACAATACGTCTTTACCTTGACCATCACCAGCTCCGTCACGGAAATATTCAGCAATTGTTAAACCAGATAAAGCAACACGTGCACGTGCTCCAGGTGGTTCGTTCATTTGTCCGAATACGAAAGTTGCTTTAGAATCCATCATTCCGGCTTTATCAACTTTAGTTAAATCCCATCCTCCATTTTCCATAGAATGCATGAAATCGTCACCATATTTAATAATACCAGACTCTAACATCTCACGTAATAAATCGTTTCCTTCACGAGTACGTTCACCAACACCAGCAAATACAGATAAACCTCCGTGACCTTTTGCGATATTGTTAATTAACTCTTGAATTAATACGGTTTTACCTACACCGGCACCACCAAATAAACCAATTTTACCACCTTTTGCATAAGGTTCGATCAAATCGATTACTTTGATACCTGTAAATAAAACTTCTGATGATGTTGATAAATCTTCGAATTTTGGAGCAGGACGGTGAATTGGTAAACCATTTTCACCTGTTTTTGGTAACGCTTCTAATCCGTCGATAGGATCACCTACCACGTTGAACAAACGTCCAAAAACTTCTTTACCAATTGGCATTTGAATAGGCGAACCTAAAGAAACAACCGCTGTTCCACGGCTTAAACCATCGGTAGAATCCATAGAGATTGTACGTACGGTATCTTCACCAACGTGTGATTGAACTTCTAAAACTAATTTTGATCCATCGGCTTTAGTAACTTCTAATGAATCGTAAATTTTCGGTAATGCAGCAGATGTAGTATCAAAAACTACGTCAACTACTGGTCCGATAATTTGTGCAACTTTTCCTGTAACTTTAGACATTGCTTATGTATTTATTTAACAGCTAATTATCAATTGTGAAAAAACGACTTTTTTCGATGTGCAAAGATAGTTTTTTTTTGTAATAATAAATAGCCCTAATTAATATTTTCTATAAAAAATGACGAACTCTGTTTGTGCTCGTCATTTTTAAATTATTCTACGGTAACCGATTTGGCTAAATTCCTTGGTTGATCTACGTTAGTGCCGCGTAAAACAGCTACATGGTATGATAACAACTGTAATGGAATGGTAGCAATGATAGATGTTAACGCTTCGGTTGAATTTGGCATTTCAATAATATGATCGGCAAGATTTTTAACTTGTTCGTCACCTTTTGATACCAATGCAATGATTTTTCCACTTCGTGCTTTAATCTCTTGAATGTTACTAACAACCTTATCGTAATGATTTTGCTGTGGTGCAATTACAATAACCGGCATGTTTTCGTCGATCAAAGCAATTGGTCCGTGTTTCATTTCGGCAGCCGGATATCCTTCTGCGTGTATGTACGAAATTTCTTTCAGTTTCAAAGCGCCTTCCAAAGCAACAGGGAAATTAAATCCACGACCTAAAAACAAACAGTTAGGCGCATCTTTATAAATTTTAGCAATCTCTAAAATCTTATCGTTTTCTAATAATGCCTCTTGAACTTTTTCAGGAATTAGTTCTAATTCAATTAAATTTCTTAAATAATCAGACTGCGACATGGTTCCTTTTGCTTTAGCCAAACGCAATGCGATTAATGCCAAAACCGTAATTTGTGTTGTGAATGCTTTTGTTGATGCTACACCAATTTCTGGACCTGCATGTGTATAAGCACCTGCATGTGTTTCACGAGAAATAGAAGATCCAACTACGTTACATACACCAAAAACAAAGGCTCCTTTTTCTTTAGCTAATTTAATAGCTGCTAAAGTATCAGCCGTTTCACCAGATTGCGAAATGGCAATAACCACGTCGTCTGCGTTAATGATTGGGTTTCTGTAACGGAATTCTGATGCGTATTCTACTTCCACAGGAATGCGTGCAAATTCTTCAATCATGTATTCTGCTACTAAACCTGCATGCCATGAGGTACCGCAAGCTGCAATAATAATGCGTTTTGCGTTGATAAATTTGTTTAAATTATCTTCAATTCCTGCCATTTTTATCAAACCTTGGTCGCTTAATAAACGTCCGCGGAAGGTATCACGAATAACTTGTGGTTGTTCGTAAATTTCTTTTAACATGAAATGATCGTAACCGCCTTTTTCAATTTGCTCCAAATTTAACTGTAACTCTTGAATGTACGGACTTACTTCACTGTCTGATTTTATCTTACGGATTTTAATTGGTTTGTGTAAACGGATAATCGCCATTTCTTCATCTTCCAAATAAATCGCATTGTTTGTGTATTCGATAAACGGAGAAGCATCTGAAGCTACAAAAAACTCACCTTCACCAATACCAATTGCCAACGGACTACCTAAACGTGCCGCAACAATTTCGTTTGGTTTTTTAATATCCATCACACAGATTGCGTATGCACCTACCACTTGGTTTAATGCAACCTGAACTGCTTTGCCAAGTTTTAAACCTTTGTTTTTTTGAATGTCTTCTATAAGGTTTACTAATACTTCTGTATCAGTATCAGACTTAAAAGTATAACCACGATTGATTAATTCTTGTTTTAAAGGTTCGTAGTTTTCAATAATTCCGTTGTGGATAATCACTAATTCACCAGAATTTGAAAAATGTGGGTGTGAGTTTACATCGTTTGGAACTCCGTGTGTAGCCCAACGTGTATGACCAATTCCCATTGATCCTTTAAAAGTATTTTCTTCTTCGGCTCTTTTTTCCAAATCGGAAACTTTGCCTTTTGTTTTGCTGGATATGAATTTTTCACCGTCGTATAATGCAACTCCGGCACTGTCATATCCTCTATATTCTAAACGCTTTAATCCTTTAATAATGATAGGATAAGCTTCTCTTGGTCCAATATAACCTACAATTCCACACATAATTAGTTTTCTTTGGTGTAATAAATTTCTAGTTTCATTCTAACAGCAGTGTTTGATGCGTTTGGAGCGTAAATAACGGTTCCAAACGGGTTCATTGTGGCTGTTAAAGGTATTTTTTTAGTTGATCCTTTTAACGGATTCATTAATGGGTTGGTAATATCATTTGCAACAACCAATGCTAAAGGTACGTTTGTAGAATCTTTTTGTATAAGGTTGTTAATATGCTCTGTTACCCTAAATTGGTATTTATAAGCAGATTTGTTAGATTTGTTTAAACTACCACCATAAATTGGTTTACCCGTTGTTGATGTATCAGCTAAATAATCTGCAATAACTTTGTTGTTTTTATAATCGTACAAATATAGTTGTCTTGGTGTAGAAATAGTATCTAAACCCGTTGCAGTATGATCTACATAAAGCGTTAATAATGCTTGGTTAACCAGCCATTTGTTTTTTATTAAGGTATCTAACTCATCTGCTTTACCGTTGTTATCACTATCGTTTCCAAAAAGTGAAATAGTTGCAAAGCTGCTTTTTCCGCCACCTTTAAGCCAAATGTTACCAGAAGAATTGTTGTCTAAATCAAAATTATTCTCTAATAAATTAACGGTTGTGGAAGTATTTGCTGTAGAAGCACCATCTAAATAGCCTATGTTAAATTCGTAGGTTTTACGCTCGCGTTTTGGTTGATTGGTTTGGCTGTCTACAGCACCGTCTACTTTATAAACAAACACCACTTTTCCCTTGCTTAAGTCTAGTTGCGCTAAGGCGTTTTGGTTGTTGGTATCAACAGCTTCAAAATACAAACCACGAAAATACTCTTTTAAAAGTCCGTTGTTTATTAAAGATTTGTGCTTGTTGCCTTCAAAAAACTTTGTTTGAAAGTAATTTTTATCTAAATCTAACCAAATTCCCGGAGTTAAACGCTCTTTAACTTTTGGTTTGCCATTTTCTTCCTGCACAGTGCCATCTGCTTTATAAGCAAAAAGTTTAATTTCATTTTTATTGAAAGTAAATTCGGTATTTTGTGCGGTATTGGTAGAATTATTTAATCTATCCGTGCCGTTTACACCTTTTTTATGTTGATCAAAGATCGGTTTTTCATCGGCATAATAAAACTGTGTATCAAAATCATTGGTTGGATCGGTAGCGCGTAAATAGTATCCGTTTTCGTACACATTTAGCATAAACTTACCATTGCCGTATAGGTTTGATACGTTGAAAGAACGATTCCCTTCTGAATCTGTAGAAGACACACTGCTTGTAAAAGGAATGTATACGTACACCGAGTCTAATACTGGATTGTCTCCAATTAGACTTAAATCGGTATTGTTTTTCATTTCAATTTGGGTAACAAAGTGTGCTGCGGTTTTACCAAATGCACTATGTGTATAAACCCCTAAGTTATTTACGGGTAAATTACGAGTATTGGCAATACCAGCTTCGCTGTTTGTTGTAACAATGTTTTGAACCAAATATTTATCAAATCCAAACTGGTCGTTATCAATAACTTCAGATCCCATTTCGGTAAATTCTTGTTCACAAGAAATGGCAGTTATCGATAAAACAGAAAATAATATGAATTTAACAATCGACTTTTTTTTCATAGATGCTTTTAAATTAAACCTTATGCAGATAGAATTCAGGATAAAAATCCTTCATTTTTTCTTTCGCGTCGAAAGGTAAAAAAGGTTTGTTTGAATTTTGTATATAATTTGTTAAATCTTCTGAGATCTCTTTTGAAGATATTACAATACCGTCTGAATGGTTAATGGCATTCTTCATGATATTAATAAACGTAGCTTCTTTTAAAGAAGTAATGTCTTCTTCGTTAAATTCATCAAAAGCTACTTTTTCAAACATATTTTCTGATAATTTACCATCAAAACCAGCTTCGAAAATAGACGTAATTATCTTAGTGTCGGCAAATATACTTTCGTTGTTGTAATACTTTTTCATGTAAAGTGGCAATAACGAAGCCATCCAACCTTGAACGTGTATTACATCGGGTACCCAATTTAATTTTTTAATTGTTTCAACTACGCCTTTAACAAAAAAAATAGCGCGCTCGTCGTTGTCATGGTACAGCGTATCGGCTTCATCGCCAAAAGTACCTTTGCGTTTAAAATAATCGTCGTTATCAATAAAATAAACTTGGATTCTTTCTTTTGGTATAGAAGCAACTTTAATAATTAAAGGCATATCCATGTCATTGATAACCAAATTCATACCCGATAGTCTTATAACTTCATGTAATTGATGTCTTCTTTCATTGATGCTACCGTATCGTGGCATAAAAATACGGATCTGCCCACCTAAATCATTAATCATTTTTGGAGTGTCAAATGAAGCTTGTGAAACTTCATTTTCAGGTAAATAAGGCACTACTTCAGATGATACATACAATATCCTCTTATCTTTCATTCTTCTTTAATTAAATTAAAAATGCTATTATTATGCAAAATTACGAAAAAATGTGTTACCTTGTTAAGTAATGTGCTAATTTTGCATCCACTTAAAAAATTAGAACATGAAACTATTTCATGCACAAAGCCCGCTAAAACTGCATTTACAGCCGTTAAAACAGGCGAAGCAAACTATAGGATTTGTGCCTACAATGGGAGCAATTCATAAGGGACATCTTTCATTATTGGAGCAAGCATTACAAGAAAATGATATTGTGGTAGCAAGTATTTTTGTTAATCCAACACAATTTAATAATAGTGAAGACTTAGAAAAATATCCACGTACTTTAGATAAAGATATAGCGTTGATACAATCACTTTCTGACAAAATTATTGTTTACGCGCCTACTGTTGACGATATTTATGAAGGAAAAACCGTTGCGCAAAGTTTTGATTATGATGGATTGGATAACGAAATGGAAGGCAGTAACCGTCCGGGTCATTTTAACGGAGTTGGAACTATTGTTGAAAAACTATTCGAAATTACACAGCCAACAAAAGCTTATTTTGGTGAAAAAGATTTTCAGCAGTTGCAGATAATTCGTAAAATGGTTGCCAAAAACAATATGAATATTGATGTAATTGGCTGTCCAATTTTTCGCGAAGCAAACGGTTTGGCAATGAGCTCACGTAACGAACGTTTGTCTGTACAAGCAAAAGATAAAGCTGCTTTAATCTACAAAACGCTTAAAACCGCAAAAACTATTTTTAATGAAAAGGATGTTAAAGATTCAGAAAATTTTGTTGTTAATGCCTTTGAAAGCGATCCCGATTTTACATTAGAATATTTCATAATTGCAGATGAAGCTACACTAAAAACGGCAATTGCAAAAGAACCTAATAAAAAATACCGTGCATTTATTGTAGTACATATAGAAGATGTACGATTAATTGATAACATTGAATTAAATTAAAAATTTATAACTTTGCACCATGCAAATAGAAGTTTTAAAATCTAAAATCCACCGCGTTAAAGTAACAGGTGCCGATTTAAATTATATTGGCAGTATAACTATAGATATTGCTTTAATGGAAGCCTCGAACATTATAGAAGGCGAAAAGGTTTCAATCGTAAACATCAACAATGGCGAACGTTTTGAAACTTACGCAATTCCGGGTCCAAGAAACAGTGGCGAAATTACCTTGAATGGTCCGGCGGCGCGTCGTGTTCAGAAAGATGATATCATCATCGTAATCACGTACGCTTTAATGGATTTTGAAGAAGCTAAAACATTTTCACCTTGGATTATTTTTCCTAATGAAGAAAATAATTCGCTAACTTAATAGTTGAAGGTTTTAAAAAAAATACTGAATATTTCACTCCCACTTTTGTTGGGAGTTTTTTTGGTTTATTACGCTTACAACCAATTTACACCCGAACAGATTACCGAAATGAAAAGTTATTTTGCAACAGCAAACTACGGATACATTGGTTTATCGTTGCTTTTTATGAATGTAAGTCACGCATCGCGCGCCTATCGTTGGAAATACAGTTTGCAGTATTTAGGCTATCAGTCTAATTTTTGGAATAATTTTATGGCGATTTCTGTCGGATATTTATTGAACTTAACAATACCAAGATCGGGCGAATTGTCGCGTGCAGCCGTTCTTCAGAAATACGATAAAATTCCGTTCGATAAAGGTTTCGGAACCATTATTGCCGAACGTATTATCGATTTAATTTTTCTTTTACTATTTGTAGCAACAGCATTATTATTGCACTACAAACAGTTAATGGGCTTTATTACACAGCATATTCCGGTTAAACAGTTGGTTGTAATTGGTGGTGTTTTTGTAATATCGGCGATTGTAGGTTTGTATTTACTTTATACATCAAACTGGAAAATTTTCGTTTTTATTCGTAAAAAAATAACTGGGTTGGTAGAAGGTATGTTGAGCATTTTTAAAATGCCGCATCGTATTCCGTTTCTTATCCACACTTTTGTTATTTGGTTTGGTTTTGTGCTTACTTTTTATTTTGGAACCAAAGCGTTACCCGAAACCAGCGAAATATCGTTAGGAATCATCATGGTTGCTTTTGTAGTTGGTAGTTTGGCAATAAGCTTTACAAACGGCGGTTTTGGTGCTTTTCCGTTATTAATAGCTAAAATATTAGCGCTTTACGGCGTAGCATTAACAGCAGGTACTGCTTTTGGCTGGTTGTTATGGACAACACAAACGGTTGCTACCGTAATTTTAGGCGGATTGTCGTTTTTATTATTGCCTGTTGTTAATAAAGAAAAGTTATCGTAAAGAACTAAAAATCAATTAAAATTAAATTGATCTTTTAAAATTTTTTGTAATTTTGAAAGGAAAGATGTTACAAAATGGATATTCAAGCAACAAAATTAGCCTTACTTAAAATTATTTTGGAAAACGATAATTCGGAGTTTCTTCAAAAACTTTCGGATTTTATCAAAAGAGAAAAAAGCGATTTTTGGGATGATTTAACCGAGGCAGATCAGCAAGAAATTAAAAAAGGAATAAAAGAGTTAAACGAAGGAAAGAAAGTTTCGTTCGATTCTTTTTTGAAGAAAATTTCTTAAAATGAACGTTTTTTTATCAAAATCTGCCGAAGAAAAACTTTTAAAACTTACCGAATATCTGCTTGAAAACTGGGGTGTAAAAGCAAAGAAAGATTTTATTGATAAACTGACAGAAAAAATAAATCAAATTGTACTTCAACCTCAAAGCTGTGTGCAATCTTCCGCTTTTAAAAATCTTTATAAATGTGTAGTAACCAAACAAACTACTTTTTATTACAGAATAGCAACAAGCCCAAAATCAATTGAAATAATTACCATTTTTGATACCCGACAAAGTCCCAATAAATTATCAAAAGAGCTTTGATTTATTCCAATCGCTCATTCATGACATTTCCTGTCGTTAATAAAACCAAATAATTTGTAAATTCGTTTTTTAAATAGTTTTTAGTTGTTTGCTTTAAGTTTGTGCTTATTGCTTACGGCATAAAACTTAAAGCTAAAAAAATGGCAAAAGTAAAAACAGCATTTTTCTGCTCGTCTTGTGGTACCCAATATGCTAAATGGATGGGACAATGCGGGGCTTGTAAACAGTGGAATACCATTGTTGAAGAAGTAATTCAGAAAGAAGAAAAAGTAGCGTGGCAAACCAAATCTTCAGCAGGAATTAAACGCACGGCAAAACCTTTGTTGATTACTGAAATTGACAGCACGCAGGAAGTTCGTTTAAATACGTTGGATCAGGAATTAAACCGAGTTTTAGGCGGTGGTATTGTTCCCGGATCTATGATTCTTTTAGGCGGCGAGCCCGGAATAGGGAAAAGTACGCTGTTGTTGCAATTATCTTTAAAATTACCTTATAAAGTGCTGTATGTTTCGGGCGAAGAAAGTCAGAAACAGATAAAAATGCGTGCCGAACGCATCAATCCAAACAACAATTCGTGCTATATTCTAACTGAAACAAACACACAAAACATCTTTAAACAGGTAGAAGAAATCGAACCCGATGTATTGATTATCGATTCGATACAAACCTTACATACCGATTATATCGAAGCATCGGCAGGAAGTATTTCTCAAATAAAAGAAACCACTGCCGAACTGATAAAATTTGCAAAAGAAACATCAACGCCCGTTATTTTAATCGGTCATATTACAAAAGACGGAAACATTGCCGGACCAAAAATTTTAGAGCACATGGTTGATACTGTGCTTCAGTTTGAAGGTGATCGAAATCATGTGTACCGCATTCTTCGTGCCTTGAAAAATCGTTTTGGATCTACAGCCGAATTAGGAATTTACGAAATGTTAGGATCAGGTTTGCGCGAAGTTTCTAATCCGTCGGAAATATTATTATCGAACCGCGAGGAAGAATTATCGGGCACTGCTATTGCATCAACTTTAGAAGCTATGCGTCCGTTAATGATCGAAGTGCAGGCGTTGGTGAGTACAGCAGTTTACGGCACACCGCAACGCAGCGCTACAGGTTACAACTTAAAACGCTTAAACATGATTTTGGCGGTGTTGGAAAAACGAGCCGGTTTTCGTTTAGGCATGAAAGACGTATTTTTAAACATAACAGGCGGAATTTCGGTTGATGATCCTGCGATTGATTTGGCGGTTGTGGCATCGATACTTTCATCAAACGAAGACGATCCTATTTCTAAAGATTTTTGTTTTGCAGGCGAAGTGGGTTTATCGGGTGAAATACGCCCTGTAAATCGAGTAGATCAACGCATACAAGAAGCCGAAAAATTAGGTTTTTCAAAAATATACATATCAAAATACAATAAAATCACCTATCAATCTAAAAATATAGAAGTGGTTTTAGTATCGAAAATTGAAGATTTGGTAAGTGGGTTGTTTTAGATATAAACCGTATTTTTTTATTTTGAAGGAACGAAATGTCTTTAAAAAAACTTTTTTTTAAAATATTTACTACCTTATCCCAACCTTTTGTGTGTTTTGATACTCTTTATATTAAAGATACATTCTATAAGGATGAATTTATCATTTATTACACAAAAAAGTTATTCATTAACTAAAACATTTTTACATGAAAAATATTTTGTTTCCTGCTGCTATCGTTTTCAGTATAACGGCAAATGCACAAAAACCGGTTTTTACGCAAGCACAAATTCAATCGGCACGAGTTTATAATAATGCAGCCGAGTTAAAACACAAAGCTTCAACCCAAATTTCTTCAGGTACTTCTGAAATTGTTATTACCAATGTTGCCAATTACCTTAACGAAAATACGGTACAAATTGGCGTGCCAAAGCATGTTACGGTTATGTCGGTTCAGTTTACCAATGCGTATGTAGAAGAGTACGACAACAATCAGGATTCGCCTTTGGTAAAACCAGTTAAAGAAGAAATCAAAAAGAAAGAAACCGAGTTAAAAACGCTGCAAAACCAGTTGACGGCAGAGCGTAAAAGTGTAGAGCTTTTAGATAAAAATCAATCTATGAGCAATGCACAGAATTTTTCGGTAGCCGAATTAACCAAGCTTTTGGAATTTTATAAAACCAAACGATCAGAATTGTCCAATTCTATCAATAAATTAGAACTTCAAGAAACCGTTTTAAAAGAAGAATTAACTGCTTTAAAAGGAAAGTTGACCTTTAACGAAACCACTTCCGAAAAAACAAGTCAAGGAAAATTGATTGTAAACGTAATGAGCAATCAGGCGGGCAACATTCCTTTAGAAATATCGTATTTAACCAATCAGGCAACCTGGCAACCGAGTTATGAAATGCGTATTGATAAAATCAACGAACCAATAAATATGTTGTACAAAGCGCAGGTGCAACAAAACACAGGTATCGATTGGAAAAATGTAAAATTATCGTTAACAAGTGGTCCGGCAAATCAAAATACCTTTGCGCCTCAACTGCAACCTTGGTTTGTTGATTACCCAATTGTTTCAAATAGAGGTTATGATAACGGAACTCTCAGGTCACTTGGGCAACAAACAGGTGGTTCACAAAAATCATCTAAAGGTACACTTCAAAGAGATTTTAATGATAGCTCTAATGCCGGAAGAGCTGATTATGAAGTAGCTGAAGTTTTAGCTCCTTCAACAATTAATGATTTCACTCAAATCAATGAAAGCCAGTTAAACATTACGTTTGATATTGATATTCCGTACACTATTTTAAGCAATGGTAAACAACACAGTGTCGCCTTGAAAGATACACAACTGCCGGCAACTTACAGTTATATCACTACTCCAAAATTAGATACCAACGCCTATTTAATTGCCAAAGTTAAAGATTATGGTGACTATAATATTTTACCTGGCGAAGCTAATGTTGTTTTTGAAGGAATGTATGTAGGTAAAACCTATGTAAATGCCAATGCCAACGAAGACGAACTGCGCTTAAGTTTAGGAAAAGATCAAAACATATCGGTAACAAGAACGTTGATTAACGATAAATCGGGAACCAAAACCTTATCGTCTCGTAAAGTACAGGATTTTGTTTATGAAATATCGATCCGAAATAACAAAAAAGAAAACATAAGCATTATTGTTGAAGATCAAATTCCAATAAGCAGTAATACCGACATCGAAATTACTTTGTCAGATAAAGGTGGTTCCACAACAGATGTGGAAAAAGGCAAACTTACTTGGGAGGTTAATTTAAAACCAAACGAAACAAAGAAAATACGTTTTGGTTATCAGGTAAAATCGGCGAAGGATAAGAGTTTGAGTTTTTAATAGCTTTCCAATGATTACAGACATTCTTTCGTCATTGGAAGAAATGGTCTTTTACCATAACAGTGGTTTACGGGAATAATTTTTTTAATGTTTGACTGCAATTACATAAGTTGGTTGCAAGAACATAACAAATTTTACCTATATTTGAATAACCAACAATACTGATTATGGAGACTACTGTGAAAAAACATATTGGACGCAACATCAGCCGCATACGCGAAATGAAAGAAATGAAACAGGAAACACTTGCAGAACTGCTAGGCATCAGCCAGCAGAAGATGTCGGTGATAGAGAATACAGAAGAATTGGAAGATGCGAAGCTAAACGAAATTGCCAACGCATTAGAAGTACCTGCAAACGCAATTAAAGAATATTCGGACGAAAGAATGATTAATATAATTTCACATAATACTTTTCAAGATGAGTCTTCCGCAGTGAAGAATTTGTACAATCCAACCTTCAATCCTTTAGACAAACTAGTAGAAGCGTACGATGAAAACAAGAAATTGTACGAGCGCCTTTTACAGGCAGAAAAAGAGAAAACTACCTACTTGGAGCAACTATTAAAAAAGTAAGTTTCACGCATAAAATATACCATTATACAGAATGTGGAAAATTCGGCTATTTTAAAGAAAGATAGTCGAATTTTCTATTTATATATATTTTCACCGAAAATGTGTTTCATGCACTAAGGTAGCCTTTGCTATGCTTTATCTACGGAGCATCCTACCCTTTGCTATTTTAGAATATTTTTCGGTGACCCGTCCTAAAATAACTATACATATTTTAATTAAATCCTGTTATAGTTATACACCAATTGATCGTAATCCTAAACTTACTATACAAGTATGGATATACTAACTTAGCTTCTAGTTAAAGTTAAGCATAAAATCTTATTTTTGACGTATGAAA